>NZ_CP117460.1:1212588-1818882 GCF_030687145.1 Pseudomonas sp. FP1742 | reverse complement strand
ATGACCTTGACGAAACCACCGGTATCGTTGGCGGCCATGGCACGGCCAGAGGCTGCGAACGGGAAGGTGCCGACGTTAACTTCTACGCCTTCAGCTTTCAAGGCCTGCTCGGTTTTACCGACCCACGCGATTTCCGGGTGAGTATAAATAACCGAAGGGATCAGGTCATAGTTCATCTGGGCTTTGTGGCCCTTGATGCGCTCGACAACCATGATGCCCTCTTCCGAGGCCTTGTGAGCCAGCATCATGCCGCGAACCACGTCACCGATGGCGTAAACGCCCGGTACGGTGGTGGCGCAGTGATCGTCAACGTGCACGAAACCGCGCTCGTCCAGGGTCACGCCGCAATCGGCGGCCAGCAGATCAGTGGTCACCGGACGGCGACCAACGGCGACGATCAGCTTGTCGAAAGTGATGTTCTGTTCGCCGTTGGCATCGGTGTAGTTCACAACGACTTCATCGCCGTTCACTTTGGAACCGGTCACGCGAGCGCCCAGCTTGATGTCCAGACCCTGTTTGGTCAGGGTTTTCAGCGCTTCCTTGGAAACAGCGGTGTCCGCTGCCATCAGGAAGGTGTCCAGGGCTTCCAGAACGGTGACTTCTGCACCCAGACGGGACCATACCGAACCCAGTTCCAGGCCGATGACACCGGCGCCGATCACGCCCAGGCGTTTTGGTACGGATTGGAATTCCAGAGCGCCAGTCGAGTCGACGATCACATTCTGGTCGACCGGAGCCGGTGGAATGTCGATCGGACGCGAGCCCGGAGCCAGGATGACGTTTTCGGCTTCGATGACTTCAACCGAACCGTCAGGCTTGGTGACTTCGACTTTCTTGCCGGCCAGCAGTTTGCCGTGGCCCTGGATCGAAGTGACGCCGTTCGCCTTGAACAGAGTCGCAACGCCGGAGGTCAGGCCTTTGACGATGTTGGCTTTACGGCCGACCATTGCTGGTACGTCCATGGTCACGCCAGCGTGGTTGATGCCGTGGATCGCGAAGCCGTCTTGCGCTTCGTGGAACTTCCAGGAGCTGTCCAGCAGCGCCTTGGATGGAATGCAACCGACGTTCAGGCAAGTACCGCCGAGGGCCAGTTTGCCTTCCTTGTCGGTGTATTTCTCGATACAGGCAGTGGTGAGGCCCAGTTGCGCTGCTTTAATGGCAGCCACGTAGCCGCCAGGGCCCGCGCCAATCACTACCACGTCGAATTTCTGAGTCATGTGTCATTCCTTCTCGAATCAAACCGGACGGCCCCTTTTGGGGACCGTCGTGGGACGAAGCTGGTCATTACGGAAGGGCCGTTCATCACTGAGCGGCCCGAGCAACGAAATCAGATATCCAGCAGCAAACGAGCCGGGTCTTCCAGCAGGTTCTTGATGGTCACCAGGAAGGTCACAGCTTCTTTACCATCGATCAGACGGTGATCGTAGGACAGCGCCAGGTACATCATCGGACGGATAACGACTTGACCGTTGATCGCCATAGGACGCTGCAGAATGTTGTGCATGCCCAGGATGGCCGCTTGTGGCGGGTTGACGATCGGCGTGGACATCATCGAACCGAAGGTACCACCGTTAGTGATGGTGAACGTACCGCCGGTCATTTCTTCCATCGACAGTTTGCCGTCACGGGCTTTCTTGCCGAAAGTGGCGATGCCGCCTTCGATTTCAGCCAGGCTCATCAGTTCGGCGTTACGCAGAACCGGTACAACCAGGCCGCGGTCGCTGGAAACAGCGACACCGACGTCGGCGTAACCGTGGTAAACGATGTCGGCACCGTCGATCGACGCGTTGACAGCCGGGAAGCGTTTCAGCGCTTCGGTGGCCGCTTTCACGAAGAACGACATGAAGCCCAGGCGTACACCATTGTGGGACTTCTCGAACAAGTCCTTGTACTTCGAACGCAGGGCCATGACTTCAGTCATGTCGACTTCGTTGAAAGTGGTCAGCATGGCCATGTTCGATTGAGCTTCAACCAGACGCTCGGCAACCTTGGCGCGCAGACGGGTCATCGGAACGCGTTTTTCTACGCGGTCGCCAGCAGCGAATACCGGAGCCGAAGCAGCCGGTGCGGCAGCCTTGGCAGGCGCGGCAGCCGGAGCGGCTTTCTTGGCGGCAACAGCTGCAACCACGTCTTCCTTGGTCACACGACCGCCTTTGCCAGTGCCGGCAACGGAAGCGATGTTGATACCGTTTTCTTCAGCCAGCTTGCGAGCAGCCGGTGCAGCAACAGGATCGTCTTCGCCCGCTTCGGCAGGAGCAGCGGCAGCGGCGGCAGGTGCAGCAGCGGCAGCCGGAGCGGCGGCGGCAGTGCCGCCCGCTACGATGGAGCCCAGCACTTCGTCGGACAGAACGGTGTCGCCTTCGTTCTTGACGATAGCGCCCAGCACGCCGTCAGCAGTAGCCAACACTTCCAGCACAACCTTGTCGGTTTCGATATCGACGATCAGGTCGTCACGCTTTACAGCGTCGCCCGGTTGTTTGTGCCAGGTGGCAACGGTGCCGTCGGCAACCGATTCCGGGAAAGTGGGGGCTTTGATTTCGATAGCCATTATCTGTGGGTCCTTAAATTCGGTTTCAGGTGCGCGAAGGCGTTAAACAGTGAAAGCATCTTGCAGCAGTTGTTCCTGCTGCTCGGCGTGCATCGAAGCGTAACCGCAAGCAGGTGCGGCGGAAGCCTCACGACCAGCGTATTCCAGGACCAGACCTTGTTTGTGGTTGGTCAGGCTGCGACGCATGTGATGCTGGCTGCTGTACCAGGCGCCCTGGTTCATCGGCTCTTCCTGGCACCAGACCACGTTTTCGAGGTTGGTGTAAGGGGCGAGCGCCTCCATCAGGTCGTCCTCAGGGAACGGATACAACTGCTCGATACGCACGATGGCGATGTCTTCACGACCTTCGGCACGGCGTTTTTCCAGCAGGTCGTAGTAGACCTTGCCGCTACACAGAATCATGCGGGTGACCTTTTTCGGGTCAAGTGCATCGATTTCCGGGATAACGGTCTGGAACGAACCTTCGGCCAGATCTTCCAGGGTCGAGATAGCCAGTTTGTGACGCAGCAACGACTTCGGAGTCAGGACCACCAACGGCTTGCGCAGCGGGCGAATCACCTGACGACGCAACAAGTGGTAGATCTGGGCCGGCGTGGTCGGCACGGCTACCTGAATGTTGTGCTCGGCGCACAGCTGCAGGTAACGCTCCAGACGAGCCGAGGAGTGCTCGGGACCCTGACCTTCATAACCGTGCGGCAGCAGCATGGTCAGACCGCAGAGACGGCCCCACTTGTGCTCGCCACTGGTGATGAACTGGTCGACAACCACCTGGGCACCGTTGGCGAAATCGCCGAACTGCGCTTCCCAGATGACCAGAGCGTTAGGCTCTGTGGTCGAGTAACCGTATTCGAACGCCAGAACCGCTTCTTCGGACAGCAACGAGTCGTACAGATCGAAACGCGGCTGACCTTTATACAGGTGCTGCAGCGGAATGTAGGTGCTGGCATCTTTCTGGTTGTGCAGCGCCGCATGACGGTGCGAGAAAGTACCGCGGCCTACGTCCTGGCCAGTGATACGAATCGGGTGACCTTCGAACGCCAGGGTCGCGTACGCCATGGTTTCAGCGTAACCCCAGTTGATCGGCAGGCCGCCGGCTTGCATCTTCTGACGGTCTTCGTAGATTTTCGAGACTTGGCGCTGAACCACGAAGCCTTCCGGGATTTCCAGCAGCTTGGCGGACAGTTCCTGCAAGGTTTTCAGATCGAAGCGAGTGTCGTGACGCGCGGTCCAGGCGTGGCCCAGATACGGACGCCAGTCCACGAACAACTCTTTGTTCGGCTCTTTGACCAGGCTTTTTACAACATGCAGACCGTTGTCCAGCGCGTTGCGGTATTCATCGACTTTCGCCTGAACACGCTCAACGTCCAGTACACCGCTCTGGGTCAGGCGATCGGCATACAGCTCACGGGTGGTGCGCTGTTTGGCGATTTGCTGATACATCAGAGGCTGGGTACCGCTTGGTTCGTCGGCCTCGTTGTGGCCGCGACGACGGTAGCAGACCAGATCGATCACCACGTCGCGCTTGTACTGCATGCGGTAGTCGATCGCCAGCTGGGTCACGAACAATACGGCTTCCGGATCATCACCATTCACATGGAGGATCGGCGCCTGGATCATTTTCGCGACGTCGGTGCAGTACTCGGTGGAACGCGAGTCTTCCGGATTGCTGATGGTGAAGCCGACCTGGTTGTTGATGACCAGGTGGATCGTACCGCCAGTCTTGAAGCCGCGGGTCTGCGACATCTGGAAGGTTTCCATGACCACGCCCTGACCGGCGAATGCCGCGTCACCGTGGATGGAAATCGGCAGAACCTTTTCACCGGTAGGGTCGTTACGACGATCCTGACGGGCGCGAACCGAACCCTCGACCACTGGAGAAACGATTTCCAGGTGAGACGGGTTGAAAGCCATGGCCAGGTGAACTTCACCGCCGGTGGTCATGACGTTGGACGAGAAGCCCTGGTGATATTTAACGTCACCGGAACCCAGCTCGACCTTCTTCTTGCCTTCGAACTCGTCGAACAGCTCGCGCGGGTTCTTGCCGAAGGTGTTGACCAGCACGTTCAGACGGCCACGGTGGGCCATGCCGATCACGATTTCCTTGGTGCCGTAGGAACCGGAACGCTGGATCAGCTCGTCAAGCAGCGGAATCAGGCTCTCGCCACCTTCCAGGCCGAAACGCTTGGTGCCCGGGTATTTGGTACCCAGGTATTTTTCCAGACCTTCAGCAGCAGTAACGCGCTCGAGCAAGTGGCTCTTGATGTCGGCAGAGTACGTCGGACGGCCGCGCACGCTTTCCAGACGCTGCTGGAACCACTGGCGCTGCTCGGAATCGACGATGTGCGTAAATTCAGCGCCGATGGTGCGGCAATATGTCTGCTGCAACGCTTCGTGAATTTCGCGTAGGCTCGCCTCCTCTTTGCCGATGAACAGGTCGCCGGCACGGAAGGTCGTATCAAGATCGGCATTGGTCAAGCCGTAATGATTGATTGACAGGTCTGCAGGTGCAGGACGCTGCCACAGCCCCAGCGGGTCAAGCTGGGCTGCCTGGTGGCCACGCATACGGTAGGCCTGGATCAATCGCAGCACTTCAACTTGCTTCTTCTCGTGCTCACTGCTCACGCTGCCGGCGGAAACCGGTTGGGCGCGGCGCTGGTTCTTTGCCAGCAAGACGAAATGATCGCGAATTGTGGAGTGCGAAACATCGGTGGCAGTGTTGCCATCAGCAGGCAACTTCTGGAAGTAGGTGCGCCACTCTTCTGGCACAGCGTTAGGGTCGTGCAGGTAGAGCTCGTAGAGCTCTTCCACATAGGCAGCGTTACTACCGGAAAGGTAGGCGCTGTTCCACATGCGCTGCATCACGCTTTCTTGCATGCTTGGTCACCCTCGGTTAGGGGAACACCACCGGCGTCGACACCGAGCAAACTTGCAGAAGTCCGAATGCAGCGACTAAAACAAGCCACTTAGGATCACGCTGATAGTCCGGGTACCAGCCCGGATGCCCCTGCTTGTCTCATTTCTTCAAAATAAGAGCCGCAGCCTTATGGGCTGCTGCTCAGGTTAAAACTACGGCGCCGGTTGAAGCCTGCGCCGCAGCATCTACGGGTACAGCGGTCCTACGGGTACAGCAGCTGAATCACACGCCGCTTTGCAGCAGCATGTTACGGATGTGACCGATGGCCTTAGTCGGGTTCAGGCCTTTCGGACAAACGTTGACGCAGTTCATGATGCCCCGGCAGCGGAATACGCTGAACGGGTCATCCAGCGAAGCCAGACGCTCGGACGTCTTGGTGTCGCGGCTGTCTGCCAGGAAGCGGTACGCTTGCAGCAGAGCAGCCGGGCCCAGGAACTTGTCCGGGTTCCACCAGAAGGACGGGCACGAAGTCGAGCAGCAAGCGCACAGGATGCACTCGTACAGACCGTCGAGCTTTTCACGCTCTTCAGGGGACTGCAGACGCTCGATGGCCGGAGCCGGCGTGTCGTTCTGCAGGTATGGCTTCACCTTTTCGTATTGCTTGTAGAAGATGCTCATATCGACGACCAGGTCACGGATAACCGGCAAACCTGGCAGAGGACGAACGATCAGCTTGTTACCTTTTACGACGGCAGACAGCGGCGTGATGCACGCCAGACCGTTTTTGCCGTTGATGTTCATGCCGTCGGAACCGCAAACACCTTCACGGCAAGAGCGACGATAGGAGAAACCTTCGTCCTGCTCTTTGATCAGGGCCAGCACGTCCAGCACCATCAGGTCTTTACCACCGGTATCAACCTGGAATTCCTGCATGAACGGCGCAGCGTCCTGATCAGGGTTGTAACGATAAACACTGACTTGCAACATGGCGGCCACCCTTAATAAGTCCGAATCTTAGGTTCAAAAGTCGGAACAGTCTTCGGCGAGAAGTTCACTGCACGCTTGGCAACGCGCTTCTCACCCGGGAAGTACAGGGTGTGGCACAGCCAGTTTTCGTCGTCACGGTCTTCGAAGTCTTCACGGGCGTGAGCACCGCGGGACTCTTTACGTACTTCTGCAGCGATGGCGGTAGCTTCGGCCACTTCCAGCAGGTTCTGCAGCTCCAGCGCTTCGATACGCGCGGTGTTGAACGCCTGGCTCTTGTCGTTGATCTTGACGTTGGCGATACGGCCACGCAGTTCAGCCAGTTGAGCAATACCCTTCTGCATGTATTCGCCGGTACGGAACACACCGAAGTAGTTCTGCATGCAGCTTTGCAGCTCACGACGCAGGGTTGCCACGTCTTCACCTTCGGTACGCTCGTTCAGAGCGGACAGACGTGCCAGGGCCGCGTTGATGTCGGCGTCGGTGGCGTCATCGTATTCGATACCGTCGGTCAGTGCTTTTTCCAGGTGCAGGCCGGCAGCGCGGCCGAATACCACCAGGTCAAGCAGCGAGTTACCGCCCAGACGGTTGGCGCCGTGAACCGATACGCACGCCACTTCACCCACTGCGAACAGGCCAGGGATGATTTCGTCGACACCTTCGTCGTTCTGGGTGATTGCCTGACCGTGAATGTTGGTCGGAACGCCGCCCATCATATAGTGGCAGGTCGGAACGACAGGAACCGGAGCAACAACAGGGTCAACGTGCGCGAAAGTCTTGGACAGTTCGCAGATGCCCGGCAGACGGCTGTGCAGCACTTCCTCGCCCAGGTGGTCGAGTTTGAGCATTACGTGGTCGCCATTCGGACCGCAACCGTTGCCGGCGATGATTTCTTTAACCATCGAACGGGCAACCACGTCACGACCGGCAAGGTCTTTGGCGTTCGGAGCATAACGCTCCATGAAACGCTCGCCGTGCTTGTTGATCAGGTAACCACCTTCACCACGGCAACCTTCGGTAACCAGTACACCGGCACCGGCGATGCCGGTCGGGTGGAACTGCCACATTTCGATATCTTGTACCGGTACGCCGGCACGCAGCGCCATACCAACGCCGTCACCGGTGTTGATCAGGGCGTTGGTGGTCGAAGCGTAGATGCGACCTGCACCGCCGGTGGCCAATACGGTGGCCTTGGCACGGATGTAGGTGGTTTCACCGGTTTCGATGCAGATCGCGATCACACCGACGAACTCGCCTTGACCGTTCTTTACCAGATCGACAGCGTAGTATTCGTTCAGGAACGTGGTGCCGGCTTTCAGGTTGCCCTGATAAAGGGTGTGCAACAGCGCGTGACCGGTACGGTCGGACGCCGCGCAAGTACGTGCAGCCTGGCCGCCCTTGCCGTAGTCCTTGGACTGGCCGCCGAACGGACGCTGGTAGATACGACCGGTCTCGGTACGGGAGAACGGCAGGCCCATGTGGTCCAGTTCGAAAACTGCGGCCGGACCTTCCTGACACATGTATTCGATAGCGTCCTGGTCACCGATGTAGTCGGAACCCTTGACGGTATCGTACATGTGCCAGCGCCAGTCATCGTTCGGATCCGCAGAGGCGATGGCGCAAGTGATGCCGCCCTGAGCCGATACGGTGTGCGAGCGAGTCGGGAAAACTTTGGTGATCACGGCAGTCTTGTGACCGCCTTGTGCCAGTTGCAGCGCAGCGCGCATGCCGGCACCGCCGCCACCAATAATGATGGCGTCAAAAGAAATCGTTGGAATGTTAGCCATGGATCAGATACCCCAGAGAATCTGCACACCCCAGACGAAGTAAGCGAACATCGCGACGCCGCATACTGCCTGGAAAAGGAAACGTACTGCAGTCGCGGACTTGCCCAGCGCCATCGGCGTCAGGTAGTCGGTCGCGATGGTCCACATGCCGACCCAGGCGTGAGCGCCCAGGGCCACAAGGGCCAGCAGACTGAAGATACGCATCCCGTTGTGGGCGAACAGACCATGCCATTGGGCGTAGCCAATGCCAGGGTTCGCAACGAGGTATCCGATCAGGAAGATGAAATAAGCCGCGAGAACAACCGCAGACACACGTTGCGCCATCCAGTCATAGAGGCCCGAACGCGAAAGGTTCGTAACGCTGGTTACCATATCCAAACTCCTGCCAGAATGATCAACACCACGGAAACGGCGATGATAATTTTCGAGCCCAGGCGGCCGCCTTCCAGCGTCTCACCGATGCCCATGTCCATGATCAAATGGCGCACACCGGCTACCAGGTGATACAGAAGAGCGGACAGGAGGCCCCATGCTACGAACTTGGCCAGCGGGCTGGTCAAGCATGCCTTCACCTCGACAAAACCTTCCTCGGAACCCAGAGACTTGCCCAATGCATACAGCATGAAGCCAAGGCCCAGGAAGAGGATGATGCCGGAAACACGGTGAAGAAACGACGTAACGCCGGTAATGGGGAGTTTGATGGTCCTTAGGTCTAGGTTTACAGGTCGTTGGCTTTTCACGGCTTTTTTTTCACACTGAAGAGCCCCTAACAATCAGGGCAAAGTTGTTGGGGAGTGCACTGGTCAGGTAACCACCACCCAGGGATGCGACCCCCAATAAAGCAGGCCCAAAAGCCCCTGGCGGTCGGTGGCCGAGTATAGACAGTTAGGCTACTAATGACAACGCGTTCACCTTCCCCTAATAGCGCATTGCACAAGTGGCATAAAAGGCGTAAATGGCAGGAAATTTCGAGGAAAAAGTCCGGTTAAAGCCTTCTGGAGCAAGACTTTAGGCAAATTGACATTCGAATTTATCTCACTATAGTGGTGCGGGCCCTGCGTGGGGGGTCTGTCTGATGATTTCAAGCATAAATAGGAGGCCACATGGCTGACAAAAAAGCGCAGTTGATCATCGAGGGCGCAGCCCCCGTCGAGCTGCCCATTTTAACCGGCACCGTTGGTCCCGATGTTATCGACGTTCGGGGCCTGACGGCCACGGGCCGTTTCACCTTTGACCCTGGTTTCATGTCGACCGCCTCCTGCGAGTCGAAGATCACCTATATCGATGGCGACAACGGCATTCTGCTGCACCGCGGCTACCCGATCGAACAGCTGGCTGAAAAGTCGGACTACCTGGAAACCTGCTACCTGCTGCTCAACGGCGAGCTGCCGACCGCAGAACAGAAGGCCCAGTTCGTCGGCACCGTGAAGAACCACACCATGGTCCACGAGCAGTTGAAGACCTTCTTCAACGGCTTCCGTCGCGACGCCCACCCGATGGCCGTCATGTGCGGTGTAGTTGGCGCCCTCTCGGCGTTCTACCACGACTCCCTCGACATCAATAACCCGCAGCATCGCGAAATCTCCGCGATCCGCCTGGTTGCCAAGATGCCGACCCTGGCCGCAATGGTTTACAAGTACTCCATGGGCCAGCCCATGATGTACCCGCGCAACGACCTGTCGTACGCGGAAAACTTCCTGCACATGATGTTCAACACCCCGTGCGAGATCAAACCGATCAGCCCGGTACTCGCCAAGGCCATGGACCGGATCTTCATCCTCCATGCCGACCACGAGCAGAACGCATCGACCTCTACCGTACGTCTGGCCGGCTCGTCGGGTGCCAACCCGTTCGCCTGTATCGCCGCCGGTATCGCCGCACTGTGGGGCCCTGCCCACGGCGGTGCGAACGAAGCCGTACTGACCATGCTCGATGAAATTGGCGATGTCTCGAACATCGACAAGTACATCGCCAAGGCCAAGGACAAGAACGATCCGTTCAAACTGATGGGCTTCGGTCACCGGGTTTACAAAAACCGCGACCCACGCGCCACCGTCATGAAGCAGACCTGCGACGAAGTACTGAAAGAACTGGGTATTACCAACGATCCGCAACTCGAACTGGCGATGCGCCTGGAAGAGATCGCCCTGACTGATCCGTACTTCATCGAGCGCTCGTTGTACCCGAACGTCGACTTCTACTCGGGGATCATCCTCAAGGCGATCGGCATTCCAACCAGCATGTTCACCGTGATCTTCGCCCTGGCGCGGACCGTCGGCTGGATCTCCCACTGGAAAGAAATGCTCTCCAGCCCGTACAAGATCGGCCGTCCGCGCCAGCTGTACACTGGCTACGAGTCGCGTGACATCACCCGGCTTGAAGACCGCAAATAAGACCTGTCTTGCGATAACGTCTTAAGTTGCACCGAGAACGGCCTCTATGTAGATAGAGGCCGTTTTTGTTTGTGCTGATCGGGCTCCGGAAAAGGAGCAAATACGTACCCACGCCCAACCAGGCCGGCCGGTAGGCCGCCTCGCTTTGGCTTTTGCGGTATCCGCCCCCTCGAGAGGCCGAGTGGAGATTCTGCGCAGTGGGCAACCCGGCATGGATGCCGGGTTAGCCGCCCCCCCCCGGCCATGGATGGCCGATGGCGGCGGGCCCACGGAGCAGGACCGGAGCGAGGGCATGCCGAGCCCAGGCGAGGCACCGAACGCAAGGGGCAAGAGCCCTTTGGTTACTTTGGGGCTTTTCCAAAGTGACCCGCTGTAAGAGCGGAACCCTAAGTGGCCGTTACCGCAGCAATGGATATGTACACCATCAAAAAACAAGCCGCCCGGCATATAGCCTTCGCGGGCAAGCCTCGTTCCTACAAAGTGCGATAACCGCCCATAAAAGCCCAATAAAAATGCCCCGATCTCTCGACCGGGGCATTCGTGTCAATGCAGCTTATATATAAGAAGCCTTAGTGCGAAACCGCCCCACTCGCCCCCAACCCTGTCTGCGAACGCACAAACTGCGGGAAGAACAGCGCCCGCTCGTTTACACCCTCAGCCGACTTGTCGGTGACCGAGAAGAACCAGATCCCGACAAAGGCAATGGCCATGGAGAACAGCGCCGGGTATTCGTACGGGAAGATCGCCTTCTCGTGACCCATGATCTGCACCCAGATGGTTGGCCCCAGCACCATCAAGCCAACAGCACTGACCAGCCCCAACCAACCGCCGATCATCGCACCGCGAGTCGTCAGTTTCTTCCAGTACATGGAAAGCAGCAGTACCGGGAAGTTGCAGCTCGCCGCAATGGAGAACGCCAGGCCCACCATGAACGCAATGTTCTGCTTCTCGAACAGAATGCCCAGGCCGATCGCCAGCACTGCCAGGGCGACGGTGGTGATTTTCGAGACGCGGATTTCGTCCTTGTCGTTGGCCTTGCCCTTCTTGATCACGCTGGCATACAGGTCATGAGACACCGCCGAGGCACCGGCCAGCGTCAGGCCAGCCACCACCGCGAGGATGGTTGCGAACGCCACCGCCGAGATGAAGCCCAGGAAAATACTGCCACCCACCGCGTTGGCCAAATGCACCGCCGCCATGTTGTTACCACCCAACAGCGCGCCAGCCGCATCTTTAAAGGCAGGGTTAGTGCTGACCAGCAAGATCGCGCCGAAGCCGATGATGAACGTCAGGATATAGAAATAGCCGATGAAACCAGTGGCATACAGCACGCTTTTACGCGCTTCTTTCGCATCACTCACGGTGAAGAAGCGCATCAGAATGTGCGGCAGGCCAGCGGTACCGAACATCAGCGCCAGACCGAGGGAGAACGCCGAAACCGGATCTTTCACCAGGCCGCCCGGGCTCATGATCGCTTCACCTTTAGGGTGAACCTTGATCGCCTCGGAGAACAGCATGTTGAAGTCGAAGTTGACGTGCTTCATCACCATCAGCGCCATGAACGAGGCACCGGACAGCAACAGTACCGCCTTGATGATCTGTACCCAAGTGGTCGCCAGCATGCCGCCGAAGAGCACGTACAGGCACATCAGGATACCCACCAGAATCACCGCAACGTAGTAGTCCAGGCCGAACAGCAGCTGAATCAGCTTGCCGGCACCGACCATTTGCGCGATCAGGTAGAACGCCACCACCACCAGCGAACCACACGCCGACAGCGAGCGGATCTGGGTTTGCCCCAGGCGATAGGACGCCACGTCGGCAAAGGTGTACTTGCCCAGGTTGCGCAGGCGCTCGGCGATCAGGAACAGAATGATCGGCCAGCCCACCAGGAAGCCGATCGAGTAGATC
Source organism: Pseudomonas sp. FP1742 (assembly GCF_030687145.1). NCBI lineage: Bacteria > Pseudomonadati > Pseudomonadota > Gammaproteobacteria > Pseudomonadales > Pseudomonadaceae > Pseudomonas > Pseudomonas sp. FP1742. The sequence goes on along the minus strand of NZ_CP117460.1, from coordinate 1,806,405 downwards.
AGGCCGTCGTAACCGGAGGTGAACACCAGGGCGGAAATACCCAGGAAGGACGCCGCGGACATGTAGTCACCGGCGATCGCCAGACCGTTCTGGAAACCGGTGATCTTGCCGCCCGCCGCATAGTAGTCGGCCGCCGACTTGTTGCGTTTGGACGCCCAATAGGTAATGCACAAGGTTGCGCCCACGAACACCACGAACATCATGATCGCGGATACGTTAAGCGGTTGTTTCTGCACGGCACCCGTCAGGGCCTCAGCCGCCCAGGCGCCCGGTGCAAAGGCTGCGATGCTCAACAGAGCCATTAGACGCCGGATCATTGCTGAGCCTCCTTGAGAATTGCATTGTTCAAGTCGTCGAATTCGCCGTTGGCGCGTCGCACGTAGATGCCCGTCAGGACAAAGGCCGAAACAATCAGCCCGACACCGATCGGAATGCCCCAGGTCATCGATGACTCAGGGCTGATTTTCGCGCCCAGAATATGTGGCCCGTAAGCAATCAAAAGGATGAATCCGGAGTAAAGCCCAAGCATGATCGCTGAAAGAATCCAGGCGAATCGCTCTCTTTTGCTCACCAGCTCCTTGAAGCGCGGGCTGTTTTGAATCGAGAGGTAAATGCTGTCGTTCATTGTTTTTATCCTCGCAGCACAGATTTAGTTGGAACGTTATCCACTCTATGCGGCTGCCGGAGAGGTTCCAGACGACCTTAGTATTAGAACGACATGACAGAATCGCCATTTCCCAGGATGCATTAAACAATGTGGGAGCGGGCTTGCTCGCGAAAGCGGAGTGTCAGCCGACATCAACGCTGAATGACACTCCGCTTTCGCGAGCAAGCCCGCTCCCACACAAAAAAAACAAAAGGCCGCTTGGCAGTTACGCCAAGCGGCCTTGGGAGGTGCTGACTAGAGCCATCAGCTCAAATCATTTGGTCCAGTCGGCAACGCGATCCGGGTGTTTGGCCACCCAATCCTTCGCTGCGACTTCAGGCTTGGCACCGTCCTGGATCGCCAACATGACTTCGCCGATTTCGTCTTTCGACGCCCACTGGAAGTTCTTCAGGAACTTCGCGACTTCAGGCGCTTTGGTTGCCAGTTCTTTGCTGCCGATGCTGTTCACGGTTTCAGCCGCGCCGTAAACGCCTTTCGGGTCTTCCAGGAAGCGCAGTTTCCACTTGGCGAACATCCAGTGCGGCACCCAACCGGTGACAGCAATGGATTCGTTTTTCTTCTCGGCACGGGTCAGCTCGGCAATCATGCCGGCGCCGGAACTGGCCTTGAGAGTGTAATTGTCCAGGCCGTAATCCTTGATGGCCTGATCGGTCTTGAGCATCACGCCTGAACCGGCGTCGATGCCGACGATTCGACCCTTGAAGCTGTCGTCGGTTTTCAGGTCCGCAATAGACTTGGCCTTGACGTACTCCGGCACGATAAGACCGATTTTCGCATCCTTGAAGTTCGGGCCGTAGTCGACGACCTGATCCTTGTTCTTCGCCCAGTATTCGCCATGAGTCACTGGCAGCCACGCCGACAGCATCGCGTCGAGCTTACCGGTGGCCACACCCTGCCACATGATCCCGGTGGCAACGGCTTGCAGCTTCACGTCATAACCGAGTTTCTGTTTGATCACTTCTGCAGCCACGTTGGTCGTGGCAACGCTGTCCGACCAGCCGTCGACATAACCGATAGTTACTGCTTTGCCTTCAGCGCTGGCCATCGTAGAGCTGATCGCCAGCACCAAAGCGGCACTTGCGCCCAAGAGTCGTCGCATCTTCATCGTTACTTCCCCGAAAGTGCTGCACTCGACGGATGCCGAGTCGCTCAACGTATTGTTATGGTGCACAGCGCCCCCATCACGCCCACCGCAAACTCTTCCGAACATCAGCGGAGTACTGACGTATTGATCATCAACCCGACGCCAACAGTGACCTGCTCTGCCAGCGACCTCAAGGCATCGAGAAACGACATCAGAAGGCCATTAATCGCAACCACTAAAAAAGCAGAGGCCATCCCGCCTGAACTTTGCATGTCAAAACTATGCGGGCCACCAAGCGCGGGACAAATGCAGGTAACATGCCCGGCTTTGCTCCCAGACGGCCTGAACATGCCCGCGACATCACGTTTCCCATTTTTGGCTTATCTCTTCGCTTGCCTGCTGGGGCTTTTTGCCCTTGGCGGTTTCTGGTACGGCCTCGGCAAACCGGTGATCCTGCCGGATGTAGCCAGCTCGACGCACAAGCTGCAATGCGCCTCCTACACCCCCTTCGACAAAGACCAATCGCCATTCGATATGCCGTTCAAACTGCGCCCCGAGCGCATGGACGCCGACCTCGCCCTGCTGGCGACCCGTTTCGAATGCATTCGCACCTATTCCATGACCGGCCTCGAAGCCCTGCCCGGCCTGGCGCGCAAGCACGGCTTGAAGCTGATGATCGGCGCCTGGGTCAACAGCAACCCGGTGGACACCGCCAAGGAAATCGATCTGCTGATCGCCTCGGCCAATGCCAACCCGGACGTGGTGACCTCGGTGATCGTCGGCAACGAAGCCCTGCTGCGCAAGGAAGTCACCGGTGCACAGCTGGCAACGCTGATCAATAAAGTCAAAAGCCGGGTCAAGCAACCGGTGACCTACGCCGACGTCTGGGAGTTCTGGCTCAAACACCCGGAAGTCGCCCCGGCAGTGGATTTCCTGACCATCCATTTATTGCCGTACTGGGAAGACGATCCGTCGAACATCGATGCAGCGCTGCAACATGTGGCAGAAGTGCGCCAGGTGTTCGGCAACAAGTTCGCGCCCAAGGACGTGTTGATTGGCGAAACCGGCTGGCCGAGCGAAGGCCGTCAACGTGAAACGGCGCTGCCGAGCCGGGTCAATGAAGCCAAGTTCATTCGCAACTTTGTAATCATGGCCGAGCAGCAAGGTTGGCATTACAACTTGATCGAGGCTTTCGACCAGCCCTGGAAACGTGCCAGCGAAGGTGCGGTCGGGGGTTATTGGGGACTGTTCGACGCCGATCGCCAGGACAAGGGCGTACTCGCCGGGCCGGTCTCGAACGTGCCGTACTGGTCGCAATGGCTGGCGGTGGGTGGTTTGATCTTCATCGGCACGCTGATCCTCGGCGGTCGCGTTCGCAGCACTCGCGCGGCGTTGGTGCTGCCGCTGCTCGGTGCCCTGGCGGCCTGCTCGATCGGCGCCTGGAGCGACCTTGCCCGAGTCACCACCCGGTTTGCCAGTGAATGGTTGTGGGTAGCATTGCTGACGGGGTTGAATCTGTTGGTGCTGGCCCATTCCGCGCTGACCTTGAGCGCCCGCACCGGTTGGCGTGGACGCGCCTTCAATGCGCTGGAGCGTCGGGCCGGCTGGTGGCTGGCAGCGGCAGGTTTTGCCGCGGCAGTGATGATGCTGGAACTGGTGTTCGACCCGCGTTATCGCAGTTTCCCGAGTGTAGCGTTCATCCTGCCGGCGCTGGTGTATCTGTGCCGCCCGGTGAGCGTGCCGCGTCGGGAAATCGCCCTGCTGACCTTCATCATCGGTGCCGGCATTGCGCCGCAGCTGTTTCGTGAAGGTCTGCTGAATCAGCAGGCTTGGGGCTGGGCGCTGGTGAGTGTGTTGATGGTCGCGGCGTTGTGGCGCAGCTTGCGGGTTCGCAAGGGATAATCTTCAGCAGGCAAGCCCGTCTCCACAGGGTTTACGCAATCCTTGTGGGAGCGGGCTTGCTCGCGAAGGCTGATTATCAGGCACTACGAGAAGCCCGAACCAGACGCAAAGCAGCAATCACCACCGCAAACACCGCCAACGTGGTGGTGTACAACGCCAGTGCCGGAAACCCGAACACCAGCGCCAGTACCGCCAGCCACCACCCTGCCCGCCCCGGCAGCACAAAACCGGTCACGGCTGCCGCCAATGCCGCCCAGCCCAGCACCTTGAAATGAATCATCAAGCCCAGGTTCGAGCGCACCTGGCATTCCCAACGACTGGCCTCGTCAACGCAGATGCCGACCCATTGAGCATCCTCCATGAAGCCATAACGCGCGCCATAACTGGCGGCCAGCCACAATGGCAGAAGAACGAGCAGCAGAATCACGGGCAGACGGCGGGACATGAAGCACTCCAATAAACGAAATCGGCGGCCAGCTTAATCCCCCGCCCGTGGTAAGAAAACAACATCAATTAACTGTCCATGAAATAGCTGCAAAGTGTATCGTCCCGCTACCGTTGCTCCGAAATCAGGCCTGCTTGCCACCGAAGCATGGCACTTTGGTGCACATCCGATGGTCATAGCCTGCGAACTTCATCCGGCACCTTCCTCTAAGGGATCTAGTCATGCTCCGTTCCTTGCGCTTCGCCGCCCTGTTTGGCGGCTTGCTTTTAAGTGCGTCCGTACTGGCGGCCGACATTGATGCCGCCAGTTATGGCTACCCCCTGACCAACCCATTCGAGGCGACCATCGCCACGACACCGCCGGAGTTGCGCCCGGAATTGCCGCTGGACAGCGATATCAATCAAGAGGATCGCAGCGTCACATTGCGCCCGGAGCGTGAATTCAACCTGCCGGACAATTTCTGGCCGGTGAAAAAACTCACCTACCGCATCGCCACCCAGGATCATGCCGCCCCCTTGATCTTCCTGATCTCCGGCACCGGTGCACGCTATGACAGCACCCTCAACGAATACCTGAAAAAGCTCTACTACAAGGCCGGTTATCACGTGGTGCAGCTGTCGTCGCCCACCAGCTTCGACTTCATGAGCGCTGCCTCGCGCTTCGCCACTCCAGGCGTGACCAAGGAAGATGCCGAAGACATGTACCGGGTGATGCAGGCCGTGCGGGCGCAAAACCCGAAATTGCCGGTCACCGACTTTTTCCTGACCGGTTACAGCCTCGGCGCACTGGATGCGGCCTTTGTTGCGCACCTGGATGAAACCCGTCGCAGCTTCAATTTCAAGAAGGTCTTGCTGCTCAACCCGCCGGTCAACCTTTACACCTCGGTCACCAACCTCGACAAGCTGGTACAGACAGAGGTGAAAGGCATCAACAACACCACCACTTTCTATGAACTGGTGCTGAACAAACTGACCCGCTACTTCCAGCAGAAGGGCTACATCGACCTCAACGACGCTCTGCTCTACGACTTCCAGCAGTCCAAGCAGCACCTGAGCAACGAGCAGATGGCGATGCTGATCGGCACTTCGTTCCGCTTCTCGGCGGCGGACATCGCCTTCACCTCGGACCTGATCAACCGTCGCGGCCTGATCACGCCACCGAAATACCCGATTACTGAAGGCACCACCCTCACGCCATTCCTCAAACGCGCGCTGCAGTGCGATTTTGACTGCTACATCACCGAGCAGGTCATCCCGATGTGGCGCGCCCGCACCGACGGCGGCAGCCTGCTGCAACTGATCGATCAGGTCAGCCTGTACGCACTCAAGGACTACCTGCACGACAGCCCGAAAATCGCCGTCATGCACAACGCCGACGACGTGATCCTCGGCCCTGGCGACCTGGGTTTCCTGCGTCGGACCTTTGGCGACCGCTTGACTGTTTATCCATTGGGCGGCCATTGCGGCAACCTCAACTATCGCGTCAACAGCGACGCCATGCTGGAGTTTTTCCGTGGCTAAATACCCCCTGCTGATCGCCGCATTACTCTGTGCAGGCGTCGCCCATGCCGACAACAGCAAAGCCAACGCACCGGTTGTCATCGACAGCGACGGTTTCAAGGAACCGCTGAGCAAACTCAAATTCAACCCGGGGCTGGACCAGCGCGAGTTCGAACGTTCGACCCTCAACGCACTGAACGTCTATGACCCGCTGGAAGAGTGGAACCGCCGTGTCTACCACTTCAACTACCGGTTCGACCAATGGGTGTTCCTGCCCGTGGTCAACGGCTACCGTTACGTCACCCCTAGCTTCCTGCGCACCGGCGTCAGCAACTTCTTCAACAACCTCGGTGATGTGCCGAACCTGGCGAACAGCCTGCTGCAATTCAAGGGTAAGCGCTCGCTTAACACCACCGCGCGCCTGTTGCTCAACACCACCATCGGGGTCGCCGGCCTATGGGACCCGGCCACCGCCATGGGGCTGCCGCGCCAAAGCGAAGACTTCGGCCAGACGCTGGGCTTCTACGGTGTACCGGGTGGCGCCTATTTCGTACTGCCGATCCTCGGCCCGTCGAACCTGCGTGATACCGCGGGCCTGGCGGTCGATTACACCGGTGAATCGGCGATCAACTTCCTGAACGTTTCCGAAGTCAGCTCCAACCACCCGGAAATCTGGGCGCTGCGCGCCATCGACAAGCGCCACCAGAACAGCTTCCGCTACGGCCAGCTGAACACACCGTTCGAGTATGAAAAAGTGCGTTACGTGTATACCGAGGCGCGCAAGCTGCAGATCGCCGAGTAACTCCGCATGCAACAAAAAAGGCCATTCGATGTGCGTCGAATGGCCTTTTTTCATGTGCGGTGTATCAAACACCACAGGTTCAGGCTTTTACCGTTTTCCAGAGCTTGCCGACAGCCATCACCCCGATCAACACCGCCGCACCGGCCACAATCCCGGCCACTGCATTGAGCAACGTTGGCACGATGAACCCGGCCCCGCCGACACTTGCGGCGGCACTCTCGATCCAGTGATGAACCGCCGGCACGCCATGGGTCAGAATGCCGCCACCGACCAGAAACATCGCCGCCGTGCCGATCACCGACAGGCTTTTCATCATGTACGGCGCGGCGCGCAGAATCCCGCCGCCGATGCTTTGAGCCATCTGACCGGGTTTCTGTGTCAGCCACAGACCGAGGTCGTCGAGTTTGACGATACCGGCCACCAAGCCGTAGACGCCGATGGTCATGACGATGGCAATGCCCGACAGCACGATCACTTGCTGAGTCAACGAAGCGCCTGCCACTGTGCCCAGGGTGATGGCGATAATTTCCGCCGAAAGGATGAAGTCGGTACGGATGGCGCCTTTGATCTTGTCCTTTTCGAACGCCACCAGATCGACTGCCGGGTTGGCTACCGCCTCGACCAACTCGGCGTGTTCGGCCTGGTCTTCGGCTTTGCTGTGCAGAAATTTATGGGCAAGTTTTTCGAAGCCTTCGAAGCACAGGTAAGCGCCACCGACCATCAACAACGGCGTGACCAACCATGGCATGAACGCACTGATGGCCAACGCCGACGGCACCAGGATCAGCTTGTTGAGAAAAGAGCCCTTGGCCACCGCCCATACCACCGGGATTTCCCGCTCGGCACGCACGCCGGAAACCTGCTGGGCATTGAGCGCCAGATCGTCGCCCAGTACACCGGCGGTCTTCTTCGCGGCCATTTTGGTCATCAGCGCCACATCGTCCAGTACGGTGGCGATGTCGTCGATCAGCACCAGCAAACTGCTTCCTGCCATGAATCGGGTTTCCTTCTTGAATGAATGGTGCGCAGCATAACGCGACCCGAGGCTGCACGGGGCATTCTTGAGCGCCGCGCGAGGCCGGTGCTACCATGCGCAACCGCCAGAACAGGCAAGGAACTCCTTGGTTTATGAGCACTATCCGCGAGCGCAACAAAGAACTGATCCTGCGTGCCGCCAGCGAAGAGTTTGCCGACAAGGGCTTCGCTGCGACCAAAACCAGTGACATCGCGGCCAAGGCCGGGCTGCCCAAGCCCAACGTCTACTACTACTTCAAATCCAAGGAGAACCTCTACCGCGAGGTTCTGGAAAGTATCATCGAACCGATCCTGCAGGCCTCGACGCCGTTCAACGCCGACGGCGTGCCCGGCGAAGTGCTGAGCGGCTACATTCGTTCGAAAATCCGCATCTCCCGTGACCTGCCCTTCGCCTCCAAGGTGTTCGCCAGCGAAATCATGCACGGCGCCCCGCACCTGAGCCCCGACCTGGTCGAGCAACTCAACGGCCAGGCCAGGCACAACATCGATTGCATCCAGACCTGGATCGACCGCGGCCAGATCGCCCCCATCGACCCCAATCACCTGATGTTCAGCATCTGGGCCGCGACCCAGACCTACGCCGACTTCGACTGGCAGATCTCTGCGGTGACCAGCAAGGCCAAGCTGGATGAAGCCGACTATGAAGCCGCGGCGCAGACGATTATCCGGTTGGTGCTCAAAGGGTGTGAACCCGACCGATAAATCGCGGAGCGGCCTTCGCGAGCAAGCCCGCTCCCACATTGGATCTACTGCGTACACAAAATCTGTGAACAACAGAGATCAACTGTGGGAGCCGGCTTGCTCGCGAATGGGGCAACTCGGTTCCCCTATCAAACCCAAATGGCATCCCACAAAGGATAGTCACCCAATTTCTCAACCAGTCCCGCGCGCAAGGGGTTGGCAACGACATAACGGGCCACTCTCACCAAACTCTCCTCTTGCCGCAGTACATGATCATGAAAACTCTGCTGCCAAAGACTGCCTGTCCGTCCAGTCGCCGCATTGATCGATCGAGTACTCAAGGATTTCGCCTGGCACATCAATTGACCCAGTGATCCTTTTTGCAATTGAACAAGCCAATGAAAATGATCGGGCATGACGACCCAGGCCAATGAATCAGCAAAACCCTCGCTCTGTGCTTGCCTGAATTGATGTACGACCTTCCTGCCCAACGTGTAATCCTTGAAAACAGGCTCCCGCCCAAGCGTATTGGCCGTCAGTAGATAGATGCGGTTCTGCTCTGCATAGCGACCAATGCGCAGACGATGTGATGCTGACAGTTCAGGCATTCCTTTGCCCCCTTCATGGATGAAATCATGAAAAGGCTAGATCAGCGGACATAGGACAGTGGGGCAGACTTTTAGCTGGATGTGTCTGGGACATTGTCTTCGCGAGCAAGCCCGCTCCCACAGGGGATTTGCGGTGTTCACACATTTTGTGTCCACCGACGACCCAGTGTGGGAGCGGGCTTGCTCGCGAAAGCGGTAGATCAGTCAGCCTAAAAAATCAGGCAGCAATCCCCGCATCCGCCCTCAACCCCTGCCCCTCGATCGCCCTTATCGCACATTGCTCATCAACATCAGACAGATCCCCACTGATGCCCACCGCCCCCAACACAGTCCCGTCCTGATCCCGAATCAACACGCCGCCCGGTACCGGGACGACGCTGCCCTGCCCCAGGCTATTCAGCGCGGCGAAGAAGGCCGGGCGTTGTTGGGCGTCCTGTGCCAGCAGGCGTGAGCCCTTGCCCAGGGCGATCGCGCCCCAGGCCTTGCCAATGGCGATCTGCGGACGCAGCAGGCTGGCGCCGTCTTCACGTTGCAGGGTGATCAGATGCCCGCCGGCGTCCAGCACGGCAACGGTCAAGGGCGCGGCAGAGATGGCCCGCCCTGCGGTGATGGCCTGATCGGCCAGGTTGACTGCAACTTTCAAGGTTAAAGCGCTCATGGTGCCGTCCTCATTTTGTTATTGGGAAAGCCGTTGGATTGCTTTGTGTTGCGCAATCCGATGCAACAAATAGAACACAATGAATTATTTTTTTGTATACAATAATTCTAGAAAAGCGCCACATGCGACGAAAAGCCATAGTTCTTTGGGCTTCCGACGAATGAAACAGCCGCTTGAGAAAATGGATTGACCTGCGCCGTCCGCCGTGAATACACTCTGCGCAAAGCCACTTGTATACAATTACAAAACGTAAGAGGCACAAAACCATGAGCAAAATGAGAGCAATCGAAGCCGCCGTTCTGGTGATGCGCCGTGAAGGGGTCGATACCGCTTTCGGCATCCCGGGCGCCGCGATCAACCCGCTGTACTCCGCCTTGCAGAAGGTCGGTGGCATCGATCACGTCCTCGCTCGCCACGTTGAAGGCGCCTCGCACATGGCCGAGGGTTACACCCGCACCAAGGCCGGCAACATTGGCGTGTGCATCGGCACATCGGGACCTGCCGGTACCGACATGGTCACCGGGCTCTACAGCGCTTCGGCCGACTCGATCCCGATCCTGTGCATCACCGGGCAAGCACCGCGGGCCCGTATGCACAAGGAAGACTTCCAGGCCGTCGACATCACCAGCATAGTCAAGCCGGTCACCAAGTGGGCGACCACGGTTCTGGAGCCGGGCCAGGTGCCTTATGCGTTCCAGAAAGCCTTCTACGAAATGCGCTCCGGCCGTCCTGGCCCGGTGCTGATCGACCTGCCGTTCGACGTGCAGATGGCCGAAATTGAATTCGACATCGACGCCTACCAGCCGCTGCCACTGGCCAAGCCGAGCGCGACCCGCGTGCAGGTGGAAAAAGCCCTGGCCATGCTCGACCAGGCTGAACGCCCATTGCTGGTGGCCGGTGGCGGCATCATCAATGCCGACGCCAGCGAGTTGCTGGTGGAGTTCGCCGAGCTGACCGGTATTCCGGTGATCCCGACGCTGATGGGCTGGGGCACCATCCCGGACGATCACCCGCTGATGGTCGGCATGGTCGGCCTGCAAACCTCGCACCGTTATGGCAACGCCACGATGCTGAAGTCCGACGTGGTACTGGGCGTCGGTAACCGCTGGGCCAACCGTCACACCGGTTCGGTCGACGTTTACACCGAAGGCCGCAAGTTCATTCACGTCGACATCGAACCGACCCAGATCGGCCGCGTGTTCACCCCGGACCTGGGCATCGTGTCCGACGCCGCTGCCGCATTGACCGTGTTCATCGAAGTCGCTCGCGAATGGCAAGCCGCCGGCAAGCTGAAAAACCGCAGCGCCTGGCTGCAAGACTGTCAGCAGCGCAAAGCCAGCCTGCAGCGCAAGACTCACTTCGACAACGTGCCGGTCAAGCCGCAGCGCGTTTACGAAGAGATGAACCAGGTGTTCGGCAAGGACACTTGCTACGTCAGCACCATCGGCCTGTCGCAGATTGCCGGCGCGCAGTTCCTGCACGTCTACAAACCGCGTCACTGGATCAACTGCGGTCAGGCCGGCCCGCTGGGCTGGACCATCCCGGCCGCGCTCGGCGTGGTCAAGGCTGATCCGACCCGCAAGGTGGTAGCGCTCTCGGGCGATTACGACTTCCAGTTCATGATCGAAGAACTGGCCGTGGGCGCGCAGTTCAAGCTGCCGTACATCCACGTCGTGGTGAACAACTCGTACCTGGGGCTGATCCGTCAGGCCCAGCGCGGTTTCGACATGGACTACTGCGTGCAGCTGTCCTTCGACAACCTCAACGCTCCGGAACTCAACGGCTACGGTGTCGACCATGTCGCGGTCGCCGAAGGCCTGGGTTGCAAGGCGCTGCGCGTGTTCGAACCGGGTCAGATCCAGCCTGCCCTGCGCAAGGCTCAGGAGATGATCGAGGAGTTCAAGGTGCCGGTGATCGTCGAGATCATTCTGGAGCGCGTGACCAACATTTCCATGGGCACCGAGATCAACGCCGTCAACGAATTCGAAGACCTGGCGCTGGTCGGCAACGATGCGCCAACGGCGATTTCGTTGCTCGATTAAGAATGACCTGACACCTGTAGCAGCTGCCGAGGTACGAGGCTGCGTTGCGTGTCCGCAGGACCGCCATCGGGGGGCCGCTTCGCAGCCCAACGCAGCCTCGTACCTCGGCAGCTGCTACAGGCACATATTTTTACAGGAGACCACCATGCCGCGTTTCGCAGCCAACCTGTCCATGCTGTTCACCGAGCAGGATTTTCTTGCCCGTTTCGACGCTGCCGCCAAGGCCGGCTTCAGTGGCGTCGAATACCTGTTCCCTTACGACTTCAGCTCCGCCGACATCAAGGCCAGGCTCGATGCCAATGGCTTGACCCAGGTGCTGTTCAACCTGCCGGCCGGTGACTGGGCCAAGGGCGAACGCGGTATCGCGTGCCTGCCGGACCGGGTCGAAGAGTTCCGCGCCGGTGTCGACCTGGCCATTGCCTACGCCCAAGTGCTGGGCAACACCCAGGTCAACTGCCTGGCCGGTATTCGTCCGCAAGGCGTCGACGAGGCCACCGTGGAAAAAACCTTCGTCGCCAACCTCAAGTACGCGGCCGACAAGCTGCAAGCGGCGGGCATCAAACTGGTGATGGAAGCGATCAACACCCGCGACATTCCGGGCTTCTACCTGAACAACACGGCGCAAGCCCTGTCGATTCGCGAGCAGGTCGGCAGCGCCAACCTGTTCCTGCAATACGACATCTATCACATGCAAATCATGGAAGGCGACCTGGCCCGCACCATGGCCGCGCACCTGGACGAGATCAATCACATCCAGTTGGCCGACAACCCGGGGCGCAACGAGCCAGGCACCGGTGAAATCAACTACCGCTTCCTGTTCGAACACCTGGACCGCATCGGTTATCAGGGCTGGGTCGGTTGTGAATACAAGCCGCTGACCACCACTGAAGCGGGCCTGGGCTGGCTCAAAACCCATAACGCAATTTGACGCAATCCATGTGGGAGCGGGCTTGCTCGCGAAAGCGGTGTAACAGTCACATCGATGCTGAATGTTATGGCCTCTTCGCGAGCAAGCCCGCTCCCACCAAAAGCTTTCTCCTATTTGCTGAGCGACATAAAAACAAGAGGATTTTCTCATGGCTAAAATCGGATTCATCGGCACCGGCATCATGGGCCACCCAATGGCGTTGAACCTGCAGAAAGCCGGTCACAGCCTGTTCCTGTCGGCGCACCACGACCCCGCGCCTGCCGACCTGGTGGCTGCTGGCGCCGTCGCGCTGGCAAACCCGAAAGAAGTCGCCCAGGAAGCCGAATTCATCATCGTCATGGTGCCGGATACCCCGCAGGTCGATGACGTGCTGTTCCGCGCCGACGGTGTTGCGGCGGGCGTCGGCAAAGGCAAAGTCGTGATCGACATGAGCTCGATCTCGCCGACGGCCACCAAAACCTTCGCCGCCAAAATCAACGAGAAAGGCGCGCAATACCTCGACGCGCCGGTTTCCGGCGGTGAAGTCGGCGCCAAGGCCGCGACCCTGAGCATCATGGTCGGTGGTGACGCCGACGCCTTCGAACGTGCCCTGCCGCTGTTCCAGGCCATGGGCAAGAACATCACCCTGGTCGGCGGCAATGGCGACGGGCAAACCGCGAAAGTGGCGAACCAGATCATCGTCGCGCTGAACATCCAGGCTGTGGCCGAAGCGCTGTTGTTCGCCTCGAAAAACGGTGCTGATCCGGCCAAGGTCCGTGAAGCACTGATGGGTGGCTTCGCCTCGTCGAAGATCCTTGAAGTGCACGGTGAACGCATGATCAAAGGCACCTTCGATCCAGGCTTCCGCATCAGCCTGCACCAGAAGGACCTGAACCTGGCCCTGGCCGGTGCCCGCGAGCTAAACATCAACCTGCCGAACACCGCCAATACCCAACAGGTGTTCAGCACCTGCGCGGCCATCGGTGGCAGCAACTGGGATCACTCGGCGCTGATCAAGGGCCTGGAACACATGGCGAACTTCTCAATTCGCGATAAATAACGCCCTGCGCAAAAACCTGTGGGCGCGGGCCTGTGGCGAGGGGGCTTGCCCCCGTTGAGTTGCGAAGCAGCCCCAAAATCTCTGATACACCAAAGACTTTGTGAGCGCTACGCACTCAAACGGGGGCAAGCCCCCCCACCACAGGCCGCTCCCACAGGGAACCGAGTCGCCCTCCAATAACAAGAATTCCGGGAGCCCGCCATGTCGGTCGATCCGCAACAATTGCTGCGCGAGCTGTTTGCCACAGCCATCGACGCGGCCCATCCGCAGCACGTCCTTGAAGCCCATTTGCCAACCGACCGCAGCGGCCGGGTGATCGTTATCGGTGCCGGTAAAGCCGCGGCCGCCATGGCCCAGGTGGTCGAGCGCTGCTGGCAGGGTGAAGTGACAGGCCTGGTGGTGACCCGCTACGGCCACGGCGCCCCGTGCGAAAAAATCGAAGTGGTCGAAGCCGCGCATCCGGTGCCGGACGCTGCCGGTCTGGCCGTCGCGAAACGGGTTCTGGAACTGGTCAGCAACCTGAGCGAAGACGACCGTGTGATCTTCCTGCTCTCGGGCGGTGGCTCTGCCCTGCTCGCCTTGCCCGCCGCCGGCATCACCCTGGCCGACAAGCAATCGATCAACAAAGCGCTACTCAAATCCGGCGCGACCATCGGTGAGATGAACTGCGTGCGCAAGCACCTCTCGGCGATCAAAGGTGGGCGTCTGGGCAAAGCCTGCTGGCCCGCCACGGTTTACACCTATGCAATTTCCGATGTGCCGGGCGATCTCGCCACCGTCATCGCCTCCGGCCCCACCGTGGCCGACCCGAGCACCTCGGCTGAAGCGTTGGCGATCCTCAAGCGTTATGCCATCGAAGTCCCGGCCTCGGTGCGCAACTGGCTGCAAAGCCCCGAGTCGGAGACGGTCAAACCCGGCGATCCGAGCCTGGCCCGCAGTCACTTCCAATTGATCGCCCGTCCGCAGCAATCACTGGAAGCGGCGGCGGTGAAAGCCCGTCAGGCTGGTTTCAGCCCGTTGATTCTCGGCGACCTGGAAGGTGAATCCCGGGAAGTGGCGAAGGTCCACGCCGGCATTGCGCGGCAGATCCTCCAGCACGGCCAGCCGCTGGCGGCGCCGTGCGTGATTCTGTCCGGCGGCGAAACCACCGTCACGGTGCGCGGCAATGGCCGTGGCGGGCGTAATGCCGAATTCCTCCTGAGCCTGACCGACAGCCTCAAGGGCCTGCCCGGCGTCTACGCCCTGGCCGGTGACACCGATGGTATCGACGGCTCCGAAGACAATGCCGGCGCCCTCATGACTCCGGACAGCTACGCCCACGCCGCAGCTCTCGGTTTGAGCGCCAGCGATGAACTGGACAATAACAATGGCTATGGCTACTTCGCGGCGCTCGATGCACTGATCGTCACCGAGCCGACCCGCACCAACGTCAACGACTTCCGCGCCATACTGATCCTCGAGAGCCCTAAACATGACGCCTGACAAGAAGGTTAAAATCCTCGCCACCCTCGGCCCGGCCACCGACGGGATCGACGATATCCGTGAACTGGTGCGCGCCGGGGTGAATATCTTTCGCCTGAATTTCAGCCACGGCGATCACACCGACCACGCGCAGCGCTATCAGTGGATTCGTGAGGTCGAGCGCCAGCTGAATTACCCCTTGGGCATTTTGATGGACCTGCAAGGCCCGAAACTGCGGGTCGGCAAATTCGCCCAGGGCAAAGTGCAGCTATATCGCGGCCAGGCGCTGCGACTGGATCTGGATGCGACGCCGGGGGACGAGCGCCGGGTCAACTTGCCTCACCCGGAAATCATCGCCGCGCTGGAACCCGGCATGGACCTGCTGCTGGATGACGGCAAGCTGCGCCTGCGGGTGGTGACCAAGTACGCCGACGCCATCGATACCACGGTGCTCAACGGCGGCGAATTGTCGGATCGCAAAGGCGTCAACGTGCCACAAGCGGTACTCGACCTGAGCCCGTTGACCGCCAAGGACCGCCGTGATTTGAGCTTCGGTCTGGAGTTGGGTGTGGACTGGGTCGCGCTGTCGTTCGTGCAGCGCCCGGAAGATATCCGCGAGGCCCGTGCGCTGATCGGCGACAAAGCTTTTCTGATGGCGAAGATCGAGAAGCCATCGGCAGTGACTCAGCTGCGGGAAATCGCGGAATTGAGCGATGCGATCATGGTCGCACGCGGTGATCTGGGCGTGGAAGTACCGGCCGAAAGCGTGCCGCAGATTCAGAAAAACATCATCGGCACCTGCCGCCAACTCGGCAAACCGGTGGTGGTGGCGACGCAGATGCTGGAGTCGATGCGCTTCTCCCCAGCCCCGACCCGCGCCGAAGTCACCGACGTCGCCAATGCAGTGGCCGAAGGCGCGGACGCGGTGATGCTGTCGGCGGAAACCGCGTCCGGCGAGTACCCGCTGGAAGCCGTGCAGATGATGAGCAAGATCATCCGCCAGGTGGAAAACGGTCCCGACTATCAGACCCAACTGGACGTGAGCCGGCCGAAAGCCGAGGCCACGGTGTCGGACGCGATCAGTTGCGCGATCCGCCGCATCAGCAACGTGCTGCCGGTGGCGGTGCTGGTGAACTACAGCGAGTCCGGCACCTCGAGCCTGCGGGCGGCGCGGGAGCGGCCGACGGTACCGATCCTCAACCTGACGCCGAATCTGCAGACCGCTCGCCGGTTGACCGTGGCGTGGGGCGTGCACTCGGTGGTCAATGACCGGCTGCGGCAGGTGGATGAAGTGTGCTCGACGGCGCTGGAAATCGCCCAGGCGCAGGGGATGGCTCAGCGCGGGGATACGTTGCTGATTACGGCGGGGGTGCCGTTCGGGCAGCCGGGGTCGACCAACTCGTTGCGCATCGAGACGTTGATTTAGCGCCTGTACCGGCCTCTTCGCGAGCAAGCCCGCTCCCACATTTAATCTGTGGTCGACACAAGACCAATGTGGGAGCGGGCTTGCTCGCGAAGCTGGCGACTCGGTCCCTCAGACACACAGACCTAAAATGCCCACCAACCACTTCAACACCCACTGCCCCGACTGGGCCACCGCCCTGCTCAACGGCTTCAGCCAGATTTTCCTCCAGCGTCATCCGCTGTGCGGGCTGTTGTGTCTATTAGCGATTCTGTTCACCGCGCCCGCTCTGCTCGGCGGTGCGCTGCTGGGAGGTGTCGCCGGGTTGCTCACTGCGCAACGTCGCGGCTATGCCAAGGCCAATCGTCAGGCCGGGCTATTCAGTTACAACGGCATTTTGCTCGGTCTGCTGCTGAGCCTGTATTTCCCTTGGTCAGCGCTGTTGCCACCGCTGATCATCGCCTGCGGCGGCCTGAGTGCGATGCTCACCCAGCAATGGCTCAAAGGTGCCCGCGATCATCAATGTCTACCGGCCTACACCGCACCTTTCGTTGGGTTGAGTTGGTTGTTGCTCGGCTTTGCCGCGCCACAGCAATCCGTTTCTCTGATCGAACTGAACAGCCTCAACCTGCTCGCCGCCGAATTGAAAGGCCTGGGGCAAGTCATGTTTCTCGGCCATCCCCTGGCCGGCGCGCTGATTGCCGCCGGGTTGCTGATCGCCGACCGCCGTGCCTTTGCGTGGGCGCTGCTCGGCTCCGCCGCCGGCCTGGGTTTCGCCTTGTTGCATCACGACACCTCCAGCGCCTTGCAGGGCTTGAGCGGCTACAACCCAGTACTCGCCGCCCTCGCCTTCAGCGCGCAACGCCGCCAACGGTGGTTGCCGCTGCTCGGTATTCTGCTCGCGGTATTGCTCACACCGGGATTCGCCGCGCTGGGCCTGGCAACGCTGACCGCGCCGTTCATTCTTGCCTGCTGGCTGATTCGCGCAGGCATTCGGGTGTTGCGTCAGGCCGCTGTCGACGCCTTGCGCTATTGATCGCTGAATCAATGGGGGCGCCTGAAAGGGCTGAAATTGCATTCAGCGCAATGGATCAGTCTCACAAGCCATCGGCAGGTCCGACCGCGCGCCCCAACTTTCATCGTATCCCTGATCGTGGGTGGCGAGAGTTTCGACGGCTTCCAGGCATTTGCCCTGAAGCTGCGTGGTGTAGACCTGGAGCATTTGAGGCGGCACGACCTTGTCATTCAAACCAATGAAATGACGTTGCGGGAGCGCACGCAACTTGTCGCGAAATTGCAGAGGTGTCACCGGCTTCGAGAATGGCGCGAGCTGCATCAGCTCAGCCCACTTTACCGGGTCGAGATTCCCGGCAATTGTTTGCACTTGAGTGACGTCGTTACGAGTCCCCGCAAGGACCAAGGCAATCGCTGCGCCGCCCGAATATCCGACCAGTTCGAACTGCTCCACTGCAAAGCGGCTTTTCAGACGATCAAGGGCTGTGTTCATGGCCTCCATGACTGATGAATTGAAACGACCGGAAGTCCACAAATCAGTATTGCAACCCGGTGATGCCACGAACTGACAAGGGCGCGCCAGATAGGCACTGGGCCCCCGATCTCCAGCGGCCAATTTCGCCATCAAGGACACTCGAGGGGTCGGGTCGATACTCGGTTGAGATCGTGTCGCCCATGCCCGACCATCGCCTTCAATGTAAACACGCAGATGCTTGTAGCCCCCTGGTGGCGGTAGCAAGGCCATGAGTGTGTAAGGTGAACTATCGAGCGTGCCAGGACTAAGCGAGGAGCCTTGGCTTACCGCCTGCAAATCGACTTTACCCGCGCACCCGCTAAGCCCGAAAACCGTGAAACCGATAGCGGCCAGTGCTTTAAACATGGTTTGAACCTGTTGATCAGACGCAACGATCCGCCAGCGCGAACCGTTGCGATCCAGTCGATCAAAAAGCGTAGCGCGCTTCAACGGTAAAGGTGTCGGCGTTAAAACCGCTCTTCGCTTGATAGCTATAGTTGGTCCCCAGGGTTAGAGCATCAACTTGATACTTCACCCCTATGCGCCCTTCATAACTATCACGCACCGGACTGGCTCCCGCAACAATGAAAGGCGAGCCCCCCAGGATGAAACTGGAGGTCTGACTGATCTGGTCACCGATAAAGTCGTGGTAAGCCATCACGCTCGCTTCAGGTGTGAGGGTGCCATTGAGCAATGGCACGTCAGCGGCCATTCGCAACCCGGCGCCCAACTCGCCAATTTCGAAGCGCTGGGCATTGGAGTGCAAGGCGGCCGATGAGCCATGCTCATTAAAGCTGTCCAGCTGAATATTGGTGTAGCGTGCGGCAACACGCGGTTCGACAATCAGTTGGTCAGTGAGTTTGAAGGTGTAACCGCTCAAGGCGCTCAGTGCCCACGCGTCACTGTTGTAGCTGGCTTTGGCCGCGCTGTCGGCAATATAGCGTTTGCTGTCGTTGTCATTGCGCCCGTAACTGAGGCTGCCATCGACAAACCAGTTGCGCAGATCCCAGCTACCGTACAGCGTCAATGCCTGGCCCTGTACATCGGTCTTATTTCCAGTATCGGAGGTGACGTTGGTGTTCAGATACGAATAGGCCAGACCCACGGTGGAGTTGGCATTCAGCTTGCCGTCCGCCCCGACAGCAATACCGCTGCTGTTGGCCGAATAACCGGCGACTGCATCACGGCTGTCCTGATCCTGATTGCTGCTCAATCCCTGAACCCACACGCCGGTATCTGCCAGTGAATCCCCTGATGAGAGCCCCGAGCGCAGACCGGACACGCGGTTGCTGATCGCTCCATTCATCATCGCCTGACCCGATACTGCCGCATTGACCGCCCCACGGCTGACTTCCGGCGCCAGTTGCTCACCGAGCTTCGCCAGCGCCTCTTGGGAAGAGGCGTTGGCAAAGGCTTTGAAGACCGCATCATCACTGTTCAATTGTCCCAGCGGGCCATTCTTGAAGCGATTGAGGATCTGGCGGGTGCTGCGGGAGGTGCCGACGTTCCCCTGCTCTTCATCCACCTGACTGTCACTTTTCAGTGTGACCAGCGCGTTGACGGTCTGGGCATCGGTTGTATAGCTGGCGACGTTCAACAACGAGGACGAACTGGTAACGCTCAACCCGTTGTTCTGCAGGCTGCCGGCCTTGACCAGCGTGTATTGAGTGCCGGCAGCGGTCGGCGTGAAATCACCTGGTTTGGCATTCAACGTCACTTTGGAGGACTGAGCGAAGGTCGCCTTGCCGTCCACCGTCAAATAGGGCGTGCCGGGCGTGACGCGATCCGAAAGCAACATATCGATGCCACTGTTGGCTCCGACGTTCAGGTCACCGGTAATTACGACCCCCTGGTTCTGAAGGTTCAGGGATCCCGAAACGATGGAAACCGTGCTGCCAATCTTGCTACCGGTGTAATTGGCTTGACCCGCCACATTCACCCCATTGAGATTGAGCAGATCGCCCTTGATTGCACCGCCGGTCCAGTTCAGTTGCGCCAACCCTGCGCCATCGATGGCCGCCGCATGATTGCTGCGAATTTCGCCACCTTGCTGGTTGATCTCGAACGCTGATGTCTGGTCCGCATCGACCCGGATCGCAACACCGTCCGCAGTGATATTGCCGGAGTTGATAATGCCCCGAGCGCCAGACACAGCATTCTGCGTGAAAGTGGCACCGCCGAGCTTGATGCCAACGGCGTCTTCACCCGATGCCTCAATAGTCCCGGTGTTGAGCAAATAATCGACTGAACCATCCAAAAACCCGATAGCCTCGGCGTTCTTGCCGACGCTCATGATCGAGCCGCTGTTCTCGATCCTCAACGCGCTGGTTTGGGTCTCGACATGAAAAGCGGAGGCGTTCTGACCCGTGGCACGAATCGTTCCTGAGTTGAGAAGCTTGCCGGTGATGCTCACGGGATGCCCGGAATGGGAATCCAGAATCAGCCCCACGGCATCGTTGCCCTGCACATCGACAACACCACTGTTGATCAGATCGCCGCCAATAGTGGTCCCATGGAGGTAGATACCCTCAGGCGAGCCATAGATATTGGCTCCCGATGCCTGGGTGATGGAGACAGTCCCGGCGTTGATGACATTGCCGGTGATAGTGGTATTGGCGATCTCGATTCCCTCAGCGCTATTCACGTTGGAAAGAGAAAGCTTGCCGGCATTGATGAAGTCACCCTGAATGTTGCTGCCGCTGGAGTTGAAGAAACCGACATCCAGTCCGATCCCGGTCACCGTCGCGCCTTGAGCGTCGAAAGTGAAGTCGCCCCGGTTAATGAGTGAGCCCGCGACGGTGTTCTGGAAGAACGTGACACCTTTGTTGTCCGTGTTGCTCTGGCGAGTCCGTTGCCCGGTGAGAGTCAGCGTTTCATTAAGAGTTTGACCAGTCCAGTCCTTGAAACCCTGGCTCAGATCGTACTCGCTGGCAAAGGCCTGAACGGTCGAAGCGCTGACAACCATTGCCAGCACGCTTTTCTTGAAAAACTTGTTATCCATATCACTTCCGTGAGGTTCTGAAATCCATCGCCTGAAATCCAAGCCGCACATCAAGACAAAGGGTTTTGGTCTGTGGGAAGTCGATATATCGACGAGATAGTCAATTTCTGAAGCGATGAACGACCAAAACCGGCTAAACATGGCGTACCCAGCGTCCAGCTTGCGCAATCCTCGCCAATCACCCAGGCTTCTCTCATTTTCGGCTTGGGCACGACCTTATGGAAAACAACAACGACTGGCGCCATCGCCTCTACGTCATGATTTTCCAGAGCGACACAGTGGCTGGACGGCGCTTTGACAGCACGCTGTTGCTGATCATCCTCGCCAGCCTGGTGATCGTGGTGCTGGACAGCATCGACAGCGTTCACCAGAACTACGCCGACGTGCTGGCGTACATCGAATGGGGCTTCACCGTCATTTTCGTCATCGAATATGGCCTGCGCCTGTACTGCTCGCCGAAACCCTTGCGTTACGCCTTCAGCTTCTATGGGTTGGTGGATTTGCTGGCGATCGTACCCGGCATCCTCGCCCTGTATTACAGCGATGCGCAGTACCTGCTGATCATCCGGATCATTCGGATGTTGCGGATTTTCCGCGTGCTCAAGCTCAGCCCGTATCTGAAACAAGCCAACTATTTGATGTCGGCGTTGCGCGGCAGCAAGCAGAAGATCGTGGTGTTTCTGCTCAGCGTCAGCACCCTGGTGACGGTGTTCGGCACCTTGATGTACGTGATCGAAGGCCCGGAGCACGGCTTCACCAGCATTCCCAAAGGGATCTATTGGGCTATCGTGACGCTGACCACCGTGGGTTTTGGCGACATCGTGCCGAAGACGCCGCTGGGACAGGTGATTTCATCCCTGGTGATGATCACCGGTTACTCGATCATCGCCGTGCCGACGGGGATCTTTACCGCGGAACTGGCCAACGCCATGCGTGGTGAACAACTGCAACACGATTGCCCGATCTGCAAGAAAAACAGCCACGAACACAGCGCGGCGTTCTGCTCTCGTTGTGGCAATGCGCTGTTCAAGAAAATGGAATAAGCAAAGTGTTTTTTAATCTTTAAACGACTATGCGAGTCCGGCTATAGTCGCTGGCAAATTGCCAATACTTTCCAAAGAACATATTTGATAACACAAGGAATGCGCAGTGAAAAAACTCTTTGGCGCCTCACTTCTGGCCGCTGGCCTGGCCTTGAGCGGCGTGGCTCAGGCTGCACCGACCCTGCTGAACGTTTCCTACGACGTGATGCGAGATTTCTACAAGGACTACAACGCTGCCTTCCAGAAACACTGGCAAGCCGAGCACAACGAAAACATCACGCTGCAGATGTCCTTCGGCGGCTCCAGCAAACAGGCGCGTTCAGTGATCGACGGCCTGCCGGCTGACGTCATCACCATGAACATGGCCACCGACATCAACGCCCTGGCGGACAATGGCAAACTGGTCCCGGACAACTGGGTCACGCGCCTGCCGAACAACAGCGCGCCATTCACCTCGGCCACTGTGTTCATCGTGCGCAAAGGCAACCCCAAAGCCCTGAAAGACTGGCCGGACCTGCTCAAGGACGGCGTACAGGTGATCGTCCCCAACCCGAAAACCTCGGGCAACGGCCGCTACACCTACCTCTCGGCCTGGGGCTATGTGCTGAAAAACGGCGGTGACGAAAACAAGGCAAAAGCCTTCGTCGGCAAACTGTTCAAACAAGCGCCGGTGCTGGATACCGGTGGCCGCGCCGCCACGACTACTTTCATGACCAACCAGATCGGCGACGTGCTGGTGACCTTCGAAAACGAAGCGGAAATGATTGCTCGCGAGTTTGGTCGTGATCAGTTCGAAGTGATTTACCCGAGTGTTTCCGCTGAAGCCGAGCCGCCGGTGTCGGTGGTCGACAAAGTCGTCGAGAAGAAAGGCACTCGCGCCGCTGCCGAGGAATATCTGAAATACCTGTGGTCCCCGGAAGGTCAGGAAATTGCCGCCGCCAATTACCTGCGACCGCGTGATCCGGCGGTGTTGGCGAAGTACACCGATCGTTTCCCGAAAGTGGATTTCCTGTCGGTGGAGAAGACCTTTGGTGACTGGCGCACTGTGCAGAAGACCCACTTCAATGATGGCGGGGTTTTCGATCAGATTTACAGCGGTCAGTAATTCCTGAGCTCAATGAAAAACTTGAGCGACGACAATCCTGTGGGAATGTGGTTTGCCCGTGAAGAATGCACCGTGGTTTTTCAGGTATTACGCGTCATCGTTCTTCGCGGGCAAGCCACGCTCCCACAGGTTCTACGCCTTGACTGACTGGCATTACCCTACATCGGTGGGGTTACGCCGTCCTTGCCGGCTGCAATCGATTGGGCGGTGAGCGCCCCGTCGGCACTCTGGGTCACGAACGTCACGATCTTCACGCCCACCTTCAGCAGGCTGCGACTGCCCGGCATCAGATTGACGATCGGCACATCTTCCGGCACCAGAATCCTCTGCTGACCGCCCTTGTAGTTAACGGTCAGAACCCGGCCGTTGCTGACCACCAGATCACCCACGCTGCCGTTGGTCATGCTGCTGCCCTTGACCAGATCAAAAGGCCGATGGCCGTCGCCGCTGCCGGCCAGTTCCGGCGGGAAGACATGGACTTCCAGGGCTTTGAGAGTGCCGTCTTCCTGGGGCACGGCGGCCGAGCCGATGTAACTGCCGGGTTTGATGTCTTCGATGTTGGCCAGGGTGACGGCGCGGATTTTGGTGTCTTTGGTCAGGTTGATCACCACGTTTTCGCCGCTGCTGACGTGGACTTTCAACACGTCGGCGCTGACACCAGTGATCTCGCCGCGCACACCGATACGCATCCCCGGTGCGTCGCCGGCCTGAACAAGACCAGCCGTAAACAAGCTGATCAAGGTAACCACTGAAGCACCGCGGATCAGGTGACGGAACATCGCATTCATGTTGAAGTGCCTTCCGGTTTATGGAACGAAAGAGAACATAAGCACGCTATCGAAGAACAGTGAATGTATCATCGGATCCCGATGGTCGGGCACAGATTCATCGCAGACTGCTCATGGGCGTCACTCATTGCGCAAAGGAATGATGACTATCACTCCAAACCCTCTTCCGCCGCTCTAGCCAGCCGTTTAGCCTCTGCGCACTTCTTCTTGTTCAGCGAGCTACATTATGAATCCAGCGACTCAGGTGCCCCACGGTACCGCGACAATGACCCGAGGGATGGTGCTGCTCTTTGCCTTCTGTTGTGGCGCGATCGTCGCCAACATCTACTACGCCCAGCCGATCATCGGCCTGATCGCGCCGGACATCGGCCTGACCGACACCATGGCCAGCCTGATCGTTTCGCTGACGCAGATTGGTTATGCGCTGGGTCTGTTTTTCCTGGTGCCGCTGGGTGACCTGCTGGAAAACCGCCGCTTGATGATCATCACCACCGTGGTGGCGATTGCCAGTCTGCTGGGCGCGGCGTTCACCGATCAGCCGAATGTTTTTCTGCTGGTCTCGTTGTTGGTGGGGTTCAGTTCGGTGTCGGTACAGATCCTGATTCCGCTGGCCGCCCACCTGACGCCGGAAGCGTCGCGCGGCCGCGTGGTTGGCGGGATCATGGGCGGCCTGCTGCTGGGGATTCTGCTGGCCCGGCCGGTGTCCAGCGTAGTGGCCGACCACTTCGGCTGGCGCGCGATGTTCGTCATCGCCGCAGTGTTGATGGCAGCGATCAGCATCGTGCTGGCCCTGACGGTGCCCAAGCGCCAGCCTGATCACAGCGCCTCCTATGGCCAGTTACTGGGTTCGCTCTGGACGCTGTTGCGCCAACAACCGGTTTTGCGTCAGCGGGCCTTTTACCAAGCCTGTATGTTCGCCACCTTCAGCCTGTTCTGGACCGCCGTGCCGCTGGAACTGACGCGCAATCATGGCTTGTCGCAAACCCAGATCGCGATCTTCGCCCTGGTCGGAGCCATCGGCGCGATTGCCGCGCCCATCGCCGGTCGGCTGGCCGATGCAGGACACACCCGCAACGCCTCGCTACTGGCCATGCTGTTCGCCAGCCTGAGCTTCCTGCCGGCCTTCATCCACCCGGCCTACAGCGTCATCGGCCTGGCCGTGACGGGCGTGGTGCTGGATTTCTGCGTGCAGATGAACATGGTCCTCGGCCAACGCGCGGTTTACACCCTCGACGCCAAAAGCCGCGGTCGTCTGAATGCGCTGTACATGACCAGCATCTTCATCGGCGGCGCGTTCGGCTCATCGGTGGCCAGTGCGGTGTACGAACAGGGCGGCTGGTTGTGGATCGTGATTGTCGGCAGCGTGTTTCCGTTGCTGGCGTTGTTGCGGTTTTTGAGTGCTTCGGAGAAGCCTGCACTGGCGACGGCGTAACAACGTTAGAAACATCGTGAACAAACGTAAGTCCCTGTGTGAGCGGGATTGCCCGCGAAAGCGTCAGGTCAGTCGACATTTCTGCTAAATGTCACACCGCCTTCGCGAGCAAGCCTACACACCCGATCTCCAGCACTAACGCGACTGCATAAGGAGCTGAAAAGCCGGTCGTTTCGTTTATTGCGATTTTCGTTTGATTCGAATAGCCTTCCAATATCGATTATTCAGAATATTGGAAAGCATCATGTCACCAGTTATCCATCCCCCCCTTAACCTGCCCATGGAGCGTGAGGTCCAGGCCGCTATCGAAGGTCAGCGCACCTTGGCTGCCTACCTCGCCACCCAATTCGAAACTCAGCATATCCAGATTTTCGATGAGCAGAATGAAGCACACAGCGTCGAACTTCCCACCTCAGCGCTTCGGTTGCTTGTCGACATCCTGGCAGAGCTCGCTGCAGGCAACGCCGTCAAAGTGGTCCCGGTACACGCTGAACTGACCACCCAGGAAGCGGCGGACTTGCTCAATGTCTCACGCCCGCACCTGATCAAACTGCTGGAGTCCGGTGAGTTGTCCTACCACAAAACCGGCAAGCACCGACGTGTGCGCTTTACCGATTTGATGGACTATAAAACCCAGCGCGACATAGCCAGCGAGCAAGCAATGACTCTTCTCGCCGAGCAAGCACAAGCGTTAAGGACAGGATACGAGTGAGGCACTCCCCTTTTACCGCTGTATATGACGCATGTGTTTTGTACCCCGCTCCCTTGAGAGATTTTCTGATGTGACTCACGCGCTCAGAACACTTTCAAGTTCCTGGCACTGCAGTTGAATCGCTCAATCAAGATCTTTTCAAATGCCAAAAAGCAAAACGGCGATCCTCAGATCGCCGTTTCCATTCACTGCCCGAATTGTCTGCCCAACCCACCCGGTACGCCATGGATGTCTGTCTCTTCCCATGGCCCGTTCGGGCTGATCGAGCGGCTCCAGCCGTTGTCCCAGCGGTAGTAGGTGCGCTGGCGGTAGAAGGTGTTGGTCTGGTTGTCGAGGACGTAAACGCCGAGCTTCGCATCCCAATGGCTGTTGCCCCCCGGGGGCGGGGCGAAGCTGGCGGAGGTGCGTGGCACCGGCTTCGATGGTTTGCTCGGCGTGACCGGTTTGCTCGGTGTGGTCGGTTTGGTGCTCGGCTGCGAGGGCGGGATTGGCGGCAACCGTTCGGGTTCGTACTCCTGGACCGCACACGCGCTTAGCCCCAAAACCATCATGCTGAGGAGAGTGATACGAGCGAAGGCGGTCATGGTGGCGTTTCCTGTTATTTATCCGGGCTGTCGATGGTCAGTTTTTGTGGCGCGGTGGTGCTGGTGGCCAAAGGTTGGCTGCGACCGATCCATTCGCCGGCTGTTGGTTGGCCGGCGCGCGAGATACGCGCAACCAGTTGGACTTCGGGGAAGTTCGACAGTTTCAACTGGGGCATCATTGCATCGGCATCGCCCAGCTCGACGGTCGCCGGCAAGTCGGCGACCGTCAGACGCTTGGCGGCCAGCGGTGCGGGTGGGCCAGAGATGGCGCGGGCGAAGATGAACACGCTGTCGCCGGGCTGAACCTTGGCTTTCAAGTCCGGTGCCAGATCAACATGCACCTTGAGCATTGCTGCAGCTTTGGCCGCAGGCGCCTGAGCCACCTTGCCGCCGCTGGCTTCAAGCTTCTCGGCGGCCCGAGCGATGCCGCCTTGCAGCGCTACACGGGATTGGTCATCCGGGGGCAGTTGCACCAGCAGGCGATTCCAGTAGTCAATGGCGTCCTGATAACGCTCGCCTTCAAAGGCCGCAATGCCCAGCAACCCAAGGCTGGTGACTTCCTTCGGATCGGCTTTCAGTGCTTCGTCAGTCAGGGCCTGGACCTTGTCCGACCACTTCTTGCCATCGGCGAAGTATTGGGCCTGAGCCCACTGCCCGAGCAGTTCCGGCTGGCGACCGGCCAGGTTCACGGTACGTTCGAAGATTTTCGCCGCATCGCCAGGGCGGTCCTGAGCCATGTAAGTACGGCCGAGGAAGTACAGGCCTTCGGCGGAATCCGGTTGGGCCGCCACCGCACGCTCCAGGCGACGGGTCATCTCTTCCATCGACTGCGGTGCCTGGGCGAACTCGCGAGTCAGCTCGACTTTGTCGCTGGCACCGAAATGCAGGTACAGCCCAAGGCCCAACACGGGCACCAGAATCGCCGCCAGCAATGGCAACGGCTTGCCCAGACGTGACACCCGCGGGGCCTCGACGCCTTCGGTGTCGGCCAGCAGTTCACGGGCCGCTTCAGCGCGACCGGCGTCCATTTGTTCGGCGTTGAGCACGCCCTCTTCCTGCTGAGTCTGCAACTCAGCCACGCGTTCCTGATAAAGCGCGACGTTGAGCGCCGTACGATCCTCTTCAAGCTGGGCGCGACGACCGCGCAGAACGGGGATCAGCAAAAAACTCAGGGCTACCAGAAGCAGCAGGCCTGCAGCGAGCCAGAAATCAATCATGCTTGGTTTTATCCAACAGGTGGTCGAGGCGCTCGCGCTCATCAAAAGAAAGCGTGTCCGGGCTGTCAGCGCGTTGCACGCGACGACGGCGGACGATCACGGCGATGATCACAAAACCGCCCAGCAGCAGGCCGGCCGGGCCGAACCAGAGCAATGCGGTCTTGGCATTGAGGGCAGGTTTGTAGCGGACGAAATCACCGTAGCGGTCGACCATGAAGTCGATGATCTGCTGGTTGTCCTTGCCCTCGCCGAGCATGCGGAAAATCTCTTTGCGCAGGTCGGCGGCGATCGGTGCGTTGGAATCGGCGATGTCCTGATTCTGGCACTTGGGGCAACGCAGTTCCTTGGTCAGCTCGCGAAAACGTTCGCGATCGCCTTCTTTGGCGAACTCATAGGTATCGATGGCCGCGTGGGCCACGCCGGCCATGCTCAATCCCAGCACGGCGGCGGCAATCCAGCGCTTCATGGCTTGGCCTCGTCGACCAGCGCCTGATACTTGGCCGCCAGTTTTTCGCGCCAGACTTGCTCGTCGATCACCCCGACGAACTTGTCGCGGATGATGCCCTTAGCGTCGATGAAGAAGGTTTCCGGTGCGCCATACACGCCGAGGTTCAGGCCCAGGGTGCCCTCATCGTCACGAATGTCCAGTTGATACGGGTTGTGGAACTCGGCCAGCCACTTCAAGGCGTCTGCATTGGTGTCCTTGTAGTTGATGCCGTAGATCACCACGCCCTTCTCGGCCAGTTTGTTCAACACCGGGTGCTCGACCCGGCAGGAAATGCACCAGGTGCCCCACACATTGACCAGTGCCGGTTTACCCAGGATGTCCGCTTTGGTCAGGGTTTTGTCGCCCTGCACCGAGGGCAGGGAAAACTCCGGGAACGGTTTGTCGATCATCGCCGAGGGCAGCTCGGCCGGGTTCAGGTACAGACCCCGATACAGGAAAACAGCAACCACCAGAAAAATCGCCAGCGGCAACAGCAACAACCAACGTCTCATGCAGTGGCTCCCGTCATGCCGAGCGCTTCACGCACGCGGCTTTTTACCTTGACTCGATAACGACGATCCAGCGCCGCCAACAACCCGCCTACACCTGTGAGCAGCCCACCGAACCAGATCCAGCGCACGAACGGTTTGACGTGCACGCGAACCGCCCAGGCGCCCTCGCCCAACGGCTCGCCCAGTGCGACGTACAGGTCACGGGTGAAACCGGCGTCGATCCCGGCCTCGGTCATCATCGAGCTTTGCACGGTGTACAGGCGCTTTTCCGGGTGCAGCACGCTGACTTCCTTGCCGTCGCGGATCACCCGTACGGTGCCCTTGTCGGAGGTGAAGTTCGGGCCTTCGAAGTGCTTGGCGCCTTCGAACACAAACTGATAACCGGCCAGGCTCATGGACTCGCCCGGCGCCAGACGCAGATCACGCTCGGCACTGTTCTGGCTCGACAACACGACGCCCAGGGCGCACACGGCAATGCCCAAATGCGCGATCTGCATGCCCCAATAGCTGCGGGTCAGGGTCGGCAGGCCTTTGATCAGGCCCTTGTGACGGGTCTTGTCGAAAATGTCCCGCACACCGGCCAGCAATACCCAGGCGGCAAGCATGAAGGTCGCCAGCACCGCCCAGTTGAAATCGCCGTAAGCAACGCCCGCCACCACGGCCAGCGCGGCGCTGCCGAGTAATACCGGGGTCAGCATGCTCATCAGCCATTTGACCGGGGTGTCTTTCCAGCGCACCAGCATGCCGACCGCCATCACCACCATCAGTATCGCCATCAACGGAATGAACAGCGCGTTGAAGTACGGCGGGCCGACCGACAACTTGGCGCCGGTCATCGCATCGAGAATCAGCGGGTACAAGGTGCCGAGCAGGATCATCGAAGCCGCCACCACCAGCACCAGGTTGTTGCCCAGCAACAGGGTTTCCCGGGACCACAGGTTGAAGCCGACATGGCTCTTGACCACCGGGGCGCGCAGGGCGAACAGCGTCAGCGAACCACCGACCACAAACAGCAGGAAAATCAGGATGAACACGCCACGCGCAGGATCGGAGGCAAAAGCATGAAC
Source organism: Pseudomonas sp. FP1742 (assembly GCF_030687145.1). Lineage (NCBI taxonomy): Bacteria > Pseudomonadati > Pseudomonadota > Gammaproteobacteria > Pseudomonadales > Pseudomonadaceae > Pseudomonas > Pseudomonas sp. FP1742. The sequence goes on along the minus strand of NZ_CP117460.1, from coordinate 1,776,676 downwards.
CGAAGTCAGCACGCCGGAACGCACCAGGAAAGTCCCCAGCAGGCTCAAAGAGAACGCGGCGATGGCCAGCAACACGGTCCAGCTCTTGAACACGCCACGTTTTTCCGTGACCGCCAACGAGTGAATCAGCGCGGTGCCCACCAGCCAAGGCATGAAGGAGGCGTTTTCCACCGGGTCCCAGAACCACCAGCCACCCCAGCCGAGTTCGTAGTAGGCCCACCAGGAGCCCAACGTGATACCGATACCGAGGAAAGCCCAGGCGACGATGGTCCACGGACGGGACCAGCGCGCCCACGCCGCATCGAGCCGACCGCCCAGCAGCGCGGCGATGGCAAAGGCGAAGGCCACGGAGAAACCGACGTAACCCATGTACAGCATCGGCGGGTGAACGATCAGGCCGATGTCTTGCAGCAATGGGTTGAGGTCGCGCCCGTCCGCCGGCATCTGCGGCAGGATCCGGGTGAACGGGTTGGAGGTCAGGATCAGGAACAGCAGGAAACCGGTGCTGATCATGCCCATCACCGCCAGCACCCGGGCCAGCATCACTTGCGGCAACTGCCGGGAGAACACCGACACTGCGAAAGTCCAGCCACCGAGGATCAGCGCCCACAGCAGCAACGACCCTTCGTGAGCGCCCCACACGGCGCTGAATTTGTAGTACCACGGCAGCGCGCTGTTGGAGTTGCTGGCCACATAAGCGACGGAGAAGTCGTCCGCCATGAATGCATAAGTCAGGCAACCGAAGGCGAACAGCAGAAACGCGAATTGCCCCCACGCGGCCGGCTGGGCCAGGCTCATCCACAAACGGTCGCCGCGCCAGGCACCGAGCAACGGCACCACGGCCTGCACCAGCGCGAGACACAACGCCAGGATCATGGCCAGGTGGCCGAGTTCGGGGATGAACAGCCCTGAACCATAGAGAGCGGAAGTCATCAATTAACCCTCTTTCGCGGGAGTCGGTGCCGACTGACCACTGTCTTTCAACGCCTTGGTCACTTCCGGCGGCATGTACTTCTCGTCGTGCTTGGCCAGCACTTCGTCGGCCACCACTACACCGTCAGCGTTGAGCTTGCCGAGGGCAACGATGCCCTGCCCTTCGCGGAACAGGTCCGGAAGAATGCCGCGGTAGCTGATGGTCACGGATTTGTTGAAGTCGGTGACGATGAATTTCACATCCAGGGAGTCGCCGGAACGTTGCAGCGAACCTTTTTCGACCATGCCGCCGGCGCGGATGCGCGTGTCTTGCGGCGCTTCGCCGTTGGCGATCTGGGTCGGGGTGTAAAACAGATTGATGTTCTGCTGCAGGGCGCTCAGGGCCAGGCCGACAGCAGCGCCGACACCCACCAGGATCGCGAAAATGATGACAAGACGCTTTTTACGCAGCGGATTCACTGGTCGTTCTCCCGGCGCAGACGTCGCGCCTCTTGTTGCAGATACCGCTTGCGGGCCAGGATCGGCGCCGCCACGTTAAGGGCCAGCACGGCCAGGCTTATGCCATAGGCTGACCAGACATACAGGCCGTGATGGCCCATGGCGAGAAAGTCGCCGAATGAAGCGAAACTCATCGAGCAGCCTCCAGACTGTTCTGTACTTCGGATTTCACCCAACTCGCCCGGGCTTCGCGCTTGAGCACTTCAAGGCGCATGCGCAGCAACAGCACTGCGCCGAAGAAACAGTAGAAACCCAACACCGTCAGCAGCAGCGGCAGCCACATCTCGGCAGGCATCGCCGGTTTTTCGGTGAGGGTGAAGGTCGCGCCCTGGTGCAGGGTGTTCCACCACTCCACCGAGTATTTGATGATCGGGATGTTGATCACGCCGACAATGGCCAGCACCGCGCAAGCCTTGGCCGCGCTGTCACGATTGCTGATGGCGTTGCCCAGCGCAATAAGACCGAAGTACAGAAACAGCAGAATCAACATGGACGTAAGTCGCGCATCCCAGACCCACCACGAACCCCAGGTCGGTTTGCCCCAGATCGCGCCGGTAACCAGCGCCACCGCGGTCATCCAGGCACCGACCGGGGCGGCGCATTGCAGGGCGACGTCGGCCAGCTTCATTTTCCACACCAGCCCGACAACGCCGCACACGGCCAGCATCACGTAGATCGACTGCGCCAGCATGGCGGCGGGAACGTGGATATAGATGATTCGAAAGCTGTTGCCTTGCTGGTAGTCCGGCGGTGCGAAGGCCAGGCCCCAGACCACGCCGACGCTGATCAGCAGCAACGCCGCGACGCTCAGCCAGGGCAGCAATTTGCCACTGATGCCGTAAAACCATTTGGGCGAGCCGAGCTTATGAAACCAGGTCCAGTTCATTGCTGTTTCCATCACGGTTGCTGTTCGTTATCACGAAACAGCCAAAGGGTTGGCCTTTCTTCAAAAGAAGTGGTTAAAAAATAACCAGGCCTCATTATTATTCGCCGACACTGATCTTCAGGCCAGCAGCTATTGCAAAAGGTGTCAGGGTTATCGCCAGGGCGGTCAGGCTACCAAGCCACAAGAGATAACCGGTCGCCGGCATGCCCTGCAAGGCCGCCTGCAAGGCGCCACTGCCGAGGATCAACACCGGGATGTACAGCGGCAGAATCAGCAGCGCCAGCAACAGACCACCACGCTTCAATCCTACCGTCAGCGCCGCGCCCACCGCACCGAGCAGGCTCAGTACCGGTGTACCCAGCAATAAAGAAAGCAGCAACACCGGCAGACAGGCGGCAGGCAAACCGAGCATCAATGCCAGCAACGGTGCGAGCAAAACCAGTGCCAGGCCGGAAAAGGCCCAGTGTGCCAGCACCTTGGCCAGCACCAGAAGAGGCAGGGGGTGCGACGAAAGGACCCACTGCTCGAGGGATCCGTCTTCGAAATCACTGCGGAAAAGCCCGTCCAGCGAGAGTAAGACCGATAAAAGCGCCGCTACCCAGACCAGTCCCGGAGACAAGGTTTGCAACAATTGAGTCTCGGGGCCGACCGCCAGCGGGAACAAGGAGACGACGATGGCGAAAAATACCAACGGGTTCGCCAATTCGGCGGGACGGCGGAACAGCAAACGGGCCTCACGGGCGACCAACAGGCCGAAAACACTCATACGGCCCAGTTCCCCAAATCAATGTCGCGATAGCCGGCCGGCATCCGGCTCAGCGTGTGGTGAGTGGTCAGCACCACCATGCCGCCGCGCTCACAGTGTGCGGCCAGGTGTTCTTCGAGTTGCGCCACGCCTTGTTTGTCGAGCGCGGTGAACGGCTCGTCGAGAATCCACAGCGGCGGGCTGTCCAGGTACAACCGCGCCAACGCCACACGACGTTGCTGGCCGGCAGACAGGGTGTGACAGGGAACATCCTCGAAACCGCGCAGCCCCACCGCCGCCAGTGCTTGCCAGATCGCCTCATGGGAGGCCGGATGGTGCAAGGCACAGAGCCAACTGAGGTTTTCCTCGGGGGTCAGCAGATCCTTGATCCCGGCGGCATGGCCGATCCACAGCAGGTTACGCGCCAGTTCGCTGCGTTGTTCGTTCAGCGGCTGGCCGTTGAGCAACACTTGACCGGCGGTCGGGTGCATCAAGCCGCAAAGCAGACGTAACAGGCTGGTCTTGCCACTGCCGTTGGGGCCGCTGATCTGTAACATTTCGCCACTGGCCAGTCGCAATTCGAGATTTTCGAAGAGCAGCCGAAGGTCTCGCTCACAGGCAAGGGCAACGGTTTGCAGGACAGGACTGGTCAAGGGTTCAAGGGCCTTATGCGGTTCAAGTCGGCTCTGGCGCGGCCGTTAAAGAGATGCAGCATAGATGCAATGACGGCTTGTTCTAGAGAGCTGCGTCAATCAATTGCAATGTTTTCGCCACTCAGCGGAAGACGGGCGGCATTATACATGCCGTGTCTCACTCTCAAGAGTGCAATTTCCTCAGGTTGTGTCCGCGTATGACAGGCGAAATGAACATCCTCCCGCTCCCGCCAACCACCCCGGCGACTTCGCGCCCATTGGTGGTCAGCGGCGAGTTGCTCAAGCTGCTGACGCCGATGGAGGGCCTGATCACGGCCGGTCAGACCGCCAAGGCCGAAGTGCTGTCGCTCAAACAGGCGGATCAAACCTTTCAACTGTTGCTCAAGGTCACCCTCGACAGCGGCCGTCAGACCACGGTCCAAGCCACCAGCACTCAGCCGCTGCCCCAGGGCGCCAGCCTGACGGTTACCCAACCGTCGGCGGGCAATCTGGCAGTCACGGTGCAACAGGCGATCGCCTCCAGCGTCGCCACCCTCACCCGTATCGACACCTCGCAACTGCCGGTTGGCACCTTGCTGCAAGGCAAAGTGCTGACCTCTCAAGTGATGCCGCAGGTGCCGGGCCAGCCGACGGTGTTTCGCTCGATGGTGAGCCTGCTCAACACCGCGCTGAGCGGCAGCACGTTGAGCATCGACAGCCCGACGCCGCTGCGCATCGGCACCTTGCTGAGCGCCCTGGTGCAGGACACCCAGACCCTGAAATTCGTGCCGCTGAGCAGCCGTCAGGAACAGTTGGCGGTAACCCAACAACTGGTCAGCCAGCAAAGTCGCCAGGGCTCCCTGGATGGCTTGATCAAAGTCCTGCAAAACCTGCCACCATCGGATCAGACCTCCACCGACCTGCGCGCCGCCGTGGACAAACTGCTCGCCGGCCTGCCGGACGTCCAGCAACTGAGTACGCCCAAAGGCCTGGCCCAGGCACTGGCCAACAGTGGCCTGTTCCTCGAAGCGAAACTGCTGACCGGGCAAAACCCGACGCTGACGCCGGACATGAAAGGCGACTTGCTCAAGCTGATCGCCCAACTGACGCCGGGCCTGCCGGCCAACACCAATCTCAATGCGATCATTGCCGCCAACACCCTGGTCCAGGCCATGCCGAGTTTCGTGCGCAATGCTCTCGGCATGCTCGGGCAGGTCAGCGCCAAGCCATCACCGACCAGTTTTCCGCTGCCCGAGCGCCTGCTACAAAGCGCCGAAGGCGAAAATGATCTCGAGCACCTGCTGCGCCTGGCTGCGGCGGCAGTTTCACGCTTGCAAAGTCATCAGCTGTCGAGCCTTGAGCAGACTGGCGTCACCAGTGACGGGCGGTTGATGAGCACCTGGCAACTGGAAATCCCCATGCGCAACCTGCAGGACATCGTGCCGTTGCAGGTCAAATTCCAGCGCGAAGAGGCCCCCGAAAAAGAACAACCGCGCGAACGCCGCGATGAACGCGAACCCAAGCAACCGCTATGGCGCGTCGAGCTGGCGTTCGACATGGAACCGTTGGGGCCGTTGCAGATTCAGGCCCAACTGATCCAAGGCAGCCTCTCCAGTCAGTTGTGGGCTGAACGGCCGTACACCGCGAGCCTGATCGAAAGCAATCTGGCCGCGCTGCGCCAGCGCCTGCTGGATTCCGGGCTGAACGTCGGCGATCTGGATTGCCACCTCGGCACACCGCCACAAGGCCCTCAAACCCGTCTCGAACAACGCTGGGTCGACGAAACCGCATGAACGAATCCACCGCACCGCGCCAGGCCATCGCCCTCAAATACGACGGCAGCCACGCCCCTACCCTCACGGCCAAAGGTGACGAAGAACTGGCTGAAGAAATTCTGCGGATTGCCCGGGATTACGAAGTGCCGATCTATGAGAACGCCGAACTGGTGAAACTGCTGGCGCGAATGGAATTGGGCGAGAGTATTCCCGAGGAGTTGTATCGCACGATTGCCGAGATCATTGCGTTTGCGTGGAATTTGAAGGGCAAGTTTCCCGAGGGGCACGATGCGCAGGCGTCGAGGATGGAGAAAGATATCACCGAGCGCGGGGATGATTACTGAGGTTTCGAGGACGCCTTCGCGAGCAAGCCCGCTCCCACAGAGGGTTGGTGGTGTTCAAGCATTTTGTGTCCACCACCGATCCACTGTGGGAGCGGACTTGCTCGCGAATAGCGATCTCAACGCAATTGCACAAATCAGTTTCTGTGCAACTTGCTCATCAACTCCGCCTCAGCCTGGGTCAACCCGCAAGACTGAGTCAGTTCATCGACGCTGGCCCCCATCCCCACCAGACGCGCGGCCTGGGCGAATGAAAGGCTCGACGGATCACGCTGCTCCAGCTGCGCCAGTTTGTCCGGCAACGGCCCGACCACCGCGCGCAGTTCGTGGAGGTCTTCACCCATGCGCACGTTGCCGTTCTGGTAGTCGTCGACGCGCTTGGCCAGGTCCTTGATGCGCTGATCACGCAGCGCATCGCCCTGGGCCTGTTGTGCGGCGATCTGCCTTTGAGCGCGGATGTACGCCAGGAACATCGCCAGCGTGCCTGCCCACAAAAGGAACAGGACAATGACAGCCACCTCAAGAATCAATCAGATACTCTCCAGTTCCGACCATTCTTCTTCGCTCATCATCTTGTCCAGCTCGACCAGGATCAGCAATTCGTTGTTCTTGTTGCACACGCCTTGAATGAACTTGGCGGATTCTTCGTTACCGACGTTCGGCGCGGTCTCGATTTCCGACTGACGCAGATAAACCACTTCAGCCACGCTGTCGACCATGATCCCGACCACTTGCTTGTCGGCTTCGATGATGACGATACGGGTGTTGTCGCTGACATCGACCGTACCGAGGCCGAAACGCTGGCGGGTGTCGATCACGGTGACCACGTTGCCGCGCAGGTTGATGATGCCCAGCACGTAGCTCGGGGCACCCGGCACCGGAGCGATTTCGGTGTAGCGCAGGACTTCCTGTACGCGCATCACGTTGATGCCGTAGGTTTCATTGTCCAGTTTGAAGGTGACCCATTGCAGGATCGGATCTTCGGAACCTTTTGCCGCCGTCGCCTTGTCATTCATACCCAGACCCCTCGAAAAACCGCCCTGGCGGTGTGTGTTCAGTGCACCGGCACTTGAAGGCCGATGCGTGTTTTTTATGTCGGTTTGTGGCTCGGCTTACTGCCGCCCATGTGCTTCGCCCCGCCGCTGGCGATCAATTCGGCCAGTTCGGCGACATCGAGCAAGGCGCACATGTGTTCAATCACCGTGCCGGCAAGCCATGGCCGCTGACCCCGGTGACTTCTCCATTTGATTTCATTCGGGTCCAGGCGCAACGAGCGGCTGACCTGATGCACCGCCAGCCCCCACTCATAGCCCTGAACCGAAATCACGTATTGCAGGCCCTGGCGGAAATCATCGCGGTAGCGGTCCGGCATGACCCAGCGAGCGGTATCCAGCACTTTCAGGTTACCGGCCTGGCTCGGCAGGATCCCCAGGAACCATTCCGGCTGACCGAACAACGGCGTCAGCTCGTGACCGGCCAAAGAGTAAATCGAGCCCAGGCACACCAGCGGCACCGCCAGGGTCAACCCGGCGACATCGAACAACAGGCATTCGAACGGCTCGGCCGCCCAGGCCGGACGACCGTCGGTTTCCACCGGCGGCGGTGTGTTGCTCGGCGGCAGATGAACTTCCACCACCGGCGGCACCAACGCTTGCAGCAGCGGTGCAATGGTCGAGACAGGCGCCAGAATCGGTGCCGGTGCTTCGATCACAGCCACCGGTGCCTTCACCACTGGCGCAACAACGGGGGCCGCGACCACTGCCGGCTTCTGCGCATCGCGCGCCTGCTCTTCGAGCACCGCCGCCTGGAACTCGTCCAGGGCAGCTTCAGCCTCGACAACCTCGGGCAGCGCCTCGACTTCAGGCATCAGCTCTTCGGTCGCGTCCTGCAGCAAGCCATCCAGATAAGACTGAAGGGCCAATTGCGGGCGCGAGGTGATCTTCACCGGCCGGGTCATGCGAATACCATCGTAGGAATCGGGCTCATCTCAAGCCACCTGCGGAACAAGTTGCTGGGCGAGCAGATGCTTGAGCAGTGCGCGGTAGGCGAGAACGCCACGGCTCTTGCCGTCGAATTGCGAAGGCGTCAGCCCCGCCCGACTCGCGTCGCGCAGGCGGGTGTCGATCGGGATGTAGCCTTGCCAGATTTCTTCCGGGTACTTGTCGCGCAGCACGCGCAGGGTGCCGAGAGAAGCCTGGGTGCGGCGGTCGAACAGGGTCGGCACGATGTTGAACGGCAGCGCCTGTTTGCGTGAGCGGTTGATCATTGCCAAGGTGTTGACCATGCGTTCCAGACCTTTGACCGCCAGGTGCTCGGTCTGCACCGGAATCACCAACTGCTGGCTGGCCGCCAAGGCATTGACCATCAGCACGCCGAGCAATGGCGGGCTGTCGATCACGGCGTAATCGAAATCCTGCCAAAGTTGCGCCAGGCTCTTGGCGATCACCAGGCCCAAACCACTCTGGCCCGGCGACTGGCGCTCAAGGGTGGCCAGCGCGGTGCTCGACGGCAACAGGGAAATGCGTTCGTCGCTGGTGGGCATCAGCAACTGACCGGGCAAGCCTTGCGGCACGCTGCCCTTGTGCAGGAACAGGTCGTAGCTGCTGTGTTCCAGGCTGTCGGGGTCGTAACCGAAGTAGCTGGTCATGGAGCCGTGGGGATCGAGATCGACCACGACCACGCGCTTGCCCGCCTCTGCCAGCAACCCGGCTAAAGCGATGGAGGAAGTGGTTTTACCGACACCACCCTTTTGATTGGCAACTGCCCAGACTCTCATTCGGATTGTTCCTCCCGGTCGAAAACGTCGACCGAGAAATAGCTCAACGTATTAATGCGGGTGACGGAGAATTGACGGCACTCTCGCGTCCCGGCGACTTGACCGGGGTAGGTGCAGTTTGTGTGCCAGCCCGCTTCAATGCGGCATCCGGTTGTGCATGGGCCGTTCCGGTACCGGTGAGACTGCGACGTACATCGAGATTGCGTGACACCACCAGCACCACCCGACGGTTACGCGCGCGACCTTCGGCGGTGGCGTTGTTGGCCACCGGCTGGAACTCGCCGTATCCCACCGATGCCAGACGACCAGGGTTCACACCCTGCATCGCCAGCATCCGCACGATGCTTGCCGAACGGGCCGAGGACAGTTCCCAGTTGGTCGGGTATTGCGCGGTACGGATCGGTTGATCATCGGTGAAGCCTTCGACGTGGATCGGGTTGTCGAATGGCCGGAGGATCGCGGCGACCTTGTCGATGATGTTGAACGCGATGTCGCTGGGCATGGCGTCGCCGCTGCCGAACAACAGGCTGGAATTGAGTTCGATCTCGACCCACAACTCATTGCCGCGCACGGTCATCTGATTGGAGCTGATCAAGTCGCCGAACGCCGCGCTGATGTCATCGGCAATGCTTTTGAGCGGATCGTTGGCGGCCTGGGCGATACCGGCGTCGATCTGTTCGCTGTCCTTGACCAATGGCTTGGCCGGGGTCACGGTCTGCGGTCGCTCTTCACCGATGGGAATCGGCTTGAGGGCGCGATCGGAGTCGGTAAACACCCCGATCAACGCCTCGGAGATGACCTTGTACTTGCCTTCGTTGATCGACGAGATCGAGTACATCACCACGAAGAACGCGAACAGCAAAGTGATGAAGTCGGCGTAGGAAACGAGCCAACGTTCATGGTTCACATGTTCTTCAGGTTGCCTGCGACGTGCCATGGTCCATGTCTCCCATCAATCCATAAAGCCCTGAAGCTTCAACTCAATAGAGCGAGGGTTTTCACCTTCGGCGATCGACAGGATCCCTTCCAGCAACATTTCGCGATAGCGCGACTGTCGCAACGCGATGGACTTGAGCTTGGCGGCAATCGGCAGCAGCACCAGGTTGGCACTGGCCACGCCGTAAATGGTGGCGACGAAGGCGACGGCGATGCCGCTGCCCAGTTGCGATGGATCGGCCAGGTTGCCCATGACGTGGATCAGGCCCATCACCGCACCGATGATACCGATGGTCGGCGCGTAGCCGCCCATGCTTTCAAAGACTTTGGCGGCTTCGATATCGCGGCTTTCCTGGGTGTAGAAATCCACTTCCAGAATGCTGCGGATCGCTTCCGGTTCCGCGCCGTCCACCAGCAGTTGCAGGCCTTTACGCGAGTAACTGTCGGGTTCGGCGTCGGCCACCCCTTCCAGGCCGAGCAAACCTTCCTTGCGGGCGGTCAAACTCCAGTTGACCACGCGATCGATGCCACCGGCCAGGTCCACGCGAGGCGGGAACAGGATCCAGGCGAGAATCTGCATGGCACGCTTGAAGGCACTCATCGGCGATTGCAGCAGCGCGGCACCGATGGTGCCACCGAGTACGATCAGCGCCGCCGGGCCGTTGGCCAGAGCGCCGAGGTGACCGCCTTCAAGGTAGTTGCCGCCGATAATGGCGACAAACGCCATGATGATCCCGATAAGGCTGAGTACATCCATCAGATGCAAGCCTCAACCAGATGCCGACCGATGTCGTCGAGGCTGTACACCGCGTCCGCGAGCTCGGCTTTGACGATGGCCATCGGCATGCCGTAGATCACGCAGCTGGCTTCATCCTGCGCCCAGATCGCACTGCCGCCCTGCTTGAGCAGACGCGCGCCTTCGCGACCGTCAGCGCCCATGCCGGTCAGCACCACCGCCAGAACTTTGTCGCCGTAGGATTTGGCCGCCGAACCGAAGGTGATGTCCACGCACGGCTTGTAGTTCAGACGCTCGTCGCCCGGCAGGATTTTCACCGCGCCACGGCCGTCGATCATCATCTGCTTGCCACCCGGTGCCAGCAGCGCCAGGCCCGGACGCAGGATGTCGCCATCCTCGGCTTCCTTGACGCTGATGCGGCACAGCTTGTCCAGGCGCTCGGCGAAGGCCTTGGTGAAGGCTGCCGGCATGTGCTGGATCAACACGATCGGTGCCGGGAAGTTGGCAGGCAACTGGGTCAGGACCCGTTGCAGTGCAACCGGGCCACCGGTGGAGGTGCCGATGGCGACCAGTTTGTAGGCTTTGCGTTTCGGCGCAGGAGATGACGGAGCTGCTGCATGGGGGCGCGCCGCAATCGGTGCCGGTGCCGGACGCGCAGGCGCGCTGCTGCCGTAGCTGCCAACGCTCGAAGGTGCAGGCGTCGGGGCTGGCGCAGCAACCGGTGCCGGTGGAGTGTAGGCGCTGACACGACGGTTACTGCGCGAGATGCTGAGAATCTTCTCGCACAGCAGTTGCTTGACCTTCTCCGGGTTACGGGAGATGTCTTCGAAATTCTTCGGCAGGAAGTCCACCGCGCCGGCGTCCAGCGCATCGAGGGTGACCCGGGCGCCTTCGTGGGTCAGCGAAGAGAACATCAACACCGGGGTCGGGCAGCGCTGCATGATGTGCCGCACCGCCGTGATGCCATCCATCATCGGCATCTCGTAGTCCATGGTGATCACGTCTGGCTTGAGGGCCAGGGCCTGATCGATCGCCTCTTTTCCGTTGGTCGCCGTACCGACGACCTGGATATTTGAATCCGCTGCAAGAATTTCCGAGACGCGGCGGCGGAAAAACCCCGAATCGTCCACCACCAGGACTTTGACTGCCATAAACACTCCGTTAGACGGGGCGAGGCTCTGGCGCCCCGCTCCCCCAGAATCAAATACGCCGTGCGGCGTAACGCTTGAGCATGCTCGGAACATCGAGAATCAGTGCAATGCGGCCGTCACCGGTGATGGTGGCGCCGGACATGCCCGGGGTTCCCTGGAGCATTTTGCCCAATGGCTTGATGACCACTTCTTCCTGGCCCACCAACTGATCGACGACGAAGCCGATTCGCTGAGTGCCCACCGAAAGGATCACCACATGGCCTTCGCGCTGCTCTTCGTGAGCGGCGGAGCTGACCAGCCAGCGCTTGAGGTAGAACAAGGGCAGCGCCTTGTCCCGCACGATCACCACTTCCTGGCCGTCCACCACGTTGGTGCGCGACAGGTCGAGGTGGAAGATCTCGTTGACGTTCACCAGCGGGAACGCGAACGCCTGGTTGCCGAGCATGACCATCAGCGTCGGCATGATCGCCAGGGTCAACGGGACCTTGATGACGATCTTCGAGCCCTTGCCCTTGGTCGAGTAGATATTGATGGTGCCGTTGAGCTGGGCGATCTTGGTCTTCACCACGTCCATGCCCACGCCACGACCGGACACGTCGGAGATCTCGGTCTTGGTCGAGAAGCCCGGCGCGAAGATCAGGTTGAAGCAATCGGACTCGCTGAGACGGTCCGCCGCATCCTTGTCCATCAAACCTTTTTTCACGGCGATACCGCGCAGGACATCAGCGTCCATGCCCTTGCCGTCATCGGAGATGGACAGCAGGATGTGGTCGCCTTCCTGTTCAGCGGACAGAATCACCTTGCCGCTGCGAGGCTTGCCCATCGCTTCGCGATCAGCCGGCTCTTCGATACCGTGGTCGACCGAGTTGCGCACCAAGTGGACCAACGGGTCGGCCAAAGCCTCGACGAGGTTCTTGTCGAGGTCGGTTTCTTCGCCGACCAGCTCCAGGTTGATCTCTTTCTTGAGCTGGCGAGCCAGGTCGCGAACCAGGCGCGGGAAGCGCCCGAAGACTTTCTTGATCGGCTGCATCCGGGTCTTCATGACCGCGGTTTGCAGGTCGGCCGTGACCACGTCGAGGTTCGACACGGCCTTGGACATGGCTTCGTCGCCGCTGTTGAGGCCCAGCCGGACCAGGCGGTTACGCACCAGTACCAACTCGCCGACCATGTTCATGATTTCGTCCAGACGCGCGGTATCGACCCGCACGGTGGTCTCGGCTTCACTGGCCGGTTTTTCCGCGGGTGGTGCGGCCGGGGCGCGAGCAGGCGCCGGTGCAGCAGCGGCGGCAGGCTTCGGCGCTTCGGCTTTTGGCTCGGGCGCTTTGGCCACGGGCGCTGGCGCCGCAGCCTTGGCAACCGGGGCCGCTACCGAAGAAGCGGCAGAACCGGTGCCCACTTCAGTGAACTTGCCCTTGCCGTGCAATTCGTCGAGCAGCGATTCGAACTCGTGATCGGAGATCAGATCGCTGCCGGCCGCAGCGGCGGTTGGCGCAGCCGGGGTCGGAACCGAAGCAATGGCCGATTCCAGAGCATCGACCGCAAAGGTGCCTTTGCCGTGCAACTGGTCGAGCAGTGCTTCGAACTCGTCGTCGGTGATGTCGGAGCTGTCGCCGGCCGCTTTCGGGGCCGCCGGTGCGGTAGGCGCGGCGGCCACGGCATCGGGGGCGAACTGGCCTTTGCCGTGCAATTGATCGAGCAACGACTCGAACTCGGCGTCGGTGATTTCGTCGCTGGCTGCCGCATCGCCAGTCGGCGCCGGCACTGGAACAACGGCGGGCGCCTCGGCCTGAGCCTTGACGGCGTTCAGCGAGTCCAGCAACTGTTCGAATTCGTTATCGGTGATGTCACCGGATTCACTTTCGGCGGCAGGCTCTTGCACCACGTCAGCGACAGGTGCAGCTTCATCAGCCATTTGCGGCTCGGCCAGACGGGCCAGCGCCGCGAGCAATTCAGGCGTGGCAGCCGTGATCGGGCTGCGTTCGCGGACTTCGCTGAACATGCTGTTCACCGCGTCCAGCGCTTCGAGAACCACGTCCATCAGTTCCGAGTCGACGCGCCGCTCACCCTTGCGCAGGATGTCGAACACGTTCTCGGCGATGTGACAGCACTCCACCAGCTCATTGAGCTGGAGGAAGCCGGCGCCCCCTTTTACAGTGTGAAAACCGCGAAAAATTGCATTGAGCAAGTCCGCATCATCAGGTCGGCTTTCCAGCTCGACCAGTTGCTCGGACAGTTGCTCTAGAATCTCGCCGGCCTCAACCAGGAAATCCTGAAGGATCTCTTCATCGGCGCCGAAGCTCATTAAGGGGGTGCTCCTACAGGTCTAAAAACCCAGAAAACTAAAATCCAAGACTGGATAGCAAATCGTCCACATCGTCCTGACCGGACACAACGTCTTCTCTTTTATCGGCATGAATCTGCGGACCTTCACCCTGAGAGAGATGTTTTTGCGGATCTTTTTCAGCCAGCATCGCTTCACGGTCATGTTCGATACCCGCAAAGCGGTCTACCTGGCTGGCCATGAGTACGAGCTTGAGCAGGTTGCTTTCAACTTCGGTGACCAGTTGGGTCACACGCTTGATCACCTGACCGGTTAGGTCCTGGTAATCCTGGGCCAGCAAAATGTCGTTGAGGTTGCTCGACACGACGCGGTTGTCTTCACTGCTGCGTGTCAGGAAACCGTCGACCCGCCGGGCCAGTTCGCGGAACTCTTCAGCCCCGACTTCGCGACGCATGAACCGCCCCCAATCCGTGCTCAGCGCCTGAGCTTCGTCGCTCAGGCTGTTGATCAGCGGCGTGGCGTTTTCCACCAGGTCCATGGTGCGGTTGGCCGCGGCCTCGGTCAGCTTGACCACATAGGACAGGCGCTCGGTGGCATCCGTGATCTGAGACACTTCCTCGGCTTGCGGCATGTGCGGGTCAATCTGGAAATTGACGATCGCGCTATGCAGCTCGCGGGTGAGCTTGCCTACTTCCTGATACAGGCCGCGGTCACGGGTCTGGTTGAGCTCATGGATCAGTTGCACAGCGTCGCCGAACCTGCCTTTTTCAAGGCTTTCGACCAGTTCGACCGCGTGTTTTTTCAGGGTCGACTCGAAATCGCCCTGTGAAGATTCGTTATGCTCCATAGCTCCCCCGTGCGCAGTACATCAGCCGATGCGTTCGAAAATCTTCTCGATTTTTTCTTTCAACGCCTGGGCTGTGAAGGGTTTGACCACATAGCCGTTAACACCGGCCTGGGCCGCTTCGATGATTTGCTCGCGCTTGGCTTCGGCGGTCACCATCAGCACTGGCAGATGCTTGAGCTTTTCATCGGCGCGCACGTGACGCAGCAGATCGATACCGGTCATGCCCGGCATGTTCCAGTCCGTTACCAGAAAGTCGATGCTCCCGCTGTTGAGAACCGGAATGGCAGTGGTGCCATCGTCAGCCTCGACCGTGTTGGTGAACCCAAGGTCACGCAACAGGTTTTTTATGATCCGCCGCATCGTTGAGAAGTCATCAACGATGAGGATTTTCATGTTCTTGTCCAATTCGACCTCCAAGCAGTCTTAAACGCGCCCAGCACCTGGACGCGCCATTTCAATCAATCCGGCAAAGCACTCAATGACTGTCTGGAGCACAACAGATCGAGACCGGTGCAGTTCAACCCCACACCGGCTCCATTCGCAGTGTCCCCACACTGCCTTCAGCGCGCTCGCCACTCCCCCAAACGCCCCCGCAAACGGGCCGCGCACTGGCTGTGTAACTGGCTGACCCGCGACTCGCTGACCCCCAGGACCTCACCGATTTCCTTGAGATTCAACTCCTCGTCGTAGTACAGCGCCAACACCAGTCGCTCACGCTCCGGCAAATTGGCAATCGCGTCCGCCAGCGCTGCCTGGAAGCGTTCATCTTCCAGATCGCGTGACGGCTCGAGATGAGCACTCGCGCCATCCTCATGCAGCCCTTCGTGTTCGCCGTCCTGCAACAGATCGTCGAAACTGAATAACCGGCTGCCCAGGGTGTCGTTCAAAATCCCGTAATAATCGTCGAGACTCAATTGGAGTTCGGCCGCAACTTCGTGATCTTTAGCGTCACGGCCGGTTTTAGCTTCAATCGAGCGAATCGCGTCGCTGACCATGCGGGTATTGCGGTGGACCGAACGTGGCGCCCAGTCCCCCTTGCGCACTTCATCGAGCATCGCGCCGCGGATTCGAATGCCCGCGTACGTCTCGAAACTCGCGCCTTTGCTGGCGTCGTATTTGGTTGATACTTCAAGCAGGCCGATCATCCCGGCCTGGATCAGGTCTTCGACCTGGACACTGGCCGGCAGACGCGCCAGCAAGTGGTAGGCAATGCGTTTGACCAATGGCGCGTAACGCTCGATCAGCTCGTACTGCGCGTCACGTGCCGACTTCTTGTAGAGGTTGTAACCGCTGGCTGTCATAGCACAGGTCCTGCCGTTTGTTGCACGAGGCGCTCGACGAAAAACTCCAAGTGCCCACGCGGGTTGGCCGGCAGTGGCCAGGTATCGACTTTTTGCGCGATGGCCTTGAACGCCAGGGCGCACTTGGAACGCGGAAAGGCTTCGTAGACCGCACGCTGCTTCTGCACAGCCTTGCGCACGCTTTCGTCGTAAGGCACCGCACCGACGTATTGTAAGGCGACGTCGAGGAAGCGATCCGTGACCTTGGTCAACTTGGCGAACAGGTTGCGCCCTTCCTGCGGGCTCTGCGCCATGTTGGCCAGGACGCGGAAGCGGTTCATGCCGTAATCGCGGTTAAGCAGTTTGATCAGCGCGTAGGCGTCGGTGATCGAGGTCGGCTCATCGCATACCACCAGCAAGACTTCCTGCGCGGCGCGTACGAAGCTGACTACCGAGTCCCCAATGCCCGCGGCGGTGTCGATCACCAATACGTCGAGGTTGTCGCCGATGTCACTGAATGCCTGGATCAGGCCGGCGTGCTGGGCCGGGCTCAGATGAACCATGCTCTGGGTGCCGGACGCGGCCGGGACAATGCGGATTCCGCCAGGCCCCTGCAACAGCACGTCGCGCAGCTCACAGCG
Source organism: Pseudomonas sp. FP1742 (assembly GCF_030687145.1). Lineage (NCBI taxonomy): Bacteria > Pseudomonadati > Pseudomonadota > Gammaproteobacteria > Pseudomonadales > Pseudomonadaceae > Pseudomonas > Pseudomonas sp. FP1742. The sequence goes on along the minus strand of NZ_CP117460.1, from coordinate 1,760,218 downwards.
GCCTTCGATCACGTCGGCGAGTGTGCGTTTGGGTGTCAGTCCCAACAGAACGTCGACGTTCGCCAGCCCCAGATCGGCATCCAGCAGCATGACGCGCCGGCCGAGCTCAGCTAGAGCCAGGGACAAGTTCACTGACACGTTAGTCTTCCCGACGCCACCTTTGCCGCCGGTCACCGCGATCACCTGTACGGGATGCATGCTGCCCATGTTATTTCTTTACCTTGTCTTACTTAGACGGAGGCCACATTACTGGCTGCGCGTTCACCATCGGAACAATGCATGGCAGACCATCGATGTAGGTACAAAAAATGTTCATTAATACCTCAGCCAACCTGCTTGGTCGGGCTGTGGTAAATATCAGCGAACATGTCAGCCATGGCTTCTTCGCTGGGTTCTTCCTGCATTTGCACGCTAACGGCGCGACTGACCAGTTGATGACGGCGCGGCAGATGCAAATCATCCGGGATCCGCGGACCATCGGTCAGGTAAGCCACCGGCAACTCATGACTGATAGCCAGGCTCAACACCTCGCCAAGACTTGCCGTTTCATCCAGTTTAGTCAGGATGCAGCCGGCGAGGCCGCAGCGTTTGTAACTGTGATAAGCGGCAGTTAGAACCTGTTTCTGGCTGGTGGTTGCCAGAACCAGATAATTTTTTGATTTGATGCCGCGCCCGGCCAGGCTTTCGAGCTGCATGCGCAGGGCCGGATCGCTGGCCTGAAGGCCGGCGGTATCGATCAGCACCACGCGTTTGCGCAGCAATGGTTCCAGCGCCTGCACCAGGGATTGACCCGGGTCGACGTGGGTCACCGACACGTTGAGGATCCGGCCCAAGGTCTTGAGCTGTTCCTGAGCACCAATGCGATAGCTGTCCATGCTCACCAGCGCGATGTTCTGCGCGCCGTACTTGAGCACGTAACGGGCCGCGAGCTTGGCCAGTGTGGTGGTCTTGCCCATGCCGGCCGGGCCGACCATGGCAATGACACCACCCTCTTCCAGCGGCTCGACTTCCGGGGTGGCAATCATCCGCGCCAGGTGCGCGAGCAACATGCGCCAGGCCTGACGAGGCTCTTCAATGTCGGTAATCAGCGCCAGCAGATCTCGCGACAACGGGCCGGACAGGCCGATACGCTGCAGACGACGCCAAAGATTGGCCTGAGCCGGACGGCTGCCTTGCAGCTGATTCCAGGCCAGCGAGCCAAGCTGCACTTCCATCAGTTCACGCAGGCTATTGAGTTCGAAACGCATCGAATCGAAGGCGCGCGGGTCCACACCGCCGGAGGCTGGCGCAGGGGCCGGCGCTGCACGACGAGGTTCGGCGTAGGTTGGCTCGATCAGCGGTTCGGCGGCGGTCAACGGCAGGCCGGCGAACAACTGGCGATTGGTGGTCTTGTCGCTCTCGCCATCGCCGCGCAGGCTCAGCTCGGCCTGGGCAGTGACGATCCGCGACTGGGTCTTGCGCAGCTCGTCCTCGAGTTCCATGTTCGGGACACGCGGGGCCAGCGCCGACAATTTGTAATCCAGGGCAGCCGTCAGCTCGACACCACCGGCGATCCGGCGATTGCCAATGATGGCGGCATCGGCGCCCAGCTCATCACGAACCAGTTTCATGGCCTGACGCATATCGGCGGCGAAAAAACGCTTAACTTGCATAAACCACTACCTCAGCCGTTGGGCCCTACTGTCGCAACGATGGTCACTTGCTTGTTGTCAGGAATTTCCTGGTAAGCCAACACGTGCAAGCCCGGGACTGCCAGCCGACCGAATCGCGAGAGCATCGCGCGAACCGGACCGGCCACCAGCAGAATCACCGGTTGACCTTGCATTTCCTGACGCTGCGCCGCATCGATCAATGAGCGTTGCAGTTTCTCCGCCATGCTTGGCTCCAGCAGAACACCCTCTTCCGAGCCTTGTCCTGCCTTCTGAAGACTATTGAGCAATATTTGTTCCAACCTTGGCTCCAAGGTGATCACAGGCAGCTCCGACTCAGTGCCTACAATGCTTTGCACGATTGCACGGGATACGCCGACACGCACCGCGGCCACCAAAGCGGCAGTATCTTGACTCTTGGCAGCGTTGTTCGCGATGGCTTCGGCGATGCTGCGAATGTCCCGTACCGGCACCTGCTCGGCCAGCAACGCCTGCAAGACTTTGAGCAGTTGCGACAGCGAAACCACCCCCGGCACCAGTTCTTCAGCCAGCTTCGGTGAGCTTTTGGCCAGCAATTGCATGAGTTGCTGGACTTCTTCGTGGCCGATCAGCTCGCTGGAATGCTTGTACAGAATCTGGTTCAAGTGGGTTGCCACGACCGTACTGGCATCGACCACGGTGTAACCGAGGGATTGCGCCTGGGCGCGCTGGCTGATTTCGATCCACACCGCTTCCAGGCCAAAAGCCGGATCTTTGGCGGTAATGCCGTTGAGCGTGCCGTAGACCTGCCCCGGGTTGATCGCCAGTTCCCGGTCCGGGTAAATCTCGGCTTCAGCCAGGATCACGCCCATCAGGGTCAGGCGATAGGCACTGGGTGCGAGGTCGAGGTTGTCACGGATATGCACAGTCGGCATCAGGAAGCCCAGGTCCTGGGAGAGCTTTTTACGCACACCCTTGATCCGCGCCAGCAACTGACCACCCTGGTTGCGGTCCACCAGCGGAATCAGGCGGTAGCCGACTTCCAGGCCGATCATGTCGATCGGCGTCACGTCATCCCAGCCAAGCTCCTTGGTTTCCTGAGCTCGGGCCGGCGACGGCAGCAGCTCCTGCTGACGCTTGACCTCTTGCAGGGCCTGAACCTTGACGGCGTTCTGCTTCTTCCAGAACAGGTAAGCGCCACCGGCCGCCAGGGCCGCCATGGACAGAAAGGAGACATGCGGCATGCCCGGCACCAGGCCCATCACCGCCATCAAGCCAGCGGCTACCGCCAAGGCTTTTGGCGAGGCGAACATCTGGCGACCGATCTGCTTGCCCATGTCTTCCGAGCCGGAAGCACGGGTCACCATGATCGCCGCGGCGGTCGACAACAGCAGTGATGGCAATTGCGCCACCAAACCGTCACCAATGGTCAACAGCGCGTAAACCTTGCCGGCGTCACCGAAGCTCATGCCGTGCTGGAAGATCCCGACCGCCATGCCACCGATCAGGTTGATGAACAGAATCAGCAGGCCGGCGATGGCGTCACCGCGCACGAATTTGCTGGCACCATCCATGGAACCGTAGAACTCGGCCTCCTGAGCTACTTCCATCCGGCGCAGTTTTGCCTGGTTCTGGTCGATCAGGCCGGCGTTCAAGTCGGCATCGATGGCCATCTGTTTGCCCGGCATCGCATCGAGGGTGAAACGCGCGCTCACCTCGGAAATCCGCCCGGCGCCCTTGGTCACCACGACAAAGTTGATGATCATCAAAATCGCGAAGACCACGATACCGACCACGTAGTTACCGCCGATCACCACTTCGCCGAAGGCCTGAATCACCTTGCCGGCGGCGGCATGGCCGTCCTGACCGTGGAGCATCACCACCCGCGTCGAGGCCACGTTCAGCGCCAGTCGCAACAACGTCGCCACCAGCAGAATGGTCGGGAACACCGCAAAATCCAGTGGCCGCAAGGCGTACACGCAGACCAGCAACACAACGATGGACAAGGCAATGTTGAAGGTGAAAAACACGTCCAGCAGGAACGGCGGCACCGGCAACATCATCATGGCCAGCATGACCAGCAGCAACAGCGGCACACCCAGATTGCCCCGACTGAGGTCGGCAATGTTTGTGCGGGCATTGCTGATTAACTGAGAGCGATCCACCGGTTTTCCCCGTTCCTTTAACGCAAACTTTTGACGCCTGAAGCAGGCGCAGGGCGGCTACTGCAAGAAGCCTTCCAACTTTTGCAGAGGCGGAAAATAGAGGGATTTATTGGGCTTTTGTAACAGCTGCCAAGCCTGCGAGGCTGCGTTCGAGCCGGGGTCGCGCGCTCGAAAGTCCCCGCAAGGGTTTTACGACGACTGCGCAGCCGGACACAGTTTCCCGTGCTCGGCAACCGCAACAACAGAGCATTTGATAAGTCAGCCCGCGGTCAGCACCTGTTTGTCAGTGATTGGACCAAAACTCAATGCTTTGCCATTGATGTAACGTACGCCCTTGAGCATTTCGACACCGTCGATTACGACGGACTCTTCTTGGGTGTACATGAGCGTCACCCTCGAAACAGGCGTCAGTTTTTCAGACTCTTTCTCGAGCTGTTCTATCAGGGTAAGCGCCCAATGAAAGGGGATAATCCCAAGATCTTTGATCTCGATCTGGCGCCCCTCGTCTTCCCAGCGAAAGTCCTGTCGTGCCGTGATGGACAACTTGTCACCAACTATTGTGAACTCCGGCTTGCTATATCGCCTTTCCATCTCCCCACCGATCCAGCCCTCCATGTATGAATCACGATTCGTGAAGAGTTCGAAAAGCTTTGCGTTGTTGACGATCGTCCCGGCATCACTATTAAACGGACGGTAGTTGTTATGATAGGCCAGCCCTCCCAATTCGGGCCGAATCGCGTTAGTTGCCTCTTTCAAATAGTCCGGAATGTAGACGTTCGCCATCTGCACAAAATGCGTGAAATCCAGAACCAAATTGAAAGTAACGGTGTAACCGATCGCCCGTTCGCGAAGATTTTCCTCCAACCTCCCCGACACAAACTCCACTTCCATCCCTTGCAGTTTCCGATATTCAAGATTTTCCATGACTGCCTCCTCGAGGACTCTGATGCGATACCAATCCTTGACACTCGTATCAAACAATCAGAGACGCCACAGCAAGGATATAAATTGGGTGAAACCCCATGGGTATGACAGCGCTAGATGGCACTGACTGTCTACTGTCAAAACTAACAGGTATGCGGGACTCCCGGGCAAACGGAGTGCGGGGTAACACCGCTAATCCATCTCTCAAGAAGCACGCCATAAATCCGACAGAATCAGCAGACCATTCTTGAGCGTATCTGGGTACCACCCTGACCTACAAAGCGCGCTCAGAAATTCGAAACAATCCCCCTGACTAAACAGGCTGGCCTACATCTAGCCGCTTGTCGGATTTTAGTACCCATCTGTAATTTCTGATAGTAGACAGCCCACCCAGTGCCTGTTTGACTCTCATATCCTTTTACACAAGCAGGGGGTATGTGACATGAACTCCCAATCATTGAAACAGCAAGTACTTGAAATTTTTACGACATGGAAGATGCCTCACGCCTCATCTTTCAGCCTTTTGTTCATCAATACCCTTAAAGGCTTCATCGCTTATTTTTTTGACGAAAACGACAAGGAGATAGGCCAAGTAAATGAGCCAGGGAACGATAATGAAAACAAGCCAAAAAAACTAGAATTCGGGCACAAAGGCATCAGTAAGATCGCACGAGTCGAACCTGACGGAGCGAATCTGATTATCGACAATATCCTAGCCATTCCCTGACTTTTGACATTCATCGCAAAGGCGCCCCGATCAGGAATCGCGCCGCAAATCCGGCGGAATCGGCAAATCGTCCTTGAGCGGATCCGGCCGCTTGCCCTTGCCCGCGCGGTACTGGCGGATCTGGTAGACGTAAGCCAGTACCTGAGCCACCGCCAGATACAGCCCGCCAGGAATTTCCTGATCCAGTTCCGTGGAGTAGTAGATCGAACGCGCCAGGGCCGGCGACTCCAGCAACAGCACTTCGTTGGCCACCGCTATTTCGCGAATCTTCAAGGCCAGGAAGTCGCTACCCTTGGCGATCAGCATCGGCGCCCCGCCCTTTTCCGGATCGTACTTGAGCGCCACAGCGTAGTGAGTCGGGTTGGTGATCACCACGTCGGCATCAGGGATCGCGGCCATCATCCGCCGCTGCGACATCTCGCGCTGTAGCTGGCGAATGCGTTGCTTGACCTCCGGCCGCCCTTCCTGATCCTTGTGTTCGTCACGGATTTCCTGCTTGGTCATCAACAGCTTTTTGTGGCTTTCCCACAGCTGCACCGGCACGTCGACCGCAGCGATGATGATCAGCCCGCAAGCCATCCACAATGTGCTCCAGCCCACCACTTGCAGACTATGGATGATCGCCATGTCCAAGGGTTCATGGGCGATGCGCAGCAGATCATCGATGTCCGACGACAACACCGCCAGCGCCACGAACAATACGATGAAGAACTTGGCCAGGGCCTTGAGCAGCTCCACCAGCGCCTTGGCCGAGAACATCCGCTTCAGGCCAGCGCCGGGGTTCATGCGACTGAACTTGGGCGCCATGGAGCCTGCCGCGAACAGCCACCCTCCCAGGGAGATCGGACCGATCAGCGCGGCCAGCAGCAACGTGATCATGACCGGCTGAATCGCCAACAGAGCGATCTGCCCCGAGTGCAGCAGGAAGATGCCCATGTTGCGCTGATCCAGAATCGCTTCCCGCGACAGCGTGAAGTTTATCCGCATCAATTCCATCAAGTCCTGGGCCAACGCGCCGCCAAAAATCAGCAAGGCGCCGGCGCCGGCCAGCATCACCGCCAGGGTGTTGAGCTCCTTGGAGCGCGCAATTTCACCCTTCTCACGGGAGTCCTTCTTGCGCTTCTCCGTGGGGTCTTCTGTTTTGTCCTGACCGCTTTCGCTCTCAGCCATGACTCAGCGCGCCCGTGCCAGTTCGCGTAACAACTGCAAGGCCTCGGCGGCCAGCGGTTGATACTGATTGAGAATGTCCGCCAGGCCGACCCAGACGATGAACAAGCCGAGCACCAGGGTCAGCGGAAAGCCGATCGAGAAGATGTTCAGCTGCGGTGCCGCCCGGGTCATCACGCCAAACGCGATGTTGACCACCAGCAACGCGGTGATTGCCGGCAGCACCAGCAACAGCGCCGCACCGAGTACCCAGCCGAGCTTGCCGGCCAGCTCCCAGAAATGATTGACCATCAAGCCGCCACCGACCGGCAGCGTGGTAAAGCTTTCGGTGAGGACTTCGAACACCACCAGGTGGCCGTTCATCGACAGGAACAACAACGTCACCAGCATGGTGAAAAACTGCCCGATGACCGCCACCGACACGCCGTTCGTAGGGTCGACCATCGAAGCGAAACCCATGCCCATCTGGATCGCCACAATCTGCCCCGCCACCACGAACGCCTGGAAGAACAGTTGCAAGGAGAAACCGAGAACCGCACCGATGATGATCTGCTCGGCAATCAGCAGCAGTGCACTCAAGTCCAGCGCATTGACCGGCGGCATCGGTGGCAGACCGGGGGCAATCACGAAGGTGATCGCCAGGGCGAAGTACAAACGCACGCGTTTGGGCACCAGCGCCGTACCGAAAATCGGCATGACCATCAGCAATGAACCGACGCGAAACAACGGCAACATGAACGTCGCCACCCAGGTGCTGATCTGGGTATCGGTCAGCTGCAGCAGCGACATGGCTTAACCGATGACCTGAGGAATGCTGTGGTACAGCTGCAGAATGTACTCCATGAAGGTCTGCACCAGCCACGGGCCGGCAACGATCAGCGTCACCAGCATCACCAGCAGGCGCGGCAGGAAGCTCAGGGTCTGTTCGTTGATCTGGGTAGCGGCCTGGAACATCGCCACCAACAACCCCACCAGCAAGCTCGGAATCACCAGCACCGCGACCATCATGGTGGTCAGCCACAGTGCTTCGCGAAAGATGTCTACGGCAACTTCCGGCGTCATGGTGAAACACCGCCGAAGCTGCTGGCCAACGTGCCGATGATCAACGCCCAGCCATCCACCAGCACGAACAGCATGATTTTGAACGGCAGGGAAATGATCAGCGGCGAGAGCATCATCATACCCATCGCCATCAGCACACTGGCCACCACCAGGTCGATGATCAGGAATGGTATGAAGATCATGAAGCCGATCTGGAATGCGGTTTTCAGCTCCGAGGTCACGAACGCCGGCACCAGAATCGTCAGCGGCGCCTGATCCGGCGTAGCAATGTCGGTGCGCTTGGACAGGCGCATGAACAGCTCCAGGTCACTGCTGCGAGTCTGGGCCAGCATGAAATCCTTGATCGGCACCTGAGCCTTGGCGACAGCATCCTGAGCGGTGAGTTTCTCCGCCAGGTACGGCTGCAAGGCATCCTGATTCACCCGGTCGAACACCGGCGCCATGATGAACATAGTGAGGAACAGCGCCATGCCGGTGAGGATCTGGTTCGACGGCGTCTGCTGCAAGCCCAGGGCCTGACGCAGGATCGAGAAGACGATGATGATCCGGGTGAAACTGGTCATCAGCATGACGAACGCCGGGATGAAACTCAGCGCGGTCATGATCAGCAGGATTTGCAGGCTGACCGAGTATTCCTGCGCGCCTTGGGCGTTGGTGCCCAGGGTGATCGCCGGGATCGACAACGGATCGGCGGCCAACGCCAGCGGCGCGGCCAGCATCAGGGCCAGCGTCAAGACGATGCGTAACGCACCCATTACTTCTTATCCTTCTGATCCTTGCCCAACAGCTCCAACAGACGCTGGGCGAACTCGGGAGTCGTTTTTTCAGTCCCGCCCGGCACCTGCACCGGCTCCTTGAGCACATGCAACGCGGTGATGGTGCCGGGGCTCAGGCCGAGCAGAATCTGTTCGTTGCCCACCTGCACCAGCATCAATCGGTCACGGGGGCCAAGCGCCCGGGAACCGATCAGCTCGATCACCTGCCCCTTGCCCGCCGGCCCGGCCTGCTGGACCCGGCGCAGCAGCCAGGCGAGGAGGAAGATCAAGCCCAGCACCAGCAGCAAGCCGAACACCAACTGCGTCAATTGCCCGGCCACACCGCTGCTGACGGCCGGCGCGGCGGCTGTCGCTGCCGGTTCGGCTGCCAGTACGCTGAATGGCAATGCCAGCGCGAACCCGAGCGCCCCTCCCAGAACCTTTTTCACTCAGCGCAGCTTCTTGATGCGTTCGCTTGGGCTGATCACGTCGGTCAGGCGGATGCCGAACTTTTCGTTGACCACCACCACTTCACCGTGGGCGATGAGCGTGCCGTTGACCAGCACGTCCAGCGGCTCACCGGCCAGGCGATCGAGCTCGATTACCGAACCCTGGTTGAGTTGCAACAGGTTGCGGATGTTGATGTCGGTGCTGCCGACTTCCATGGAAATCGACACCGGGATGTCAAGAATCACGTCCAGGTTCGGACCGTCCAGTGTCACCGGCTCGTGGCTCTTCGGTACGCTGCCGAACTCTTCCATCGGCAGACGATTGGAGCCCGACGCACCGGTATCGGCCGCCAGCAGCGCATCGATGTCGGCCTGCCCGGCGTCACCGGTTTCTTCCAGGGCAGCAGCCCACTCGTCGGCCAGTGCCTGGTCGTCCTGGGCGTTCATATCGTCGTTCATCATTTGTCCTCGGCGGGCAACAATTCAGTTAAATGCGTAGGGGGGTACGAGCGCCGGTCAGCGGCGCTCGATCGGCTCGATCACTTGCAACGCGAGGTTGCCTTTGTGCGAGCCCATCTTGACCTTGAAGGCCGGCACGCCGTTGGCGCGCATGATCATTTCTTCCGGCATCTCGACCGGGATCACATCCCCGGGCTGCATGTGCAGGATGTCCCGCAGGCGCAGCTGGCGACGGGCAACGGTGGCACCGATAGGCACGTCGACATCCAGCACGTCCTGGCGCAAGGCGTTGATCCAGCGCTCGTCCTGATCGTCGAGGTCCGACTGGAAACCGGCATCGAGCATCTCGCGCACCGGCTCGATCATCGAGTACGGCATGGTCACGTGCAGGTCGCCGCCACCGCCATCGAGTTCGATGTGGAACGTCGACACCACAATGGCTTCGCTCGGGCCGACGATGTTGGCCATGGCCGGGTTCACTTCCGAGTTGATGTACTCGAAGTTCACTTCCATGATCGCCTGCCAGGCTTCCTTCAAATCGACGAAAGCCTGCTCCAGCACCATGCGCACCACACGCAGTTCGGTGGGGGTGAATTCACGCCCTTCGATCTTCGCGTGACGGCCGTCGCCGCCGAAGAAGTTGTCCACCAGCTTGAACACCAGTTTGGCGTCGAGGATGAACAGCGCGGTGCCGCGCAGGGGTTTGATCTTGACCAGGTTGAGACTGGTCGGCACGTACAGCGAGTGCACGTATTCGCCGAACTTCATCACCTGCACGCCACCGACGGCAACGTCCGCCGAGCGGCGCAGCATGTTGAACATGCTGATGCGGGTGTAGCGGGCGAAACGCTCGTTGATCATTTCCAGGGTCGGCATGCGTCCACGGACGATGCGATCCTGGCTGGTCAGGTCGTAGCTTTTGACACTGCCGGGTTCGGCAGCGTTATCGGTCTGTACCAGACCATCGTCGACGCCATGCAACAGCGCATCGATCTCATCCTGGGACAGCAGGTCCTGCACGGCCATGTCGTGTTCCTACTGCAGTACGAAATTAGTGAAAAGCAACTGTTCGATCACCACTTTGCCCAGCTCTTTCTGGGCCACTTCCTGGACGCTGGCCGTGGCCTTCTGACGCAACATCTCCTGGCCGACCGGGGTCGCCAGCGTGGCGAAATCCTGAGCGGAAAACAGCATGACCAGGTTATTGCGGATCACCGGCATATGGACTTTGAGTGCCTCCAGATCGGCCTGATTGCGGCCCAGCATGGTGATGCTCACCTGCATGTAGCGTTGACGGCCGTTCTGGGTGTAGTTGGCCACGAAGGCCGGAGCCATGGGCTCGAAGATCGCCGGCTGCTTGCCGGCCACTGCGGTTTCAGCCGCAGCGGCAGGCTTGCTCTGGGCGCTGTGCATGAAGAACCAGGTCGCCCCCACGGACAAGCCGATCGCCAGCAGCAGGGCCACGACGATCACAATGATCAGCTTGATTTTGCCTTTGGTTGCGGGGTCTCTTACTACTGCTTCGCTCTTCGCCATGCCAATAATCCGTCACTATTCGGGTTTTCACAGTCGCACGGCAAGGCAAGAGCAAGTGTTATGCCAGAAGTGTCGGTAGGTGGGGGAGACGGCGAATGATCGGCGAACACCAATCAAATGTGGGAGCGGGCTTGCTCGCGAATGCAGTGTGACAGCCAACATAGATGTTGAATGTTAAATCGCATTCGCGAGCAAGCCCGCCCCCACAAGGTTTTCTGCGTTTGATCAGGCGTAGTAGTCGACGGCGCTGGAGCCAATCACGCTGGTGGTGTTGGCGGCTACTTCAGCGACGGTCGCGGGAAGCTCTTCATCGACGGAATCGAGGCGACCGCCACTGGCATTGGTGCGCCCGCCCTGCCCCTGTTGAGCCTGTTCCTGCCCCCGGCCCTGCCAGCCGCGGGACTGATCGGAAACGTTGACGTCGACCTGGCCCATACCCTGCTGCGCGAACATGTCCCGCAGGCGATGCATTTGCCCATCGAGTGCTTCGCGAACACTTGGATGAGCGCTCATGAAGGTCACTTGGGTCTGCTGATCCGGAACCATGTTCACCCGAATATCGAGACGCCCCAGTTCGGCCGGCTGCAACTGGATATCCGCCGCCTTGAGATTGGCGCTGGACAGGTACATGACCCGATTGACCACCTCTTCGGTCCAACCGCTCTGATGCATGGCGATCGGCTGGTTCACCGGCAATGCATTGGCAGTCTTGGGCGTTGCCGCCTGCGTCAGTGCCGCCAGACGGTTGGCGAAGTCATCGACGCGGGTATCGCTGCTGGCGGACTTGAGATCCTTGAGGCCGTCATCGATCAGGCCACTGAACGCCTTCTCGCCACCCTGGCTGGTACTGTCCTTGTCGGCCTGCACATCGAGCATGCTTGCCATGCCCGCGGCAAAGTTCTGCGCCGAGGTCAGCTCGCCGTCGGCTTGAGCCGGGGTCGGGGCCGATTTGGGCTGGGCCTGGCTGGTGGCCGAAACGTGCCCGCTCTGCTCCATGGCCATGCGCACGGCCGGCAGTGCATCGAGCGGATCGGCTTCTGGATCAAAATCAGAATCGGCGGTCGCGGTGGTCGGCGTCGCGGCAACAGCGGCTGCGACGGGTGCTTCAACGACTGACTGCACGGTGGCGACAACCGATGGAGTTTCCGGCACAAGGGCTGGCAGCACCGGCTGCACCACTTGCATCAACGCCGGATCGAGGGCTGGATCGACAGGCGCGGTATCGACTACCGGCGTCGCCGGCTCGGCGGTGTCCGGCGCGTCATCGCTGGCGGTCTTGTCAGCGGACTGCGCCGGTTTATCGGCGGGCAAGGATTTGCCGCTATCGGCAACCGTCGGTTCCGGGGCGGCAGACGAGTCGTTGCCCACGTCCTTTTTGCCAGTGTTGTCCGAGGCTTTGTCACGTACGGGTTTAGCCGATCCGTCCGCCGTGGCCGAGGCCTTGTTCTGGGCCTGATTGGCGTAGACCTGAGCGAAGCTGGACGCCTTGTCCCCGGGCTCAGCCGTCGACGCCGGGGTATTGACGGACGCGGCTTGAGTCTTGGCCGCGGCGGCGGCCTGAAGAAGAATGTTGGGGGTAACGGGCATGGAACGGTCTCCGCTGCACTGGGATCGTAGGTACAGATGAGTGAGTTGACTGCAAGGGTCGAGCCAGCTTTGTTCGCTGGCCGCCAAAAGCGCCGGATGGTTGTCTTATTCAGCCAGGGAGCGCTGGCGTTCAGCCTCGAAGAGCGGTCGGACAATCGCGAATTCGCCGTCGATTTCTCCGACCAGCGCTTCAATGCCATCGAGGCTTTTTTGCTTGGCTCGCTGCTCCAGCTCATGGCACAGCTCCGCCAGCCGGGTAGCGCCCATGTTGCTGCTACTGCCCTTGAAGCTGTGCGCAGTGGCGCCCAACTGATCGGCATTGTCCGCCTGGCGCAGCAGACTCAAGCGCTCTTCGGAATCGGTGAGAAAGGTATCGAGCAATTCTGGATACCCGTCCTCCATAACTTCCTGCAACGCGCTCAGCACGTCACGATCCAGATGTGTGTCGTCCACTTGTTCACTCCTTTGATCAAGAATGCCTGGGATTATGCCTGAGCCTCCCAGAAAAACTCCACGCGAGCACTGCGCCCATTATCGGACCAGCTCGCATGATGACTCAACTGGCGGATCAAACTGACGCCACGTCCCGACAAACGGACATCATCGACGGGACGCTCCATCACCCGTGCCACATCGAAGCCCCTGCCACTGTCTTCGACCCGGATCGTCAGGCAACCGCCCTCACCTTTTGGCGTCACCTGCAAATGCACCCGTACATAGCCGTCCTGCAACTCGTCCAGGCGCGCATTGCGCTGCTGATAATAGCGCGCAAACCCCGAAGCATCGCGTTTGAGACTCGAATCCAGACCCAGCACGCCATGTTCCAGGGCATTGGAGTAAAGCTCGGCCAGCACGCTGTAGAGTGCACCACTCTGAGCCCGCAGGCCATGCACCTCAAGCAGCAATTGCAACAGATACGGCAGCGGGTTGAAACGTTTGAGGGTGGCGGTGCGGAACTCGAAACTTACCGACCAGTCCAGCGGGCTCGACTGGCCGCTGTCGGAATACACCGGCGCCGGGGGGCTCAGTTGCGCAGCTTCCAGCAGACGGACTTCAACCATGCTCACGTCATCGCGAGCCTCGCCGCGAAAGTCCCGCAGGGCCTGCTCGATTTCTTCGAACAGCGCATCAGGCTGACGATTGGCTGCAAACACCTGCTCCAATCGCTCTACGCCAAATAACTGCTCATTGGCATCGCAGGTATCGATCACCCCATCGGACAACAGAAACACCCGATCCCCGACGGCCATCGGGAACACCTCGGTGCGGTCGTCGAAGGTTTGCGAGCTCAACACGCCCAGCGGCAAGTGCCGTGCCGTGAGCGCTGTACGCTCGCCGCTGGCGACGCTGTGCAGGTAACCGTCCGGCATCCCGCCGTTCCAGACTTCCAGCGACCCTCGCTGAAAGCTCAGGCACAGCATGGACGCGCAGCAGAACATGTCCACCGGCAGGATGCGCTTGAGCTTGGCATTCATCTCGCGCAGGGTTTCGGACAAGCCGTACCCCTTGGCGGTCATGCCATAGAAGACTTCGGCCAACGGCATGGCACCGACAGCAGCCGGCAAACCATGACCGGTGAAATCGCCAAGCAACACATGCATGTCGCCGGCCGGGGTGAACGCGGCCAGTAACAGATCGCCGTTGAACAGCGCATAGGGCGATTGCAGGTAACGGATGTTCGGCGCATTCAGGCAACCGGAGTGGGCCACCTTGTCGAACACAGCTTTGGCCACACGCTGTTCGTTGAGCAGGTAATCGTGGTGCCTGGCGATCAAATCGCGCTGCTCCAGCACCGTGGCCTGCAAACGCCGCAAGCGGTCCATTGCCTTGATCTTGGCCGCGAGGATCACCTGGTTGTAAGGCTTTGCCAGAAAGTCGTCGCCCCCGGCCTCCAGACAACGTGCCAGGGCTTCGCTCTCGGTCAGCGACGTCAGAAAGATGATCGGCACCAGGGTTTCGCCGGCCAGCGCCTTGATCCGCTGCGCGGCCTCGAAGCCGTCCATCACCGGCATCATGGCGTCCATCAGCACCAGGTGCGGTCGCCGCGAGCGAAACGCCTCGACCGCCTCGGCGCCATTACTGGCCGTCAGCACTTCATGGCCCTGACGACGGACGATGGTCGATAGCAGCATGCGATCGGCCGCACTGTCTTCAGCAATCAGTATCGTCAGCGGCTCGAGCGGCGGCTGCATGACGGTCAACTGATGTCGAACAGTTTGTCGAAGTTGGAGATGGCGAGGATCTTGCGCACATCCGAATTGCTGTTAATCACCCGCACATCGGATTGGTCACCACCGGCGTGATCACGCAGCAAAAGCAGCATGCCCAGAGCGGAACTATCGAGATAGGTGGCGTCCTTCAGGTCCACGATAATGGACTCGGGTTTCTTGTTGAGTCGCTCGTAGGACTCGCGAAACTCCTGATGCCGACCGAAATCAAATCGCCCCTTGATCGAAATCGTCAGTTTTTGCCCATCCGGGGATACTTCTGTAACGACTGACATTTGACGGCTTCCTTGTCATTGACGAACGTACGTGTAGAAGGTTTAGCACTTGGCGAGGGCTGGAGCAAGGCTGAAGAATTGTACGGTTGGTGAAATCGCCTTCGCGGGTTACCTGGTTCAATACGGATTCTGGCGCGGCAACCGCTGGGACAGTTCATCCAGCAACTTCTGCTCACGCTTGTCCTCCAGTTGCCGCGCCTCATCCATGTAGCGCTGAACCAGTTTGCGCAAGCCTTCGACCCGGGCGAACGCCTGCTGCCAGGCTTCACGGGCCTTGTTCAGGTTGTTTTGATGCCAGTTCAGACTCTGGCGCTGCTGGTCGATGGCCGTGCCCAATTGCGCCAGAAAGCCCTGATAACCCAACAACCACTGGCCCGAGACACCGCCACTGCCGCGCACGATCCATTGTTCCTGGTAGTCGAGACGGAAGGCTTCGAGGTCGGCGAGTTTGCTTTCCGCCAGACGGACCTGCCCCTGGAAGTGCCCCAGGCGCTGGACGGCGGTTTTCTCGGCCTTTTCAGCCATGTCCACCACAGGCGCCAGGCGTGCTGCTCGGCTCAGGGCCATGATCGGTTAACCGCCCGGCGCTGGCGCGAAGACCGACGCGAGATGGGCTTCGCTGGCGCCCATGCTGATGTTGTCGTTCAAACCCTGGCGCAGGTACAGGGCCATGGCCGGTTGCAGATTGATCGCGGCATCGGTTTCCCGGTCACCACCGGGCACATAGGCGCCAACGCTGATCAGGTCGCGGCTCTGCTGATAGCGCGACCAGTATTGCTTGAACATCTGCGCATGGTTCAAGTGCTTGATGCCGACCACCGATGGCATCACCCGACTGATGGACGCTTCGATATCGATGGCCGGGTAATGCCCTTCCTCGGCCAGTCGCCGGGACAGCACGATGTGCCCGTCGAGCACGCCCCGCGCAGAGTCGGCGATCGGGTCCTGCTGGTCATCGCCTTCGGACAGTACGGTGTAGAACGCAGTGATCGAACCGCCGCCCTTTTCGGCGTTACCGGCCCGCTCCACCAGTTTCGGCAACTTGGCAAACACCGACGGCGGATAGCCCTTGGTCGCCGGCGGTTCGCCGATGGCCAGGGCGATTTCCCGCTGGGCCTGGGCGAAACGGGTCAGGGAGTCCATCAGCAACAGGACATTCTTGCCCTTGTCGCGGAAATACTCGGCGATCCGCGTGCAGTACATGGCCGCGCGCAGACGCATCAGCGGCGCATCGTCCGCCGGTGAAGCTACCACCACCGAACGCTTGAGCCCCTCTTCACCGAGGATATGCTCGATGAACTCTTTAACTTCACGACCCCGCTCGCCGATCAGCCCGACCACGATAATGTCGGCCTCGGTGAAGCGGGTCATCATGCCCAACAGCACACTCTTGCCCACGCCGGTACCGGCAAACAGCCCGAGGCGCTGACCGCGACCGACCGTCAACAAACCGTTGATGCAGCGAATGCCCACGTCCAGCGGCTCGCTGATCGGTTCGCGCTTGAGCGGGTTGATGGTCGGGCCGTCCATCGGCACCCAGTCTTCGGCCTTCATCCCGCCCTTGCCGTCCAGCGCGCGCCCGGCGCCATCGAGCACCCGCCCGAGCATGCTCATGCCCATCGGCAAGCGACCGTTATCGGCCAGCGGAACCACACGCGCCCCAGGGGCGATGCCGGCGACACTGCCGACCGGCATCAGAAAGACTTTGCTGCCGGAGAAGCCC
Organism: Pseudomonas sp. FP1742; assembly: GCF_030687145.1. Classification (NCBI taxonomy): domain Bacteria; kingdom Pseudomonadati; phylum Pseudomonadota; class Gammaproteobacteria; order Pseudomonadales; family Pseudomonadaceae; genus Pseudomonas; species Pseudomonas sp. FP1742. The sequence goes on along the minus strand of NZ_CP117460.1, from coordinate 1,743,533 downwards.
ATGACTTCGGCTTCGACCTGCACCGGGTGATAGCTGTCATCGTTGATGACCATGCAGCGGCTGCCCATGGCGGCGCGCAACCCTTCAGCTTCGAGGGTCAGGCCGACCATGCGCAGCAGACGACCTTCGAGGATCGGCGCGCCAGCCAGCTCCGTGGCCTCGGCGTAGCTACCGAGACGCTTGGCGAAGCTGGTGCGATCAAGGCGCATCGGGATCGTCCAGTTCCGGCTCGACCGGGGCGACAGCCGGCTTTTCGTCACTCGGCAATTCCAGACTCAGGTCTGGCGCGGCCGGGTGCAGCGCCTGATCGTGGAGTTGGTCAAACAGCTTGGCCATGACCTGGGTCACACGGGTTTCGATGGTCGCATCGATACGACTGTGTTCAGTCTCGACCCGACAACCGCCCGGCAACAAGGATTCGTCCTCGACGATGCGCCAGGTTTCTTCATGGCGCTCGCGCAGGGCTTTGACCTGTTCGAAATCCTGCGGGTTGACGTACAACCGCACATTGCCCACACCCAGTGGCAAGAGCTTGAGCGCTTCACGCATGACGTGTTCGATCTGGGTCGAGTCGATGGCCAGTTCGCGCTGAATCACTTGTTTGGTGATGTGCTGCACGAGGTCGACCAGGGACTTTTCAATCTGGGTATCCTGCTCGGCAATGGGCTCGAACAGGTTGAGCATCAGCTGTTCCAGGTGCGCGAGCTTGGCCGTCAATGCCACTTCGGCTTCCTGACGGACCTTGAGCATGGTGCTGTGAAAACCTTCTTTCTCGCCAACCGCGAAGCCTTCGTTGTAGGCCTCCTGGCGAATGCTTTCGAGTTCTTCGAGTGTCAGTGGCTGGACTTCTTCCAGCGGCACCTCTTCCATTTCCGGCGGTTCGGGCTCAGGTTCCGGCTCGGGTTCCGGCACAAACGGGTCGAAGCTGGGCAGCGCCCAGACGTCGAAACCTGCGACGTCCTTGCCACGGATCAGGTCGGTCTGGGACTCATCATGTTTGGACGACATAGTGACCTTAGATCATCTCTTCGCCGCCCTTCCCGCCGAGAACGATTTCTCCGGCTTCGGCCATACGGCGGGCAATGGTGAGGATTTCTTTCTGCGCCGTTTCCACGTCGCTGACGCGCACCGGGCCTTTGGCCTCGAGGTCGTCGCGCAACAGTTCGGCGGCCCGTTTGGACATGTTCTTGAAGATCTTTTCCTTGACGCCTTCGTCCGAGCCCTTGAGGGCCAGCACCAGCACGTCGGAGGACACTTCGCGCAACAGCGCCTGAATGCCGCGGTCGTCGACATCGGACAGGTTGTTGAACACGAACATGAGGTCTTCGATCTGACCGGACAGGTCTTCGTCGACTTCGCGGATCGAGTCCATCAGCTGACCTTCGATCGAGCTGTCGAGGAAGTTCATGATGTCTGCCGCGCGTTTGATCCCACCCAGGGTGGTGCGCGAGGCATTCGAGTTGCCGGAGAACTGCTTCTCGAGAATCTGGTTGAGTTCTTTCAGGGCCGCCGGCTGCACGGTGTTCAGCGAAGACACCCGCAGGATGATATCCAGCCGCACCTTATGGTCGAAGTTGCCCAGCACTTCACCGGCCTGGTCCGGATCTAGATACGCCACCACGATCGCCTGGATCTGCGGGTGCTCGTAACGGATCACGTCGGCGACGGCGCGCGGTTCCATCCACTTCAGGCTGTCGAGGCCACTGGTGTTGCCGCCCAGCAGGATCCGGTCGATCAGGCCGTTGGCCTTGTCTTCGCCCAGGGCCTGGGTGAGCATTTTGCGCACGTAGTCATCGGAGCCGACGCCCAGGCTGGTCTGGTCGCCGACGATGTCGACGAACTCGCTCATGACCTGTTCGACCTGCTCGCGGTGCACGTTACCCATCTGGGCCATGGCCACACCCACACGCTGGACCTCCTTGGGCCCCATGTGGCGCAGCACTTGTGCGGCGTCGGTAGAACCCAGGGACAGCAGCAGAATCGCGGCTTTATCAACCCGGGACAGTTTGGCGACAGCGGCTCGGTTATCACTCATCTGCGTTAATCCACTCTTTCACGACCTGGGCCACGCGACCCGGATCTTCTGCCACCAGACTCTTGATTGCGTTCAACTGCGCGTCATAGCCTTCGCTCGGGCTCGGCAGCAGGATGCTGGTCGGGCCACCGAGGCTGACGCGGTCGTTGGCCAGTTCGCCGTCCAGGCCGCCCATGCCACCGAGTTCCACGTCGCTGCCAAAGCCTGCGAGTTGCTTGCCTTTGCCGCCACCGGTGATGTTGTTGAGCACCGGACGCAGCACACCGAACACCAGCACCAGGATGAACAATACGCCCAGCACTTGCTTGACGATGTCCCAGAACCACGGCTGGGAGTAGAACGGAATATCGGCGATCACTTCGCCGCGCTCGGCGGAGAACGGCATGTTGATCACACTGACGCTGTCGCCGCGGCTGGCGTCGAAACCGACCGCGTCCTGCACCAGGCGGGTGAAGCGCGCCAATTCATCGGCGCTCCACGGCGCCCGCGTGGTTTCGCCATTGGCCGCGTTGACCTTGACCTGATCGTCCACCACCACCGACACCGACAGGCGATTCAAACGGCCCTGCTGTTGCTTGGTGTGGCTGATGGAACGGTCGAGTTCGAAGTTCTTGGTGGATTGTTGACGCTTGTCCGCCGGGTACGGCGCCAGCATCGGCTGACCGGTGGCCGGGTCCATGATTTGCTGACCGTTGGCATCGAGCAGTGGCTGGCCAGGCTGCACCATGCCGGCCGACGCGGTGGCGCCACCAGTGGTTTGCGGCGCCGAGGCAGGCGACGGCGGCTGGTTGCTCAAGGCACCCGGCACACCTTGCGGGCCATTGCTGGCGGTACGTTGTTCGTTGACCGACTGCTCGCTGCGCAACGCCGGTTGATCCGGGTTGAACTGCTCGGAAGTCGATTCGACGGCGCTGAAATCCACATCGGCCGAGACTTCGGCTTTATAGCGGTCGTTGCCCAGCACCGGTTGCAGGATGTTGTGCACGCGCTGAGTCAGCATGCTTTCCATGCGACGGCTGTAATCGAACTGCTTGCCGGCCATGGTCAGCTCGGAGTTTTCCGCCTGATCCGACAGCAGATTGCCCTTCTGGTCGACAACGGTGATCTGCGATTTGCTCAGTTCGGGAACGCTGGTCGCCACCAGATTGATGATGGCGACGACCTGGCCTGGCTCCAGCGAGCGACCGGAATACAGTTCAACCAGAACAGAAGCGCTGGGCTTGCGTTCGTCACGTACGAACACCGAGCTTTTCGGAATCGCCAGGTGCACGCGGGCACCCTTGACGTTATTCAGGCTGGAAATGGTCCGGGCCAGTTCGCCTTCGAGGCCGCGACGATAACGGGTCGCTTCCATGAACTGGCTGGTACCCAGCCCCTGTTCCTTGTCGAGGATCTCGAAACCGATGTTGCCGTCGCTGGGAGTGACACCAGCGGCCGCGAGCTTGAGCCGCGCACGGGACAGGTCATCGGCCTTGACCAGCAAGGCACCGGAGTTCGGTTCGACGGTGTAGGGAATGTCGGCGGCGGCCAGGGTTTCCATGACCTGTTTGGCGTCCATGCCGGCAAGGCTGCCGTACAGAGGCCGGTAGTCCGGCTGCTGGGACCACAACACCACGGCAAAACCAATCGCCACGCTCGCAGCCAGGCCGACCAACAGGCCCACCTGACGCAACATGGTCATCTCGGAGAGGTTTTCCAGGAAAGACAACCCGAACAGCGGCGGTTTGCCGTCTATTGGAGTGGCCTTGGCCGGAACATTATCGGCGATTGCTTCTGCCATGACTCAATCTCGTCCTTAAACCGGCATCTGCATGATGTCTTGGTAAGCCTGAACCAGCTTGTTACGCACTTGGGTCAGCGCCTGAAAAGACACGCTGGCCTTCTGTGAGGAAATCATCACGTCCGTCAGGTCGACGCCGCTTTTACCGATCTCGAAGGCACTGGACAACTGATTGGACGCCTGCTGGGTGTCGTTCACTTTATTGACGGCCTGACCGAGCATGTCGGAAAAGCTGCTGCCACCCACTTCAGGGACAGCGGCAGTCGATTTCGGCGTAGACATGGCATCCATTTGCATGGCCCGCATATCCAGCATCAACCGATTGAATTCAATACCTTGGCTCATGGTTTCTCTCTTTGACGAGCTACGTCTTTTGGCTACCCGCAATTTTTTGACACTCACTCGGCGGGTAGAGAGGTGTTAGCAACAAGGGTGCCAGCTCCGTGGCCGCTCTAAACAAAAGCCTTCCGGGCTTTGCATTCACCGTGAATCAGCGCCAAACAAATGTGGGAGCGGGCTTGCTCGCGAATACGGTTTTCCATTCAACAGAGATGCTGGCTGGTCTACGGCTTTCGCGAGCAAGCCCGCTCCCACATTTGGATCGGTGTTGCTTGCGTCAACTTTCAGGTGGCGAACAAATACGCTTCCACGTCCATTCCGGCGTCGCGCATCTGTGCCAGTTTGTAGCGCAAGGTGCGCGGGCTGATGCCCAGTCGCTCGGCGGCTTCCTTGCGACGGCCGCGCTCGGAGCGCAAGGTGTCGATGATCATCTGGAACTCGCGGCGGCGCAGATCATCGCCGAGGGCGCCCGCTGATTCGGCTTCGACTTCGACAACCCGTGCCGGCATCGCTGCCAATACCGGCAACGGCGCACATGCAACAGGCCCGGCCAGGCAGAAATCCTGTGGCTGGATCAAACCACCCTGCTGCAAAATCAGGGCACGCTGAATCGCATTATCCAGCTCACGCACGTTGCCCGGCCACGGATAGCCGATCAGGCACGCTTGCGCCTCGGGCGAAAGTTTTGCCGCGGCATGCTTCATTTTATTGACGTGTTTGGCCAGCAGGCGCTCGGCCAGCGGCAGGATGTCGGCGGTGCGCTCGCGCAGCGGACGCCAGGCCAGCGGGAACACCGACAGGCGATAGTAGAGGTCTTCGCGAAAACGCCCCGCCGCCACTTCACCGGCCAGGTCGCGGTTGGTGGTAGCGACTACTCGAATGTCCAGCGTGATCGGCTTGCGCGCGCCGACGCGCTCGACTTCACGCTCCTGCAATACACGCAGTAACTTGGCCTGCAGGCCGAGGGGCATTTCAGAAATTTCATCGAGCAGGATCGTCCCGCCATCGGCCTGCTCGAACTTGCCGGCCTGCGCCGCGATGGCGCCGGTGAACGAACCCTTTTCGTGACCGAACAAGGTAGCTTCAAGCATGTTGTCCGGGATCGCTGCGCAGTTGATCGCAATGAACGGCTGACTGGCGCGATGGGAGTGCTGATGGATGTAACGCGCCAGCACCTCCTTACCGGTCCCGGACTCACCGGAGATCAACACCGTGGAATCACTGCGCGCCACCCGTGCGGCCAACTCCAGCAATTGCGCACTGGCTGGCTCGAACGCCACCGGCCCCTCGCTCTCGGCCGCGCCGAGATTGCCCAGCGCATGACGCGCCACCAGATCGAGCAAGGCTTTGGGCTCGAATGGCTTGACCAGATAATCCGCCGCGCCCTGGCGCATGGCATCGACCGCACGCTCCACAGCGCCGTGAGCGGTCATCAGCAACACCGGTAGTTGCGGCTGCCGCGCCCGCAATAACCCAAGCAATTGGTGACCATCCATGCCCGGCATGTTGACGTCACTGACCACCAGGTTAAATGCTTCGGCGCCGACCGCGGTCAGCGCCTCTTCCGCCGAGCCGACAGCGGTGTAATCGTGCCCGGCAAGCAACAGCGTATCGGCCAATGCTTCCCTTAGCGCGCGGTCATCCTCGACCAGTAAAACCTTGATGGCCATGTCCTTCACTTCGCTCCCTGAGCGCTGGGCTGTTCAGCAGAAAAAAGCGGCAGGATCACCTGCGCACAAGTGCCGCGACCCGGCCGCGAGCGCAACTGCAATTCTCCCTGATGAGCACGGGCCACTGCCTTGACCACCGTCAGCCCCAGGCCCGTGCCGGTGGTTTTGGTGGTGAAAAACGGCTCGCCCAAACGCGCCAGCACCTTCGTGTCGATGCCACTGCCGCTGTCGCTGACCGATACGCGCAGGTTGTTGTCGCGGGTATACAGGTGAACCTTCAAACGGACATCGCCGGCACTGGCTTGAATGGCGTTCTCGATCAGGTTGAGGATCGCTCCGACCAGCGTGTCGCGATTGCACAGCAACTCACCGGCATGACTGTCGCATTGCCAGCGCACCGGCAGATCCTGAACATGAGTCAGCGCCGCCGCTTGCAGCGACTGCATCAACATTTTTGGGGTGACGCGATCGGTCAACGGCAGCTCGCCGCGAGCGAACACCAGCATGTCGCGCACCTGGTGTTCCAACTCATGCAGACGCTCTTTCAGGCGTCCGGCAAAACGCTGCTGCGTGGCGACCGGCAGTTCCTGCTCAGTCAAATGACTGGCGTAGAGCAACGCAGCGGACAATGGCGTACGAATCTGATGGGCCAATGACGCGACCATACGCCCCAGAGACGAGAGGCGCTCATGGCGGGCCAGTTGATCTTGCAGATGACGGGTTTCAGTCAGGTCGTTGAGCAATACCAACTGGCCGGGTTCGGCATCCAGCGAGCGCGTGGCGATCGACAGGCGCCGACCGTCCTTGAGGGAAATTTCATGACCGTCGTCTTCACGCGGCGCAAAGCATCGCGCAATGACGTGACGCCACAATTCGCCTTCGAGGGGCAGGCCGAGCAGCTCACACGCGGCGGGGTTGGCTTCGCGCACAATGCCTTGGGCGTCGATGACGATGACGCCGCCGGGCAATAGATCGAGGAGGTTTTGCAGACGGTTGGCCAGGCGTTCTTTTTCCGCCAGCTCCTGCATGCGCTGGGCGCTGACCACCGCCAGCTCGCCCTTGAGCTCGGTGACCCGGGCTTCGAGCATGCTGTAGGAATCGGTCAATTGGCTCGACATCTGGTTGAACAGCGCAAATGCCTGCTCAAGGCCAAGCCGGCTTGCCTGCTCTACGGACGACGGTTGCCCCAAAACATCAGGGACAGGAGACATCTGGGCGGCTTGGGGCATCGTGCACTCTCGCGTGGTTGACCGTCAGTTAAACGGAACGTTGCGAGGGATGTAGCAATACCCGTGCCTAAAAAAAACTGCCTATAAATGAAGGAGTTGAAAAACAGGCGTCAATCATCCGCCTGTTCATCGCCATCACGACGGCTCATGCCGTACTTGCGCATCTTCTCCACCAGGGTCGTGCGACGAATACGCAGCCGTTCGGCCGCCCGCGCCACAATGCCATTGGCATCATCCAGTGCCTGCTGGATCAACCCTTGCTCCAGACCGCCGAGGTAATCCTTCAGGTCCAGGCCTTCCGGCGGCAGCAGCGCATTGGCGGTGAAGTCCGGGGTATGACCGTTGATGGCCACCCGCTCTTCAAGGTCACTGCGCAAGCTGTCGACCAACTGCTCGTCTTCATCGTCGACGTAGCGGAATTTCTTCGGCAACTCGACCACGCCGATCACCCCGTACGGGTGCATGATCGCCATGCGCTCCACCAGGTTGGCCAGCTCGCGAACGTTGCCCGGCCAGCCGTGACGGCACAGCGACATGATCGCCGCCGAGTTGAACCGGATCGAACCGCGCTTCTCGTGCTCCATGCGCGAGATCAACTCGTTCATCAGCAGCGGGATGTCTTCGACACGCTCGCGCAACGGCGCCATCTCGATCGGGAACACGTTCAGGCGATAGTAGAGGTCTTCGCGGAAGGTGCCGATCTCGATCATGCTTTCGAGATTCTTGTGGGTCGCCGCGATGATCCGCACATCGACGCTTTGGGTCTTGTTGCTGCCCACGCGCTCGAAGGTGCGCTCCTGCAAGACGCGCAACAGCTTGACCTGCATCGGCAGCGGCATGTCGCCGATTTCGTCGAGGAACAGCGTACCGCCGTTGGCCAGCTCGAAACGCCCGGCACGGCTGGTGATCGCCCCGGTGAAGGCGCCCTTCTCGTGCCCGAACAATTCGCTTTCCAGCAACTCAGCCGGGATCGCCCCGCAGTTGACCGGAACGAATGGCGCGTCACGGCGCTTGGAGTGGTAGTGCAGATTGCGCGCAACCACTTCCTTGCCGGTGCCCGACTCGCCGAGGATCAGCACGCTGGCATCGGTGTCGGCGACTTGCTGCATCATCTGACGGACGTGTTGAATCGCCCGGCTGGTGCCGACAAGGCTACGGAAAAGATTCGGTTCACGATGACGACCGCGCTCACGGGCCTGGTCATACATCTCGCGATAGACCTGGGCACGGTGCAACGAATCGAGCAATTTGCTGTAGCTGGGTGGCATTTCGAGGGTCGAAAGCACTCGGCGACGCTGGTCTTCCGGCAAGTCAATGGAAGAATTATCACCCATTAACAAAACTGGAAGGAACTCATCCCAGGTTGAGAGTGTCTTTAACAGGCCCAAAAGTGCACCAGGAGCATTTACCGTCCCGATGAGGACACAGATTACTTCACGACTTGATGACAAAGAGCCGACCGCCTGCTGCCAGTCATGGCTGCCGCAGGGTAAATTTTCTTCGCCAAGAAAATTTAAAATCACCGCCAAGTCGCGGCGGCGGACGCTATCGTCATCAATCAGCAGAATTTTGGTTTCACGCCACATGCAATAGCAACTTCCCTAGTCAACTCAATGCCCAAAATGAGGGGCAAGCTAGACGCTTGCAGACACGTTGTGCCTGTAGACGCCTGAAATCTGGAACCAGCCACTAGTTAAGTCAAAAAACCGTGCACAGTCAAATTTATGGCGCACTATGTTTGGATTAACTGAGGGTTAATTAACCAAACAGATGGTAAACCTTTGCCGCGTTCTGCGCTTGGTGGATCTGCGACATCTCGTCGACTATCGCCTGACGCTCCCCCGTCGCCGCTGCCAGAAGCTGCTTATACACCCCCAGCAACTCCTCAAGGTTGTCGCGCAACGCGGTCTCGTCCACCGAAGCTTCACTCAAGACGTCTTCCATGCAGGAACGACAAGCCAGGTCCAATTCACCGATGGCTTCCCAGTTGCGCTCGGCCAATGCCTCGACCAGGGCGTCCCGGGTTTGTTCGATTCGCTGCAATACAAGACTCATGGTGATCTCCTTAAAACTGCGGGCCCGGCGCGGCAATGGCGTCCCAACCATCTTTGACCGTACGGAGCAGGTCGGCGACTTCGTCGAGGATCCTGGGATCGGTCTTGATGTTGGCTTCAGCCAGACGCTTCATCATGTAGGTATACAGGTTATCCAGCTCACCCACCGATTCAGCCTGATTTTCCAGATCCAGGCCTTCACGCAGACCACCGATGATGCCGATGGCCTTGCCGATCAGAACACCTTTGTTCGGAATATCCTTGCGCTCCATCGCGCCTTTGGCCTGGGCGATACGATCCAGACCGCCTTCCATCAGCATCTGCACCAGACGATGAGGGCTGGCTTCGGAAGTTTGCGCCTGAGCGCCAATCTTCTGGTATTGGCGAAGGGCTAACATTGGATTCATGTTGTACCTCATCAGAATTCTGTGGTTCGCATAATCAGTGTATCGACGACGCGTCAAAAAACTTTAGATTCAAAAACAAAAAGCCCGGAGCGTGAAAACGCTGCCGGGCTTTTGGCACTCTAAGGGTTACGAGTTCTTCTGCTGCGCAGTCATGGCTTCAAACATCGAAGTGATGTTACTGGCGGTGGCTTTCAGCTTGCCGACAAGCGTATCCATGTCATTGTACTTTTTGGTCAGTACCGCGGTCAGGGTTTCGATTCGGCGGTCCAGCGCTGCCTGGTCATTGGTCAGACGCTTCTTCGTCACATCAAGTGCCTTGGAGCGCGCATCCAGAATCGAGTCGACGCTTTTCCCGTTGACCATTTTCGACTCAGTGAATGGTTTGATCACATTGTTCATGCGCTCAATCAGACCGTTGGTTCCGGTAAACAGCGTCTGAACCTCACCACCCAGCTTCTTGTCATTCATGGCTGCGGTAAATTTCGTCGAGTCGAAATCCAGCGCACCCGTCTTCTGATTCGTGGTAATCCCCAGTTGCGACAGTACAGTCAGCTTATCCCCGGCACCAGTCTGGGACAGCGGCCCGCGCAGGGCATCGAGAATCGAACGCGGCAACGGGTCACCGGTCAGCGCCGCGGCTACGGTCAGCTTGCCATCGTCGTCCAGAGACGGCTTGGTCAAAGAAGTCACAGCATTAGCGACAGCGTTGTACGCGTCGACGAACTTCTGGATCGAAGCCTTCAGACCGTCGTTGTTGGACGCGACGTTGACCGTCGACTTGCCGACCGTCAGCAGGTTCAGCGTCAATCCCGAAATCGACTTGTCGACCGTATTGGACGAACTGGTCAGCGACAGCCCGTCGACGGTGAATGCAGCATCCTGTGCCAGGCTGCCGATAGCCCCCGAAGAAGTGGCAGTCGGTGTGGCGGCCATCAGGGTCGTTCCATCGATTTCCAGACCGGCGATGCCGCTGGCGGAAATATCGGAACCTGCGCCCGTAGTGGTAGACCCCAGCACCAGTCGCGAGCCGAAACTGTCGGTCACGATGTTGGCGCTCAAGCCACTGGACTGATATTGGGTGTTGATCGAGTCACGCACAGATTGCAGGGTCGCACCTGCCCCTACGGTGACCGGGTAGCTTTTGCCATTTTGGGTGATGGTCAGCGTACCTGCCGGGATCGCACTGCTTGTGCCGCCGGCAAACGCCGCGCTGGCAACTTTCGACGAGGTCGCAAGTTTGGTGACCTCCACGGCATAGCTACCGGAAACAGCCGCGTTACTGGACGTGGCGGTCAGTACCTTGACATCGGAGGACGTTGCCGCAAAACCGGTGAACTGAGGGCTTGTGGTGCTGCCCAGGTCAGAGAGGGTTTTCTGGAACGTCGCCAGCAGCGACTTCAAGGTACCAATCCCGGAAATGCTCGCCGTATTGGTGGTGGTCCCACGGTCGATCTGACCTTGTTTGGCCGCTTTGTCGGCGTTCACCAAGGCCTTGACGATAGCACCGGTATCAAGGCCGGAGCCTAAACCCGTGCCCGGTAGAATTGGACTTGCCATGTGGAACTCCCTTCAGTGTGTCGCCGGCCTTTTGACCACTACAACGCCCAAAAGAACATAGCAACAAAATTCGTGCCAGCTGTCAGACTTTTGCGCTGAACAACAGGCTGCTTGCATCATTCAAACTATTGGCCAGCTTCAGGACTTCTTCGTTGGGGATCTGACGGATCACCTCACCGGATTCGCTGGCAATGACCTTGACGACCACTTTGCCCGAAGGCTCGTCGATCGAGAATTCCAGATTGCGTTTGACCGACTGAACGAACTTTTCAATTTCCTGAACGGCCATCTTCAGCTTGTCCTGTTCGGTCTGGTCGTTTTTACCTTCTTCCTTGACGGCAACCAATGGCGCAATTTCCGCTCGAGGTTTCTCCGCAGGCTTATCGGCAACAGTCGTCGCCTGCTGGGCCGCAGGATAAGACAAGTTCAGCTTGACGCTCATATCCATGTCCATCACCTCTTAAAGTAAAAAGCGAGAGAGCGCGACATGCGCACTCCCCCGCTAAAACTCACCCGACTATTACTGAAGCAGTTTCAGTACAGCGGATGGCAGTTGGTTGGCCTGGGCCAGAACTGCGGTGGAAGCTTGTTGCAGAGTTTGTTGCTTGGTCAGCTGAGCAGTTTCGGCAGCGAAGTCGGTATCTTGTACGCGACCCAGTGCAGCACTGGCGTTTTCGTTGATGTTCTGCAGGTTGGAGATGGTGCTCGACAGACGGTTTTGTGCAGCACCGAGGTCAGCACGGCTGGAGTTGATCTTGGCCAGAGCGGCGTCGATTTTGGTCAGCGCGTTGTTCATCGAAGCTTCGGCGGTAGCCGAGTTGTTACCAGTGATCTGTACGGTAGCCGAGTCAACCGACAGGGTAGCTGCGTCGAAGCCGCTGTCCAGGGTCAGGGTGATCTGGTTGGTAGCGCCAGTGTTGGAACCAACCTGGAAGGTCATGGTGCCAGCAGTGCCGTCGATCAGGTTCTTGCCGTTCAGGTTGGTCGACTTGGCGATACGAGTCAGCTCGTCCGACATCGAAGCGAATTCTTTGTTCAGAGCCGCACGGTCAGCAGTGCCGTTCGAGTCGTTTCGCGATTGAACAGCCAGTTCACGCATACGCTGCAGAATGTTGGTCGATTCTTGCATCGCGCCTTCAGCGGTCTGAGCGATCGAGATACCGTCGTTGGCGTTTTTGATAGCCATGGTCTGACCGCGGATCTGCGAAGTCATACGGGTAGCGATTTGCAGGCCGGCGGCGTCGTCTTTGGCGCTGTTGATTTTCAGGCCGGAAGACAGGCGAGTCATCGACGTCGACAGAGCGTCGGAAGCGCGGTTCAGGTTTTTCTGAACGTTCAACGATGTGACGTTGGTGTTTACTGTTAAAGCCATGACGAATTCCTCGTTGGTTGGGTACTGCGGCTTCCGGCCCTGGCAACCGCCGGGTATGGCCTAGAGAACCTTCGTAATAGTTATCGTCGGGATTGCAACTTGCTTTAGGGGATTTTGAAAAATATTTGCCATCACGTTGCCACCCCTCGTAAATCAAGGGGCTGACAGTGTTCGGACAGCGAAAAAAATGACGTCAGGATAATGCCGGTGACGAACTGGCGAGAACTCGCCTGCACCGGCAGAAGAGAAATTGTTTAAATGGACAGACTGTCGCGCAGCAACCTGACCAGCTCGTATTCCAGGTAGTCGGCCAGCGCCAGCCAGTTCTGCGCCTCCTGACACTCGAACATCTGGCTGAGCAACAGCACCCACTGCTGCTGAGTAAGCTGCGGCATCAGATCGAAGGACGACTGCAGCGCTTCGATCAATTCGATCATCGCCAGCCCTGCTTCTACATCACGTCCCAAACGGAACAATGCAGCACAGTGCTCTGAGTCGACGACAAAGGATTGAAGCCCGCTCATGACGCCAACTCCGGATGAAAAGCCGTTCCGGCGATCATTGCCCCTGCCCGACTGCTGTTATAGAAGCGCACTTGCGGATGGCCGGCGATAAATCGCTCCAGTTCACACAGATAGCTACGGAAATTGAGCTGGGTCTTGATACGTTGACCATGACCATCGAGCACCCAGTGCTTGGCCGCTTTCAGTTGTGGCCCCAGGTCACCATCGTTCCAGCCCGCGTGGGTCTTATCGTTGGGGAAGGCAAAGTCAGCTCCGAACAGGGTGATCTGCGCCGCGCCCATCTTCACCGCCAAGTCCACCGCGGGATGAATCACGCTGCCGCCGACATATAGCTCGCCCTTGGGTAATTGACGACGTAGTTGCTGGTAGATCGGGCTAGCGGAATAACCGGCGTATCGCGGCCCTTGCCAGGCAGCCAGAACCTGAGGGTCGACCATGGGCATATAGGCCAGGGTAATGTCGACCGTATCTTCGGGCGGTAGATGCCGGGCCGAGATGCGTTGGTCGATGCTGACCACCACATCGGGTCGGATCCCGTGATTGAGCAGCGGTCGGTAAGCAGTGTCGACGCAGATGAACAATGGCCGATCGGCCTGATTGCGAATCGCGTGCAAGGTCTCGAAATGCTGCTCGAGGCTAGGCCCCGTGGCAATGACGAAGACCTCTTGCCCTTTGCGCGAGCCGAATAACTCGGCCACATCTCGATCGCCCTGCACCAACTCCAGACTCGCCTGCAAGCGCTCGACGATGTCCGGGGCCTGAGGGTCGAACTCGCGATTATTGAAGGCCAGGTGAGTTTCGCTAATCAAACGGTCACGGATCCTGGCATTGAAGTCATCGGCCAATACCAGCTCGGACGGCAAGGCAAAGAACGGCAGCTGGATTTCTTTCAGATCACCGGCATACAGCAACTCGACTCGCGGATCGCTGAGCCACTGCTGCTGATCGAGCAGTTGCAGCACTAGCGCAAACACCGCGCCGTTGAGGATGTGCACATGCAAACGCTCAAGCCCGTCGCGCTGCAGTATCTCCATCTGCAAATCGCCTAGACCGGTGCCGTAGACATGCAGCACCGGACTGTCGATGGGCAGGCTGTCGGCCTGAAGCCTGGCCTCGCGGGTACGGTCATGGCGACTGGTCAACTGAATGCCGTTGATGCTCAGGGTCGAGCCGAGCCCTTCCACCAGATCGGCCTGCAGCGGCCCCGGATCTTCAGTCAACAGACGCTCAGCCACGGCCGGCCAGCGACGCTGGATGAGGTCGGCGTTGGGTTGAAAAAACTCGCTCATGGCGCCTCGCTGTAATTCGGGCAAAAAAAATAGCGCTCAAGGTTACACCTTGAACGCTATTTTTGTGTCTGGCTTTCTTTGACTAAAGAACCGAGGTTCAAGGACGATAGATGATCGCCGACCCCCAAGACAAACCAACACCGAAACCGCTGAGTGCCACACGTTTCCACTTGGAATCGAGCACGTGTTTTTCCAGCAGCAATGGAATGCTCGACGACACGGTGTTACCGGTCTCGACCATGTCCTTGAGGAACTTCTCGGGCTCGCCCTCGAAGCGTCGTGCCACGGCGTCGACAATCGCCGCACTGCCCTGGTGAATGCAGAAAGCATCGATATCGTCGGCCGTCAGGCCCGAGTCAGCAAGGAGCTCATGCAAATGCGCCGGCACTTTGAGCAGCGCAAAGTTGAAGACCTGACGGCCATTCATGAAGAACACGCCATCGGTGACCTTCAGGTGCGGCGCGCCGGAACCGTCGGTGCCGAACTTGGCCTTGCCCAACTGCCATGGCGCGTCTTCGCCCATCCAGGTGGCAGTGGCGGCATCGCCGAACAACATAGTGGTATTGCGATCTTCCGGGTCGACGATCTTCGAATACGGATCGGCGGTCACCAGCAAGCCATTTTTCAGGCCGGCGGCTTCCATGAAACCCTTGATAGCGTAGATGCCGTAGACATAACCGGAGCAGCCCAGGGAAATATCGAACGCCGCCACGGTCGTTGGCAGGCCCAGCTTGTCCTGAACGATGGCGGCGGTGTGCGGCAGACCTTCTTCGTCGCCGTTCTGGGTCACGACGATCAGCACGTCGATCGCTTCGCGCTTCAATTCAGGGTTGTTGGCGAACAGCGCATTGACTGCTTCGACACACAGGTCCGAGGTTTCTTGCCCGGCGTCTTTGCGCGGCAGGAAGGCCGAACCGATCTTGCCCAGGATGAATTCTTCATCCTTTTCGAATTTTGCACCTTGTGCGTAATTGTCCACGCCGGCTACAGGAACGTAGCTCGCAATGCTCTTTATGCCAATCATTACGGCTTCCCAATAATAAACAGCCCAATACCACCGCTCGCAAGGAATCGAGGGGCGCCGACAAACACCGAAAAAACGTCGCCCTCAAGGAGGTGACAGCGGGAAGAGTAAAAGGCCATCACTGAGCCAAAAACAGGCCAGGCGCCCTCTTCCCTATTTATACAATACAGTGAAGATGCGCGTTATGACTCGCAGGTCACGCTATTTTGCCGAATCAGCCCCACAAGCGGTTATTCGACCAACGACCAGTCCAGCGGCGTTCCACGCTTGATCGCCTGGCGGGCGCGGCGGCCCAGAAGGGTTTCAGCGTGTTTCGGGGCCAGCCCCAGGCCTGGACGGATGGCCCGCAGATTGGCGGCGGTAAAAGGCTCTCCGGCGACCATATCCTGGGTGATATACAACGACCGGCGGTACACCAAGGATTTGCGCTCGGCTTCAGTCACGCCGTAATGCACCTGGCCCATGGCCTGCCAGGCCCGTTCGGTTTCGATCACCAGGCTGGCGAGTTCGGCCGGTTCCAGGGAGAAACTGGCGTCCACCCCACCGGCGGCACGATCGAGGGTGAAGTGTTTTTCCACCACCGTCGCCCCCAGCGCTACGGCGGCGACAGACACCCCGACGCCCATCGAATGGTCGGACAAACCGACTTCACAGCCAAACAACTCGCGCAGATGAGGAATCGTGCGCACGTTGCTGTTGGCGGGCGTTGCCGGGTATGTGCTGGTGCACTTGAGCAACACCAGGTCCTTGCAACCGGCCTCTCGAGCGGCACGCACGGTTTCATCGAGCTCGGCGAGGCTGGCCATGCCGGTGGAAATGATCAGGGGCTTGCCGGTGGCCGCGACCCGCCGGATCAACGGCAGATCGGTGTTCTCGAAGCTGGCGATCTTGTAGGCCGGCACGTCGAGGCTTTCGAGGAAGTCCACCGCGGTGTCATCGAAGGGTGTGGAGAACGCCAGCATGCCCAGTTCTTTGGCCCGGGCAAATATCGGCGCGTGCCATTCCCACGGCGTGTGGGCCTTTTCGTACAGCGCATACAGCGAAGAACCGGCCCACAGGCTGTTGGGGTCCTTGATGAAGAACTCGCCTTCGGACAGGTCCAGGGTCATGGTTTCGGCGGTATAGGTTTGCAGCTTCAAGGCATGCGCGCCGGCCTTGGCCGCGGCTTCGACGATGTGCAGCGCCACGTCCAGCGACTGGTTATGGTTGCCGCTCATCTCGGCAATGATGAAGGGCGGCGCATCGGCACCGATCGAGCGGTCGCCGATCTTGAAACTGGTCATGTGTGATCCTTTAAAACGCGCGTGAACGCACAAGCACTCTGAGTGAAACCTGCCTCGCGGAAAACCTTCAGCGATGGCTGATTGGCCGGCAGTACCTGAGCGGTGATAGCCTCAAGTTGTGGCCAATGGGCCGTGACGAAGGCTTCGCCCCGCGCCAGCAGCGCCCTGCCCCAGCCCAGACCGAGTCGGCCTTCGAACAGATAAATCGAGACTTCGGCCCGAGCATCGTCGAGATCATAACGCAGCACACCCACCGGGCCGTCATCCGCCTCGGCAATCAACAGCAGTCGCTGGGGGTTACTCAGGCTCGCAGCCAGCCAGGTCTGATGCCGCTGCCAATCGATGACGTGGCTGTCCAGCGACCAGCGCCGCACCGCCTCGGCATTACGCCCCTCAAACAACAGTTGCGCATCGTCCTGCGTGGCCCGACGCACCTGCAGTACCGCCCCCGCCAGCGCGGCCGCCACCCGCAACGCGCCACGGCCATCGACCAACTGCCGCGAACGTTCGGCCAGACTCTGACGAAAAACCTGATTGCCCACGACAAAACCGATGGCCTGGCGCAACTGCTCGACACTGACGTGCTCGCGGTTGCCCAGGAACACATGAGCCCCCGAGGTCGCCATTACCTCGCCGTTGGCCTGCTGATTATTCGAGACTGCAATGCAGATCGTCGGCAGCCCCATGGCCGCCCGCTCCCAGCTGGTACCGCCGCCAGCACCGATGAACAGGTCGGCCTCGGTCATCAGCCGGTAGAAATCGCTGACAAAACTGTGCAGGCGCCAGTTCGGACGATAGGCCGCCAGCGCCTGCATCTGCTCCCAGGCCGGGTTGTCGGCGCCCGCGACGAAATCGACCTCCAGCTCATGGAGGTCCGCCAGCGCCAACATCGCGTGATGGGTCTGCATGGCCGCATCGAAACCGCCGAAGTTCACCAGCACGCGCCTGGCCCGAGGCTTGATCTCGATCGCCGGACAACAGAACTCATCACGCAGCATCGCAAAACGTGGGCCGAGCAAAGTCTGGCAGTCGGACGTCAACAGCGAGGCATAGGCCTCTGGGGTGCCCGACAGATTTTGATTGAGCAGCAGATCGACGCGGTACTGCCGAGTGGCCAGGTCATCCACCGCCGCGATCCGTGGTGCCCAGCGGCGGGCCGCGGTCTGCCAGTGATGATCGAGGCCATAATGGTCGACGATGATCCAGTCGAAAGCCGGATGACTTTCCAAGGCCTGCGCCAGCGCGGCGATGTCCGCCTGCCAGGGCAGCATCGACTCGATGGCCTGCTGCGGATCCTCATCGGCGTAGCGGTCGGGCAGCGCGAAGGTCTCGAAGCCTTCGCTTGCCAGGCTGTCCAGTCGATGCCCCGGCAACAGGCGGCAGGCGAAAGCAACGTGCGCGCCCTGTTTGCGCAGCACCCTGGCCAGGGTCAGGCAGCGGGCAATGTGGCCACTGCCGATAATCGGCGATGCGTCGGCGCGGATCAGCACCCTCATTGCAACTCACCTCCGGCCTTCAAGGCGGCGTAAAGGTATTCAGCGCGTTTCCAGTCTTCAAGGGTGTCGATGTCCTGTACCAGGTAGCGCGGCAGAATCACCGGCAGGCTCGCCGGCGAGAACAGCACATCGCCACGCAACCAGGCCTCGCTGCGCCCCCAGTAGAACTGACCGGCGTCTTGAAAGGTCTCGGGCAAGTCCTGGGAGCGGGTATCACGAAATTCCGGGTAGAGCGAGGTCAAGGCGCCCTGCCCGTCGAGGGTCAAGGCACGCTGCACCGGGAAACCAAAACCAGAGACTGAAAACGCAAAGGATTTGTCCGGGTGCTGCACCAGCAATTCATGCCCCTGACGCAGATAACGTGCCTGCAACAATGGCGCCGTCGCGTAGAGGCAGCAGGCATAGTCGAACGCAGGCAATTGCTTCAAGGCATGCACGATGACCGCAGCGGTCCCGGTGAAATCATCAGCCAGTGCCACAGGTCGCATGAACGGCACCTGAGCGCCATTGGCTTGTGCGACTTCGGCGATTTCCTCATCGTCGGTGCTGACGATCACCTGGTCGAACAGCTCTGATTCCAGCGCCGTACGAATCGAGCGGACGATCATCGGCACGCCGTCGAACGGCTTGAGGTTCTTGCGCGGGATTCGCTTGCTGCCACCACGGGCCGGAATGATCGCAACACAGCTCAAGAGTCACTACTCCTCAAGGATCAGTCGTCGCAATTGCTCGACCACATAGTCCTGTTGTTCATCGCTCAGCAGAGGAAACAGCGGCAGGCTGATGGCCTCGGCGTAATAACGTTCGGCTTCGGGAAAGTCCCCCTCGGCGAAACCCAGGTCGCGATAGTACGGCTGCAAGTGCACGGGAATATAGTGCAGATTCACCCCGACACCGGCCGCTCGCAAGCCTTCGAACACCTGTCGATGACTGAGGTTGATCCGCTGCGTCTGCAAGCGCACCACGTACAGATGCCACGCCGATTCGGCTTCAGGCTGCGGGCTGGGCAAGGTCAGCGGCAAGTACGCCAGCAACCGGTCATAACGCGCCGCCAGCTCACGTCGACGCTCGATAAAGCCATCGAGCTTGTTCAGCTGCGACAGACCGAGAGCCGCTTGCAAGTCGGTGATGCGGTAATTGAAGCCCAGTTCCACTTGCTGGTAATACCAGGGGCCGTGGCTGGGTTCGGTCATTTGTTCGGGGTCACGGGTCATGCCGTGGCTGCGCAGGCGTTGCAAGCGCTCGGCCAGTTCCGGGCGATTGGTCAGCACCATGCCGCCTTCGGCGCTGGTGATGATTTTCACCGGATGGAAACTGAATACGGTCATCGCCGCGAACTCGCCGCAACCCACCGGGCGCCCGGCATAAGACGCGCCGACCGCGTGGGAGGCATCCTCGATCACCGTGAAACCGTAACGCTCGGCCAGTTCGGCAATCATGCGCATATCGCAGCTCTGCCCGGAAAACGCTACCGCCACCAACACTTTCGGCAGCTTGCCGTCGCGTTCGGCGATTTCAAGCTTCGCCGCCAAGGTGTAGACGTCGAGGTTCCAGGTCAGCGGGTCGATGTCAACGAAATCGACATCCGCGCCGCAGTAGCGACCGCAGTTGGCCGAGGCCAGAAAGGTGTTCGGCGTGGTCCATAACCGATCGCCCGGCCCCAGGCCGGCAGCGAGACAGGCAATGTGCAACGCCGCCGTGGCGTTGCACACCGCCACCGCGAAATCAGCCTGGCAACGCTCGGCCATGGCTTGTTCGAAACGCTCGATGGTCGGCCCTTGAGTCAGCCAGTCGGACTGCAACACGGCGACCACCGCATCGATGTCCGCCTGATCGAGGCTTTGCCGACCGTAGGGAATCATGCCGACAACTCCGCGTGCAGGTCAGCGATCTGGCCGACCGACAGAAAGTGCGGATTGGTATCGGAGCGGTACTCGAAGTCTTCGCTCACCGGCCGCCCCTGCTCGCCCAGTTTGTCCACGGCAAAATCCACGTCGACGCTGGTGAAGCGGATCGACGGCTGAATGGTGTAGTGATCATCGAACTCCAGGGTCATGCGCGCGTCGTCCAGCGGCACCATCAGCTCATGGAGTTTTTCCCCCGGACGAATGCCGACGTGTTTGTGCGGCAAATGTTCAGCCATGCCCTGTGCCAGATCGACGATGCGAATCGACGGAATCTTCGGCACAAACACTTCACCACCGTGCATGCGGGCGAAGCTGTCGAGCACAAACTTCACGCCATGATCGAGAGTGATCCAGAACCGCGTCATGCGCTCATCGGTGATCGGCAGCTCTTTGGCGCCCTCGGCAATCAGTTTGCTGAAGAACGGCACCACCGAACCCCGTGAGCCGGCAACGTTGCCATAACGCACCACGGCAAACCGGGTTTGCTGTTCGCCGGCAATGTTGTTGGCGGCCACGAACAGTTTGTCCGACAGCAACTTGGTCGCGCCGTACAGATTGATCGGGCTGGCAGCCTTGTCGGTGGACAGCGCGACGACTTTTTTCACGCCGTTGTCGATGGCCGCGGCAATGATGTTTTCCGCGCCGTTGACGTTGGTGCGGATGCATTCGGTGGGGTTGTATTCCGCCGCCGGTACTTGCTTCAGCGCCGCGGCGTGCACCACGTAATCGATACCGCGCATGGCCTGACGCAAACGGTCGGCGTCGCGCACATCACCGATGAAGTAACGCATGCATGGCGCGTTGAACGTCTGCTGCATCTCATACTGCTTGAGCTCATCGCGGGAAAACACCACCACCCGCTTGGGCTGGTATTGCTCCAGCAACCGACGGATGAAATTGCGCCCGAACGAACCGGTGCCGCCAGAGATGAAAATCGATTTACCGTTGAACATGCCTTGAGTCCTTTTACCTGTCAGCCAGGCTTATGCGAGCAACTGCGCCCAGTTCACGCTGGTCGGTTCGCCGAGAGTAAAGCCCTTGCCGGTCAAGGCCAGGTTCTGGTTACAGGCTGAATCCTGTTCGAAGCGGGCGTGCCATTTGTCACGCAGGGCCGCACGGGCCTGTGGTGCATCAGGCAATACGCCCGGGTGCAACAGCTGCGCTTGCGGCGTCCAGACAGTCAGGTAACCGGCATCGGCGACTTTCAGGCACAGGTCGATATCCGCGAAGGCTTCGTCGAAATGCTCTTCATCCAGCCCCCCGATCGCCTCATACAGATCCTTGCGAATCATCAGGCACGCACCGGACACCGCCGAATAGTTCTGCTCCACTTGATGGCCATTGAGGTAGCCCTTGGCGTCTTTACGCTCGCCGACAAACACCGAGCCGATATCGCCATTCAAACCCAGGACCAACCCGGCCTGGGTGGTGACACCACGAATGTCCATCAGTTTGGCGCCAACGATGCCGACTTCCGGACGCTGGGCCTGGTTGACCAGACTCTCGAGCCAGTTGGCGTTGACCACTTCGGAGTCGACCGACAACAGCACCAGATAATCACCCTTGGCTTCGGCGCACGCGAAGTTGTTCAGTGCCGATGTCGTCAAGCGCTGACCGCTGCGCAGGACGCGGATACGATCTCCCTTGCCTTCAAGGCTGCTCAACCAGGTTGCCAATTCTTCGGACTGGCTGTGATTGTCGGCGATCAGTACTTCGTGGCGCTGATAGCGGGTGCGTTGCAGTACGCTGACCAATGCTCGCTGCAGCGACTCGAGGTTGTCCTGGCTCGGGAGAATGATCGACACCAGCGGTCGCCCGGCGTGTTGGTAGTCGATCTGGTAAGTCAGCGGCAGTGCCGAACTGACCTGAGCACGATAGCCACGCGCCGCCAGAGAGCGGGTCAGCGCCTGGCGTTCCTGAGCATTTTCCTGCTCTGCCGGGGCATCGCAAATCAGCAGGGGTTCGGCCAGATGCGCCAGCCCTGCCAGGCCACCGTTCTCGATCAGACGCAACAACAGATCGAACTCCAGAGCCTTGGGGTACTCGGTCGAGAAACCTTTGGCCTGAACCAACACATCACGCTGAATCAACCAGTGCCGTGCCATCAGCGACGGCACGGTTTGCAGCAGGTCGAGGTTGACCCCGGGGCGGAACACATCCGCCAGAGCACCGTTGGCCTGACGCTGAATTTCATCCATCGCCACCGCACGCACACCCTCGGCACCGGTCAGCTCAAGACTGGCGCGCAGCAACCCGCTGGCAGTGAACTGGTCACCGGCCTCGGCCAGCAGCAACCAGTCGGCGGCGGACTGAGCGACGATCTGGTTGATGCGCTCGACGTAATTGGTCGTAGTGACTTTGACGAAGTGCACCGTGTCACGCACGGTGGTGGTCGCCGGTAAATCACCGGTGGTGAACACCACCAGGTTGAACGCTTTGCAGTGGCCACCGACCAGGCTGTCGAAGGTCGACTGCAACTTGACCATGTCGGCGTCCAGATCCAGCAACAGAATGCCGAATTTCGGGCCACCGTTGTGTTTGGCCAAATGCGCGGCGATCGCCTTGAGCTGCGCGGCATCCGGGTTGCGCGCGTCGAGCCAGTTGAGCAATCGGCCGGACGGCATGTTCTCGAACAACCGGCGGTCTTGCTGACCCGGCATAGCCTCCAGGCGCTCGGCCCAGGCTTGCAGCTTGAGGCCTTCCTCCGGTTCTTCGCTGTCCTTCAACGACTCCGCCAGGCGCTTGACTACGGCCCGGTTGAACACGTTCAGGCTCAAGGCCTCCCACAGACGGCTACGCACAGTGCGGTCGGTGTCGTTGGGATGAATGCGCATCAGCTCATGCTGCTTGAGCAGAATGCCTTCGAGCTCCTGAAGTTGCAGGCGACCTGCGGGCATCGCGTGCAGCAGGAATTCGAACTCGGTCAACAGGTCGAACACCGGTTTGTTGTAGAAAGGTATTTCGACGAATTGTTCGGGGCCGAAAGTACGAATCGGTTCCTCCCCCGCCTCGCGCCAGGCCGAGCGAATAATCATGGTGCCCTTGAGTGAGCGCCCCTCTATCAGGCAATCGGCCATGGCGGCAAAGCTGTCCAGGGCGATTTGCTTGGCCTGGGCCGGTCCCTTGTCACTGAGTGGCGTCGGAATCGAGGCCAGGAACTCGGCAAACTGCTCGCGCTCGGCAACGCTTTTGGCATCCTTGAAGGTCAACACTGTCAACACGTTGGTGTTGTGGTCCGAGGCGCCATAGTTCATTTCCCGCACGGCGAATGGAATCGGCAGGATCCGCGCCTTCGCGCACGCCAGCAGGTAGAACGTGTGACCGATTTCCTGCCATTCGAAACCGGTACCCGCGGGCAGCAGGCTGTACCACTGTTGCAGTAGATCCGTACGAGTGACGGCATAGAACGGCGGCAGGAAATTGTCCATGAACCGCACGACACGGTCTTCGGCCAGCTCCGAGTTGTAGTCCTCGTGCACCTTGCGGTCACGACGGAAGTAGTTCACTTCGGTGGCGCGGGTCAGGTACATGATCCCGTAGCCATGGCACAGGCCGTAGTCGGGGTTGGCTTCGAGAAACTCCACCGACTCGGTTAGTGCACGGTGCAACAGGAAGTCGTCATCGGCGGCGAACACCATGTAGGGCGTGGTGACCTGATTGACGCCGTAGGTGAGTTTGTCCTGTAGCCCCTTATAGGTGTATTGCGGCAAGTGGCGATAGTCGACCGACGGGAAGTCCCGGGTCATGTTCTCGTCACCCTCGACGGACGAGTCCAGAACCAGAACCGTGCAGGGATAGTTTTTGTAGTACTGCAAGGTGCGCCGCAGGAACGCGTTCCGGTTGTGGGAAATCACCACCACCGTGAACCGCTCGCTCAGCGGCGCAACGTTGTTTTGAGCACTGTTTTGAACCTGCATCTTTCTATCCCCACAACCGGCCAATCGCCAAGTACCTGAAGCTGTTTTTGATTAACGAACGCGACGCAGATAACCGTCCGGCGCCACGGTGATCAGCAGTTTGTTTTGCATCTGCTGGTCGATCTCGAAGTCCTTGTTCTCTTCCAGGTACTTCCACACCGCGGTTTTCGGGTTATCGCCCGGGCCCCATGGACGATCCGGGAAGAAATCGGCTGGCATGTCTTCGACCACGGTGTCCATGACCACGCAGTAGCTGTCCACCGACACCAGTGGTGCGTACAGGCGCAACTCTTCCAGCACATGATCGTGGGTGTGATTGGAATCGAGCACCAGAATGACTTTCTTGCCTTCAGCGGCAGCACGCACTTGGGCGGCGATGGCCGGGTCGATGCTCGAACCTTCGATCATCGAAATACGCTTGCTCATCGGGTGGCTCTCGATGGCTTCGCGGTTGTGTGCACGGATATCGAGGTCGATGCCCAGCACTTCGCCGTGGCCTTGCAGCTCCAGCAAGGAGGCGTAGTAAATGATCGAGCCGCCGTGGGCGATGCCACATTCGATGACCAGGTCCGGTTTGACCTGCCAGATGATTTCCTGCATCGCCATCATGTCTTGCGGCAGCTGGATGATCGGACGGCCCATCCACGAGAAGTGGTAGCTGTACTTGTGTTTGGCCGATTCGTTGAAGAAATCCCGGGCCAGGCCGGTGAGTTTCTGGTCGTCACCCTGCTGGGCGATCTGTTCCCGGCATTCGGCTTCGAAGGCTTTATTGATGGTGTTGTCGGTCATTTTAGAATCTCAATAGTCACTGGAACGAAGCGCTGTCGACGGCGTGATAGACGTAGCGTCCACCGGTCATCCGCCTGATTTCTTCGAGGTAGTTGGAGTTCATCACAAACAGATTGGCGCCTTCGGGCAAGGCATCCATGGCCTCTTGCGGCGAGGACACCCGCACGCCGCTCAGGGGCAGATACCGGCCCTGCTTGGCCGGGTTGATATCCACCACGCGATCCACCGCCACGCCCGCGCGTTGCAGGAACAACGAATAAATCACGCCTTTGGACGAGGCGCCCCAGATCGCCGAGCCTTGCTCGGGCGCTGCTTGAATGATCTGCACCGCACGCTCAAGGCTGCTGGTGAAACCGTCCGGCAATGCCAGGCGCGGCACCGGTTGTTCCGGCGTCAGGCGCAGCGTGGCCAGGTCGGCGACGATGTACAGGTATTGGCCACCGAACAGGTGACCGGCCTCGTGTACAGTGCCGAACATCCGGCGCAGGTCATCGAGGCGGAAATAATTGACGTGTTCGTAGAACAGGTCGAACCAGGCGCGGTGCTCGAGAATCCAGTCGAAGCACGGCACTTCGATGTAGATCTGCCCGCCCTGATTGGCCTCGGCCATCTCGGCGAGAAAACTCACCGGGTCCTGGATATGCTCCAGCACATGCCGCAGCACGATAGCGTCCGCCGACAGCCCCAGGCCGCGGGTGAACGGCGCCTTGATCACGTCGGCGTTGTCGCCTTCGTAGGCCGGGTCGATGCCGGTAATGGCGTAGCCCCGGCCTTTGAGCAGCTCAAGAAAGTAGCCTTTGCCGCAGCCGACTTCGATCAGCTCCTGCCCCTTGAAGTGACGGGCAATGATTCCTTCGACATCGCTCAGGTGCTTCTGGAACTGGCCGGAATGCGCCTGCTCGTTCTGATAGTCGGCGTCGTAGCTGAGCTTGTCGGCGTCAAAGGCCTGATTGAAGATCAGCCCGCTCGTCTCGTCCTGCACCAACAGCATGTCGGCGCTGGCCGATGCCCTGGCCGACTCCGGGTCGGCAAAGGTACGGTTCTGCAACACCGGCAGGTCGGCGACCCGATACAACTCATGCCTCATGCTCTGCTCCCAGTAGCTGTTGCAAGCGGTCCGCCACACCCCAGAACGCCATCGGTTCATGGGTCGGGTATGGGTAATGGCCCAGGTTCAAACGGATCGACGCGCCACGTTCACGCAGCCGCTGCTCGACCAGCGCCCTGACCGATACCGGCTGGCCGCTGGAGCAATTGATCACGCCATCGAATTCGCGCTGTTGCAGGATCGCGGCGAGGTAATCGGCGGCCGTGTCGATCGCCAGGTAATCGCGTAACTGCTCGCCGGCCGACATGTTGAAGCTGTCGTCCCCGGCGTCGATTGCCCGGTCCAGCGCCGCCAGCAAACTGTTGGGGTTCTGCCCTTCCCCGTGCAGGTAGAACAGCCGCGCCCATTGCAGGGTGAAGGGCTGTTGGCGCTGCAGGTTTTCGAGGAACAGACGCAAAGTGTTCTTGGCCAGCCCGTAAGGGTTACTTGGCCGCGCCTCGGTCTGCTCGCTGAGCGGCCCGCTCTGCAGGCCGTATTCGAAACAGGTGCCGGTGACCAACACCTGCGACACGCCCGCCTCGACCGCGCCCTTGATGAAGCGGTAATCGGCCATCAGGTTGTGCTCGAAGTGAAACAGCGCCTGATAATTCGGCAACCCCGGCCAGGCGAGATGCGCCAAGGCATCGACGCCATCGGTCAGCGCGGCGCAGTCCAGGTCGGCGGCATGAATATCCGCTGCCACGAATTCCACGGCGTTGATCCATGGCAATTGCGCGGCGGTCTCGGCGTTACGCGCCACCGCCCGCACCTCGCAGCCACGGGCGAGCAAAGCCGCGACCAGATGTCGACCAACAAACCCGGTGGCACCGGTCACCAGCACCTTCACAGTACGGTCAACTCAGGCACGGCGATCACGAAACGGCCGTCCCACTGACGTACTTGTGCCAGTTGCTGACTGACTTCGCGCAACAGATTCCACGGCAGGACCAGGATGTAATCGGGTTTCTCGAGGTCGATCTGTGCCGGTGAGACGATTGGAATGCGACTGCCCGGCAGGTACTTGCCCTGTTTGTGCGGATTGGCATCGGCGACCCAGGCCAGCAGGTCCGGTTTGACCCCGGCGTAGTTGAGCAAGGTGTTGCCCTTGGCCGCCGCGCCATAACCGACCACGCGCTTGCCGTCAGCCTTGGCCTGCAACAGGAAACGCAGCAATTGGTGCTTGATGCCCTCGGCCGCTGGTGCCAGGGTCGCGTAGTACTCGGGGGTTTTCACTCCCGCTGCCAGCTCGGCCTGCAACTGCTGTTGAACGGCTGGCTGCACCTCACGGCGAACACCGTCGGCCCGCTGGACGAACACCCGCAACGAACCGCCATGGGTCGACAACTGGCTGACGTCGAACACTTCCAGGCCATTGCGCTCGCACAAGGTCTGCACGGCAGTCAGGGACAGGTAGGAATAGTGCTCGTGATACAGCGTGTCGAATTGCTGCCCGGCCATCAATGTCAACAGTTGCGGAAATTCGAACGTCGCCACACCGGTCGGCTTGAGCAAGGTGGAGAAACCACCGAGGAAATCATTAATGTCCGGCACATGCGCCAACACGTTGTTGGCGGCCATCAGGTCGGCGGCCCAGCCTTCGTTTTTCAGCTGCGCGGCGGTGTTGCGACCAAAGAACAGCTCGCGAATCTCCAGGCCTTTTTCCCGCGCCGCTTGCGCGGTGCTGCGGGTTGGCTCAACGCCCAGGCAGGGGATGCCGCGCCCGGCAACGTACTGCAACAGGTAACCGTCGTTGGCGGCGATTTCCACCACGCGGCTGTCGGCAGTCAGGCCGAAGCGTTCGACCATCTCGGCGACATAGCGCTCGGCATGGGCCAGCCAGGTGCTGGAGAACGAACTGAAATACGCATACTCGGCATCGAACAGGCTGTCGGCGCTGGTGTAATCCTCGGTCTGCACCAGCCAGCACTGCTGACACACCGCGACCTTCAATGGCACCCATTGCTCGGCTTGTTCCAGGCGATCGGCATGCACATAGGCGTTGGACGGCGGCGAGGTGCCGAGGTCGATCAGCGGCAGACTCAGCGGTGCGGCGCACCCTCGGCAGTTCATAGACGCACTCCAGCGAAGTGTTCATCGAGCAAGGGATGGCTGGAATCCCTGGCCGACAGATTATTGACAGGCAATGGCCAGGCAATCGCCAGCCGTGGATCGTTCACCGACAAGCCGCCCTCGTGCGCAGGCGCGTAATCGGCGCTGTGCAGGTAGAGCAATTCGGCGTCATCGGTCAGGGTCTGGAAGCCATGGGCGAACCCGGCTGGGATCAACAGGCTGCGACCGTCACCGGCCTTCAGGTGCTCGGCGTGCCAGTGCAGGAAAGTCTCGGAGTCGGGGCGCAAGTCCACCGCCACATCCCAGACCTCACCGCGCAGGCAAGTAATCAACTTGGCTTCCGGCGCATTGGAATTTTGAAAATGCAGACCGCGCACACTGCCCCGCTCACGGGTGCAGGAGTGGTTGATCTGGCGGATATGAAACGGCTGGCCGAAAGCGCTCAGGCTGCCTTCACAAAACAGCCGGGCGAAATGCCCGCGATCATCTTCGAAGCGTTTGTGCTGCACGCTGAACAGTCCGGACAGCGGTAAGGCTTTCAACAAGAACTCGCTCACAACGCGCCTCGGTACAGGTTCAACTGGTTCAGGGTGACTTCACGCATGTCATCACCGTTCTGCCACGCCAGGTGCCAATCGAGGGTCTGGGTCAGGCACTGCTGCAACGACCAACGCGGTTGCCAGGCCAACCGTTGTCGGGCGCGACTGCTGTCCAGGCGCAGCAGCCCGGCCTCATGCAAATCACTCGGCTCGATGCGCAATCCGCGTGCTTGCGGCCAACGGCTGGCGAGCAGTTCAACTACTTCGCCAACGCTGCACATGTCTGTTTCGCTCGGACCGAAGTTCCACGCGCCAGCAAACTCGGGACCTTGCTCATAGAGGCCAGCAGCCAATTGCAGGTAACCCGCCAAAGGTTCAAGAGCGTGCTGCCAGGGGCGCACGGCCTGCGGGTAGCGCAGGGTCACTGGCTGGTCGGCCGACCAGGCCTTGAGCACATCGGGAATCAGGCGTTCCGGCGCAAAGTCACCGCCGCCCAGCACGTTGCCAGCACGGGCGGTGGCCAACGCCAAGCCATGCTCGGCGTACTTGTCAGCCGGGAAAAACGATGCGGCGTAAGACTGCGCCAACAATTCGCAGCAAGCCTTGCTGCTGCTGTAAGGATCGTGACCACCCAGGGCCTCGTCCTCGCGATACGGCCACAGCCATTCCTTGTTGGCGTAGACCTTGTCGGTGGTCACCAACACGCAGGCGCGCACACCGCCGACCTGGCGGATCGCTTCAAGCAGATTGAGCGTGCCCATGACGTTGCTGGAATAGGTGCCGAGCGGATCGCGATAGCCTTCGCGCACCAGCGGTTGGGCCGCCAGGTGCAGGACGATTTGCGGCTGGGTTTCGGCGATCAGTTCCAGCAAGGCGCCCAGATCACGCAGATCACCGCGCTGATCGTTGATGCCCTCATGTACCCGCGCCAGTTCGAACAGGCTCGGCTCGGTGGACGGATCGAGCGAAAACCCACTGACCTCGGCCCCGAGGCTTTGCAGCCACAACGTCAACCAGCTGCCCTTGAAACCGGTGTGACCGGTCAGCAGCACCCGTTTGCCGCGCCAGAACTCCGGACTCAGGCCCATTGCTTCCATGGGGCCTCCCCGCTCTGCCACAGCGCTTCGAGGTGGTTCTTGTCGCGCAGGGTGTCCATCGGGTGCCAGAAGCCTTCATGTTCGAAAGCCTTCAACTGTTCATCCTGGGCCAACCGGGTCAACGGCTCGGCTTCCCAGGTGGTCTCGTCACCGCCGATGTACGACAGCACTTTCGGCGACAGCACGAAGAAGCCGCCATTGATCCAGCCGCCGTCGCCACGGGGCTTCTCGGTGAAACCAAGCACCTGATCGCCGTGACGCTCCAGGGCGCCGTAACGGCCCGGCGGTTGTACGGCGGTGACGGTCGCCAGACGACCGTGGGCGCTGTGGTAGTCCACCAGTTGACGGATATTGATATCGGAGACGCCGTCGCCATAGGTGAAGCAGAACGCCTCTTCATCCTTGAGGTAACGGCCGGCGCGCAGCAAGCGGCCACCGGTCATGGTTTCCTCGCCGGTGTCGATGAGAGTGACGCTCCACGGCTCGCTGTAGTTCTGGTGCACGTCCATGCGGTTGTTGCGCATGTCGAAGGTGACGTCAGAGGTGTGCAGGAAGTAGTTGGCGAAGAAGTCCTTGATCGCATAGCCCTTGTAGCCAAGGCAGATCACGAAGTCATGAATTCCGTGGGCGGAGTACTGTTTCATGATGTGCCAAAGAATTGGCTTGCCACCGATCTCGATCATCGGCTTGGGCTTGAGGTGCGACTCTTCGCTGATGCGCGTGCCCAGGCCACCCGCCAGAATTACTGCCTTCATCGTCTCCCCTCTTGTTCTTCACCGGGCTCGGCCAGGCTGTTGCAAGCGTTGGCGGGCCTTCTGGCTAAATCTTTGCCAAACCGGGCGCGGGTGAATGACCGCGAGCGCTCGTTTTATGGCGATTAGAGGAGGACTTGCAGGAAACGCGCCAGCTCCACGGGCGCTGCGTCGGCGGGATTGGCAGGTATTAAAAAGGGATGAATCCGAGAGTGGACTCATCCCTTTGATCGTGCCTCAAGCTGTCAAACGATCAACCGAACATGGCAAACGCATCACCGAAGGCGATCAGTCCGGCAACCAGCCCCACAACCAGTGATTGAGGTTGTCGCCACGCAACATGAAATCGCGGTGCACCGCCTCCTTCAGCTCATCGCCCATGCGGTAGCTGGCGTCCGGGTCGGCCAGGTGCATGCGGATCGCCTGAAGCCATTCGTCTGTGCTGTTGCTATAGACCTTGGTGCACGGCAAGTGGCCGCGGTAGGCCTCTGTGTCGGTGCAGATCACCGGGTATCCGCAGGCGCCGTACTCCAGCAAGCGCAGGTTGCTTTTGCAGTCGTTGAAGATGTGGAACTCCAGCGGTGCCAGCGCCAGGTCGAGGTTCAGGCTCGCCAGTTTGAACGGGTAGCTCTGCAAGCCGATGGTGGAGTGAAACTCATGAACGTACGGGCGCAAGGCGTCGGGGCACATGCCGAAGAACACCCACTCGACTTCGTTCGCCAGTTCGCGCACCACCTCGGCAATGATCTCCAGATCACCGGTGTGGCTGGTGCCTCCGCCCCAACCGACGCGCGGCTTACTGGAGGTGCGACGACGGCTGGTCAGCGTCGCCCATGGGTCCGGCGACAGCATGTTCGGCACCACACGGATCTCGCTGTGCATGCTCGACAAAGCATCGGCCAGCGGCTGAGTGGTAACCACTACCCGGTCGCACAGGCCAATGCCTTCACGCAGCAATTGCTCGGTGTTGACCGGTTTGTTGCGAGCGTGGGTGTTTTTCTTCGGCGCACTGATGATGTAGTCGTCGAGTTCGAAAATCCGCAGCGCACTGGAATACTTTTTCATCCGCAGAATGTCGCCGGCGGCGCCTTCGCTGTAACGCCCTTGCAAGATGATCGTGTCCGGAGACAGACGTTCGATCTCCACAGTCGACGGCGACTCGTAGGCCACCCGCGCGATCACGCGCCCGGCCGCTTCGAGTTCTGCCAGCGGCGCGGTCACCCGGTAGTGGCCGACGGCGGTGCTGTTGACCGGCAGACCGAGAATCAACGGTAAAGCGCGAGAACAGAACGGATTCCAGTTATTGCGCAGCGACGGCTCCAGGCTGAAGCTGGAAATTCCAAGACTCAGCGCCGGACTGTAGGCCGGATCCTTGGCGATCTTCGGCAACCATTTGCGATAGAACGCTTCCTGTTCAAGCTCGCGCAGCGCCAGTGTCGAAGGCTGTGCCGGCGATACCTCTTGCGGCACCCACACCACACTGGCGTAAGGCGTCCAGACCACCAGGTAGCCGTCCTTATTCGCCCGCAAACACAAGTCGACATCGCTGAGGCCTTGGGTAAAGGTCGCCTCATCGAACTGCTCGAGGTCATCAAACACTTGCTTGCGCACCATCAGGCAGTGACTGCTCACCGCGCTCCAGTTCTGCGTCACGTGCAAACGCTGCATGTAACCGCGAGAACCGGCCGCCTCACCATAAAACGGTGAACCGACCGGCCCCGCCAGGCCAAGAATCAACCCGGCACTGACGATCGAGCCCTCAGGGCTGAGAATACGAGCACCGACGACTCCCACCTCGGGACGCTGGGCGTGATTGAGCAATTCATCCAGCCAGTCGTTGTCGCAGATCACGGCCTGCGCACTGAGAAGTAACAAGTACTCACCATGGGCCAGGCTCGCGGCGAAGTTGCGGATCGCCGCGTCGTTGGCGTCGCCGGCGTAACGCAGTACCCGCAGCATTGCCGCGCCCAGTTGCGCCATGGCGGCCAACCAGTCGAGCATCGCCGGGTCATCAGTGCCGCTGTCGACAATCAGGATTTCGTATTGGGTGTAAGCCGTGCGCTCGATCAAGCCTTCAATGCAACGCTGCAACGCGTACAGTGAATCGCCGGTCTGGATGATGATCGACACCAGCGGACGCGCTGCATGGAGATAGTCGATGCGGTTGATCAACGGCAATGCTTCCTGCCGGATCGCGTGCGCCACACCAATACGATCCAGGTGTGCGCCGACCATCCCGGCGTTGCTCTCGATCACTTCGGGCAACGACAACCAGTCGGCGAAGGTCTGGCTCGACTCCACCTGAATCTCGGCAATGTGTTCGATGGTCTGCGGCCCGGCCTCTTCCACCAGGCGCCATAGCAGATCGTGCGGTGCCAGCTCACCGTGAGCCGGATCGAAACCGCCCAGCATCATGAAGCGTTGACGCTCGAAGGCCAGGGTTCGACCAACGTAGGGATAGGCACGCATCAGGTCGAGGTTGAAATCGGGCTTGAATACCGGGTCGGTCGACTCGCCATCGACCCGCGCGCCCTCGTCGCTGTAGGCACAAAGAATGCCCGGCGAACCCGCAATGCGTTCTGCCAGGATCAGCAGAGCCGACTCGCGCAAGGTGTCGCCGGCCCGCAGCAGGCAAAACCAGTGAGCGCCTTCCAGCTGCGGCACCACCGCGTTGAGTTGTTGGACCCAATCCGCCTGAAACGGCAACTGCACCACGCGATCGTCGGCGACGCTGGATGCATCGGAGAGCACCAATACCGCTTGCGGCGCGTAAAGCTGACGACTGATGCTTTGCAATGTAGTGTTCAGCGCAGCACTATCGGCGCCGCTATCGATCACGATCGGCACGATCTGCGGACGGAATGCCCAGCTGTCGATGCGTTGTGGCAAGAGTCGCTGCTCGACATCGGAGAACCTGCGGATCGCCAGCCATTCGCGATAGAAATCGGCGTAACTTTCGCTTTCCCCACCCACCCGGCCATTCACCACCGTGTTGCGGTTGCCCAGGATGCGCACCACGCACAACTCTTCCCAGGCGTGGGGCTGCCCGGTGATTTTGTACAGGTCGATGTAGCGCACCCAACCCGACGCCGGAGCCGATTCACCGCTGCGCGCCGCGAGCATCTGCGAAAGCCAGCTCCACTCCACCGCCGCGGCCTTGATCATTTCCGGGGTTTTGCTCAAACGCTCCGGGTACAGACGTTCAGTACTCAGTACGGTGCTCAGGGACACCAGGTTACCGCGACGCATCAGACACACGAACAAGGCGAAATCGAGCATGGCGACGAAACCGGCGCCTTCCTGAATCAGGGCTGGCAACAGCTCCAGCACATCGGCGCGACGCATCAGGGTCGAACTGAAATTACCGAGGAAATTCTTCGGTGTGCCCTCGAAGATCGCCAACATGTCATCGCCCTTGAGCAAGGCGTCATTCGGCGAAAACCGGCAGTTGTCGACCCGTGGCGGCAGGATGAAATTACCGGCATCGCTGAGCATTCGCAGGGCAAACACCACATTCACGTCCGCGTGATCAATCAGCACCTGCGCCTGCAATGCAACGCTCGGCGCGAACAGACGATCGTCATCGCACAGCACTTTGATCAGTTCGCCACGGGCTTCTTCCACGCAGCGCAGCACATTCCTCTGTAACCCCAGACGTTGCGGATTACGCAGATAGCGAATCGGGTGGGCTGGCTCGACGAAGGCATCGACAATGTCGCGAATCTCGGTGTCGGGCGAGTCATCACAGATGACAATTTCGACGTGCTCGTAGGTCTGGGCGAGCGCACTTTCCAATGCCTGACTGAAGAAGCGCGGGTTGAAGGCAGGGATGACGATGCTGACGAGGGGGCGTTGATTCACGACGGGAAACTCTCGAGCGGCGGGCCTCTACCCTTTCAGGCAGAGGCCCCGGAACCGCTTGGAAAAAGACGGTTGGCAGCTCGGCAGACGCCGGCTCAGACCTTGTTGAACAGGCCCAACTGAGCAATCTTGCTGAAGGCCAGTTGCGAGGCCTGCAACATGGTTTGTTGCAAGGTCAAACGGGTCATCACTTCAGCCGGATCGGAATCGCGGATCGACGATTGGGTCTGGGCATTGGCCAGCTTCAGGCTCTGGTTGGTATCGCTCTGGGTGTCCAGGGCAGCACCGCGCCCACCGACAGAGCTCAAGGCGCTGGACAGCTGATCGGTGCCGCTGGCCAGGTTGGCAACGCCGGAAGCCAGTGACGCTTGCAGTTTCTGTGTGGCGATCGGGTTACCGTTGGTGGGTGTATTCAGTGCGGTTTTCAACTGGTTCACGGTGTCCAGAATGTTCTGGGTTTCATGGGTGTTGACCGCAATGCTGAACTGATCGTTGGCAGCCGGTGTACCGCTGACAGTGAAGCTCACACCCGAGGCGGTGGCGACGCTACCGGCCATGGTTCCCGTCGATACCGGCTTGCTGCTTGCCGTCAATGGCGCTGCGTACAGTTCGAAGGCGGTGGGACTGGTGAACTTCAGGATCGCCGAGCCACTAGGAAAACTGGCGTGGTAATTCACAGGGTTGGTGATATTGCTGGCGGTGATCTGCGCCGTCGAAGGGTTGCCCGGGCTGCCGGTTGCGCTGAAGGTATCCGGCTTGGCCGCCAGGGTGAAAGTGTGACCAGGCAGCACAGTCGCCGCCGTATCGCCAGCGCTCAGATTGATGTTCAGGGTCAGCTCGACACCACGGAAAGTGACGGCCTGGCCCACCTTGCTGGCCGGATCGAATGCACCACCCTGGCTGGCTTCGGCGGTCACGTCGTTGCCGAGCGAATCAGTGATTTTCAGCTGGGTGCCGCTGACGAAGTCCACGGTGTATGGCTCACCACTGCGGAACTTGGTGTTGTAGGTGACGTTCGACGACACCTGGCCGTTGGACAGGGTCACACGGCCGTCATCCACCACTGGCGCAGTCCGGGTTACCTCGCTGCGGCTGGTGTTGATCGCCTGCTGGAACACGTCCCAACCGGTGCTGTTGGTAGCCATCGACATGGTGTCGCCGACTGCCAGGTCAAGCGTCACCTGGTCACCGTTGTAGCTGTAGGTGCCATCGTTGTTGCGGGTGAACGGCACGGTGTCGCCCTTGGAGCCGGCGAAGATGTATTTGCCGTTCTCGTCCTTGCTGTTCATCAGGCTCAGCAATTGCTCTTCGATCTGCCCCAGTTCCGAGGCATTGGCCTGACGGTCGGCATCCGTGTAACCGGCGTTACCAGCGCTGACGGCCAGTTCCCTGGCGCGCTGCAATACGTTGCCGATGCTGGTCATCACCGCTTCGGTGGTACCCAGGGTCCCCTTGATGGTCGTGGCATTAGCCTCGTACTGATCAAGCATCGAAGCCTGCTGACCCAGTTGCAGCAAACGCGAAGCGCCGACCGGATCATCGGCCGCGGTATTCACGCGAACCAGGCTACTGGCCTCTTCGCTGCTCTTGACCACGTTGGAAAAGTTCTTCTGATAGTTGGCAGCAGAGGACTCGTAAAACTGGGCGGTAGAAATGCGCATGGGCTACGACTCCTTAAAGACTGTTGATCAGTGTGCTGAAGATTTCCTGCGCAGCCTTGATGATCTGCGAAGACGCGGTGTAGTACTGCTGGTACTTGACCAGGTTGCCGGTTTCCTCATCGAGATCGACACCGGACAACGAGTCGCGAGCCCCCTTGGCGTTGGCCAGAATCGCTTCAGTGGCAGCGCTGTCGAGCTTGCCTTGCGCGGCCTTGGCGCCGACGCCCTCGACCAGTTTGCCGTAGGCGTCGGTCAGGGAGATGCCTTTGCTGGCGGAACCGGTATCCACAGTCTGCTTGGTTTGCAAGCCGGCCAGTACGGTGCCGTTACGGTTGTCCAGCGTGCCTGGCTGACTGAGCGAGACATTGATCGCGGTGCCGTTACCTGGCGAACCGGCCACGGTCATGTCAAACGACACAGTGCGCTGCACGATGGGCGGCCCCGGATCATTGATCGCGGCACCGGTGCCGTCGACCAGCGGAATGGTCAGGCTCAGCGTATTGTTCTGGCCCGGCACAATGGTGCCGCTGCTGAGCGAGTTGCCTTGGGCATCGAGCATTTGGTAAGTCTGAGTCGTACCACCGGCCGCACCGAACACGATCTTGACCGGCGTCGAAGTCTTCAGGCCATTCTGGATCGTGGTGGTGGTCGCCGTGTCGTAGACGTCGAACTTGGTGGTCAGGGTCGGTTGACCGCTGGCCGGAATCGTCAGTGTGCCGCTGCCGCCCGCGGCAATGGCCGCGCCCAACGGTGCCGCGAAGGCCAGACGTTTGGAGTCGGTCATCTCGGTCTTGATGTTGGTCGCCGCGTTGCGGGTCGGGGTGATCTTGAACGTGTCGCCGGCTGCCGCGGTGCCACCAGAGAGCGTCATGGAGAAACCATCGATCACCGGTGGCGGCGTGGTCAGCGTGCTGAACGCGCCCATGGCGGTGCCTTCAGGCAGACGCTGCACGGTGTAGTTGGTGGCGCTGGTGAAGGTGACCTTGTAATCGTTGATGGTCAGCTTGCCGCTGTCCTCGATGCTCACGTCGAAGTTGCCGGAGCCGGCGCTGTTACCGACCGTGGCAACGCTGCGCTGAGCCATTTGCGCGGCACTGTTGATGCTGTTGAACAGGTTCGAACCAAAGTCACCGTTCTTGTCGATGCCCTGGGCCTGGACGGTGTTCATCTGATCGGCAACGACCAGCGCCACACGCCCCAGCTCGTTCATGGCCGGGTCCAGCACGGTGCTGCGATAACGCAGCAAGCCGCCCATTTCGCCACCGGTCACCACCGAAGTGATGTCGATGGTGCTCGAACCGCGATTGAGTTGAACGGCCGAACGCGACGGGTCGTCTTTGCTCGGTACCACTTCCAGCTTGCTGGCGGTGCTGCCCATGACCAGCGGCTGACCACTGCCCAGGTAAATGTCGAGGTTACCGTCACGCTCCATCACTTGAGCACCGGTGAAGGTGGACAACTGGCGCACGGTCTCGTTGCGCGCGTCGAGCAAGTCGTTGGGCTGGCCGCCGGCGTTGGAAACTTCGGAAATCTTCTGGTTCAACTGGGCCACGGTGGCCGCCAGTTTGTTGACCTGATCGGCCATGTCCGCCAGGTTGCCATTGATGTTCGCGTTCTGCGTGGTCAATTGGCTGGAGATCGAGTTGAAACGGTTGCTCAAGGCCTGTGCATCGCTGAGCAGCAGTTGGCGGGAAGCATCGTCGCCCGGTTTGGCGTTGACGTTCTGCACCGAGGCGAAGAACTTGGTCAGGGCGCCGTTGAGACCGGTGCCGCTGTCCGACAGCAACTTGTCGAGCGGGCTGATCTGCCCGGCATAGGCCGCCGAGTCGCTGTTGAGCGAGGTGGTGGTTTGCAGTTGCGCATCGAGGTAGCTGTTGTACACCCGACGCACATCGGCCAGGGTCGTACCGGTGCCGATGTAGACATTGCCGAACTGATTCGAGGCCTTGGTGCCCTGCACGGTTTGCTGGCGTGAGTAACCGGCGGTGTCGGCGTTGGCAATGTTATTGCCGGTAGTCATCAGCGAGGATTGGCCAGCGGCCAGACCCGACATCCCGATATTGAGCAAACTCATGGTTCAGACCTTATACCTTGTGCCTATAAAGGCGTGGTGGAAACGCCCGCCGCAGCGTAGTTTTGGTAACTCGTCATCTGCTTGGCTATCTGCGAAATCTTGCTTGCGTAATCCGGGTCGGTTGCATACCCGGCTTTTTGCAACTCGCGTACAAACTGTTCTGGGTTATCGGCCGACTTCAGCACATCTTGATAGCGATTGTTGCTTTGCAGCAGCGTCACAAGGTCATGGAAACTGTCCTTGTAAGAGGCATAGGAACGGAACTCGGCCGTCTCCTTGACCATCTGGCCATTTCTGAATTCGCTGGTGATCGCCCGCGCCGAATCGCCCTTCCAGTTACCGCTGGCCTTGATGCCGAACAGGTTATGGCTACTGCTGCCATCCTGAGCGCGCATGACCGATTTACCCCAACCGGTTTCCAGGGCAGCCTGAGCCACCAGGTAACGCGGATCGACACCGATACGGTCGGCAGCCTCTTTGGCCATCGGCAGCATGGTGTTGACGAATTCGTCGGCGGAGCTGAAGGCTTTCTTCGGCGGCGCCAGGGGGATTTGAGCCATGGCACGACCATAGATCTGCAGGCGCCCGCTGGATGCCGTATCCGTTTGCGAAGCCAGCCAGTCGCCGTTGTACAGCGAACCGGAACCGGTCGTGGTGCTCTGCGGCACCTGGATTTTGTTCTGCGTTGCGGTGGCGTTCGTCGCCGTGGTCGATGCTGACGGCACCAGCCCTGCGAGCAAACGGTCGGCCAGTTTCGGCGGCAGCGCCAGACGCCGCTGATTGATCAGCGCCATGTCATTGCGGTGAGTCCCCTCGCCCGCGTTCGCCGGCAACTTCACCGCGCGCGAAGCCCACAACGGACGCTCACCATTGAGGCGCGACAGCGGCCCGTTGGTGGCGACCGTGCCGGCGGCAATCGGTGTTTCCACGGCGGCCTTCGCGGCGGCTTGCTTGGCGGCGGACGCTGCCGCAGCCTCACCCGGCGCCAACGGTTTGTTCTTCGACATCTGGCGCATCAGCACATCCGCCAGGCCAATACCGCCGCCTTCGCGGGACAGGGAAACGGCCAACTGCTGGTCGTACATTTCCTGGTATTGCTTGGCCGCCGGCGTATTGAGCGGATTGTCCTGGCCCAGCGCTTCGGTGGCCGAGCGCATGGACTTGAGCATTTCACCGAGGAACAGCGATTCGAATTCCTGCGCCACTTTGCGCATGTTCGCATCGCTGTTCTTGTCGCCGACCTTGAGCTGATTCAAACGATTCAGGTCCGAGTAGGAACCCGAGTCGCTGCTGCTGACCAGACCGCTTTTGCGCATATCCATGATCGCCGTCCTCAGATCACGATCAGGTCGGCTTGCAACGCGCCGGCCTGCTTCAGCGCTTCGAGAATCGCCATCAAGTCACCCGGTGCCGCGCCAACCTGGTTCACCGCACGAACGATTTCGTCGAGGGTGGTGCCCGGGCCGAACTTGAACATCGGCTTGGCTTCTTGCTGAGCGTTGACCCGCGAGCGTGGCACGACCGCCGTCTGCCCGTTGGACAGAGGGCCGGGCTGGCTGACGATCGGGTCTTCGGTGATGGTCACGGTCAGGCTGCCGTGGGTCACGGCGGCCGGGGAAACCTTGACGTTCTGGCCGATCACGATGGTGCCGGTGCGCGAGTTGATGATGACTTTCGCCACCGCCTGGCCCGGATCGACTTCGAGGTTTTCCAGGATCGACAAATAGTCGACCCGCTGGCTTGGATCGAGTGGCGCGGTCACGCGGATCGAGCCACCGTCGATGGCTTGGGCAACGCCAGGGCCGAGCATGTCGTTGATCTTGTCGACGATGCGCTTGGCGGTGGTGAAGTCCGAACGATTGAGGTTCAGGGTCAGGCTGTTGCCCTGATTGAAACCGCTCGGCACGGCACGTTCGACCGACGCACCGCCGGGGATGCGACCGGCCGACGGAACGTTGACGGTGATCTTCGAACCGTCACGACCTTCGGCATCGAAACCACCGACCACCAGGTTGCCCTGAGCGACGGCATAGACGTTACCATCGATACCTTTGAGCGGCGTCAACAGCAAGGTGCCGCCGCGCAGGCTCTTGGAGTTACCGATGGACGCCACGGTGATGTCTATCTGCTGACCCGGCTTGGCGAACGCTGGCAAATCAGCGCTGATCGACACGGCCGCGACGTTCTTCAATTGCACGTTGCCGGAACCTGGCGGCACCTTGATGCCGAACTGCGAGAGCATGTTGTTGAAGGTCTGCAGGGTGAACGGGGTCTGGGTCGTCTGGTCACCGGTGCCGTTAAGCCCGACCACCAGGCCATAGCCGATCAATTGGTTGGAACGCACGCCGGAAATACTGGCGATGTCCTTCAGCCGTTCAGCTTGAGCATCGAAGGCTGCGCACAGCAAAAGAGCGCCCACCATCAGGTGTTTAAGATTCAACATAGCCACCTAGAAAGGGAACAGCGGGCTGAGGAAGAAACGGTCGAACCAGCCTGGCTGACTCGCATCGGCAAACGCACCGGTGCCCGAATAGGTGATGCGTGCATCGGCGACGCGGGTCGACGACACGGTGTTATCGGTGGCGATGTCATCGGCGCGAACGAGGCCGGCAATCCGTACCAGCTCGTCACCGGTGTTGAGGGTCAGCCACTTCTCGCCGCGCACGGCGATGATGCCGTTGGGCAACACGTCGGCGACGGTCACGGTGATCGAACCGGTCAGACTGTTGCTCTGGCCGGACTTGCTGTCGCCCTTCGTCGAGCGGTCGGCGCTATAGCCGGCATTCAGGCTCAGATCGTTGCCACCGATCGGGTTATTGGTGGTCAGGCTGGAGCCGAACAACGAGGTCAGGCCGATCTTGTTATCGCTGTTCTTGTCCATCTGCGAGTTGGCGTTCTTGCTCGCCTGGGTGCGCTCGTTCAGGGTGATGGTGATGATGTCACCGACCCGGAACGCCTTGCGGTCGCTGTACAGGTTCTGTTCGAAACCGGCCTGGTAGATCGAGCCGTTATTGGCGGCAGCCGGCAGCGGCGTGCGCGGCAACACCGGGGCGTAGTAAGGGTCATTGGGCCTGGGCGGCGGGGCAACGCAGCCCGCGAGCACGACGACCCCACTCAGTGCCAGAACAGATACAAAGCGATTCATGACCCTACCTCACGGTATTGCAGACGACTCATGGCCGCCTCATAGACTTGATTACAGATTCTGCGTTACGAACGAGAGCATCTGGTCGGCGGTGGAGATCACCTTGGAGTTCATCTCGTAGGCGCGCTGAGTGGTGATCATGTTGACCATCTCTTCAACGGTGCTGACGTTGGACGTTTCCAGGGTGTTCTGCAGCGTGGTGCCGAAACCGGCCAGGCCCGGGGTGCCGACTTGCGGCGCGCCACTGGCAGCGGTTTCCAGGAACAGGTTGTTACCCACTGCCTGCAGGCCGGCCGGGTTGATGAAGTCGGCGGTTTGCAGGTTGCCGATCACCTGGGAGGCCGGGTTGCCGGCAACGGTGATCGACACGGTGCCGTCACGGCCGACAGTGAAGGTCTGGGCGTTGTTCGGAATGACAATGGCCGGCTCCAGGGCGAAGCCGCTGGCGTTGACGATCTGGCCGTTGGAGTCCAGGTGGAAGGTACCGTCACGGGTGTAGGACGTGGTGCCATCGGGCTGCAGAATCTGAAAGAAACCACGACCGTCGATGGCCATGTCCAGTGGCTGCTCGGTGGTTTGCAGGCTACCGGCGGTGAAGTTTTTCTGGGTGCCGACGATGCGCACACCGGTACCCACTTGCAGACCCGACGGCAGTTCGCTGTCCTGGGTCGACTGGGCGCCTGGCTGGCGCTTGATCTGATACAGCAAGTCCTGGAACTCGGCGCGGTCACGTTTGAAACCCGTGGTCGATACGTTCGCCAGGTTGTTGGAAATGGTGGTGAGGTTGGTGTCCTGGGCGGACAGACCTGTTTTGGCAACCCATAGAGCCGGAAGCATTCGATTCTCCTCGTGCGCCTGTTTTACGGCGCGACGTTCTGATAATTAGCTGATCTGCAAGACCCGAGCCATGGCCTGGTCATCGTCTTTGGCGGTGTTCATCATCTTGATGTGCAGCTCGAACTGCTTGGCCAGCGCCAGCACCGAAGTCATTTCTTCCACGGCGTTGACGTTGCTCGACTCGAGGAATCCGGACACCAGTTTGACGTTGGCATCGGCTTGCGCCGGCTTGCCGTCCTTGGTGTGGATCGAACCGTCCAGGCCTTTGGTCATGTTCTTGAAGTCCGGGTTGACCAGTTTGATGCGGTCGACTTCGGCCATCACCCGCGGGCCTTCGCCCATCGCACGGATGCTGACGGTGCCGTCTTCGCCAACTTCGATCTGCTGCTCGGGCGGCACGGCAATCGGCCCGCCATTGCCCATCACCGGCATACCATTGCCGGCGCGCAGCACGCCCAGGGCGTCAACGTTCAGGCTGCCGGTGCGCACGTAGCTCTCACCGCCATCGGGGTTCTGCACGGCGATCCAG
Organism: Pseudomonas sp. FP1742; assembly: GCF_030687145.1. NCBI lineage: Bacteria > Pseudomonadati > Pseudomonadota > Gammaproteobacteria > Pseudomonadales > Pseudomonadaceae > Pseudomonas > Pseudomonas sp. FP1742. The sequence continues at coordinate 1,701,209 of NZ_CP117460.1, read as the reverse complement.
CCATTGCCTTGCACCGCGACATCGAGGTCGCGACCGGTTTCCACCAGGGCGCCAGGGGAGAAGTCGGTGGCCGGACGTTCAGTCATGGCAAACGCGCGCGCCGGAAAGCTGTCACCAAATACCGGCATCGAACGGGCCTGTTCCAGGTCCTTCTGAAAACCGTTGGTAGAGATGTTCGCCAGGTTGTTGGCATGAGCCTTCTGCGCCAGTGCATTCTGGCTGGCGCCGGTCATTGCCACATAAAGGTACTTGTCCACACTCTTTCCTCTGCATGCCGGACGTTTGCCGCCCACCGCTGTACTGCTGAGCCATAAGCAATTTGCAGACCAACTTTTTTCTGGCGGCGCCGGGCCCGGCAAACAAAGGACTTGAGGGGATTAGAGGAGATTGGGGGAATGTATCGAAGACGAAAAACCGGCGGTGTCATGCCGCTTACGGCAAGCATCGACCTTTGCAGTCAACACAGAACTCTGTGGCGAGGGGGCTTGCCCCCTCGCCACAGGTTTAAACACCCGGCTCTTTGCCCACCTCATACTCGCGTAACTTATTGGCAATGGTGGTATGGGAAACCCCCAGTCGCTTGCCCAGTTGCCGACTGCTCGGATACTCGGAATACAAGCGCTCCAGCACCGCTTTCTCGAAGCGCCCGACAATCTCGTCCAGCCCGCCCTCGAGGGAGAAATCGCCAAGCGGCTGACGCACGCCGTAGTCCGGCAAGCGAATGTGCTCGGCTTTGACGGTGCCGCCCTCACACAGGGAGACGGCCTGAAACAGCACGTTCTCCAACTGCCGCACGTTACCCGGCCAGTGATAGTGACTGAGCCGCTCCATCGCCGCCGGGGCCAGTTTCGGCAACGGGCAACCGATCTGTCGACTGGCCTGATCGAGGAAGTGCTCCACCAGCGGTGCCAGTCCGTCGAGGCATTCGCGCAGTGGCGGGATGTGCAGCGAGAGCACGTTCAAGCGGTGGTACAAGTCCTGGCGAAATTCACCGCGAGCACACAGCTCGGACAAGTCCACCTGAGTCGCGCAGATCACCCGCACATCCAGATAGACCTCTTCATCGCTGCCGACACGACGGAAGCAACCGTCCTGCAGAAAGCGCAGCAATTTCACCTGCAAGCGCGGGCTCATTTCGCCGACGCCATCAAGGAACAGCGTACCGCCCGCCGTCAGCTCCAGAAGGCCGAGCTTGCCTTCGGCCCGCGCCCCTTCGAAAGCGCCGGGGCCGTAGCCGAACAACTCGGTCTCGGCCATGGACTCCGGCAGGCCTGCGCAGTTGAGCGCCATCAGCGGCGATTGCCCACGCGGGCTCGCCAGGTGACAGGCCCGCGCCAACAACTCTTTGCCGGTGCCGGTTTCGCCTTCGATCAATAACGGCGCATCCAGTGGTGCCATGCGCCGCGCTTCGCGAACCACCGCCGCCATCACTTTCGAGCTTTGGAAAATGCTGTCGAAGCCGCGCAACTCCTGTTTGCGCACGTTATAGATGCGCTCGCCCACCCGATCCGCCCGGTGCAGCGTCAACACCGCCCCGGCCATGGCTTCGCTTTCGTCATGCTCCGATTGCAGCGGCGCGATGTCGGCGAGAAACACGTCCCCCTTGACCTTCACCCGCAAGCCGTTGATCCGCGACTTGTTGGCGCGCACCAGTTCCGGCAAATCGAAATCCTCGGCGTACCGCGACAGCGGAATCCCCGGCACCTCATCCACCCGCACCCCGAGCAACTGCGCCGCCGCACGGTTGGCCGCAACGATGGAGCCGCCCATGTCGATCGACAGCACCGGAAACTCCAGGGCACCGAGCAAGGCATTGAGCTCCATGTGCCGACGCTCGCTGGGCATCAGCCCTACACGCTTGACGCCGAACACCCCGCCGATCGCCTCGAACTTGGGCCGCAACGCCTGGAACTGAATGTTGATCAGATTCGGACAGTGCAGATAGATCGCATTGCCATGCTCACCGCCCACCTCGCCGCGAGCGACGTTGATCCCGTACTCGACCAACAGGTTGAGAATGTCGCGCAGGATACCGATGCGGTTCTGGCAGTGGACTTTGATACGCATATGAAGGCCCGTAACAGCGGTGAGTAAGTTGATACTGAGCGCACAACCTGTGGGAGCGGGCTTGCTCGCGAAAGCGGTCTGCCTGATACATCAATGTCGAATGTGCCGACGCTTTCGCGAGCAAGCCCGCTCCCACAAGGGAATTCGCAGTGCCTTCGGACGTATTTTTTTGCCGAGCAGCTCAGTTAGTCGTCAAGATTATGTGACACCCGCAGGCCATTTCAAACCCGTAAATATCAATACTTGCGCCACAGCAGCCAATCCGTAACGAATTCTTTACGAAAAGCGCGGAATTTTCCTACACAAGACGCGGATCACCTGCTGCAACACCGAACACCTTGGGGTATTTCTAGGTCCATAGCTGTACACACAACAAGAACGATTCCCCTAGCAGGAGAGCAGCATGAAGCAGACGCAATACGTGGCTCGCGAGCCCGATGCGCAAGGTTTTATCGACTACCCCGCCGAAGAACACGCGGTGTGGAACACGCTGATCACTCGCCAGCTCAAAGTGGTCGAGGGCCGTGCGTGCCAGGAATACCTGGACGGTATCGAAAAACTCGGTCTGCCCCACGACCGCATTCCGCAACTTGGCGAAATCAACAAAGTCCTCGGTGAAACCACCGGCTGGCAAGTTGCCCGAGTGCCCGCGCTGATCCCCTTCCAGACCTTTTTCGAATTGCTGGCGAACAAGCAGTTTCCGGTGGCGACCTTTATTCGTACCCGCGAAGAGCTGGATTACCTGCAAGAGCCGGACATTTTCCACGAGATCTTCGGCCACTGTCCGCTGTTGACCAACCCCTGGTTCGCCGAATTCACCCACACCTACGGCAAACTCGGCCTACAGGCATCCAAGGAAGAACGCGTGTACCTGGCGCGCCTGTATTGGATGACCATCGAGTTCGGCCTGGTCGACACGCCGCAAGGCTTGCGAATCTATGGCGGCGGTATTCTGTCCTCGCCGAAAGAAACTGTTTACGCCCTGTCGGACGCACCTGAGCATCAGGCCTTCGACCCACTGGAATGCATGCGCACGCCGTACCGCATCGACATTCTGCAACCGCTGTACTTTGTCCTGCCGAACCTCAAGCGCCTGTTCGATCTGGCCCACGAAGACATCATGGGCATGGTCAAGCAAGGTATGCAGCTGGGGTTGCACGCACCGAAATTTCCGCCAAAAGCTGCGTGACCCGCGACTTTTGGCATCAAGTGAGTCTGTTACGGATCGCCGCTTTGCTTTAGCGTGGTCCCACTGACGACCGTTTTTCAAAACACTCGATTTCAGGAACACATCATGTCCACATTGAACCAAGCCCATTGCGAAGCCTGCCGCGCCGACGCCCCTCAGGTCAGCGACGAAGAATTGCCGATCCTGATCAAGCAGATCCCTGACTGGAACATCGAAGTGCGCGACGGTGTGATGCAGCTGGAAAAAGTTTTCCTGTTCAAGAACTTCAAGCATGCGCTGGCGTTCACCAACGCCGTCGGTGAAATCTCCGAGGCTGAAGGTCACCACCCGGGCCTGCTGACCGAGTGGGGCAAAGTCACCGTGACCTGGTGGAGCCACTCCATCAAGGGCCTGCACCGCAACGACTTCATCATGGCCGCGCGCACTGACGAAGTGGCCAAAGACGCCGAGGGCCGCAAATAATGCATTTCGACGCCATCGGCCGAGTACCCGGCGACCCGATTCTCGGCCTGATGGAGGCCTATGCGCAGGACCCCAACCCACGCAAGTTCGACCTCGGCGTGGGGGTCTACAAAGACGCCCAGGGCCTGACGCCAATCCTTGAAGCGGTGAAGCTTGCCGAGCAGCGCCTGGTGGATCGCCAGGCCACCAAGACTTACATCGGCGGCCACGGCGATGCGGCGTTCGGCAAGGTCATCAACGAGCTTGTGCTGGGTGCCGATTCGGCGCTGATCGCCGAGCATCGGGCCGGCGCCACGCAAACGCCGGGCGGTACCGGCGCGTTGCGCCTGAGCGCCGACTTCATCGCCCAATGCCTGCCGGGCCGTGGCGTGTGGTTGAGCAACCCGACTTGGCCGATCCACGAAACCATTTTCGCGGCGGCCGGGATCAAGGTCAGTCACTACCCGTATGTCGGCAGCGATAACCGTCTCGATGTGGAAGCGATGCTCGCGGTGCTCAATCAAGCACCGAAGGGCGATGTGGTGCTGCTGCACGCCTGCTGCCACAACCCGACCGGTTTCGACCTGTCCCATGACGATTGGCGCCGGGTGCTGGACGTGGTGCGCAGTCGCGACTTGCTGCCTCTGATCGACTTCGCCTATCAGGGCTTCGGCGACGGCCTGGAGCAAGATGCCTGGTCGACCCGGCTGTTCGCCGCCGAGTTGCCGGAAGTGCTGATCACCAGTTCCTGCTCGAAGAACTTCGGCCTGTACCGCGACCGCACCGGCGCGCTGATTGTCTGCGCGCAAACCGCCGACAAGCTGGTGGACATCCGCAGCCAACTGGCCAACATCGCCCGCAACCTGTGGTCGACACCGCCGGATCACGGCGCCGCCGTAGTCGCGACCATCCTTGGCGATCCAGAGCTGAAAAGCCGCTGGGCCGACGAAGTGGAAGCCATGCGTTTGCGCATCGCCCAACTGCGCAGTGGCCTGGTCGAAGCGCTCGAACCCCATGGCCTGCGCAAGCGGTTTGCGCACATCGGCGTGCAACGCGGGATGTTTTCCTACACTGGCTTGTCGCCGGAGCAGGTCAAACAACTGCGCGAACGTCATAGTGTGTACATGGTCAGCTCGGGCCGGGCGAACGTTGCCGGGATCGATGCGACGCGTCTGGATCTGCTGGCCGAGGCCATCGCTGACGTCTGCAAGTAACCCCAGTATCTGCAAATCCCCCTTGTGGGAGCGGGCTTGCTCGCGAAAGCGGTGTGTCAGGCAACGATGATATCGACTGGCACTCTGCTTTCGCGAGCAAGCCCGCTCCCACACTTGTATTTACCTATCCCATTGACCTGTCTAGACAATCCCATCCGTCGTAACAAATGGATATAAAGTCTATTTGTCATTTTTCCTGCTGTATCCTGCCCAGGCTTTTTTAAAGCGCGGATCTACCAGATCTATCAACAGACTTTGCGAGGAGCGCTCTATGCACGAGATCCCTAATCTCCCCTTCCCAAGCCTGCACGAAACTGAGCAGACGACCACGCTACAAGCCGGGGGGCAACAAACCGGCGCCCAACAGCCCAAGCCGAAAGAAGCACCTGAACGCCGTCAGGCCGACAGAGAAGACTGATACACCCGCAATGCCAGACCGTGTGGAAAGCGCTAACATGCGCTTTCCACACCGCCTGAACCGCGAGCCCCGCACCATGAGCGATGATTTCACTGAAGCCCAGGCCAGCGTCCTGATCGGCACCGCCGAGAAGATGATCGAGATCTGGAACCGTCTTTCCCCCGAGAAACAGGCCGCCCTGCTGGCCCGATTCGGCAGCGAAGAAAACGCTCTGGCCGCCCTGGTCACGACGCAACTGGTCGCCCCCGCCAAATCCTGAATAATTCCGTCCGGCAAATAGTTTTACTTTTTCACGCCCTACGACCGTCCACGCCGTTATCATAAGCAGCCTATCTATCCTGCTGCCCCGTGGACCTTTTACCCATGTCAGAAACCCAGCGCCCCCTGGCGGTCACGCTGCAAGTCGTTTCCATCGTCCTGTTCACCTTCATCGGTTACCTCAATATCGGTATTCCCCTGGCCGTGTTGCCAGGCTATGTCCACAGTGACCTCGGTTTTGGCGCGGTGATCGCCGGGCTGGTGATCAGCGTGCAATACCTCGCCACCCTGCTCAGCCGGCCTTATGCCGGGCGCATCATCGATAACAAGGGCAGCAAGCTCGCGGTGATGTACGGCCTCGCCGGCTGCGGTTTGAGCGGTGTGTTCATGCTGATTTCGGCCTGGACCCAAAGCCTGCCGACACTGAGTTTGATCAGCCTGTTGATTGGCCGCCTGATACTCGGCAGCGCGGAAAGCCTGGTGGGTTCCGGCTCGATCGGCTGGGGCATCGGCCGGGTCGGCGCGGCGAACACCGCCAAGGTCATCTCCTGGAACGGCATCGCCAGTTACGGTGCGCTGGCGGTCGGCGCACCGCTGGGGGTGCTGCTGGTAAGTCAGTTGGGATTGTGGAGCATGGGCGTGAGCATCGTGCTGCTGGCCGTACTGGGCGTGGCGCTGGCCTGGCCGAAAACCGCGGCGCCGATTGTCGCGGGTGAACGCTTGCCGTTCATGCATGTGCTGGGACGGGTGTTCCCTCATGGCTGCGGCCTGGCACTGGGCTCCATCGGCTTTGGCACCATCGCGACCTTCATCACGCTGTATTACGCCACTCAGCATTGGTCCAACGCGGTGCTGTGCCTGAGTTTGTTCGGCGCCAGTTTCATTGGTGCGCGATTGCTGTTCGGTAACCTGATCAATCGCCTTGGCGGTTTTCGCGTGGCGATTGCCTGCCTCTCGGTGGAAACCCTCGGGCTGTTACTGCTATGGCTGGCGCCGGATGCCCATTGGGCACTGGCGGGTGCGGCGCTGAGCGGGTTCGGTTTTTCGCTGGTGTTCCCGGCCTTGGGCGTGGAAGCGGTCAACCTGGTGCCCGCTTCCAGCCGTGGCGCGGCGGTTGGGGCCTATTCACTGTTTATCGATTTGTCGCTGGGGATTACCGGACCGCTGGCGGGTGCGATCGCGGCTGGATTCGGGTTTGCCTCGATCTTCCTGTTTGCCGCGTTGGCCGCGTTGAGCGGATTGATGCTGAGCGTTTACTTGTACCGGCAGGCGCCAAAGTATCGGGAAGAGCGTGAAGCCCGCTAGAAATCCACCTTGCCACGCCCGGCCTTGATGCTGCCGCGCTTGGTCTTGGATTCGAGCCGACGCTTTTTCGAACCGAGGGTCGGCTTGGTCGGACGGCGTTTCTTTTCCACTTTGGTGGCGCTGAGGATCAGTTCGGTCAGCCGCTCCAGCGCATCGGCGCGGTTCTGCTCCTGCGTGCGGTATTGCTGGGCCTTGATGATCAACACCCCCTCGCTGGTGATGCGACTGTCACGCAACGCCAGCAGCCGTTCCTTGTAAAACTCGGGCAAGGACGAGGCCGGAATGTCGAAGCGCAAGTGCACGGCGCTGGAGACTTTATTGACGTTCTGCCCACCGGCGCCCTGGGCGCGGATGGCTGTCAATTCGATCTCGGCATCCGGCAGATGCACGTTGTTGGAAATCACCAGCATGGAAAAGCGTCCGTATTCAGAGCGTGCAGGATACCGCGAATAAATCTTCGGCACGCCAAAGATCCAATGTGGGAGCGGGCTTGCTCGCGAAAGCGGTGTGTCAGGCAATATCGATGTCGACTGATACTCCGCTTTCGCGAGCAAGCCCGCTCCCACAGGGGGGCCGCGCCAGTTCAAAGTTTTGTATCGCTCACAAAAAACCCGGCACTTGGCCGGGTTTATTGTTTCTGCGTGCCGCGTTATTTCACTGCCGCCTGCAACGCCTGCTGGGCGCTGCGCTTGTTCTTGATGCCGTAGCAGATCCACATGAACGCAACCCACACCGGAATCGCATACACCGAGATCTGGATGCCCGGGATCAGCAGCATCACGCCGAGGATGAACGCCACGAACGCCAGGCAGATGTAGTTGCCGTACGGGTACCACAGGGCCTTGAACAGCGGCGTCTGCCGGGTCTTGTTCATGTGCTGGCGGAACTTGAAGTGCGAGAAGCTGATCATCGCCCAGTTGATCACCAGGGTTGCAACCACCAACGACATCAACAGTTCCAGCGCGTTTTGCGGAATCAGGTAGTTCAGCAACACCGCGATCAACGTCACAGCGGCCGACGCCAGGATCGAACGCACCGGCACGCCACGCTTGTCGATCTTCGACAGGACTTTCGGCGCATCGCCCTGCTCGGCCATGCCCAGCAACATGCGGCTGTTGCAATAGGTGCCGCTGTTGTACACCGACAGCGCCGCGGTCAAGACCACGAAGTTGAGGATGTGCGCGGCGGTGTTGCTGCCGAGCATCGAGAACACTTGCACAAACGGACTGCCGCTATAAGCGTCGCCGGAAGCATTCAGGGTTGCCAACAGACTGTCCCAAGGCGTCAGCGACAGCAGGACCACCAGCGCACCGATGTAGAAAATCAGGATCCGGTAGATCACTTGGTTGATGGCTTTCGGGATCACGGTTTTCGGCTTGTCCGCTTCAGCAGCGGTGAAACCGAGCATTTCCAGGCCACCGAAGGAGAACATGATGATCGCCATGGCCATCACCAGGCCGCTGACGCCGTTCGGGAAGAAGCCGCCGTGGGACCACAGGTTGGTCACCGAAGCTTGCGGGCCGCCATGGCCGCTGACCAGCAGGTAGCTGCCCAGGGCGATCATGCCGACGATCGCCACCACCTTGATGATCGCGAACCAGAACTCGGCCTCGCCAAAGACTTTGACGTTGGCCAGGTTGATCGCGTTGATCAGCACGAAGAAGGCTGCCGCCGAGGCCCAGGTCGGGATATCCGGCGCCCAGTAGTGAATGTATTTGCCGACCGCGGTCAGCTCCGACATGCCCACCAGGATGTACAGAATCCAGCAGTTCCAGCCCGACAGGAAACCGGCAAAACCGCCCCAGTATTTGTGGGCGAAGTGGCTGAAGGAACCGGCCACTGGCTCTTCGACGATCATTTCGCCCAGTTGGCGCATGATCATGAAAGCGATGAAGCCGCAGATGGCGTAGCCGAGGATCATCGACGGGCCGGCGGATTTGAGCACGCCGGCCGAGCCGAGGAACAATCCGGTACCGATCGCGCCACCGAGGGCGATCAGTTGAATATGGCGATTTTTCAGGCCGCGTTTCAGCTCGCCTGAATGCGAGTTTTGTCCACTCATGAAAAGGGTCTCACGCAAGGTTTGATGATGTTCGGTAGACGTTGCCGCTCGGTTGCGATTTCAAGCAGCGCCGATCAAACCCCAGCGCAGGCACCAGGAGTTCAGCGTTTTTACGACAGTCATGCGTCACCTGTTTGTTTTTATCTGTGACGAAATCGAACCCGACACGCTCGTGACGCGGCGGAGTGAACAAGGCCGATAGCCTTGAGGTTTGCGCTGTTACGCAGAGGGTCACAGTTAAAACGCGGCGCATTGTACACCGCTAACCCCCTGCTGCCAGACACCGCTGGATCAGCGCGTCGGTTGCCGGGATTGCCTGTGTCCGCCTCGAAGGTCTCGGGCGGCAGCAAAAATTGAGTCAGACCTTTGCAGGTCCTCGACGAGGGCAGCAGAAAAATCGCCCCACGATGAGAGATGGAGATGAGTCACGGCGTTCATTGCGCCTCCTTCTTGTTATGCACCTGCACGACAGGCATGGGGCGCATCTCACCTTTCAATCGAGGCTGAGACAAGCGCGCCAGAGCCCTTGAACAGCGCCATCGCGGCGGCGGACGGCAGGTTTTCCTTACAGCCCTTTGCACAGCGGCATTCCATGGGGTTTGAGCGCGCTTTTCGTAAGGATTTATTTACAGAGCGTAACGCATGCTTTCCAAATCAGATCCAGAGAGCCGTCGACTGTAAATTGACGATAGGAAGCTTCCTAAGGAGTTTTCCGACTTAGTTTTCTGTTTTTTATTAGGAAATTTACTTTTTGAAAAATGGAATAATTAGTTCAAATAAAAATTATTTAATTATTTTTTTGCAATTCAAAAACCTGTGAACTAGGTTTTCAGCGACTTGCCGAGCCGCATCGACCGGCAAGTTGACGCGCTCTTCAATGAATGAAAAACGCGCCACTGTTCTTACCGAAGCTGTTCTTACCGAAAAAGTCATCTAGGAGATTCACCATGCAAGCACTGGACAAAGACTTGGACACTGAACTGCAACTGGACGATTGGTTTGAAGCACCGACCCATGAAGCCGCCGTTGAAATGATGCAAGCCGACGCGGTTGTTCCGTTCGGCACGGCGATGTGGCCTCTGTAAGGCATCCCGACGGGCACGATCCGGCCGGTCGTGCCCGCCACTTACCTGGTCCGTCAGGGAGGACTACATGGATAAGCAGCGCGCCATTTCGCATTTCCTTTACTACCTCGAACATCACCCTGCCGTTGCCGGTATCAACCCGGCGAAGGTCTTGCTCGGCCATACCGCTGATTACGAGGCGCTGACCGGCGCCATCGCCGAACAGGCCGGCAACAGCCCAAGTTTCAGTTTCAGCGCGATGCGCCTGGACCTCGAACCCACCGAATTGCTGGCCAAGGCAATTATCGACAGCGATCTGTACATCTTCTTCTACGACTCTTCCACCCTGCCCAACCCGCGCCCCGACGGCCCGGACTTTGTCCGCGCGCTGCAAGGCGTGATGGCGGAAAACTGGAAGAAGTCGCTGCTGTTCAAGGATTACGGCGATTACTTCTACGACACGTTCAGTGTCACCCCGCAGCGGATTGCCGGGCTGAACAGCCACTTGATCCAGCGCATGTCCCACGCCACCACTTTAAGTTTCAAAGATGATCACGGCTCGTGGTTCGAAACACCATTGAGCAGTATCAAGAAGTGGACCGACATCAACGGTGTCGGCAACTTCGATCTGGCGCCCGGCGAGATCGCCACCCATAGCGAGGCCATTAATGGCCGGGTCAAGTTTATGGGGACGTTCCTCAGCACCATTCCGTTTGCCCGCAAGTACGGCGTACTGTCGTCACCGCTGGAGTTGTGGATCGAGAACTCGACCATCAGCAAAATCGCCACCGACGTGCCGGGACTGGAACATGACTTCAACAAGTACCTGGACGCCAATCCGTCCAATCGACGCATCGAGGAGTTGGGGATCGGCACCAACGAAGGCGTGAAAGAGTTGTATGCGCGCAATGCCGGGTTCGAGGAACGTCATTGCGGGCTGCACTTGGGGTTGGGCGGAGGCGCCAAGGGCAGCCATCATCTGGACCTGATCTTCTCTGGCGGCGTGTTGGCGCTCGATGATGAGCCGGTGTTTGATGGGCGGTTTGTGTTTTAACTCAAGATTTTGCGGTGATGCGGCTGACGCCTTCGCGGGCAAGCCCGCTCCCACATTGATCGCATCCCTATGAAACAACCCGGTCACCTGTGGGAGCGGGCTTGCCCGCGATGACTGACTTGTAAACACCATATCCCTAAAACCAGACACAAAAAAACGCCATCCCGAGGGATGGCGTTTTTCATGGAGCGCTTACCGATTACTCAGGCTTGCGACGACCGAAGCCCGGACGCTGCCCCGAACCGGCTGGCGCGCCGCGGCGCTTGCCCGATGGTGCGTCCTTGTCGACCAGAACGATGCCTGGGCGTTTCTTCGGCGCCGGCTTGGCCGGGCGCTTGGTGTCGGCCGGGCGGTCTGCCACCGGCGTACCACGGCCGGCAGGCGCACCGCGATCGCTACGACCAGCGGACGGAGCGCCACGGCCTTCGCCACGCTCAGTGCGACCATTGGCCGGACGCGGCGTGCGTGGACCGCGCTCGCCGTCCTGGCGTGGCGCTGGCTTGCGGGCCGGGCGCTCGCCTTCGATCTGCGGCTCGCGAGATGGACGCGGACCGGCAGCCGGGGCGCCAGTGGCAGGACGCAGGGTCCGTACGCGTTCGGTCTTGCCCACCGGGCGGGACGATTTGCGCTGCATACGCTCGAGCTTGTCTTTGCTCTTGGCGGTCATTTGCGGCATCGCCACCGGCGTCAGGCCGACTTCAGCACTCAGAATGTCGACTTCCTGCTGACTCATTTCGCGCCAGCGACCCATCGGCAGGTCGGAGTTGAGGAACACCGGACCGAAACGCACGCGCTTCAGGCGGCTGACCACCAGGCCCTGGGATTCCCACAGGCGACGAACTTCGCGGTTACGACCTTCCATCACCACGCAGTGGTACCAGTGGTTGAAACCTTCGCCACCTGGCGCCTGCTTGATGTCGGTGAACTTGGCCGGACCGTCTTCGAGCACCACGCCCGCCTTCAGGCGTTCGATCATCTCGTCGTCGACTTCGCCACGTACACGGACGGCGTATTCACGGTCCATTTCGTAGGACGGGTGCATCAGGCGGTTGGCCAGCTCACCGTCGGTGGTGAACATCAAGAGACCTGTGGTGTTGATGTCCAGGCGACCGATGTTGATCCAGCGACCTTCTTTCGGGCGCGGCATCTTGTCGAACACGGTCGGACGGCCTTCCGGGTCGTCACGGGTGCAGATTTCACCGTCGGGTTTGTTGTACATGATCACGCGGCGTACCGACTCGGCGGCTTCTTCGCGCTTGATCACCTTGCCATCGATGGTGATGGCGTCATGCAGATCGACGCGCAGGCCAAGAGTGGCGTCTTTGCCATTGACCTTGATGCGGCCGTGGCTGATCCAGGCTTCTACGTCACGGCGCGAGCCGACGCCGATACGGGCGAGGACTTTCTGCAGTTTTTCGCCTGCTGGGCCGATTTCCTGGTCGTCTTTCTGGTCGTTGATACTCATCTGGGCACCTCCCGGTGTGATCAAGTTCAGGCCTTGGCCTGAAGATGTGAAATCTGGTCGTTTGACGAAGGGATCGCCAAAGGGTCGCGAATCATACGCTCATGGAAGCGTTCGCGCATCAGAGACTAGCTGATCGACAGTCAGTTATTGGTTTTTCCGCCGGCCGGTGGCGCAGAGTTCGAATTCAATACAGATCCCATGTGGGAGCGGGCTTGCTCGCGAAGACGGAGTGTCAGTCGACATCACCGCTGCCTGACACACCGCTTTCGCGAGCAAGCCCGCTCCCACATGGGATTCGTGTCAGTCTTCGAATTGGCGGCGTTCAGCCTCGATCGCTTCGGCCAGAGCCTGGGCTTCGGCTTCTTCATCGCTGAGTTCAGGTTCGGGCTTGGGTTGCTCAAGCGCAGCAACAGCGGCCAGCAGCTTCTCGCGAGCTTCGGCAACGCCAAGAATGTCGTCTTCCTGTTCTTCTTCGACGGTGGCTTCGGGCTCTACCTGAAGCTCAACGTCGATTTCCGGCTCCGGCGGCTGCCCCAAAACCTCTTCGGTCTCGGTCAACTCGCCATCGCGCAGCAAATCGTCGAAGTCGGTCTTGAGCCCCTCCTCCATGGTGTCCAGTTCCAGCAACAGCGTGTGGAAGCTGGTTTCTTCCTTGGGTTCTTCCGGCTCGGCACTGGCATCCGCCAATTCTTGCAATCCGGCCGGCACCGGCGCGTCGTCGAAATCGAGGACAGGATCAGGTTCCAGCTCTCGCAGTTCGGCCAGCGGCGGCAGGTCGTCGAGGTTCTTCAGGTTGAAGTGGTCGAGAAAGGCCTTGGTGGTGGCGAACATCGCCGGTTTGCCGGGCACGTCACGGTAACCGACGATGCGGATCCACTCGCGCTCCAGCAGGGTTTTGACGATGTGGCTGTTGACCGCCACACCCCGTACATCTTCAATCTCGCCCCGGGTGATCGGCTGGCGATAGGCGATCAGGGCCATGGTTTCGAGCATGGCCCGTGAGTAACGCTGCGGCCGCTCTTCCCACAAGCGTCCGACCCACGGCGCGAACTTTTCGCGGATCTGCAGGCGATACCCGGAGGCGACTTCCTTCAACTCGAAGGCTCGGCCATCGCAGGACTTGGCCAGAATCGTCAGGGCTTTCTTGAAAACCGCTGGTTCGGGCCGTTCGCCCTCTTCGAAGAGTTCGAACAGGCGTTCAAGTGATTGCGGTTTTCCCGAGGCCAACAGAAAGGCTTCAAGCAGTGGCGCCAGCTCGCGGGGTTCAGTCAGGTTCATGATTCAACTCGTTATTCGGCTCGGGCCCGGACATGGATCGCCGCGAACGGCTCATTCTGCACCAGCTCGACCAAGGATTCCTTGACCAGTTCGAGGATCGCCATAAAGGTCACCACCACCCCCAGGCGCCCTTCTTCAGCGGTGAACAGCTCGACAAAGGGCACGAAACCGGCGCCCTTGAGCCGTTCCAGCACATCGCTCATGCGCTCGCGGGTGGACAGTGCCTCGCGGCTGACCTGGTGGCTTTCGAACATGTCGCCACGGCGCAAGACTTCGGCCATGGACATCAGCAGTTCTTCCAGGCTCACGTCCGGCAGCAGCTTGCGCGCCCTGGCCTCCGGGGCGTCGAGCTTGGGTACCACCACGTCGCGGCCGACGCGACTCAGGCCATCGATGCCTTCGGCGGCCACCTTGAAGCGTTCGTATTCCTGCAAGCGGCGAATCAATTCGGCCCGGGGGTCATCCTCTTCGTCCTCGATCGTTTCGGCTCGCGGCAGCAACATCCGCGACTTGATCTCGGCGAGCATCGCGGCCATCACCAGGTACTCGGCGGCCAGCTCCAGGCGCACCGACTGCATCAACTCGACATAACCCATGTACTGCCGGGTGATTTCCGCCACCGGGATGTCGAGGATGTTGATGTTCTGTTTGCGGATCAGGTACAGCAACAGGTCGAGCGGGCCTTCGAAGGCGTCAAGAAAGACCTCCAGGGCATCCGGCGGGATGTACAGGTCCAGCGGCATTTCCATGACCGCCTGGCCATAGACCATGGCGAAAGGCAGTTCTTGCTGGGCACCGGCCTGGCTGTCGACAGGTTCTGGTTCTACCGCAGACATCTACGCCTCGGCCATGAATGGCGCTGGGTCACCGCAACCGACGCGGATCACTTCCGGCTCGCCATCGGCGAGGTTGATCACGGTAGAGGCCTTGATCCCGCCGAAACCGCCGTCGATGATCAGGTCCACCTGATGCTCCAGCAACTGACGCATTTCGTAGGGATCGGTCAACGGGTCGGTATCGCCGGGCATGATCAGGGTCACGCTCATCAGCGGTTCGCCGAGTTCTTCCAGCAGCGCCAAGGCAATCGGGTGGCTTGGCACGCGCAGGCCGATGGTGCGTTTTTTCGGGTGCAGCAACAGCCGCGGGACTTCGCGGGTGGCGTTGAGAATGAAGGTGTAAGGCCCCGGCAAGTGGGCCTTGAGCAAACGGAAGGTGCCGGTGTCGATCTTGGCGAACAGCCCCAACTGCGACAGGTCGCTGCAAATCAGCGCGAAGTTGTGTTTCTCATCCAGCTGACGCAGCCGACGCACACGTTCCACGGCGGTCTTGTCGCCGATCTGGCAACCAATGGCGTAGGAAGAGTCGGTGGGATAAATCACCACCCCGCCGTTGCGGATGATCTCGACAGCCTGTTTGATCAGGCGCGCTTGCGGGTTTTCCGGATGAATCTGGAAAAATTGACTCACATTCTCTACCTGTTCAGACGGCGGCAATAATTGGGTCATGTTTGAACCGACACCATAGTGGTGGCAGATCCTCCGGGAGCGGGCGGTATTCACCGATCTCGGACCAGCCTCCAGGGCCATGAAAATCACTGCCGGCGCTGACCAGCAGACCAAACTCGCGGGCTAGAATCGCCAGGCTGCCTATCTGTTCGGCAGGCTGATGGCCATTGACCACTTCTATGGCGTGGCCCCCTGCTTGAATATAGTCAGAAATCAGGCGGCGACGTTTGCTGCGAGTGAAATCGTAGTGCCACGGATGCGCCAGGCTGACCCAGGCACCCGCGGCGCGCAGGGTTTCGACGGTGTCTTCCAGGGTCGGCCAGTGTTGTTTGACGTCCCCCAGTTTGCCGGCGCCCAGCCATTTGCGGAACGCTTCGGCGCGATCCTTGACGAAACCTTCACGCACCATCCAGTCGGCGAAGTGCGGACGGGCCGGCGCGTTGCCGCTGTCGCCCAGTTCCTGCTGGATGGCCCGGGCACCGTCAAGCGCCCCCGGCATACCTTTAAGCGCCAACTTGCGGCCTATTTCTTCGGACCGTAGCCAACGGCCATCGTGCAATTTTGCGATGGCCTCGACCAACGGCGCGGCATTGACGTCGAAACCATAGCCCAGCACATGAATGGTCGCCCCGCCCCAGGTGCAGGACAATTCGACGCCGTTGACCAGTTGCATCCCCAGCGCCGTCGCGGCGCTACGGGCCTCGTCAAGGCCTTCGAGGGTGTCGTGATCGGTCAACGCCAGGACTCGCACGCCGTTCTCGAACGCACGCGCAACCAGTGCCGCAGGCGCCAGGGCGCCATCGGAGGCCGTGCTATGGCAATGCAAATCAACATTCACAGGACTGTGTTACCTCAAATCAGCTGACGCTATCGCGCGTCAATATGTTTGTTATTATGCCGCCACATCCTGCTTCTGGCTGCCACTGTGAAACAATTCATCGACTTCATCCCGCTTTTGCTGTTTTTCATCGTCTTCAAAATCGATCCACGGGTCGTCGATATTGGCGGTCATCAACTGACCGTAGGGGGCATATACAGCGCCACCGCGATGCTGATCATCAGCTCCCTGGTGGTCTACGGCACGCTGTACATCAAGCAGCGCAAGCTGGAGAAGAGCCAGTGGCTGACCCTCATTGCCTGCCTGGTCTTCGGCAGCCTGACCCTGGCGTTCCACAGCGAGACCTTCCTGAAATGGAAAGCGCCGGTGGTCAACTGGCTGTTCGCCCTCGCGTTCATCGGCAGCCATTTCGTCGGTGACCAACTGCTGATCAAACGCATCATGGGCCACGCGCTGACCCTGCCGGAGCCCATCTGGACCCGCCTGAACATCGCCTGGATCGGTTTTTTCCTGTTTTGCGGAGCCGCCAACCTGTTCGTCGCGTTCACCTTCCAGAGCTACTGGGTAGACTTCAAGGTCTTCGGCAGCCTGGGCATGACTTTGCTGTTCCTGGTCGGCCAGGGCATTTACTTGTCCCGTCACTTGCACGACGCCGACACCACAACGCCAAAAACCGAGGACTGACATGCTTTACGCAATCATTGCCACAGACGTCGCCAACTCCCTGGAAGCCCGACTGGCCGCACGGCCTGCGCACCTCGAGCGTCTGCAAGTGCTCAAGGGCGAAGGGCGCATCGTATTGGCCGGCCCCCACCCGGCGGTCGACAGCAATGATCCGGGCGCTGCCGGTTTCACCGGCAGCCTGATCGTCGCCGAATTCGAATCCCTGAGCGCCGCCAAGGCCTGGGCCGACGCCGATCCGTACGTTGCCGCAGGCGTCTACGCCAATGTTCTGGTCAAGCCGTTCAAGCAAGTCCTGCCGTAAACTTCTCGCGTGCGGTGAGTCTTGTCGATTCATCGCGCGTTCAATCGCTCATTATTCTCGTTTACCGGCCGACAACCTGCCCAATACTCGTATTGGAATCAGGAGTTGCGATGCGCAAAGGTCCGTTGTGTCTGATGTTGGTAACGTTGTCGATCATGGCGCCCGCCCACGGTGAAGAAAGCACCGAAGGCAGCAACTCGACCCCACTGTCCTTGAGTGCCGGCAGCCAGATCACCGAGTTGCAGCAACGCTTGAAGGCAAGCGAACAGCAACGGGAAACACTGAGCAAACAACTGCAAAATACCGATGGCGAACGCGAAAGCGCCCAGTTGAGCCGGTTGCGCCAAGAGAACCAGCGCCTGAAGCTGCAACTCAAGGAAGCCCTGGCCAGCCCGCTGCCGCGCCTGCTGACCGATCAGCAGCAGTGGTTCGTTATCGGGGCCGCGGTAGCGCTATTGGCCCTGCTCTGCGGTATCTTCGCCAGTGGTGCCACCAGAAAACGTAGGCAATGGCTAAATTGAGTGAGTCATGAGCGAGCTGTTACTAATTGATGATGACCAGGAGCTGTGTGAACTCCTGAGCAGTTGGCTGAGCCAGGAAGGCTTTCAGGTTCGCGCCTGCCACGATGGCCAAAGCGCCCGGCGCGCGCTGGCCGAAACGGCTCCGGCGGCGGTGGTGCTGGACGTGATGCTGCCCGACGGCAGCGGCCTGGAACTGCTCAAACAACTGCGCAGCGACCATCCGGATCTGCCGGTGCTGATGCTCTCGGCCCGTGGCGAACCGCTGGACCGCATCCTCGGCCTGGAACTGGGCGCCGACGATTACCTGGCCAAGCCGTGCGACCCACGGGAGCTGACAGCCCGTCTGCGCGCGGTGTTGCGCCGCAGCCATCCGACGGCCGTCTCCAGCCAGCTCGAGTTGGGCGACCTGTGCTTCAGCCCGGTGCGTGGGGTGGTCAGCATTGATGAGCAGGAGTTCACCCTGACCGTCTCCGAAAGCCGCCTGCTCGAAGCCCTGCTCAAGCAGCCCGGCGAACCACTGGACAAACAGGAACTGGCGCAAATCGCCCTCGGCCGCAAACTGACCCTGTATGACCGCAGCCTGGATATGCACGTCAGCAACCTGCGCAAAAAAATCGGCCCACACCCCGACGGCCGCCCGCGCATCGTGGCCCTGCGCAGTCGCGGCTACTACTACAGCCTCTGAATCCGACACGCCAAGTTTCGTCAGAGAGAAATAGGCGAAGTGCTGGAATTGTCAGGAAGGCACAAAACCCTCTTTACCCAAGCTTTACGCTCCACTGACTGCCGCTGACCTTGATCTGCGTAATCTGTACTCATCCGGAACGTACCGGGAACGAGACAAGGAGATACACCATGCGTAAGACTCTTATCGCTCTGATGTTTGCTGCCGCCCTGCCGACCGTTGCCATGGCCATGCCTGAAGGCCCAGGCCCGCTGGGTGATCACATGGACGGCTCACGCTATGGCGGTCAGATGCACGGCATGCACGGTAAAGGTCCTTACAGCCAACTGGACCTGAGCCGCGAACAGCGCGAGCAGATCCGCAAGATCATGGGCGAGCAGATGCACGAGCGTCGGCAACTGATCGACAAGTACCTGGAAAAACTTTCGCCAGCCGACCAGAAATCCCTGAAAGACGAGATGGAGGCCAGGCACAAGAAAGCCGAAGCCGACGTTCGCGCCGTGCTGAAACCGGATCAACAGAAGCAATTCGACGAAATCCAGAAGAAACAGGCAGAACGTCGCGCCGAGTGGGCCGAGTTCCAGGCCTGGAAAGCGCAGCAAGCGCAAAAGGCGCAATAATGCGTTAACCCTGGACCCAACGGCTAAACCCCGTTGGGTCTGATGCCACTCAATTTAATGTGGGAGCGGGCTTGCTCGCGAAAGCGGAGTGTCAGACAGCATTAATGTCGCCTGACACACCCTCTTCGCGAGCAAGCCCGCTCCCACATGGATTTGCGTTTGTTCGAGGATTTTCTGTGCGCTCATTGTTCTGGCGTATCCTGGCCAGCTTCTGGCTGGCTATCGCTCTGGTTGCAGGGCTTTCCATTCTGCTGGGGCACATGCTCAACCAGGACGCGTGGATTCTCAGTCGTCACCCGGGCCTCAACACCCTGGCCGAACAATGGACGCAAACCTACGAAAGCCAGGGCGAAGAAGCCGCCCAGGACATCCTTGAGCAGCGCAAGCGCCAATATCACATCGACGTTCAGGTGCTCAACGAGACGGGCGACCCCGTGGTGCGCGGCACCTTCCCTCGGCGTGCGGCCGCCTTCGAAGCACGGCAGCAAAACGATGATCGACGCCTGCCATGGCGGCGCCTGACCGATGAATACACCAGCGCCAAGACGGGCGACACCTACCTGCTGATCTACCGCATTCCACACCCGGAGCTGGACGCCTGGCACCGGGAAAGCCTGCTCTGGCCATTGAGTGCGCTGGGTATCGCCCTGGTGGTGCTGACCCTGTTCAGCCTGCTCGTGACCCTCTCCATCACCCGACCGCTAAGCCGTTTACGCGGCGCGGTGCATGAGTTGGGGCAAACCACCTATCAGCAAAACAGCCTGGCGCAACTGGCCAACCGCCGCGATGAGTTCGGTGTGCTGGCCAACGACTTCAACCGCATGGGCGCGCGCCTGCAAAGCCTGATCGGCAGTCAGCGGCAATTGCTGCGCGACGTGTCCCACGAATTGCGTTCGCCCTTGGCCCGACTGCGCATTGCGCTGGCACTGGCCGAACGGGCCAATCCCCAGGAGCGGGAAAAACTCTGGCCGCGTTTGACCCGTGAATGCGATCGACTGGAAGCACTGATCAGCGAAATCCTGGTGTTGGCGCGGGTCGATGCCGATAACGCCAGTGCCGAAGAAGTGGACCTCAATGCGCTGCTCAACACCCTGCAAAAGGACGCTCAGCTAGGTTCGCCAGAGCAGAACGTGCGCCTTGAGGCCGAGCCGCAACTGAACCTCAGAGGCTGGCCAACCATGATCGAGCGGGCCGTGGACAACCTGCTGCGCAATGCCCAGCGCTTCAACCCGGTCGGGCAACCGATTGAACTGCAGGCGTCGCGTCAGGGCGACAGGATTGTGGTCAGCGTGCGCGATCACGGCCCCGGTGTAGAGGCCGAGCATTTGAATCAGCTGGGGGAACCGTTCTACCGGGCACCGGGGCAGACAACGGCCGGGCATGGCCTGGGGCTGGCCATTGCGCGCCGCGCGGCAGAGCGCCACGGCGGCAGTCTGGTGCTGGCCAATCACCCAGGGGGCGGGTTTATAGCCAGCCTGGAATTGCCGTTGGTACCGGGGGCAGTGGTTCAACCCTGACCCCGTGGGAGCGGGCTTGCTCGCGAAGGCTTAGGCACATCCAGCATCGCAGTGACTGTCAGACCGCTTTCGCGAGCAAGCCCGCTCCCACATTGGATCTACGACTTTTTACCGGGCCAGGCGCTGACAAACTCGGCCAGATCAACCTTCTCTGCAACACGCGGTTCTTTCTGCGGCGTACCGAGATAAAGAAACGCAATCACCTCTTCCCCTTCCGCCAAACCCAACCCTTTGGCCACATGTGGCGAATAGGCCAGCTCACCGGTGCGCCACACCGCGCCAATACCTTGCGCATAGGCTGCCAGCAAAATCCCGTGAGCGGCACAGCCCGCCGCCAACCGTTGCTCGGACTTGGGGTATTTGACGTGATCCTGTAATCGCGCGATCACCACAACCACCAGCGGCGCACGCAGCGGGCCGTTACGGGCCTTGTCCAGCGCGGCTTCCGACACCTCGCCGTCTTGCAGCTTCGCCGCTTCGGCCAACAACTCGCCCATTTGCTCGCGCGCCGCGCCTTCGACTGTCAGGAAGCGCCAGGGCTGCAAATGGCCGTGGTCCGGCGCGCGCATCGCGGCGCCAAACAGCACTTCGCGTTGCTCGGCAGTGGGCGCCGGATCGAGCAGTCGTGGAACGGAAACACGGTTGAGCAAAGCGTCGAGAGCCTGCATCGGCCACCTCCTGAAAAAAATGTCTGCCTATTCTAGCGGTATCCGCCACAGGGCTGCCGGTTTACATGCCCTGCCCCGCAGGTAGAATGGCGCCCTTCCCCTATCAGCCCGAGCGGACTTCATGGCGTTGCCGACCTTACGGATCATTGGTTTCATCATCGGCATCTTCCTGATCACGCTGGCCATTTCCATGGTCGTGCCCATGGCCACCCTGGTGATTTTCGAGCACACCAGCGACCTGCCATCGTTTCTCTGGGCCAGCATGATTACCTTTGTCGCCGGCCTGGCCCTGGTGATTCCGGGGCGCCCCGAACACATCCATCTGCGCCCGCGAGACATGTACCTGCTGACCGTCAGCAGCTGGCTGGTGGTGTGCATCTTCGCCGCCCTGCCGTTCCTGCTGACCCAGAACATCAGCTACACCGACTCATTCTTCGAAAGCATGTCCGGCATCACCGCCACCGGCTCGACGGTGCTCACGGGCCTGGACACCATGTCCCCCGGCATCCTGATATGGCGCTCCTTGCTGCACTGGATCGGCGGGATCGGCTTTATCGGCATGGCGGTCGCGATTCTGCCATTGCTGCGCATCGGTGGCATGCGGCTGTTTCAGACCGAGTCGTCAGACCGTTCCGAAAAGGTCATGCCCCGTTCACACATGGTGGCGCGTTTGATCGTTGCGACCTACGTCGGCATCACCATTTTCGGCAGCCTGGCGTTCTGGTGGGCCGGGATGAGCCCGTTCGACGCGATCAACCACGCGATGTCGGCGATTTCCACCGGTGGTTTCTCAACCTCCGACCAGTCTTTGGCCAAGTGGCCGGAGCCTGCGGTGCATTGGGTCGCGATCGTCATCATGATTCTCGGCGCCCTGCCGTTCACCCTGTATGTAGCGACCCTGCGCGGTAACCGACGGGCCCTGATCAAGGATGAACAGGTGCAAGGCTTGCTCGGCATGTTGCTGGTGACCTGGCTGGTGCTTGGCACCTGGTACTGGTGGACTACCCAGCTGCACTGGCTGGAAGCCTTGCGGCATGTGGCGCTGAACGTGACCTCGGTGGTGACGACGACAGGTTTTGCACTGGGGGACTACAGCCTCTGGGGCAACTTCTCGCTGATGCTGTTCTTTTATCTGGGATTTGTTGGCGGCTGCTCGGGGTCGACCGCTGGCGGGATCAAGATTTTCCGTTTCCAGGTGGCCTACATTCTGCTCAAGGCCAACCTTAACCAGTTGATTCACCCGCGCGCGGTGATCAAGCAGAAATACAACGGCCACCGTCTCGACGAAGAGATCGTGCGCTCGATCCTGACCTTTTCGTTCTTTTTCGCTATCACCATTTGTGTAATCGCACTGCTGTTGTCGTTGCTCGGGGTGGACTGGATGACCGCCCTGACCGGCGCGGCCAGCACGGTGTCCGGCGTCGGCCCGGGGTTGGGCGAAACCATTGGCCCGGCGGGTAACTTCGCCAGCCTGCCGGATGCCGCGAAATGGATTCTCTCGTTCGGCATGTTGCTGGGCCGGCTGGAGATCATTACGGTGTTTGTTCTGTGTATCCCTGCGTTCTGGCGTCACTGACCCGCTGGGGCGCTTCCATCAGCCGCACCCGATATTCGCCGGGAGTGGCGTCGAACCAGCGACGGAAGGCGCGGAAGAAGTTGCTCGGATCGGCAAACCCCAGCAGGTAGGCAATTTCCAGCAAGGTCGTGGCCGGTTGCGCCAGGTATTGCTCGGCCAATTCACGCCGCGTGTCATCCAGCAACGCCTGAAAACTCGTGCCCTCTTCCTGCAGGCGTCGCTGCAAGGTGCGCTGCGACAGATGCAGCGCCTGCGCCACCGCATCACGCTTGGGTTCGCCCTGAGGCAGCAAACGGCACACCACTTGCCGCGCATTGTGGGTCACGCGGCTCTCGGAAAACCGCGCCAGGTACTCGCCGGCAAACCGGTCGTGCAACCGCGCCATGGCCTTGTTGGCGGTGGGCAACGGTGCCTCCATGTCGGCCCGCTCGAAAATCAGGGCGTCATAGGGCGCGTTGAACATCAACGGGGCATGGAAGGCTTGTTTATAGGGTTCAAGATCAACGGGCTCGTTGCCTTGCAGCAACACCCGGCGCGGCTGCAGCGTACGCCCGGTCAACCAGCCACAGAGCGCCAGGGCGCAAGCCATCGACGCTTCCGCACTCTGGCGGGTGGGTGGCAGGTGGTCGCCATGCACCGTCAAAATCAGCGCATAGCCTTCGTCGAGCAAGCGGAAACTCAGGTCGGCACTCTCGGCAATGATTCGCTGATAACGCACCAGGCGCTGAAACCCTTCGGCCAGGGTCTGGCTGGACATCAACGCATAACCGGCGACATGAAAAGATGCCGGTCGCACCACCTTGCCCATGTTCAGGCCGATCGCCGGGTTGCCGGACAGCTCGACCGCGCGCTGCCAGAGCCGCGTCATGGAATCTTGCGGGAAACGCGCATCCGGGTCATCCAGTGCCGCATAGTCGAGCCCTAGCTGCTTGAACAGAACCCGGCAATCCAGGCCGTCCATTTCCAGTGCTTTGACAATCCCCATCGCCCAGCTTGCAGAAGTCGTTCGTTCGCTCATGGCGTTTACTACGTGATGGCCGCATGCCACGACCCAATTCCGAAGGATACTAAAGTGGCGCCTATTGTCACTGCCTGATACTAATGATCACTCTAGACTTAAATAAGCTACGCGCAGCACAACTTGTCGCCTGTAAACAACCACAGAGATCGCTGTCGTGGAAAACATCAAGCGCTTCAATAGCTTCGCTGAGTTTTACCCGTACTACCTCAGCGAACACCGCAACAGCATTTGCCGACGATTGCACTTTGTCGGCACCACGCTGGTCATTCTGGTTCTGGCGCTGACCCTCGGCAAAGGCGCATGGTGGCTGTTGCTGGCGCTGCCGCTGGCCGGTTACAGCTTCGCCTGGGTCGGGCATTTCTTCTTCGAAAAGAATCGCCCTGCAACCTTCCAGCACCCTCTTTACAGCCTGCTCGGCGATTTCGTCATGTACCGCGACATGATTGTGGGGCGAGTGCCGTTCTAGGTTCCATCGGCCACAAAAGCGTCCTGGACAGCCAGTGCGACGCTCAATCCACGCCCTACACTCCAAACATCCCTTTCGATCAGAGCAAGAGGATAGCCGATGAATGCCCGCGCCGGTTTTACCCACATGCAGGACGGCACACAGGAAGACTGGGCGATCATCGCCGCAGATTTCAGTGCCTATGCCCGGCAATTGCCGACACGGATCGTGGCGCATTTGAAACTGCTGGAGGGTGATTTCGGCGGTTTCCCGGTGGATCGCCTGACCCACTCGCTGCAAACCGCCAGCCGTGCCTGGCGCGATGGCCGCGACGAAGAGTATGTGGTCTGCGCCCTGCTCCATGACATTGGCGACACGCTGGGCTCCTACAACCACCCGGACATCGCCGCGGCGATCCTCAAGCCGTTCGTCAGTGCCGAGAACCTGTGGATGGTGGAAAAGCACGGGATTTTCCAGGGCTATTACTTTTTCCATCACCTGGGCATGGACCGGCATCTGCGCGAGCAATTCAGTGCTCATCCGCAGTATCAGGCGACGATCGAATTTTGCGCCCGGTATGACGCGGCGGCGTTTGATCCGGCATACGACACCCTGCCGCTGAGCTTCTTCGAACCGATGATGGAGCGGCTGTTTGCGCAGCCCAAGAACTCGATTTACAAGGCGGCGATGGAAGAGCATTCGCCAGCTTGAAGAATGTCGGGGACCGCTGCGCGGTCCATTCGCGAGCAAGCCCGCTCCCACATTAGATCAGCGATGGTCACAAATATTGTGTTCACAGAAGATCCGATGGGGGAGCGGGCTTGCTCGCGAAGACGCTCGTCCAGACACTCTATTTCTCGAAATTTACGCTGGCTCCGCAACCTTAATGGCCTTCAACTCCGCCTCCCGCGCCTGGGCATCGGCCAACCGATACAACTCGATCGACCCATCCCAATGCTCGATCAGCGCTGTGCACGACTCCACCCAATCCCCGCAATTGAGGTAGTCCACCTCACCCACCTTGCGAATCTCGGCATGGTGAATGTGCCCGCACACCACGCCATGCAACTCGCGCTTAACGCATTCGTGAGCGATGGCTTCTTCAAAATCGCTGATGAAACTGACAGCAGTCTTGACCTTGTGCTTGAGGTACGCCGACAACGACCAGTAGCCGTAGCCGTAACGGGCCCGCCAATGGTTGAGCCAGCGGTTGAGGGTCAGCGTGAACTCGTAGGCCGAATCGCCGAGGAAGGCCAGCCAGCGGTGGTAGCGAGTGATAACGTCGAACTGATCGCCGTGAATCACCAGCAGATGACGACCATCGGCGGTCACGTGCACGGCTTCGTCCACCAGCTGGATATTGCCCAGCATCAGTTTTGAATAACGGCGCAGGAATTCGTCATGATTGCCGGTGACATAGATCACTTCTGTGCCGCGCTTGCTCATGGTCAGCAGGCGACGAATCACATTGGTGTGGGCCTGGGGCCAATACATGCCGCTGCGCAGCTTCCAGCCGTCGATGATGTCACCGACCAGGTAAATTTTGTCGGCGTGATAGCCCTTGAGAAACTGCGACAAGTGTTCGGCCTGGCAGTCCCGGGTGCCCAGATGCACGTCGGAAATCCATAAGGTCCGCACACGTTGCTTACGGCTGGGTTTGGCGAGCTCGGCGCTGGTCATGGGCAACCCTCTGGACAAGTTTTGGCAAGCTTGCGCCGGTCGGGTTAATTGCCCATGACAATCGCAAGTCAGTCCTGTGACAACGCGCGAACCCGGGGCCTCGGTGTAGACTGGCGACTTCACTCATCAACATCGCCCCGAGACCTGCGATGAGACCGATCCTCACACTGCGCCAGTACACCCACGACCTGATCGTCCACAGCCACGACCACGCGCAACTGGTGTTCGGGCTGTCGGGCGCGCTGGACTTCGAGGTCGAGGGGCGTGGCAGTCAGGTGGTGCAGCAGAGTTTCGTGGTGGTGCCGTCCGGCGCGCATCATGCCTGCGACAGTGCCCGTGGCAGTCGTTGCCTGGTGCTGGATGTGCCGAGCGATCAATGGGTGTCTGAGTCACTGGGCGATCACGCCGAAGCCAGCCGTCGCCTGCTCGACAATGCCGGGCGCCTGTCGCTGGACGCCGGGCAAAGCCAACTGGTGAGCTGGCTGGCGGGCAGCCCGATCAGTGATCCGCTGATCGCCCAGCAAGGCGCCGTGCTGTTGCTGGCCAGCCTCAACAATGCCAGGCCCGACAGTGTCGGCGGTCGGCGCCTGCCGTATGCCGCGCTCAATGCACACATCGATCAATACGCCGCCTATCCACTGCAAGTCGCCGACCTGGCGCGCATTGCCGGCCTGTCCAGCGCTCGGTTGCACGCGCGGTTCGTGGCCGAATGCGGGCAAACACCGATGGATTACATCCGCAGTCGCCGACTGCACATCGCCGTGGGCCTGTTGCGCGATTCGACGCTGCCCATTGGCGAGATCGCCTGTCGGGTCGGTTACAGCTCGCAAAGCGCGTTCGCCGCGGCGGTGCTGCGCGAGTTCGGTGCCTCCCCCGGTACATTGCGCCGCGAGGCTGGCGACAAATGACGCGAGTCTGGCGACAGACACTCGCAACAACATCGTTCATTGTGTAGGCGCTGTCGAAGGCTGCTCCCACATATTTGTTCGATTGTCGTTAAGGATCGCAATGACTCCCCGTACCGCCCTTGGCGCTCTGCATATCGGTGCACTGATGTTTGGCCTGACCGGCGTGTTCGGCAAACTCGCCGCCGCCTCGCCGGCGATCATCGTGTTCGGTCGTGCCGCGTTCGCCGTGCTCGCCCTGGCGTTTTTCGCCCGGTTCGCCAGCCATGCCCGCTGGCAGACACTGGACGCCGTGGACTGGCATCGCCTGTTGCTCAGCGGCTTGCTGCTGACCGGGCACTGGGTGAGTTTTTTCATCGCGGTGAAGGTGGCCGGGGTGGCGATCGCGACCTTGGGCTTCGCCAGTTTCCCGGCGTTTACCGTGATCCTTGAAGGGCTGATCTTCCGCGAGCGCATCCGCGCCAATGAAATTCTGCTGGTGGTGCTGGTCAGCATCGGATTGGTACTGGTCACGCCGGATTTCGATCTGGCCAGCGGCGCCACCACCGGCCTGCTGTGGGCGGTGGCCTCAGGCTTGCTGTTCGCCCTGTTGTCCCTGACCAACCGCGCCAGTTCCGGGCGAATCCCGCCGGTGCAGGCAGCGCTGTGTCAGAACGTGGTGGTTGCGATCTGCCTGCTGCCGGTGGCGGCGCCGCAGTTGAGCGAAGTGCGCGCCCTCGACTGGCTGTGGATCGGCCTGCTCGGGGTGTTCTGCACCGGCGTCGCCCACAGCCTGTTCGTCGCCAGCCTGGCGGTGATCAAGGCCCGGACCGCGTCAGTGGTGTTCGCAATGGAGCCGGTTTACGGGATCACCGCGGCCTGGCTGCTGTTCGATGAAAACCCGACCCTGCGCATGCTGATCGGCGGCGGGCTGATCATCGTCGCCATCGTGGTCTCCAGCAGGCTGTCTGGCAGTTCAAGCAAAAAGACCGTTGCCGCACAAGCCCCGTCTCACTGAGTGCGATCGTTGTGTCCCAGGTCGCGGTCCGGATCGATCTGATCACGGACCCGCTGCTTGAGCACCTTGGCCTCGGGGAAACCACCGTCGGCCTTGCGCTCCCAGATCTGCACATCGTCGCAGAAAATGTGAAACACCCCACCGGTGCCGGGCACCAGGGACACTTTGCCCAGGTCATCGCCAAAGGTGCTGAGCAGCTCCTGGGCCAGCCAGGCGGCACGCAACAGCCACTGGCATTGCGTGCAGTAGGTGATGACAATTTCCGGTTTGCGTGCGGTCATGATTGGCAAAACTCTTGAGTCTGGGGGCGTCGCCATAATAGCCGCAAAAGCTGCGACTCTTTGATCTTCAGCGAATACCCGCCAACAGCGTCCGGGCTGTTTCCTTCAGCGGTTCGTCGCCTTCCTTGAGCAACTCGTTAAGCAGCTCGATGGCACTGTCCAGGTCGCCGTCGTCGATGCAGGTCTGGGCCTGTTCGAGTTTATCCGCGCTGCTCGGCCCGGCCGGTTCAAGATCCATCAACTCAGCATCCAGCGGTTCAAGCTCCAGCGGCTGGCCGGGATCGCTGAATTCGTTGAGAAAGCTGTCGTCCAGCGATTGCGAGTCAGGTTCGGCGACCCATTCAAGCTCGGGCTCGTCCAGCGTCGGCTCGTCGGGTATTTCGAAGACATCGGGCAACACATGCAGGTTCGAGGTGAATCCGGGGTCGTCCGACGGCAATGGCTGATTCGACGGTTTGGCGCTGGGCGGTGAGTTTTCGAAGGGGCTGATCAGGTCCCAATTCGCATCCATCGACAGGTCATCCAGGTTCAACTGGAACTCATCGCTCGACGTAGCTTCAGGTGCTGCAACCGTGGGTGGAGTCGCCGCCATGGTGGCGACCACCGGTGCGGCGTCGACCAGTTTCGGATGGCGGGCGCGGATGTCCTGGAGTTGCTGTGCGTCAAACCCGGCGTCACGCAGGCTGCTTTCCTGCGCGTCATACGCTTGCACATCACCCTGTTTGCCAAGAACCTCCAGCAGCTGTACGGACAGATCGGTGCGCTGGGGTTCCTTGAGCAATGCATCTCGCAACAGACCGGCCGCTTCGGACAAACGGCCATACGCCAGGTAGATACCAACCCCTTCCAGCACGTCATCTGCGGGAGGCTCCGGGGCCAATCCGGTTACCGATTGCACCTGGGGTGTCGGCCTGACCGGTTCCGGCGTGCGGTTGAGCACCGTCTCGTCGCGCGACGGCAGGACGGGTAACGGCTCGGGCAAGGTCTGAACCTGCTGGCGTTGACGGCGAATGAACACTGCGAGCACCAACAAGGCCACCAGCGCCAGCAACCCGGCGATCAGCGGCCAATGGATTGTTTCGGGCGCCTCGGCAACCACCGGGACCGGCGCCGTCACCTGAGGTGCGACCGGCATCGCTGATGCCGACGCCTGTTTGAGTTCCGATAGTTGAGTTTGCAGCGCCGTCACCTGTTTTTTCTGACCGGCGATCTGCTCGTCCTGCGCCTGCAGCTTCGCATTGAGTTCATCGATGGTCTTTTGCAGCTGCTGGTTTTGCAGCACGCTGGTGGCCAATTGTTCGGCAACAGGATCACTCGCCGGCGCGGCGGCTGGTTTATCGACATCAGGCTTGGGTGCCGAACTCTTCACCGCAGATGGCGGTGCAACAGCCGGTTCGACGGACGGGAACGCAGATGCCAGAGGCTCAGGTGCGGGGGCGTCACTGGCGGGAACAATCCCCGGAGAACCCGGCGGATCAATCAGCACGGTGTACTCGCGCAGCAAACGCCCATTGGGCTGATTGAGCTGCACCAGAAAATTCAGGAAGGGTTCCTTGACCGGTTTACTGGAAGTCACCCGGATCAAGCTGCGGTTGCCCCGCAGGATCGGTGTGAACTTCAGGTTATTGAGGAAGAACACCCGCTCGACACCGGCGCGGCTGAACTCCTCCGCCGTCGCCAGGCTGACCGACAGTTCGCCCTCCCCCAGACCACCGACATCCAGCAGGGCGATATCGGCGCTGAATGGCTGATTCAACGCCGAATGCTGGGTGATCTCACCCAAGCCTAGCGCAGGGGCCAATGCCGAGTAAGTGACGGCACCACCGACCAGCAGCAGCCGGGTGCAACACCGCAATACAACGTGCCAACTCTCGAGCATGAGCATCCCTTAGATAACCAGAACCAACCTGTATGCATTCGCACATCCGGTACGAACACGATATTGCCTAGTAGTTCTTTATAGTCCGCCCAACGGGGTATCTCAAAAGTCCGGCGCGTGGTTGTGCCTCAAGATTTTTCCAGGTTGGCCAGGATGTGCCCGTGGACACGCATGCAGACCTTCAAATCCGCCTCATCGACGCCTTCGAACAATTCGTGGCGCAGTTGCGTGGCAATGGTTTCAATCTGTTCGATCAGGGGCCGGGCGGGGGCGCAAAGGACGATTTTTTTCGCCCGACGGTCTTCCAGCACCGATTGGCGTTGCACCAGGCCCTGACTCTCCAGGCTGTCGAGCAACCGAGCCAGGGTAGGCCCTTCGACGCCGACGCTTTGCGCCAGTTCACGCTGGGTGGGAGCATCATCGAAACGCGCCAGGTGCAGCAGCACCAGCCAGCGCGCCTGGGACAGCCCCAGGCCAGCCAGTCGGCGGTCCAGTTCGGCACGCCAACCCCGAGACATCTGGGCCAGTTGCATGCCAAAGCGGTGTTGATCGGTTAACGGCATAAAACACTCATGGTTAGACTGAAATAGAGAAAAACTAATTATTAGTCAGCTAAGCATGACCTTTGGCTATAGGCAAGGTTTGCTCTGTACTGAATCGTTACATCTGCGCGCAGGTTATTCAGATTTCGAATTCCGACTGCAACGCGGCACGAACGCAATACAAAACGCCTTCCGGCACCCGACCTGCGAACAATGCGGCAATCTCCGCCACCGGCGGCAGTTCGCCTTCGCCGTCGAGGAAGGCGTCCTGGACTTCGCCCATCAACTCTTCGGGCAGGTCCAGCGCCTGTTCCAGCGACAACTGCTGCTTGCCGATGGCCTCGGCAAGCATCGTGTAGACGTTCTTTTCCGAGCATTGCAGCTGACCGGCGATCTGCAACGGTGTCATGCCGGCCCGGGCCAGCGTGATCAGCTCGTGGCGCACATCGGCCACCACTTTCGGCGCCTCGACCTGGCCGCCGAGCACTTCGAGGAAGGCCTCGCCGTAACGTTCCAGTTTGCGGGCGCCGACACCGCTGACCGTGGCCATTTCCGCCAGCGAGGTCGGCTGGCTGCGGAGCATTTCCAGCAGCGTCGAGTCGGGGAAGATGACGTACGGCGGCACACCATGTTCTTCGGCCAGTTTGCGGCGCAAGGCACGCAAGGCCTCCCACTGTTCGCGCTCCTCGAAGCGGACCAGTTGGCTCGCCTGGCTCTTGCTGCTTTTGGCGGCGGTTTGCGGCTTGAGGTCGCGGCGCAGTTCCAGGGTCACTTCGCCCTTGAGCAGCGGCCGGCAGGTATCGCTCAGGCGCAGCCCGCCGTAGCCTTCGAGGTCGATGTCCGCCAGACCGCGGGCCACCAGTTGTCGGAACAGGGAGCGCCATTCACTTTCGCCCAGCGCTTTGCCCACGCCGTATACCGACAGATGCTGATGGCCGAAGCTGCGGATCTTTTCGTTGTCCTTGCCCAGCAACACGTCCACCAGATGGCCGACGCCGTATCGCTGACCGGTGCGATAGATCGCCGACAGTGCCTGGCGGGCCGGCTCGGTGGCGTCCCAGGTCTGCACGCCATCGACGCAGTTGTCACAGTGGCCGCAAGGCTCGGGCATGTCTTCGTCGAAGTACGCCAGCAGGGTCTGGCGGCGGCAGCGGGTTTCTTCGCAGAGCGAGAGCATGGCGTCGAGCTTGTGCTGCTCCAGACGCTTGTGGCGCTCGTCGCCTTCGGAGTTTTGCAACATCTGCTTGAGCATCACCACGTCTTGCAGGCCGTACGCCATCCAGGCGTCCGCCGGCAGACCGTCACGACCACCGCGACCGGTTTCCTGATAGTAGGCCTCGAGGGATTTGGGCAAATCGAGGTGAGCCACAAAACGCACGTTGGGCTTGTCGATGCCCATGCCGAACGCCACGGTGGCGACCATGATCAGGCCTTCCTCATTGAGGAAGCGCTTCTGGTGATGCGCCCGGGTTTCGTTGGCCAGACCGGCGTGGTACGGCAGCGCCGGGAAGCCTTGCTCACTGAGGAACACCGCCACTTCGTCGACCTTTTTGCGCGACAGGCAGTAGACGATGCCGGCATCGCTGCGCCGTTCGGCGAGGAACGCCAGCAACTGCTTGCGCGGCTGTTCCTTGGGCACGATGCGATAAAAAATGTTGGGACGGTCGAAACTCGACAGGAAACGCTCGGCATCCTGCAAATGCAGGCGATCGACGATTTCTTCCCGGGTACGCTTGTCAGCGGTGGCGGTCAGGGCAATGCGCGGGACGTTGGGGAACAATTCCGCCAACTGGCCCAGTTGCAGGTATTCGCGACGGAAGTCGTGGCCCCATTGGGACACGCAGTGCGCTTCGTCAATGGCGAACAGAGCGATTTCGAGGCTTTGCAGGAAGGCCAGCATGCGCGGCTGAACCAGGCGTTCAGGCGCGAGATAGAGCATTTTCACCTCGCCGCGCTTGATCCGTGCAGCAAGATCACGCTGCTGCTCGGCGCTGAGAGTGGAGTTCAACGATGCCGCGGCGACCCCCAGTTCTTCTAGGGTGGCGACCTGATCGTCCATCAACGCGATCAACGGTGACACCACCACCGCCAGGCCCTCGCGCAGCAGCGCCGGTACCTGGAAGCACAGCGACTTGCCGCCCCCGGTAGGCATCAGCACCAGGGCATCGCCGCCACTGGCCACGCGCTCAATGATTGCACCCTGACGGCCACGGAAACTGTCGTAGCCGAAGATGTCCTTGAGGACGCGTTGAGCCTGTTCGAGCATAAAAACTCCAAAAATCACCGAAACATCCCTGCAAGGCTGGTTCAGAACCACGAAAGCTGCACAGACAAATCGTAAGTGCGCATTGCATGACGCTGCATATTTCAGCCGTGACGCCAGCAGGGCATCACAAAACGCGCGAGTATACCCGAGCCCTCCCCTGCAAAGGGCGCCACTGAGAAGACATACGAAAGCCAATACACAGCGGCCCCCTGTGGGAGCGGGCTTGCCCGCGAAAGCGGTGTGTCAGTCGACATTAATGCTGCCTGGCACACCGCTTTCGCGAGCAAGCCCGCTCCCACAGGGTTTTCTATTGCCCCAGCCACAGATTCCATCACAACAGGGCAAATATGCCGCGCGGCTGGCCTGTGCGCTCAAGAAGGCCTAGAATTCCCGCATCGTATATTCCCCAAGGTAGCCCTTTAATGTCCTTCGCTGAGCAACTAACCCGCCTGCAAGTCTTCCTCGACGCCGACGAGCTGCATGACGAGGCGCTGGACTATGTGGCCGCCCACGGCTACCTCACCGCGCTGTCGATCTGTTCCGAAAGCGTTCCCGACCGCGAATGGATCGACGCGCTCTTCGCCGAAGAGCCGCATTACGCCGACGACACCGAGCGTGAAGCGATCGAATCCACCCTGGTGCTGCTCAAGGCTCACATCGCCCGCCAACTGGCGTCCGACGAAGAGTTCGAGCTGCCATGCGACCTCGACCTGGGCGATGACCCGGACGATTCCGACCTGCGCGGCTGGTGCATCGGTTTCATGGAAGGCGTGTTCCTGCGCGAAGCGGCCTGGTTCGAAACCGCCGAAGACGAAGTCAGCGAAATGCTGCTGCCGATCATGGTCGGTTCGGGTCTGTTCGACGAACAGCCTGAGTTCTCCGACATCGCGGCCGACGCCAACCTGATGGACGACATGATCGTGCAGATCCCGGAAGCCCTGACCGCGCTGTACTTGCTGTGCAACGCGCCAGACGAAAAACCGGCGATCCTCAAGCCACGTCACCACTAAGGCTTTGCCTATGGACAACCCCATAGGCCACCGCCCCCTGATGTTGCGCTACGTGCTGCTGGCCATCGGCTGGCTGAGCGTAGTGCTGGGGGTGATCGGGATTTTCCTGCCGGTGCTGCCCACTACACCGTTCCTGCTGTTGGCGGCAGCCTGCTTTGCCCGCAGCTCGCCGCGTTTCTATCACTGGCTGGTTGAACATCCACGGCTTGGCCCGTGGATTCGCGACTATCTGGACGGCAACGGTATTCCGCTCAAGGGCAAGGTCTACACCATCGGGTTGATGTGGACGAGCATTCTCCTCTCCTGCTACCTGGTGCCCCTGCCGTGGGCGCGCGGGTTCATGCTGACCAGCGCGGTGCTGGTGACGATCTACATCCTCAAACAGAAAACCCTGCATAAACCCTGATCCCCGTAGCAGCTGTCGAGCCCCGGCGAGGCTGCGTTCGGCTGCGAAGCAGTCGCCAATCCGATCAATGCGGTGTGTCAGGAGAAGGTGGGTTGCAGGTTTTGGGGCTGCTTCGCAACCCAACGGGGGCAAGCCCCCTCGCCACAGGAAACAACCCGCCGACATCCTTTCGTCCGACGACCTGCCCTCCCTCGCCGTAAACACCACCTAGACTTCAGGCATCTGCACCCGAGCAGCCAGACATGCCCCGCAGTCCGCGTAGTCCAGGATGGTCAACGCTCCGACTTCGGTTCGGCGGATGGCTGCTGCTGGCGAGTTTTCTGCTGGCCGGGTTGGGCAGTGTCTGGGCCGACTGGGATTTTGCGCAGATTCTGCAAACGGCCGAAAAACGCTACGGTCCCCTTGGTCCGGCCCGGGGGCGGATCGAGGCCTGGAGCCAAATGCTGCAAAGCGAACGCAACCAGCCTGAGCGCGAACAGCTGAACGCGGTCAATCACTTCTTCAATCAGCAACTGAGTTTTCAGGATGACACGCGCATCTGGCATCAGACCGATTACTGGGCCACGCCCGTGGAATCCTTGATCAAAGCCGCGGGCGACTGCGAAGACTACGCCCTGGCGAAATATTTCAGCCTGCGTCACCTCGGGATTCCCAGCGAGAAACTGCGTATCACCTACGTCAAGGCCCTGGCCCGGAATCAGGCACACATGGTGTTGACCTTCTACAGCAGCCCCACGGCCGATCCGCTGGTGCTGGACAACCTGATCGACGAGATCCGCCCCGCCTCCCAACGCAAAGACTTGCTGCCGGTGTACGCCTTCAACGCCGAAGGCCTGTACCTGCCGGGGGCCAATGGCGGTAAACGCAGCAGCGACTCGAAAAAACTGTCGCGCTGGCAAGACGTATTGAAAAAGATGCAAATCGAAGGGTTCGCCGTGGGCGAAGGCTAGCCGCCACAGCAAGGAGCGTTTTATGTCACTGCGCAAACAGTTGTTTCTGGCCATTTGCCTGTTCTTGCTGGTGGCCTTCAGCGGCAGTTTTTTTGTCAGCCTGGAAAGCTCTCGGGAACAGATGCTCAGCCAGTTGCGCTCCCACGCCCAGGATGCCGCCACGGCGCTGGGCCTGTCGTTGACCGCACAGATCGACGACCCGGCAATGATCGAATTGATGGTCAGTTCTATTTTCGACAGCGGCTATTTCAGCAGCATCCGGGTCATCAACATCGAGACCGAACAAGTGCTGGTGGAGCGCAGCGTACCAGCGCAAATCGAGGGTGTTCCCGGCTGGTTCGTCAGCCTGGTGAACCTGCGCCCACAAGGCGGCGATGCGCTGGTCACCCGTGGCTGGGACCAGACGGCACGGGTCGAAGTGCTGAG
This sequence comes from Pseudomonas sp. FP1742, assembly GCF_030687145.1. NCBI lineage: Bacteria > Pseudomonadati > Pseudomonadota > Gammaproteobacteria > Pseudomonadales > Pseudomonadaceae > Pseudomonas > Pseudomonas sp. FP1742. The sequence continues at coordinate 1,665,671 of NZ_CP117460.1, read as the reverse complement.
CAACCCGCAGTTCGCCCTGGCCAAACTCTGGGACAGCTCCCTCGGCAGCCTGATCTGGCTGCTGATTTGCGGATTGCTCAGCGCCGTGTTCGGTGGCTGGCTGTTGCGCCGGCAGCTGCGGCCGCTCGACAACATGGTCAAACAGGCGGAAGCCATCAGCAAACGCGAGTTCCGCAGTTTACCGAAACTGCCGCGCACGCCGGAGCTCAAACGCGTGGTGCTGGCCATGAACCAGATGGTCGAAAAACTCAAAGCGCTGTTCGCCGAAGAGGCCGCGCGCAGCGAAAAACTGCGCTCCGAATCCTATCAGGACACCCTCACGGGCCTGGCCAACCGGCGCTTGCTGGATGAACAACTGGCCGACCAATTACTGGATTCCGAGCAAAGCCGCGACGGTCATTTGCTGATGCTGCGGATCAACGACCTGATCGGTCTCAATCAACGCCTGGGTGGCCAGCGCACCGATGCCCTGATCAGCGCCGTCGGCGAGTTGCTCAAGCGCCTGACGCAACTGCCGGAGCGGCGTACCTGGCTGGCGGCACGCAATCGTGGCGGCGAATTCAGCCTGCTGACACCGGGCCTGGACAGTACCGGCGCGGCCCGCCTCGCCTCGGAAATCAGCGCCACCCTGGAAAACCTGCGCCTGACCGGCGCCAGCGACTGCATGCCCGTGGCGCATCTGGGCGTGGTCGCCTATCACCCGGGCGAACCGGCCAGCGAAGTCCTGCTGCGCCTCGATCAAGCGCTGGCCCAGGCGCAGCAACACCCCGAGCGGCCGTGGACATATCTGGCCCACACCGATACTGCGCCGAACCACTCCCAACATGACTGGCGCAACTGGATCGACAACGCGCTGAGCGAAGGCAAGATGCAGTTGTATTTCCAACCGGTGGTGCAATGCGCCGACACCAGCCAGGTGCTGCACCACAAAGTCCTCGCGCGCCTGCTCGATCCGCAAGGCGAGGCCATTGCCGCCGGGCATTTCCTGCCGTGGATCGAACGCCTCGGCTGGTCGGCGCGGTTCGATCTGGCGATGCTCGAAGCCTCCCTCGAATACCTCGCCGCCAACCGCTGGCCGCTCGCGCTGAGCCTGTCCGGCAGCACCCTGCGCGATCAGACCCAGCTGAAACTGATCTGCGACATACTCGAATCACTGCCGGAACTGGCGCCGCTGCTGACCCTGGAAATCGACGAACGCCAACTGCCGCCCCCCGAAGAACTGCAACGCCTGAGCCATAGCCTGCTCAACACCGGTTACCGCATCGGTTTACAGCATTTCGGCGGCAGCTTCAGCCAGATCGGCAACCTGACGCAGCTGGGGTTGGCGTACTTGAAAATCGATGGGGCGTACATTCGGGGTATCGATGAGCAGAGTGACAAGCGGTTGTTTATCGATGCGATATACCGGGCGACCAACAGCATTGATCTGCCGTTGATTGCGGAAATGGTCGAGACCAAAGGGGAACTGGAGGTGATTCGGGAGTTGGGGTTGTTTGGGGTGATGGGGCGGTTGATCGGGCCGCCGGAGCCTATGTGAGGGGTATGACCACTCGTCTAAAATCCGTGTACACCTGTCAGATCTGACAGTAGGCAAACACTCACGCCGATTATCTAATCCTTCCGTATCGGTGCCGCCCAATCGGGAAGCCGGGCGCCTCTAAGGAAGGTACGTATTCATGAACAGCCCCCTGACAAACGCTGACCTCGCCTCCAATGGACAAGTCGTTGTATTCCCGCCCGATCGCGGCATCGGCTTGCTGGCCGTAGAGCCGCCCTTCCCGCCAGGCTACAAGCCACAGAAAGACGGTGCCCTGGGGATCAACATCAACATGGTGCACGGCGACCGAGACGGTTTGCTGGTTTACATCCTGGCCTATCTGAACATGGCCATCGGCGACTACATCACGGTTTACATCGAAACAAAAAACGCTCCCGTCGCTGAATTTTCCGTCACCGAAGCCCACTTCGATGCCGAAGGCAACGCGAAAAACATTCCTTTCTATATTTCCGCCAAAGACATGGAAGCCAGGTTTGCGCCGCTGCTATCGGAGAACAAGCAATTCTGGTTCGACGTTAAGCGCGTGAGTGGAAACGGCACCGAACAATCGACACCTGTGCCGCTGTTTTATAAACACCCGGCACCGGGTGAACCGGACACAGACGGCGGTAAACCCTTCAACCAGGGCCTCAAGCTGCCCGTTGCTTCGGAATCCGTCATTGATAAAACCGTGGTCGATGAAGGCATGTTCGTGACCGTGCTGGCGTATTACAACCAGAGAATCGGTGATGTGGTCGTACTTGCCTTTGGATCGCTGCTCCTTGAGTCCACCGTCACTGCGTTGGGTGACGTGATCTTTGAATTGACACCTGAAATGCTCGCCAAGCTGCCGCTCACCTCTACGGTGATCGTACGCTGGGAGGTGTTCGATGTCGTGGAGAATTCGAGCGGCTGGTCGGATTCGCTGATCCTGGTTTTCAAGCCCGGGATAGTGCTGCTGACCGCACCGATTTTCGAACAGGCCGATCCCGACAATGTGGTAGATCACGATCTGCTCATGGGCGATCCCATGGTGATACTGGTCACCGGTGTATTTGCACAAGATGATGAGATCGCACTGACCCTGGAAGCGCTCACCAGTGGTGGCGATCCCGCCAGCCACACGTTCCGTGTGACGCTGACTGCCGCGACCAGATCTGTGAAAATCCCTGTTCTAAACGAGTGGGTACGTAATCTCATCAGGGGATCGGCACGGGCGTCCTACACATTGACCAAAGGGGGCAACACCCAGCTTTCGAAACCCGCCGACGCCACTTTCAGGGGCAAGTCCTTGCCTCTGGGTCTGGCTATAGTTGAGCCGCTGGTAGACGACAAACTACCGGTCGACACTGGCAGGGCCAGGGTAAAAGTTGCTGACTATTGGCCGTTGAAAAAGGGCGCCAACGTTACCCTTCACTGGCAAACTACCGATAAAGACGGGATCAAGGCCCTGTTCATTTTCAAACTCATTATCGAGGATCCGACACAGCCAATCATATTTGAGGTGTCAGACAAGTACATCGCCCCTTATGCCGATACGCCTTTGACGGTGCAATGCACAATAAAAAATCCGGGGGAGATGGAGGTCTTTTCGGAACTACTTCAGTTAATGTTTGGAGAGGAAGCGATTGAAGAATTGCGGCCGCCATTCCCCGTACCGCCGGCTACCATGGTCATCGATTTACTGGAAGTACCGAACGGAATTACCGTTCGAATCGAATATCCGACTGCCAAGACAAATGATAAAGCGCAATTTATAGACGCGAGTCCCCTGCCGGGTGACGAACCCTTTTCTGAGCAGCGAATCAATGACAACAAACGGGCCAATTTAAAACTCAGCTCCGAATTTCTTTTGGCCCGCATGAATAGCGAAATAAAATTGTATTGGACGTTGATTCGCGACGGAAAATCAGTTGGGGAATCGTTACCCCTGGCGCTGAAAATTAAGCCGATTGTCGACGGTGATGTTCGATTGGGAGCTCCCATCATCGATCAGGCTGATAGTGCGCGGACCTTGGATATCAATGAATTCGACGGTGATACCACCATCACTAAAACTTCATGGCCGCTTCGGGGTGGAAATTATCTTATCGACATAAAGGTCATAGGAACCGGAAACAATGGAAGCCCCCTTGTTATTCCCGTAGTGACAGAAGGTTCCTTGACACTTGAGGAAGAGATAAATGGATTCACCAGAACACTGTCACGTGCGCAACTGTTACTGCTGCAGGATGGTTCAACCCTCCATGTAGAAGTCAAAGCCAACGTCAAGGGGCAAAAGCCCATAACGATCACATTCCCAACGTCCATAAAATATGTCATCAGGAATAAACAGCCGATATTGTCGGAAAACTTCGATCACCGCCCTACACAAGTCATAGCACCCGGCGGAAGTATCTCACTAGACAGCATGACCATTACTTTTCCGGCGGGGAACGGGTATTTGGGAATAACACCGTTAGCAAATGTCGTGACTGGCCCTTACCCTCAATTGCCGGGTCAATGTTATGGGCAGATTCTGGAGATGCATTGGCAGGCTAGCGGCACGGCGCAACATATGCGTATCAGATTCAACTGGGGCTATTCCTATGTCAGTTTCTGGTGCCGATTCGCCCAACACAACAACATCTCGGTTTACTTCCTAGATAAAGCAGGCAACACGCTCAATCACATGTATCTTTCCAACAACTTCAACGCGCAGTTCGTTACATACTCCACCCCCTACAACAATTACATCTGGGGCATAGAAATCACGACACCCATAATGGATTTAATAGCTTTCGATTACTTCAACATGCGTCGTAAATAAATTTTAACTGGCGGTGAATCTTGCGCTAAGAAGCAAGGGGTTCCCGCCCCCCGCCTTTCCAAACCTGAGTGAGAAATAAACAGTGATGTTTAAAAGACATCTCCAGACACTCACTCAGGCTACACATCCTTGCGCCGTTGCCTACGACTGCGCCAGAATCCGCCGGCTTGTGTGCTTTTGGGGGCGGGCTCTATTGTTTCCGGGTCGCTGACGAATCAGCGATCGGGTTTCGCAGCCCGGGTCAATCAAGGCGCATTGCGCCACCGTTCCCTTTCAGTTGGCGCTTTTTTCGTCTACTGGATGGCGTTATGGCGGCTGTGCGCGGGAGATCTTAGGGTCTGCCGGGTTCCTTGATTCCCGGTCTGCGAACCTGCGTACAGCTGCCACCTCCCTTCGTTTCGCAGCGAACCGTGGCGGCTCCACTAATCAAGGAGCATCACAATGTTCAAAGCCACACCCAATCCCCCTGAAACCGACGACGTTTCCCCCTACGAAACCCCGGACTCCAAAAAACTCAACGAAGCCGCCGAGCGCGCCCTCGATTACTACCTCAAACCGTCCGACCCCAAGCCCCCGCGCAAACCGAGCACGATTTACACCGTCGCCCCGGACATCAACATCGAAGAACTGCTGGCCAACGCCTGCGAATCCTTTGCCTCGGCCAAGGTGATCGCCAGTGACTGCGCCGGGTTTCTGGAGGGGCCGCAGCGCAATACGATACTGGGCGTCGCGCAGCTCATCATGTTCGGGGAGCTGGCGGTGAGTCGGGCGCTGGATAGCCTGGAGCTGAAGGCCGACCCGGCCCTATGACCTGATCCCCTGTGGCGAGGGGGCTTGCCCCCGTTCGGCTGCGCAGCAGTCGTAGAACCTGTGCATGCGGTTTGCCAGACAGACGGTGACTGCAGGTTTTGGGTCTGCTTCGCAGCCCAACAGGGGCAAGCCCCCTCGCCACATGAGGTGTATCCGGGCACAGGACCGGTAGATAAATCCTCAAACAACAAAAAAACCCGCCATCCCTTTTCACCGGGAATGGCGGGTTTTGTCGTTTCAGATCACACCGTATCCACCTTCAACGAATGGTCATTCAACATGCCATTGATGATGGTCGCAGTGTCCGCTCCGCCGGCAATCACCCCACCCGCCCCCGGCGTGACGCCGTAGTGACTGGCCAAATTCACCCCCGCCAGGTCGATGGTCTGGTTCGGCGTGGCGCCGGCCATGGCGCTGACGTCGATGCTGGTGACCAGGGTCGCGCCGCTGCCGGTGACTTTGAAGTGCAGGTAGTCATCCAGCGATGCCGCGGTGCCGTTCTCGCCTTGCAGCAGTTGCGACAGGTCGAGTTTGTCGGTGCCCGGGGTGAAGTCGGTGATGACGTCGTGGCCGCTGTTGCCTTTGAGCCACTGGAAGGTGTCGGCACCGCTGCCGCCAGTGAGGGTGTTGTCGCCCAGGCCGCCGATCAGGAAGTCGTCGCCGCCCCCGCCGTTGAGCACATCGTTACCCAGACCGCCGTTGATGATGTTGCCGTTGTTGTCGCCCGTGAGGCTGTCGTTGAAGTTCGAGCCCGTGAGGTTTTCGATGCCGGTCAGGGTGTCGGTGCCTGCGCCAACAGTGTTTTGCGCGGTGAGCAGGCTGAGGTCGACAGTGACGCCGGCGGTGGCATGGGCGTAGCTGGTGGTGTCGTTGCCGGTGCCGCCGTCGAGCCAATCGTTGCCCGGCCCGCTGAACAGCAGATCGTTGCCGGCGCCGCCATGCATCTCGTTATTGCCTGAGCCTGCGGTGAGCACGTCGTTGCCGTCGCCAGCGTTGATGACGTTGTTGCCGGTGCCTGCGATCAACACGTCATCGCCCGAGGTGCCGGTCAGGGTGTGGCCGTCCTGGTAGGTGATGTTGACTGCCGCGCTGTCGCTGCCGCCGTGGTTGTCGCTGGCGGTGTAGGTGCCGTGGAAGTCCGGCGTGGAGTCTTGGGCTCCGGCGTAGTTGACGGTCATGGTCAGTTGATAGTTTTCCGCCCCCTTCCCGCTGTTGCCAGGTCCCCCGTCGTCTATGTTGGTGATGTGGATCTGGTACGTGCCGTCCGCCGTGGCGGTGATGGTCTGGCCATCGGCGAGAGCCATGTAAGCGCCGCCATTGACCGAGTACTCCATGGTGATGTGGCCGGCCGCCAGGTTGTGGTCCAGGTTGAGGGTTTCGCCCTGTTTGAGGTTGACGGTGATGCGGTCCTCATCGTTGGTATTGTTGGTGCTGACCGACCCCAATGCCCCGCTGACCACCAGCATGGCGGTCATGGCGGCAGCGTTGGCGACGAATGCACTGCGGGCGATGGTCACGGCCTGGACGTTATTGCCGGTAAAACTGAAGCTCGTATTGGTGCCGGTAAAGTCCGCCCCCTTGGCCGTCCAACCCGTGTTGAAGGTAGTCGGCGATGCCGTGAGCGCATCACCGTTGGGATCGGTGTCGTTGGCCAATAGCAGCTCGCCCGGCACCACAATGCTGCCCGACAGCACGTTGGTGATGATGTGATCATCGACCGCCACCGGTGGCGAATTCGGAATCACGTTGACTGTCAGGGTCGAACTGGTGAGATCGCCGTCGTTGTCGCTGGCGGTGAAGCCGATGTTTTCGGTGATCTGCACGGCCGTGGTTTTCTGCGAGGTGTAGGTGTACTCGCCGGTGTCGAGGTTCACCAGCAGCGTGCCGCTGTTGTTGGTGGCGATGCTCAGGGTGTTGTCGACGGTGTTGAAGGTGCCGTGGTTGGCGCCACCGCTGAAGTTCAGCGAACCCTGATTGCTGTTGGCTTTCGGGTCGTAGGTATAGGTGGTGCCGTCGACCGTGAGGGTTTTGATGAACCCGCCATCAGCGCCGAACGTACCGCCCTCGCCCAGCAGCGAACCGGTGACCGGCGCACCTTGCACGGTGCCCGAAAGTACTGAGTTGAGTTGGTTGAGGTCGGTCACCACCACGGCGTTGGTGTCGGTGTGCGTGCTGCCGTCATAGGCCACCGGATCGAGGCTGGCGTTATTGACGCCGCTGCCCAGGCCGATGGCGTAGTTCTTGATGCCATTGGCGTCGAGGAAGGCTTTGAGCGCGATCTCGTCCGCGGTGCCGATGTCGCCTTCATTGGGTTTGCCATCGGAGAAGAAGTAGCCGACGTTCTGCGCCCCGGTGAGTTTGCCCGAGGTATCGAACGCGCTCTCCATGGTCGCCACGGCCGCGTCGTAGTTGGTGCCGCCACCTGCCGTCAGCGTAGCGATGATCGACTTGGCGGTCGCCACATCGACCCAGATCGACGTCTGGTCGGTGGCGCTGCTGCTGAAGGTGACGATCTGCACCTTCACATCACCCAGATTGTCGTACTTGTCGAGCAGCGCGCTGATCGCCTGCTTGGCCAGGTCCAGCCGCGACAGGCCCGATACGCCGGAGGGGTCGTCCATGCTGCCGGATACATCGATCACCAGCATCAGGTTGGAGTCGATCTGCACGGCCGGCACCGAACGGTCCGAGGCGACGGCGTGAGGCACGTCATCGACGATGCTGACCACAAGGGTGCCGGTGGTGCTGTTGCCCAGCGCATCGGTGGCTTTGTAGGTGAAGCTTTCATTCAAGGTGTTCGCGCCATCGTTGGCGTTCGGCGAAGTTTTCGGCGCCGAGGTCAGGGTGTACGTGTAGGAACCATCGGCATTGAGCAGGATCTGCCCGTAGGTGCCGGTGGCGCTGCCGACCAGGGTGTAGGTGATCGCGCCAGTGGCGCCAGTGACCGAGCCTGCCAACGTGCCGGAGCCGGTTTCACCGGTGTTGCCGGGCTCGCTGCCGGTGACGCTGCCCGCCGCCAGGTCCTGCCCATCCTGGGTCAGATCCAACGCCTTTTCATAGACGGTTACATCGGTATCGGTGGCCGCTACGAGGCAGTTGTTGGACACGTCAACGGTGATCGTGGTGGTGCTTTCATCGCCGTCGGCATCGCGCACGGTGTAGGTGAACACATCCGTGGCGCCCGCTTCGCCGACTGAATTCGGGTTGCTGTGGTACACGGCGTTGCCATTGGCATCCAGGGTCAGGTAGCCGTAGGTGCCATTGATTTGCGTATTCAAGCCACCGATGGCCGAGGTCGAGGTGTCGCTGCCAGCACGCACGCCGACCACTGCCCCACCCAAGGCAGGGCCGTCAGCGCCGAGCACATCGTTGTGCAGCACATTGCCGCTGACCGTGGCGCCCTCCACCACCGAAACCGAATCGCAATGGGCCGTCGGCACATCATCGACAATGTTGATCACGATGGTGCTGGTGACGCTGTTGCCCACAGAGTCGGTGGCCTGGTAGGTGAAACTCTCGCTCAGGGTGTTCGGTCCGTCGTTGGCGTGCGGCGTGGTGGTGGGTGCCGAGGTCAGGGTGTAGGTGTAGGAACCGTCCGGGTTGAGCAGGATTTGCCCGTAAGTGCCGGTGGCGCTGCCGACCAGAGCGTAAGTGATTGCACCGGTGGCGCCAGTGATTGAACCGACCAACGTGCCCGAGGCAGTTTCACCGGTGTTATCAGGCTCGCTGCCGATGACAGTCCCCGCCGCCAGGTCCTGTCCGTCCTTGGTCAGATCCAACGCTTTTTCGTAAACGGTCACGTCGTTATCGGGGGCCACCACGAGCGAACAGTTGGAGATGTCGATGGTGATGGTCGTGGTGCTTTCATCGCCGTCGCCATCGCGCACGGTGTAAGTGAACACATCCGTGGCCCCCGGTTCGCTGACCGAATTCGGGTTGCTGTGGTACAAGGCGTTGCCGTTGGCATCCAGGGTGAGATAGCCGTAAGCACCGTTGATTTGCGTGTTCAAGCCGCCAATGGCCGAAGTCGAGGTGTCGCTGCCGGCGCGCACGCCAACCACCGCGCCACCCAAGGCCGGGCCGTCAGCACCGAGCACATCATTGCCCAAGACATTCCCGCTGACCGTGCCGCCCTCCGCCACCGAGACGGCATCGGCGTGGGCGGTTGGCACGTCGTCGACGATGTTGATCACAATGGTGCTGGTGACGCTGTTGCCCAGGGAGTCGGTGGCCTGATAGGTGAAACTTTCGCTGAGGGTGTTCGCGCCATCGTTGGCGTGAGGTGTAGTCGTCGGAGGCGAGGTCAGGGTGTAGGTGTAGCTGCCGTCGGGGTTGAGCAGGATTTGCCCATAAGTCCCGGTGGCGCTGCCGACCAGGCTGTACGTGATGGTGTCGCTGGTACCGGTGACCGCCCCCACCAGCGTGCCGGAGGCGGTTTCACCGGTGTTGCCAGGCTCGCTGCCGATGACGGTACCTGCCGCCAGATCCTGCCCGTCCTTGGTCAGATCCAGCGCTTTTTCATTAACCGTCACATCCGTATCGATGGTCGCTACGAGGGTGCAGTTGGCTACGTCGATGGTAATGGTGGTGGTGCTTTCATCGCCGTCGGCATCACGCACGGTGTAGGTGAACACGTCGGTCGCGCCAGGGCCGTTCACGGCATTTGGATTGCTGTGATAGACCGCATCGCCGTTGGCATCCAGGGTCAGGTAGCCATAGGTGCCGTTGATTTGCGTGTTCAAGCCACCGATGGCCGAAGTCGAGGTGTCGCTGCCGGCGCGCACGCCGACCACCGCGCCGCCGAGGGCTGGTCCGTCGGCGCCGCCGATGTCGTTGCCCAGCACGTTGCCCGAGACCGTCGCGCCCTCGGCCACTGAGGCGTGGTCCGGGTTGGCGGTGGGCAAGTCATCGACGATGTTGACGTTGATCTGGCCCAACGCCGTGCTGCCGTCGACGTCAGTGGCGATGACGTTGAGGTTCTCAGTGATGCTGTTGGTGCCGTTGGCGTTCGGGTGGGTTTCGTTATCCACCAGGGTGTAGCTGTAGCTGACCACGCCGGTCGCGCTGTCGTAGCCGGTGATGGTCAGCGTACTGCCCAGCGGTGTGACGATCGATTGCGGGAAGCCTGCGGCCACGCCATCGGTGACCACCGCAATGCCACCCACGGTCAGGGTTTGCAAACCATCGAGCGCGGTGACGGTGAAGGTGCCGCTCTGGGTCAGGGCCGCGGTGTTGGGGCTGGTGCCGTCGCTGAGGTTTTTTTCATAAACGGTGAGTTCGCCGCCGTTGACGTTCAGGCCATCGAGGGTCACCGGGTCATCGTTGTTATGGATGTTCAGCACCAGCGTTGCGGTACTGGTATCGCCATCGGCATCGGTGAGGGTGTAGACGAAGTTCTCGGTGCCGTTGCCACCACCGTGCAAGGCGTTGAAATCGGCATCGCTGGTGTTCAGGGTGTAGGTGTAGGTGCCGTTGGCGTTCAACACCAAAGTGCCGTAAGTCCCGGTGAAAGTACCGCCGATGATCGGCCCGCTGTCGGGGCCGGTGGCAATGCGGTCGGCGCCCTGGATATCGTTAGGCAGCACGCTGCCGGTCAGGGTCAGCAAAGTTTCCGATGCGGTATGGGCGTTGCTGTCATCTACGGCCTGAGGCAAGTCATCGACGATGTTCACATCGAGGCTGCCATTGGCGGTGGTGCCGTTGTCGTCCACCACGGTGACCGCAAACTGTTCGGAGAGACTGTTGGCGCCGTTGGCATTCGGATGGGTTTCGTTATCCACCAGGGTGTAGCTGTAGCTGACCACGCCGGTCGTGCTGTCGTAGCCGGTAATGGTCAGCGTACTGCCCAGCGGCGTGACGATTGATTGCGGGAAACCCGCCGATACACCGCCAACCACCACATTGATTCCGCCGACGCTGAGGGTTTGCACGCCATCCAGCGCAGTAATGGTGAACGTGCCGCTTTGGGTCAGGGCCGATGCATCAGGGTTGCTGCCGTCGCTAAGGTTTTTCTCGTTGACGGTCAGCTCGCCGCCCTCGGTGTTCAGGCCATCGAGAGTCACCGTGTCGTCGTTGTTATGGATGTTCAGCACCAGCGTCGCGGTGCTGGTATCGCCATCGGCATCGGTGAGGGTGTAGACGAAATTTTCGGTGCCGTTGCCGCCACCGTGCAAGGCTTTGAAATCGGCGTCGCTGGTATTCAGGGTGTAGGTGTAGGTGCCGTTGGCGTTCAACACCAAGGTGCCGAACGTCCCGGTGAAGGTGCCGCCGATGATCGGCCCGCTGTCGGGGCCGGTGGCAATGCGGTCGGCGCCCTGGATGTCGTTGGGCAGCACGCTGCCGGTCAGGGTTGGCAGGGTTTCCGATGCGGTATGGGCGTTGCTGTCGTCGATGGCCCTGGGCACATCGTCGGTGATATTGACGTCCAGCGAACCGGTGGCGGTATCGCCGTTGCGGTCGCTTGCGACTACGGTGAACTGTTCGCTGAGGTTGTTGGTGCCGTCACCGGCGGAGTGGGTTTCATTGCCGACCAGGGTGTAGCTGTAACTGACCACGCCAGTGGCCGGGTTGTAGCCGGTGATCGTCAGGGTGTTGCCCAGTTGAGTGGTGATCGACTGCGGAAAACCGATGGGCACCCCGCCACTGATCACGCTGATCCCGCCGATGCTCAGGCTGGTCAACCCGTCGGGCGCAGACACTGTGAACGTGCTGTGCTGAGTCAGCGCCCCCGGGTTGCTGGCCGACCCGTCCGCCAGGTTGGCTTCATTGAGGGTCAGTTCACCTCCCGCCACCGACAGGCCGGTGAGGGTAACCGGGTTGTTCGGCACGTTCGCGGCAAACGGCGTAACGATGCCGTTATTGCCGTTGTCCGGCGCAGCATCCCGGCGCTCCAGGGGGAATTCGGGAATGCCGTTGAAGCCCGCGGTGGGGAAACCAATTGTGGGGTCGACCCGCCCGCCCACTTCCTCCAACAGCACAAAACTGTGGCCACCCCCCAAGGCGCCACCGGGCGCGCCCGTTGTGCCCGGCCCGGCGGCGGTGGCCTCAGCGGTCTGGGTCGGGTCGGCACCGGCGGCAATGGCTTTTTGCAGTTGTTCGACATCGGTCAGTTGCGCCTGACTCGGCGTCACCGCATCGGTGGTTTCCACATGCGGCACTTGATGCGCCAGTAATTGGGCGGTCATTTGCAGGCTGCTGTCACGCCCCAGGGTCAGCTCCTGACCGCTTTGCAAATGAACCGCCACCGCGCCTTCGGCCCCGGTAACCAGTTGCTCACCGGCAAACAGCCGATCGCCCTCGACCAGATTGCGGCGGGTGCCATCACCCGCCACTGCGTACACCTGACCGATGACCTTACTGACGATACCGATGAGCGTTGCCATGTGCATTCCTCCGCTGCCAACTGCTGTCGGCATCCTGTTTGCGCGAAGAATGTGCTCATGGTTCAGGCAGGTTGCCTGGCGGCCCGCCTGCCGGAAAGCGTTTACCTGAGGTAAACCGCTGCTTCCCGACACCCTTGCCAAGCGTGTCGTTTGCGAGGGGCTGTTCGGGGATCGGGATAAAACCCTCTGCAATCAATGGCATCGGGATCCACTTCCAAAACAGCCCGCCTGCAAACGATGCGTAACGGTTCTGAATCACTGGAGTGACAAAAAAATGTCGCCTCTAAACCGTCTCGCCTTCCTCCCCTCCAGCACTTCTTCGCCCTGTGTCGAAAAGTGAATGGAACTTTCCTAAACCCTGTTAATGCTTCCGAAAGCTCATAAAACAAAGGCTTTCGCATTGAACAATGTGCTGGATTTTGCAGGGCGCATAAGTTTTTTTTGGCATAACCCTTATGAAAAATTTTTCTTAGCTACGCTTCAGGATGTTCTTAGCTCTGTTGTTACAAGCATGAAACGGTTTTACCTAAAAATAACGTCAAATATTTGGCGACCGCTACACACCATCAGGAATCAGGGAGATGCACCCATGCGCGTTTTAACCCCCCTCTGCAGCGCGATTCTGCTGGCCATGGCCTGCACATCTCAGGCGCAGGCGATGTCATTGACCGAGGCGATCCAGAGCACCATTGCGACCCACCCGGAACTGGCGTCGCGGGTTGATGCCCGGCTCTCGGCCGACGAGCAGGTTAAAGTCGCCAAAGGGGGCTTTTATCCATCGGTGGATTTGAACGCCGCCTACGGGCGCGGCTACAGCGATAACACCACCACCCGCTCGCGCGGCAATCACAATACCGAAATCCTCACCTACACCCAGTCAGAGCTGCGTCTGCGGCAAATGCTGTTCGACGGTTTCAACACCTCCAACGAGGTGGCGCGCACCAAAGGCGTGGTCAACTCCCGGGCGTATTACGCACAGGGCACCGCCCAGGACCTGGCCCTGCGTACCATCGAGGTGTACCTCGAAGTGCTCAAGCGCCGCGAGCTGGTGACCCTGGCCAGGAACAACCTGCAAGCGCACATGCGGGTCAATGATCAGATCAGCCTGCGGACCCAGCGTGGGGTCGGCAGCAACGCCGACTCAGACCAGTCCACCGCTCGCCGGGCACTGGCGCAAAACAACCTCGACACTGCTGAAGTCGATCTGGCGGATGCCGAGGCGAATTTCTACAGCGTCGTGGGGCGCATGCCCGATGAACTTGAAGTGCCGCCGTCAACCCGCGGCGAATTGCCCGCCACCCTGCCGGAAGCCCAGCAGAGCATGATGGAAAACAACCCGTACCTGAAATCCGCCCAGGCCGACGTGCAATCGGCCGAGAGCCAGTACGAAGTCGCCAAGTCGCCGTTCTACCCACGCTTCGACGCCGAAGCGGCAGTGGGCGCCAACAACAATGTGCAGGGCGATCAAGGCCACGACAACGAATGGCGAGTGGGCGTGGTGATGAACTACAACCTGTTCCGTGGCGGCAGCGACAAGGCCCGGCTGGCCTCCGATGCGCACCAGATCAACCAGGCGATGGACATCCGCAACAACGCTCTGCGCCAGCTCAACGAGAACATCCACCTGGCCTGGAACGCCATGCAAAACGCCAAGAAGCAAACCCCGACCGCCCGCGAGTACGCCGAAACCACCACCCGTGTGCGGGCGGCGTATCAGGATCAGTTCGGTCTCGGCCAACGGACTCTGCTCGACTTGCTCGACAGTGAAAACGAGCTCTACAACGCCAACCGCCGCTATACCGAAGTGCGCTACACCGAGGAGTTCTCGATGTACCGCGTACTGGCGAACATGGGCCAGTTGCTGAGCAAACAACGGGTGGTGCTGCCCGCCGATGCGATTGCCGCCACCGAAGTGAAAAACGAAGCGCGCTTGCCTGAACTTAAATGAAGTAACGCCGTGTAGGAGCGATCAATGTGACCAGCATGGAAACCGGCAACACGGGTGTCGATCCGCGTCTGAGCTTCGATGATCCGCTTCTGGACGGCCTGTTGATTCTCTGCAAGCTCCACGGCGCGACGGTCAGTCGCGCCAGCCTGAGTGCCGGGCTGCCAATGGCACACCAACGCTTGAGCCTGGACCTGCTGCCGCGCGCAGCGGCCCGGGCCAGTTTGCAGGCGCGGGTACTGCGCCGTGAGCTGGCGGATATTTCCGCGCTCAACCTGCCAGTGATGCTGATCCTCAACCATGGCCGCTGCGCGGTCTTGCGCCGTTGGGGCGACGATGGTCAGGCGCTGATTCTGCCCAGCGAAGCCGACGGCGGAGAACAATGGGTGAGCACGGACGAGCTGGCCGCCAACTACAGCGGCCAGGCCTTGTTCGCCCGGCCACGGCATGAACTTGAAGACTTGCGCGCACCGCTGGTGCCGCGGGTCGAGGCGTGGTTTCGCGACACGCTGAAGCTGTCGAAATGGCTGTACAGCGATGCGATTCTGGCGAGTTTCCTGATCAACCTGCTGGGCCTGATGGTGCCGTTGTTCGTGATGCAGACCTACGACCGGGTGGTGCCGAACCAGGCCACTTCAACCTTGTGGGTGCTGTCGATCGGCTTGCTGATCGGCACCGGTTTCGAACTGGTGCTGCGGGTGGTTCGTGCGCACTTGCTGGACACCGCCGGGAAGAAAACCGACGTGATTCTTTCGGCGACCCTGTTCGAACGCATCACCGGCATGGCGATGAAAGCGCGACCCGCAACCATCGGTGGTTTCGCCCAGAGCATTCATGATTTCCAGGGCCTGCGGGAGTTTCTCACCGCCGTCACGCTGACCAGCCTGATCGACATGCCCTTCGCCGTGCTGATGCTGGTAGTCATCGGCCTGCTCGGCGGCTGGCTGGTGGTGATTCCGCTGCTGGCCTTCCCCATCACGATCCTTTTCGCCATGGTGATCCAGGCACGCCTGCGCGACACCGTGCAGAAAAGTCTGAGCCTCGGCGCCGAACGCCAGGCCCTGCTGATCGAAACCCTCGGTGGTCTGGAAACCCTCAAGGCGTGCAGCGCTGAAAGCGAGCGCCAGCACAAATGGGAAAGCACCCACGGCGCCCTCACCCGCCTCGACAGCCACGCGCGCAACCTCTCGGCGCTGGCCACCAACGGCACGCTGTTCATTCAGCAATTCTCCGGCATGGCGACCATCGTCGCCGGGGTCTACAGCATCATCGCCGGCAATCTCAGCGTCGGTGCGCTGGTGGCGAGCTACATGCTCGGCAGTCGCGTGCTCGCGCCGCTGGGGCAGATCGCCGGGCTGATCACCCGCTACCAGCAAGCGCAACTGACCATGAAAAGCACCGATTCGCTGATGTCGCTGCCGCAAGAGCGCGATGCCAAGCAGCGGCCGCTGGAGCGCACGCAACTGCAAGGCGCCCTGGACGTCAGCGGCGTGACGTTCCACTACAACGGCCAGAACGCGCCGGCCCTGGCCAACGTCAGCTTCAGCATGAAGCCCGGCGAGCGGATCGGCATCATCGGTCGCAGCGGTTCGGGCAAAAGCACGCTGGCGCGGCTGGTGATGGGTTTCTACGCACCGGAAGAAGGCCAGTTGCTGCTCGATGGCCTGGACCTGCGGCAACTGGACGTCGCCGACCTGCGTCAACAGATCGGCTACGTGGCCCACGACCTGCCGTTGCTGGCCGGCAGCCTGCGCGACAACCTGACCCTCGGCGCACGCTACATCAGCGACGCCCGGATGCTTGAAGTCGCTGAGCTGACCGGTGTCACCGAACTCGCGCGCCAGCATCCACAAGGTTTTGATCGGCCAGTGGGCGAGCGCGGACAGTTGCTGTCGGGCGGTCAGCGCCAGGCGGTGTTGCTGGCGCGTGCGTTGCTGCTCGATCCGCCGATCATGTTGCTCGACGAACCCACCAGCGCCATGGACAACAGCAGCGAAGACATCCTGCGGCAGAAACTCCACGGCTGGGTCCAGGGCAAAACCGTGCTGCTGGTTACCCACCGCACCTCGATGCTCAGCCTGGTGGATCGGCTGGTGGTGCTGGACAACGGGCGGATCGTCGCCGACGGCCCGAAAGAAGCGGTCATCGATGCATTGCGCAAGGGCCGTGTCGGCTCTGCGACGGTTTAGGAGCGACCCATGGCCCGTTCATCATCCGACACACCGCAAGACCGAAGCTACTTCGGCAGTTTCAGCAAAAGTGCCGAAAGCGAATTCATGCCGGAAACCGCCGGCGCCTCGTTGCAGGATTCGCCGCGCTGGTCGCGGATCACCGTGTGGCTGGCGGCGGCGCTGCTGATCACCGCGCTGGTCTGGGCCAAATTCGCCGTGTTGCAGGAAGTCACCATGGGCGAAGGCAAGGCGATTCCATCGAGCAAGATACAGGTGATCCAGAACCTGGAAGGCGGCATCGTCACCGAGATTTTCGTGCGCGAAGGGCAAATGGTGAACAAGGGCGACACCTTGCTGCGCCTGGATGACACGCGATTCCTGTCGAACAAGGGCGAAAGCGAAGCGGATCGCTATGCCTTGATCGCGCAGGTCGAACGATTGTCCGCCGAAGCGGAAGGCCGACCGTTCAAGCTGTCCCCGGAAGTCATCGCCAAGGCGCCGCAAGTGGCCGAGGACGAACGCTCGCTGTATGAACAACGCCAGCGCCGACTGGCCAGCGAACAACGCACGCTGACTGAACAACTTCGGCAAAAAACCCAGGAGCTGGCGGAATTCCGTTCCAAACAGGGGCAGTTCAGTTCCAGCCTGGCGCTGCTGCAACAAGAGATGAACATGTCGGCGCCGCTGGTGGGCACCGGGGCGGTGTCACCGGTGGAGATCCTGCGGCTCAAACGCAGCGCGGTGGAAATCCGCGGCTCGCTGAATGCCACGACCCTGGCGATTCCCCGGGCGGAATCGGCGATCAATGAGATCAAAAGCAAGATCGACGAGTCCGAACAATCCTTCCGCTCGGACGCGGCGAAAGAGCTGAACGAGAAACGCACCGACCTGTCGAAAATCACCGCCACGAGCATTGCCATCGACGACCGGGTGACGCGCACCACCGTGGTGTCACCGGTTCACGGCATCATCAAAGTGCTGAAGGTCAATACCATCGGTGGCGTGGTCCAGCCGGGCAGCGACATGGTGGAAATCGTTCCCCTGGAAGACAACCTGCTGATCGAAGCCAAGGTGCGGCCTCAAGACGTGGCGTTCCTGCATCCGGGCCAGAAAGCCATGGTCAAGTTCAGCGCTTATGACTACACGATTTATGGCGGGTTGAGTGCCAGGCTTGAGTTGATCGGGGCGGACACCATTACCGATGACAAGGGCAACAGCTTCTATCTGATTCAGGTCAGGACCGACAAGAATCACTTGGGTGGGGATGTGAAACCGCTGCTGATCATTCCGGGGATGGTGGCGACGGTGGACATTATTACCGGGGAGAAAAGTGTGCTGGATTATCTGCTTAAACCGGTGTTGAAGGCACGGACCGAGGCGATGCGCGAGCGGTAGTCTTTGTTGGGATTATCTGTGATTGATCTACCGCTTTCGCGAGCAAGCCCGCTCCCACATTTGATCGCTTTTCTCCTGAGGAAACTCGGTCTAATGTGGGAGCGGGCTTGCTCGCGAAGAGGCCGGCACAAACAACGACTATTTCGGCCCATGATTACGCTGAAAAACCTCCTCCCCCATCGCTGCAATCTGCCCCTCGATCAACGCCTCGAACGGTTTCAATAACGGTTCGAAAGTGGTCGGCGCTTCAAGAGTCTGCAACGCCTGCACAATCGCCTCCACCGTCGACAACGCCCCCGGCCCCGGCGCTTTGCGCAAGCGATAACGCGACACCCCGCCCTCGGCCAGGGTCACTCTGGGCAACGCCGCCAGCAATGGATTGAGGTGCAACATCTTGCGCGCCTTGCGCCAGGTACCGTCCGGAACCACCAGCAGCAGCGGCTTATCACTCGCGGTGTAGGCCTGCAACGGTTGCGCCTCCTCGCCGGGAAACAACAGCCGCGCCTGATAGCCCGGCCGATTCAACAACGCCGGCAAATCCTCGAACACCTCGCCCACGATCAACTCGGCATTCTTGAGCCCCAACGCCGCCAGCCGCGCGGTGTTCAGTGCATGGTTCACTTCACTCGGATGCTGCAACAGCAACACCCGCGTGCGGCTGTCGAGGCTCGGGATCAGCGGGCATAGGCAATGAGTTTGCGGACGCATGCAGCGCGGGCACTGGATTCTGGACATTTTCTTAAGCCTGATTGAGCTGTGCTTTGAGCAAATCGCGGAAGGTCTGGATCAGCGGTTCGCGGCTGCGGCCACGGCGCACGATCATCGAAAACGGCGCCTGATAACCGAACGTCGCCGGCAGCAGCACGCGCAAATCCCCCTTGTCGACCCAGGCCTGGGCGTAGTGCTCCGGCAGGTACCCGATATAGGCACCGGACAGCACCAGAATCAGTTGGGCCTCCATACTTTCCACGGTCGCCGCGCTGTGCTTGAAACCGTGACGCGCCAGTTCGGCCTGGCTCCAGTAGCCGCGACCGACCATGCGTTGCTGGGTGATGACTTGCTCGGGGATGCGCCGCTCGGTGAACAGCGGATGACGGCTGCTGCAATACAGCCAGTGCTGTTCGCGGTAGAGCGGCATGTAGACCAGACCGCTCATACGCGTGGAAAAGGCACCGATGGCCAGGTCGAGGCGGTTGTCCTGCACGCCGAGTTGCAGTTCGTAGGGGCTCATGACCGACAGGTGCAAATGCACCGCCGGGTGTTCCTGGCTGTAGGCACCGATGGCTTCGGCGAACGGCAAGGCCTTGTCGCTGACGGTGGAGTCGATCACCCCCAGGTTCAAAGTACCGCGCAATTCGCCTTTGAGGGCGGCGGCGTATTGTTCGAAACCTTCGAGTTCGGCCAACAGACGCAGGGTTTCCTGATGGAACAGCTCACCCTTGCTGGTCAGGCTGAAACCACCGCGACCGCGATGGCACAGCACCAGGCCGAGGGCCGCTTCGAGCTGGCTCATATAAGTGCTGATGGCCGACGTCGAGAGATTGAGCTCGTGCTGGGCGTTGGCGAACCCCTGATGGCGGACCACGCTGACGAAGATGCGCAATAGTTTCAGGTCGGGTAAAGCGTTGGCCATGGGGCACTCCTGTTACAAGGATACGCACGGTGCTTCTGTTGAAACACAATCCTTGTGGGAGCGGGCTTGCTCGCGAAAGCTGTGTGTCAGGCAACATTGATTCCGACTGACACGACGCCTTCGCGAGCAAGCCCGCTCCCACATGGGTTGTGGTGTTCAGCCTCTGAATGACAGGCATCAGCGATTCTGTACATGGCGGAAGTCTATCGCCGTCATCGCCATTAGTTTAGAAAAATCTGAACTAAGTATTTGCCCGTAGCGATTCTTCCTGGCCACTGCATTTCGCAGAATCGGCCCACAGCGGTGCCCGTCTCTCCCCGAGCGGCTTACCGGCATAAATAAAACAACGACGATGAGGCCTTACCCGTGGACAAGATTCTTCACCAACCACTGGGCGGCAATGAAATGCCGCGCTTCGGCGGCATCGCCACCATGCTGCGACTCCCCCATTTGCCCTCCGCTGCCGGCCTCGACGCTGCCTTTATCGGCATCCCGCTGGACATCGGCACGTCCCTGCGCCCCGGCACCCGTTTCGGGCCGCGTGAAATCCGCGCTGAATCCGTGATGATCCGCCCGTACAACATGGCCACCGGCGCCGCGCCGTTCGACTCGCTGTCGGTTGCCGACATCGGTGACGTGGCGATCAACACCTTCAACCTGCTGGACGCCGTGCGGATCATCGAAGAGGCCTACGACAACATCCTCGAACACGATGTGATCCCCCTGACGCTGGGCGGCGACCACACCATCACCCTGCCGATCCTGCGTGCCATCCATAAAAAGCACGGCAAGGTCGGCCTGGTGCACATCGACGCTCACGCGGATGTGAACGATCACATGTTCGGCGAGAAAATCGCCCACGGCACCACCTTCCGTCGCGCTGTGGAAGAAGGTCTTCTGGATTGCGACCGCGTAGTGCAAATTGGCCTGCGGGCTCAGGGTTACACCGCTGATGACTTCAACTGGAGCCGCAATCAGGGCTTCCGCGTGGTTCAGGCCGAAGAATGCTGGCACAAATCCCTGGCGCCACTGATGGCCGAAGTGCGCGAGAAAGTCGGCGACGGTCCGGTGTACTTGAGTTTCGATATCGACGGTATCGACCCGGCCTGGGCACCTGGCACCGGTACCCCGGAAATCGGCGGTCTGACGACCATTCAGGCGATTGAAATCGTGCGCGGCTGCCAAGGCCTCGACCTGGTCGGCTGCGATTTGGTAGAAGTCTCGCCAGCGTACGACACCACCGGCAACACCTCGCTGTTGGGCGCCAACCTGCTGTACGAAATGCTCTGCGTACTGCCAGGCGTGGTCCATCGCTGAGGATCGGTCATGAACGAACGTGATCAGGTACTCAACGCCGCCGCCGAGCTGGTGTCGGCCTTTGCCCGTAACGATCGCGAAGCTTACTTCGGCGCATTCAGTGCCGATGCCAGCTTCGTGTTCTACACCCTCGAGCAACCCCTGCTGTCGCGCGATGCCTACCAGGCGTTGTGGGACAACTGGCGTGCCGAGGACGGCTTCGAGGTGCTGTCGTGCACCTCGAGCAACGCCTTCGTCAGCCTGCAGGGTGACGTGGCGATTTTCATCCATGACGTGGCCACCGAGCTGCGCATGCAAGGGGAGCAACACTTCAGCCAGGAGCGCGAGACGATTGTTTTCAAGAAACAGGCGTCTGGCCAAGAACAACAAGGCCTATGGCTGGCCTGCCACGAACATTTGTCCGCTATGCCGGAAGGGCTGCCACCCCCTTAGCCAAACAGGTGACGCTCACGCACGATGAGCGCGCCTTTATGATCGGAGCAGATCATGAATAACAACAACAAAGACCAAAGCCTTACGCAAATTGAAACCTACGGGGTCGAGCAGATCCCGGACAACGAACGCACCGCAGGCCCGACGGACTTGTTCCGGATGATCTTCGGCGGTTCCAACACCTTCGCCACCGCCGTGCTCGGCAGTTTCCCGGTACTGTTCGGCCTGTCTTTTCAGGCGGGCGTCTGGGCGATTGTGCTGGGCGTGTTGCTGGGCTCGCTGATCCTCGCGCCGATGGGCCTGTTCGGGCCGCTCAATGGCACCAACAACGCCGTGTCGTCCGGTGCGCACTTCGGCGTGCACGGGCGGATCGTCGGTTCGTTTTTGTCGCTGCTGACCGCCATCGCCTTCTTCTCGCTCTCGGTATGGAGCTCGGGTGATGCGTTGATCGGTGGCGCCAAACGCCTGATCGGCCTGCCGGAAACCGACCTGACCCTGGGCCTGGCCTACGGCCTGTTCGCGATCCTGGTGCTGACGGTGTGCATCTACGGCTTCCGCTTCCTGCTGTGGGTCAACAAGATCGCCGTGTGGAGCGCCAGCCTGTTGTTCCTGCTGGGCGTCTTCGCCTTCGCCGGTCCTTTCGATGTGAACTACGCCGGCAGTGTCAGCCTCGGTCAACCGGGTTTCTGGGCGGCCTTCATCGGCGCTGCGCTGGTGGCGATGAGTAACCCGATTTCCTTTGGGGCGTTCCTCGGCGACTGGTCGCGCTACATCCCGCGTGACACCTCCAAGCGCCGGATCATGGCTGCCGTGGTGATCTCGCAGATCGCCACCTTCATCCCGTTCCTGTTCGGCCTGGCCACCGCCACCATCGTGGCGATCAAGGCACCGGACTACATCGCGGCCAACAACTACGTCGGCGGCCTGCTGGCGGTGTCGCCGAGCTGGTTCTTCCTGCCGGTGTGCCTGATTGCGGTGATCGGCGGCATGTCCACCGGCACCACCTCGCTGTACGGCACCGGGCTGGACATGTCCAGCGTGTTCCCACGAGTGCTGTCGCGGGTCAAGGCCACGCTGCTGATCGGTGTGATGTCGATCGCCTTCATCTTCATCGGGCGCTTTGCGGCGAACCTGGTGCAGAGCGTGTCGACCTTTGCCGTGCTGATCATCACCTGCACCACGCCATGGATGGTGATCATGATCATCGGCCTGCTGGTGCGTCGCGGCTTCTACTGCCCGGATGACCTGCAAGTGTTCACCCGTGGCGAAAAAGGTGGCCGCTACTGGTTCACCCACGGCTGGAACTGGCGCGGCCTGGGGGCCTGGATCCCGAGTGCGGCGGTGGGTTTGTGCTTCGTGAACCTGCCGGGGCAGTTTGTCGGGCCGCTGGGCAATCTGGCCGGCGGGATCGACATCAGCCTGCCGGTGACCCTCGGCCTGGCGTCGCTGGTGTATCTGTCGCTGCTGAGCCTGTTCCCGGAGCCGGCCACGGTGTTCGGCCCCAACGATGCACGCAGCAAGGGCACGGATGCGCTCGGTAAACCGGCGATGCGACAAGCCGCCTGATTCAACCTGTGGTCAACGCATTACCTGTGGGAGCGTGGCTTGCCCGCGAAGAACGATGACGCGGTCTGCCTGACAGACCGTGGCACCCCCCATCGCGGGCAAGCCACGCTCCCACAGGAATTGATGCTCTCACAGGGATTGATTTTCGCCTCACCATAAAAAAGACAATCGGAGACGCCATCATGGCTTTGGATTTATTCGTCGTTCTCATATACGCCGCCGCGATGCTGGTGCTCGGCTACTTCGGCATGCGCAAGGCCAAGACCAACGAAGACTACCTGGTCGCCGGTCGTAACCTCGGCCCGACCCTGTACATGGGCACCATGGCCGCGACCGTGCTGGGCGGCGCGTCCACCGTCGGCACCGTACGCCTGGGCTACGTCCACGGCATTTCCGGTTTCTGGCTGTGCGCCGCACTGGGTTGCGGGATCGTCGCGCTGAACCTGTTCCTGGCCAAACCGCTGCTGAAGCTGAAAATCTTCACCGTCACCCAGGTGCTGGAAAAACGCTACAACCCGATGGCCCGCTCCGCGAGCGCGGCGATCATGCTGGCGTACGCGCTGATGATCGGCGTGACCTCGATCCTGGCGATCGGCACCGTGCTGCAAGTGCTGTTCGGCCTGCCGTTCTGGATTTCGGTACTGCTCGGCGGTGGCGTGGTGGTGGTCTACTCGGCCATCGGCGGCATGTGGTCGCTGACCCTGACCGACATCGTCCAGTTCGTGATCAAGACCGTCGGCCTGATGTTCATCCTGCTGCCGATCTGCCTGTACCGCGTCGGCGGCTGGGATGAGTTGGTGATGAAACTGCCGGCAGCCGCCTTCAGCTTCACCACCATCGGTTGGGACACCATCATCACCTACTTCATGATCTACTTCTTCGGCATCCTGATCGGTCAGGACATCTGGCAACGGGTGTTCACCGTCAAGACCGCCAAAGTCGCGCAATACGCCGGGACCTTCGCGGGTATCTACTGCATCCTCTACGGCCTGGCCTGCGCCCTGATCGGCATGGCGGCTCACGTGCTGATCCCGAATCTGGACAACGTCAACAACGCCTTCGCCGCCATCGTCAAACTGTCGCTGCCGGACGGTATTCGTGGTCTGGTGATCGCTGCGGCCCTGGCCGCCATGATGTCCACCGCCAGCGCCGGCCTGCTCGCCGCGTCCACCACCCTGACCGAAGACCTGCTGCCGAAACTGCGCGGCGGTAAGCAGTCGAGCCTGGGGATCAACCGTCTGTTCACCTTGCTGACTGGTTTCTTGGTGCTGGGTATCGCGCTGGTGGTCAACGACGTGATCAGCGCCCTGACCCTGGCTTACAACCTGTTGGTAGGCGGCATGCTGATTCCGCTGATCGGTGCAATCTTCTGGAAACGCGCAACCACCGCCGGCGCCATCGCCAGCATGGGCCTGGGCTTTGCCACCGCGCTGTTGTTCATGATCAAGGACGGTATGGACGCCAACACCCCGATCTACTACAGCCTCGGCGTGGGCCTGGTGAGTTTCGTGGTGGTCAGCCTGCTGTCCCGTCGTCCGGCGGTGGTGGCGAGCGCTGTCTAAGATATCTATAAAGACTTGATGCTTTCTTCGACGGGTGTGGCGTCGGTTGCCACACCCGTTTTTTTCGCCTTCAGGAATCTGCCCATGAAGATTGTCACCCGCGATCAGTGGTTCGAGGTCAAACAGCTCAGCGACGGCATCCGCCTGATTCACGAGCCATACATTCGGCCCTTTTACCGCTGCAACCTCTGGCATATCCAGGGCCGCGACAAGGACTTGCTGCTGGACAGCGGTTCCGGGCTGGTCAGCCTGCGCGAACAATTGCCGTGGCTCACCGAACGACCGCTGGTGGCGGTGGCCAGTCATTGTCATTTCGACCACATCGCCGGCCATCACGAATTCCCGGAACGGCTGGTGCATCCGGCCGAAGCACAGATCCTCGCCGAGCCCGACGGCGACAACACCCTGAGCAAGGCTTTCGTCGGTGACGACATGTTCGAGGCGCACCCTGACTGCCCGTTGTGCTATGCCGAATACCGGGTCAAAGCCGCACCGGCCACCGGTTTTGTCGAAGACGGCGACGTGCTCGACCTCGGCAACAGGGTCCTGCAGGTGCTGCACACGCCGGGTCATTCACCCGGTGGCATCAGCCTGTACGAAGCAGCGACCGAAACCCTGTTCAGCGGTGACATCATCTACGACGGGCCGCTGATCGAAGATGCCTACCACTCCAACCTCGACGACTACGCACGCAGCCTGCAACGCTTGCGCGCGATGCCGATCCGCACGGTACACGGCGGGCATTTCGGGAGTTTTTCCGGGGAATATCTGCGCACGATGATTGACGAGTGGCAGCGCCGACACGCCTGAAGCCTGCTGTACTCAGCCTCAAGGACATAACACTGTCGAAGAAGGATCTCATGAAAAGAGCTGCCGTTCGTGCCGCCGTGCATCGCCTCATCAGCCGTTTGCTGGAAAATCAGAATGATTTCGACGACAACACCAGCCTGACGCAATTGGGATTGGATAAAGAGGATATCGAAGAGCTGATCTTCCGTCTGGAGGATCAACTGGGATTAACGGCGTTTACCGCCGAAGAAGACCGGATGCTCAAGACCGCCAGGACGGCGAATGACTTGATCCGGTTTTTGATTGAAATCGGGCGGTATTGAGTTCACACGAACCCCTGTAGCAGCTGCCGCGGGCTGCTGCTACAAAGGCTGCGTTGCGTTTACCGGCGGCGCTGCTGGCGGCGACGTTGTTCGTCGTCAGTGCGAATAGGCACGGGTTGCAGAGGCGGTTCAATCAAACCGAGTGCGACACCCAGGTCATGCAGCCAGTTTTGGATTTTCTCTTTCATGATGCCCCCCTTCAGGGTCGTGCCGAGCGGCCGAAGTTCTGTAGCCCCTTCGCACTGATAATAGTCCGAAGTCCTACGTAATGCTCGTCCAAGATCGCAATGATCTGTTACTGAATTGATCCAAATCCTTGGACGATGGTTCAAGCAATTGCCTGGGCCTGGACCGCTGTCGACGGATACACCGCCTGCTGTTGCTCGATCCACGCATTCAGATTGGCGCCGACCATGCCTTTGCGCCACATCAGCCAGGTGGTTGCGCTGGCGAACGGCTCGGCCAACGGATGCACCGCCACGCTTTCGCGTCCCGGGAGGCTGGCGAGCATCGACTCCGACATCAGCGCCACGCCGGAGCCGGCAATCACGCAAGCGAGCATCCCGGGATAAGACTCGATCTCCATGGCCCGGCCCATGGCCGCGTGATCATGGGCGAACCAGGCTTCCAGGCGCATCCGGTAGGAACAACCCTGGCGGAACGTGAACACCGCACGCCCTTCGACATCCAGCGCGCTGTGTACCGGCGGATGATCGGCCTCGCTGATCAGCACCAGTCGTTCGTCGCACAACGGCACGCCGTCGAGCCCGGCCAGTTCCAGCGGACCGTCCACCAGCGCCGCATCGAGGCGCCCGGTGAGCAGGCCTTCGAGCAATTCGCCGCTGGGCCCCGACTGCACTTGCAGGTTCACCGCCGGGTAGCGGCGGTGATAACGCGCCAACAGCTCTGGCAGGTGAATCGCAGCGGTGCTGTACATCGTGCCCAGTACGAAATCCCCGGCCGGTTGCCCGCCCTGCACTGCCGCGTGGGCTTCGTCGTGCAAGGCGAACAGCTTGGCCGTGTAGTCCAACAGGACTTTTCCCGCAGGCGACAACTGCAAACGCTGACGCTCACGCACGAACAGTTCGACACCGAGTTGCTCTTCGAGCTGTTTGAGCCGGGTCGACAGGTTGGAGGGCACGCGATGCAGGCGTTCAGCGGCTCGGGTGATGGAGCCCTCCTCCGCCACTGCCTGGAAAATCCGCAATTGGCTGAATTCCACGCCATTCTCCAAATCAGAACAAGTTTCTCACTATTATTCATTTTTAAAGAAAGTCAATCAGTCTTAGCCTGACGGTCATTGATCCTCGCAACGGAACTCAGACCATGTCCCCGCTGATTCGCTTAACCGCCAGCTTTGTCGCCCTGATGATGGCCATGGGCATCGGGCGTTTCGCCCTCACCCCACAACTGCCGCACTTGCTCAGCGAGGGTCAGATCGACCTGACCGCCGCCGGTCTGATTGCCGCCGCCAACTACCTTGGTTACTTCGTCGGCGCGGTGGATGCGATGTTCGCCCGTCGCCCCGATCAGGTTCGCGGGCGGTTGCTCGGCGGTTTGTGGTTGTGTGTGCTGCTGACCCTGGCCTCGTTCTGGGCCACCGGGTTCTGGTCGCATCTGGCGCTGCGCTTCGGCACGGGCGTGGCCAGCGCCTGGGTGCTGGTGATGATTACCGCATTGAGCCAACCACTGGCAGCGGCGGCCGGTCGTCCACGGCTCGGCGCGCTGGTATTTGCCGGACCGGGTCTGGGGATTTTTCTGACAGGGTTGTTGGCCTTAGGCTCGAACCTGCTGGGGCAGACGTCCGCAACCTTGTGGCTGGTGTATGCCGCTGTCGGGCTGGTGATGCTGCTGGGGATTCTGCCGTTCCTGCCGCAGCCGGCCGCCCCTTCAACGCTGACATCGCCTGTCGCCACGCCGGGTACCCAAGGCGTCGGACGTTTACCGGTGATCT
Organism: Pseudomonas sp. FP1742; assembly: GCF_030687145.1. Taxonomy (NCBI): domain Bacteria; kingdom Pseudomonadati; phylum Pseudomonadota; class Gammaproteobacteria; order Pseudomonadales; family Pseudomonadaceae; genus Pseudomonas; species Pseudomonas sp. FP1742. The sequence goes on along the minus strand of NZ_CP117460.1, from coordinate 1,638,046 downwards.
ACGGTTTGTACGGTTTGGGCTACATCATCCCGGCCACTTTCCTCTCGCAAATGGCCAGCGCGCAGTTCCACGGGCAATGGCAAGCCGATCTGTTCTGGCCGTGCTTTGGCCTGGCGGCGGCAACCGGGGTTGTGTTGGTAAGCCTGCGTCGGCACAACCCGAACGCAACTCGTCATTGGCTGATGGCGACGCTATGGCTACAGGCCGCCGGCGTATTTGCTTGCCTATTGGGCAGCGGTGCCGGGCTGGCGCTGGGGGTGATTTTGTGCGGTGGGCCGTTCCTGGCCTGCATGCAACTGGTGATGCAGCGCTCCCGGGAACTGGCGCCCCACGCCACCCAGCGTAACGCCGGGCTGCTGACCGCGTGCTTCGCCGTGGGTCAGCTCAGCGGGCCATTGCTAGCCGCGTTGAGCAGCCATTTCAGCGGTGGCTTGCAACCCGCGCTGGTGATCGCCGGCGGCGGTTTTATCATTGCCGCAGGTTTGCTGCTGCGCCCGGTCAGGGTTGCCCAAGTGCTTTGCGCAAACGACGGCGCACCCACTGCTCTGCGCTCACAAAAGTGATCCCGAGCAAAACCAGTACCGCGCCGATCACAAAGTTCAGGCTCAGCTCTTCCCCCAGCAGCACCACGCCGAACGTGACGCCGAACAACGGCGTCATGAACGAAAACACCGCCAGGTTCGCCGCCAGATAACGGCGCAGCAGCCAGAACCAGGTCAGGTAACTGAAGAATGACACCACCAGCCCCTGAAACAGCACGCTGGCCACCGCCACCGTGGTCAGGCTGACATGGGTGACCTGACCGCTGAGGATCGCGATCAGCAGCAGACCGACGAAGCCGACGATCAGTTGATAAAACAGCGTCAGGGTCACCGGCGCTTCCGACAGACGCGAGGCGCGTACCACCACAGTGGTCGCGCCCCACGACGCGCCGGCCAGCACGCCCAAGGCATCGCCCAGCAACATGCGGTGGTCAAGGTTGTCCCAGGACACACCACCGGCAAACGCAATGGCGATGCCAATGAACGCCAGAAAAATCCCCAGCCACTGCACCGGTCTTAAACGCTCACTCGGCAGCAGCCAGTGCACACCCAACGCGGTAAAGATCGGCGCGGTGTAGAGAAACACCGACATGTGCGCCGCCGTGGTCAGTTGCAGGCCTTCGGCAATGAAGAAGAACTCCAGGCCAAACAACGCGCCGGCCAGCAAGCCACCGCGCCAGGTAGCGCCGACCTGATCCCAACCGCCCTTCCAGCAAATCAACAATCCTACGAGCAACGCGGAAATACCTGAGCGCCCCGCCGCCTGCATGACCGGTGCGATGTCGGGCGCGGCCCATTTGATCATCACCTGCTGCACACCCCAGATCAGGCACAGCCCGACCATCACTTGCAGGGCAAACCCATCGGCACTACGCCGGGTGGCGCTCACCGGAACACCTCGATAACACAATTCATGGCAGTGACTCGACAGTAAAAGCAAAGCCCCGGCCCTCCTGCTGAACAGAGGGCGCCGGGGCGAAAAATTATGCTGTCGATTATTAACCGGATGGACAGAAAAAGGTGCCTGCAAAAGACCTTTAAATCGCCGCTTGCGTCATCCCGCGATAACCAGCGCCGCCGATTGCTGTGCCTGCTCGCGCCTGGCCAGTGCGAAGTACAGGACACCGCCGAGGAAGCAACCGGTGAACCAGGCGAAGTTGGCCATCGGCTGTAACACTGGGATGAAAGTGATCGCAACGCCCATCAGGGTGGCAGGAATCAACGCCTTGACCGCCGTCCAGTTGATCCCGCCGCTGTAGTAATAACGCCCGCTCGGGTTGTCGTTGAACAGCGCAGCGACATCGATCTGCTGCTTTTTGATCAGGTAGTAATCCACCAGCAGAATCCCGAACAGCGGGCCAATGAACGCCGCCAGCACGTCGAGGGTGTAGTGAATCACTTCGGGGTTGTTGAAGAGGTTCCACGGGGTGATGAAGATCGACGCCATGGCGGCGATCATGCCACCCGCACGCCAACTGATTTTGCTTGGGGCGACGTTGGCGAAGTCGAATGCCGGGGAAACGAAATTGGCGACGATGTTGATGCCGACGGTCGCGGTAACGAAGGCAAAGGCGCCGAGCAGTACCGCCACACTGTTGTCGATGCGCGCCACGGTGGCGATCGGGTCGTGAAGCATTTCACCAAACACCGGCAAGGTGCCGGAAACGATCACCACGGTCACCAGCGAGAACGCCAGAAAGTTTACCGGCAGCCCCCAGAAATTGCCGCGACGCACGTCGTTCATGCTGCGGCAGTAGCGACTGAAATCGCCGAAGTTCAGGGTCGGACCGGAAAAGTACGACACCACCAACGCCGTTGCCACGATCACCTGGCCGAAGGCTTCCCAGCCAGACAGTGACTTTTCCGCGAGAGTGAAGCTGATGTTGCTCCAGCCGGCCTGCCAGACGATCCAGCCGGCGAGCAGGAACATCACGCCATACACCACGGGGCCGGCCCAGTCGATGAAGCGGCGGATCGATTCCATGCCAGTCCAGAACACCAGCGCCTGGACGAACCACAGGCTGAGGAAACCGAACCAACCGAGGTAGGACAAACCGGCAAAGTGCGGTTCGGCGTAGGCCGCCATCGCAGGAAAAAACCGCAGCACCACGATGATGAGTGCACTGGACGCCAGGTACGTCTGAATCCCGTACCAGGCCACCGCGATCAAACCGCGGATAACCGCAGGAATATTCGCCCCGAACACCCCGAACGCCAGTCGGCAGATCACCGGGTAAGGCACCGCGGCTTGCTGACTCGGCTTGGCCACCAGGTTGGCGATCAACTGCACGATGCAAATCCCGCCGAGCAAGGCAATCAACACCTGCCAACTCGCCAACCCCAGCGCAAACAGGCTGGCGGCGAACACATAGCCGCCAACGCTGTGCACGTCGCTCATCCAGAAGGCGAAGATGTTGTACCAATTCCATTTCTGCGGCAGTGGCCCCAGGTCCTGGTTATACAGGCGCGGGCTGTAGCCATTGGGCAATTGTTCGGGCATCGCGGGGCTCCTCGAAAGTACAGGCGCGGCCCCCGGGATTGATGCGGCGACCACACTGCGTACGGGAGCCTGCATGGTTTGTATACGAGTTGCCACGCAGAATGCGTGCCATACGATCAAAAGGTGTGACAAACCTGGCTTTAAGCCCTGTTCAGAGCAAAGCTTCCAAGACGTGTAGGGGGTGATAACGCCCACGAACAGGGCGTCCGCGCCTACAAACGGTGCAGAGTGTTATGTATACAAAGAGATGGGTGAATGCTGCGCAGAAGGCTACCGTAGGCTGGATCCTTTTTTGATCACAACCTGCGGTAGCGCCTACCGGGGCCGGTGCAGGTCAGCTGAGTTCGATACGATCAGCGTGAATGACGATCTGGCCGTTCTTGTACAAGGCGCCGATGGCCTTTTTGAAGTTGCCCTTGCTGACGCCGAACATACTGCTGATCAGCGTCGGATCGCTCTTGTCGCTGACCGGCAGGGTGCCGTTGTTGTCGCGCAACTTGGCGAGAATCTTCGAGTTCAAACTGGTGGCGGCTTCTTCGCCTACCGGTTGCAGGCTCAGGCTGATCTTGCCGTCGGCGCGGACTTCTTTGATAAAGCCCTTCTCTTCTTTACCGGCGCGCATGAACTTGAAGATTTCGTTCTTGTGGATCAGACCCCAGTGCTTGTTGTTGATGATTGCCTTGAAGCCCATATCGGTCGCTTCGGCCACCAGCAAATCAACTTCCTGGCCAGGGGTGTAGTTGGCCGGGGTCTTGTCCAGGTAACGGTCCAGACGCGCCGTCGCGGTGATGCGCCGGGTGTGTTTGTCGAGGTAGACGTGCACCACGACATACTCGCCGGCCGTCATCTGGCGTTTCTCTTCGGAATACGGCAGTAGCAGGTCCTTCGGCAAACCCCAATCCAGGAACACGCCGATGCTGTTGACTTCAACGACTTTCAAACTGGCGAATTCACCGACCTGAACTTTCGGCTTTTCGGTTGTAGCGATAAGTTTGTCATCGCTGTCCAGATAAATAAAAACGTTGAGCCAGTCTTCATCTTCGCTGGGAATATCTTTGGGAATATAACGATTAGGCAGAAGGATTTCGCCGTCCGCGCCACCGTCCAGATATAAACCGAAGTTAGTATGTTTAACCACTTGCAAACTGTTGTAGCGCCCGACTAAAGCCATGTCCAATACCCTCATTGCGTGGGCGGCATTCTACCCGGTTTTGCGGGCGGCGTTCGGCGGTCGGCCCGGTGGCGCGAGAAAATCCGTGGGAGACCTTAATTTTCCTGGGGTTTGCCGGATGCGGCTGGCCGCTCGTCAGACCGTTCGAGTGGTTCACACCTTGGTCAGCCCATCCCAAAAACGCTATTTCTTGAGTGAGGTTTTTAGTTAAAACAGCAGCTTAGGGGACTATTCCAAATAATAACTTGCGATTATTCGCATGCCTGCCGTGTGTATTTCGGGAGGATATTTACCAAGCAATTGTCAAGTATTTCCTGTACGATGCCTGGCCAAGTTAATTTCTACAGGTTAATGGCCGCCATGCGTGTAAAAGCATCCAACAGCAAAGCAAAGCCAGCTCCAGCCGTTGAAACCAGCGAATCGATCAACAATCAGATCGCTGCGTTCCTCAAGTCCGGCGGCGAGATCCAGCAAATTGCCAAAGGCGTCAGCGGCCAGACGTTCGGCCCGTCCAAGCAAATCACGCTCGGCAAAAAGTAATACCCCGCGTTAACTGGTCCCTAAGCGCTTTGAGCTTCGAAGCGCTTGGACTGGAACCCTTCAGCAATACCCCATCAAACAAATCAATATTTCAAAAATCGACGAACGGCCCTCGATGCCGAACATTCGCCGGTATGCTTGCACGTGTCTGGATCAAGCGTTTCAGCAGGTTTTCAGGACCTGCTCCTCGCTGTTCATGGAGTGACGCATGCTCAAGCCCTCTCTTTTCCTGCTCGCCAGCCTGTTGTGGTGCTCGGGTACCGATGCGCAAGTCTTCCAGCGCGAATTAGGCGATTTCGATCTCAAACTCGCCACCACCCCCAGCCGGAGCATGGCCCAAGGGTTGGTCAAACCCTCGACGACCGGCTCGTTCCACGGTGGCCTCGACCTGAGCCACGACAGCGGCTTCTATGTGGGCCAATGGTCCCCCAGCATGGGACTGAGCCCTTCGAGCAACCTTGAGATCGATTCCTACATGGGCTTTAAACAGCCCTTCGATCAATCCCTCGGCTACGAAGTGGGCATGATCCATTACAGCTACCCCAAAGTGGATACCCTCGACAGCCAGGAGCTTTTCGGTGGCCTGACCCTGCTGGATAGCCGTTTCGGCGCAGCCTTCAGCAACGACCCGGACAAACAGAACAGCACCCTGTTCGCCGACCTCAGTGGCAATCAGCCGTTCGGCATCGGGATCAGCCTGAAATACACCACCCATCAACTCAATACGCCGGTGTCCGTCGACGGTGGATATGTAGGCAGTTTTACCGACTGGTCGGTGAAATTGTCCCGGCCGTTCATGGGTATCGACCTGGACTTGATCTACAGTGACTCAAGCCTGAGCGGCAGCGATTGCTCCGCCTATTCCGGCCACAATAGCGAGTGTGACGGCCTGGTCACCCTCAAGGCCGCACGCGCCTTCTATTAATCGGCTGAACTGCCGGGCTCGTCCTGCGTTCACATTAAAGAACCCAATAAAAAACCAGGTCTTCGCAAGGGCTTGCCATGTCGCATTGGTTGAAACAGATCACCGTCATCCTCACGCTCAGCCTCACCGTCGCCGCATGCACCCGCGTGGGCCTGGCTTACCGCAACCTCGATGTGATCATTCCCTGGACGCTCAGCGACTACCTGGACATGAACCACCAGCAAAAAGACTGGTTGAACGAGCGGCTCAAAGAACACCTGCGCTGGCACTGCACCACGCAACTACCCGGCTACCTCGACTGGCTGAATCGTTTACAGACCATGATCGAGACCAACCAGATCACCGACGCCGCGCTGCAAGCCCGCACCCAGGAAGCCAAACAAGCCATCGCCGAAACCGCCCGGGAAATCACCCCATCGGCCATCGAACTGTTGCAAGGGCTGGATGACAAGCAAGTCGCGGAAATGAACGACGCTTTCGCCAAGGACCAACGCAAACGCCAGGAGGACTACCTCAAGCCACCGCTCGAGCAACAGATCAAAGAGCGAAGCAAGCGCATGGAAAAACGCCTGAATGCCTGGCTCGGACCGCTCAGCCCAACCCAACAGCAACGGGTGATGGCCTGGTCGAACGCCCTGGGGGATCAGAACACACAATGGATTGCCAACCGCGTTCATTGGCAACAGCAATTCAGCGCAGCGGTTGCACAACGTCAGAGTCCGCAATTCCCACAGCAAATCGAAACGCTTCTGGTTGATCGCGAGAGTTTATGGACCCCCGCTTACCGTGAAGCCTACGCCAACACCGAAGCCCAGGCTCGGGCGTTGCTGGTGGACTTGATGGCCGAGAGCACGCCGTTTCAGCGTCAACGGTTGCTGCAAAAGATTGAAGACATGCGCAAGGATTTCACTGATTTGAAATGCCTGAAAGCGGCGCGGCAGGATTAAACAGACCACCACCATCCAATGTGGGAGCGGGCTTGCTCGCGAATGCGGTGTGACCGTCGACATAGATTTTGAATGTTAAACCGCATTCGCGAGCAAGCTCGCTCCCACAGGGGGTAAACGCGATCTTCAGGCAATCTGCGCCTTCGACGCCACCTCATCAAACGTCAGCTCCTCCAGCGCATCTTCCTGCTCATCCAGCACCTGCCGTGGATGTTCATTCCCCGGAATGCAGCTATCGATCAAGCTCAACAAACTCGAGCCCCGAGGCGTCAAAATGTAGTTCGCGCCATTGCCGCTCTGGTCCTCCGGGCGGGGCTCGATATAACCCCGTAGCAACAGCAACTTTTCATACTCACCCGCGACCGTTTTCAGGTGATCCAGGTTCTCAATCGCCTCACCGGCAGCGGCTTTCTCGGCCGCATACTGCTCGGCATAGGGCCGTGGGGTGAAACTGTGGCCAGCGCCGTTCTGCGCTTCATGCAGCAAGCGTTCGATCAAATCCCAGTTATAAGTCGTCATCCTGATACAACCTCCAAGCCCGAGAGTGAAATGGCCTTCATAGGTTGTGACCGACAGGGAGTGCAGCCGTTCAGCCGAGGTCTTTCCCCCAACCGACCGGCGGCCTGTCGATTTGAACCCAGGCCAAACGACTAGGCTGTGTAAGACGGTTTACCCCTCTGCGCGGATCGACTTTCGCCACAGCAAGCAGGAGAAATCACCATGAACATTCAGACTCATCCGGTCGTGTCCCGAGAAGAATGGCTGGCCGCCCGCAAACAACACCTGGCCCACGAAAAAGCCTTCACCCGGGAGCGAGACAAACTCAGCGCCGAACGCCGCGCCCTGCCCTGGGTGAAAATCGACAAACCCTACCGCTTCCAGGGCCCCAACGGCGAACTGAGCCTGGCCGACCTGTTCGGCGGCCGCAGCCAGTTGATCGTCTACCACTTCATGTTCGCCGCCGGCTGGGACGAAGGCTGCCCAGGCTGCTCGTTCCTCTCCGACCACATTGACGGCGCCAACCAACACCTGGCCCACCACGACGTCGCCGTGGTCGCGGTCTCCCACGCACCGTTCGCCGAATTCCAACCGTTCAAACAGCGCATGGGCTGGAAATTCGATTGGGTCTCGTCCGAAGGCTGCGACTTCAACTACGACTTTGGTGTCTGCGCCCGGGCCGAAGACGTCGCCGCCGGGAAAGCGACTTACAACTACGAAAAAACTGACGGTGTTGAGGAAGAACTCCCAGGGCTCAGCGTGTTTTATCGCAACGAAGCGGGGGAGATTTTTCATACCTATTCAACGTATGCCCGCGGCCTGGATTTGCTGGTCGGCGCCTACAACTACCTCGACCTCACGCCCAAGGGCCGTAATGAAGAGGAGATCATGGATTGGGTAAGGCATCACGATCGGTATGAGGACAAGGCAGCGGCCAGTTGCTGCCATGGGGGGTAGACCGCAGCCATCGCGGGCATTGGCTCGGGTTGAACACAACATCCGTGAACACAACAAATCCCCTGTGGGAGCGAGCCTGCTCGCGATGACTGACTAACATTCAACATTGATGACGACTGATACACCGCTTTCGCGAGCAGGCTCGCTCCCACAAGGTTGCGTGGTGTTCTGTAGGCCGCGTCCGGTTGCCCAACTGCCGCCAGGCAAACGCCCTACAACAACCTCGGAATCAGGCACCTTGCACCGCTGGAACGATGAAGCTTATAGTCCGCCGGTCTCCCAAAAGGCGACCGGATTTGGCAACCCGACCACAGAGAGTCCTCATCAATGACAAGAGGCTCCACCCATGGACAGATACATGCCCCTCACCGGAATCGACCTGATCCCGGCCACCCTGCTCATCGACACCCAAGCCCCACTCGACGTCCTGCAAGCCATGGCCGACTACCGCATCCGCACCGTCACTCAGGTGCTGGAAAACATCGCCTTTCGCGCCGAGATCGGTTGCGACACGGTGGTGCTTTCCGACTTTTCAAAACTGCTGGCCATACCGTTGCGTGATGGTTGTGATTTGATGGATGTGATTGGTAGACGGTTGCGGGCGCAGGCTGCGGAGTGAATGAAAAACGGGCGACCTATGGGTTGCCCGATTTACATAGTGAATACAAATAAATGAGCCTTACGCTGAAGGCATGCTCGTCACGAGAATGCCTTCCTGAGGCTGAGTTATATCGTAGATATGCTGCTCACAGCGGCTACCAACAAACTGGAACTCCACCAAATAGACCTTGCTTCTTTCCGGTGTGAAAGTGGTTTTGAGCGGACCGCAGCTATAAGTATTCCCGACTCCCCCACCCTTTGAGTATCCCGACACGTGGAACGGCTGATCGGCATCGGCCTGTACTTCCAGCTGTGGGAAACGTTTAACAGTCGCGCTGTTAGCCACTTCGTTAAGTTTGGCGATCCAGCCGAATACCTTCCCCTGACCTGAATCCACCACGGTTCCAAGCACCTCCATACGCTGGTCAGGATCCGCTGCGCGTCTGACCGCGAACTCTACCGGAGAAGTGTTACCTGATGCTTTCATGATGACTTTGGCGTGTTGCGCATCGACTGTCACCGTGTTCTGACGCAACTGGACACCGTCCTTCAGCAGGCTGGGTGAAGAGTCTCTGACGTTGGAATGGCAGCCTGGTAATGCCAGAATCAGGGTCAGTGTTAGCAAAGTGGTTCTCTTCACGTATGAATGTCTTTTTTAGCGCATGTACGAACTGACAAAAATATGGACGAAAAGCGGTGAATCATAGCTACTTAATTAATCTTCAAAAAAATGGATACTCTCAGGGCCAGACTTATTATATGATTTAATATACCGACCATAATTATGCCCCTTCCCTTCACCAAGTTTCTCGCTTTGACTCATAATCCTTAACCACATCAAAAATTATCTCAGAGGCCTCTTTTTTATCAATTATCACTTCAGAGACCTTAACCAATTCCAAACCAGTTACTGCATCCCCCTCACTAGAGAGACAGTTAAGATTAGCCCCCAGTATTCTTATCTTATTTTTGAACCCTACTGCAAAAACAAAGCACCCGAACTCTTCTAGATTATTTGAGGATGCGTGGAACCTATAATCCTCAACAAAACCTTCATGAGCCTCAACGCCCAGCTTCGCAGGCAACATACCCTCAAGCATGTACAGAAATGCGCTCTTGGCATCCATATGAAATAATTTCGAGTCATCAACTGGATTGACTAGAGCATTATCTGACTTAACGCAGTGAACATCACCTCCTAACGTGGCAACACCTGCCACATCAGGAAAGATTGCAGAGTCAATAATAAAATGGAACATCCCATTCTTATAACTACCTTCTTGACTCCACTGCGGGATGTACTTCATCAGGATGGCAAACTTTATTGGATCACCAAAAATCACTTCATTATCTCCACTTACCTTTTATCCCTAATACATCCTTCACACTTTGCGGAATATCGGCCTTATTAAGAGGCGCTCTTTCGTCACCAGTGCTTCCTGCCCAATGCCAAGTACCATCATTCGGAAAACGGGGACAGACCCTGAGGGATCCCCACAAATCTACCCCAGCGCCTGCGCCTGCGCCTGTTGATGTACCTCGGCTCGCAATGCGTGCTCAAGTCTCTCCAAGGTTTTTCGAGAGTTCGAGCCGCGTCCGCTACGCCAGTATTCCAAACCCAGCCGCCACAGCGACAACACCCGTCGGCGTTTAAGGCTATTGCTTTGAAAGCGATGTTCATGACCCGCTTCACGGGCCTGCAACCCCGTTAAACAAATGATGTAGTTAGCCAAAGCTGAGATCAGTAAAGCACTTCGATTCGGTGCGGGCAGTGACTCCGATGGCGAGCCACGCCAACTCCAAAGTGCTCGTTTTTTACATCCCTGAAGCCTTCTTCTATCTGCATACGCTGCTTGTAAATGGCCACGATTCTCGATGGATTCCATTGATCCTCCGGCAGGTTGCTGGCCAATAACCAAGGCTCTCGTTCACGATTAGCCGATTGTCTGCTGAGTTTTTTTTAGCGATTGAACCGGTGACACGCTGGTGTTTACGACCCTTTGCCGAATGCCTGACGCAGTACAAATGGATGAAGTGCGGAGCGCTTTGGGTCATCTCGATCTGACCCAGTGATTTCGGTGAGGACGACGCCAGAGCGTAGAGGTTTTTAACCGGCAGCCAAGTGTGTGCGTCGTTGCGGTAAAGGTCCCGGTTACGCACTCGCCCCACGTAATACCAACCTTTCGCCTCGACGGCTTTGATCCATGGCCGGCGAAAACCCGCATCAGCGACAAGGATCGGAACGCAGTCTTTGGGGAGCATTTCGGCCAAGGTTTGCAACAACCGTTTTTGATATTTCGGACAACCCTCGCGTTCATGAACACTCTCGTAAATGGGGAACGAACGTCCTGCCAAAGGAATGACAGCGCGCAACAAAAAGAACTCTCCAGCCGCATCGATCGGCGACCAATCGACCAGGATCAACGGATGTCTCAGCGACCCCAGCAAGGCTCGCAACATGACCCAGTAAAACAGCGAGCGCTCGGTTTGCAGATGCCGATTACCCAGCAACCGATCTACTCGTTTGATGGCGTGTTTGGGGTAAGCCTTGCCTGACATGAATCGACCAAGCCCCGTCAGAGTGAGCCGACGTCCTTGGAGTAATGCGCTGACACAACACATCAATGTTTTCAGACGACGAGAATGGACAGTGGGAAGTGCTTGAGCGAGCGCGCTGTGTAAGAATCGGATGGCCTGCATGGGTTCGGGATCTTGTTTTTGTGTGGTGCAATACAAGCTGCCGCCCCATGCAGGTCTCTACAATTCCCAACTTCTTGATTTCTCGTAGGAAAAAGCGGGGATTTCTCAGGGGCAGACCACATTTGAATCGAAAGAACACCGCCTCTACTCTCAAGAAAACGTGATATGTACTTATTTATCTATACCAGCAACAAATAAATCCGCCGCCTATTTCCTCCGATTTTCGCTCTAGCTAGCTTCCATGCTAGACTTTCCGCTTCCTTTTAACCTCTTCAATTTTTGAAAAAATCCAAACACCCGCGCCCCCCCATACACCGTAAACAAGAGCAAACCTCAACGAAACCAGAAAATCATTCCCACCAAAGATCCAAACACCATGCTTTAAATAATTAATCGTCGCCCCTATAAGCCCTCCACACAACCCCACCACATAAAATAACGCTACAGCATATATAACCAGTATAAAAAACAGATACACCCCAACCTTCTTCGGCTTCATTTTTTATCACCCAACGACTTAACCTTATCCCCTATTACTTCTGACATGCCTGACCCTGCCATATTTCCAAAAACATCAGCAGCAGTTTTACCCACAAGCGGCTTTAGCTGTTCAGATATAATCGGCCCGCCTTTAAACCCTACAGTAGTTCCCACAGCAGTCCCCAGTAATGAATAAGTAGGATCCTCTCCTTTTACCACACTTCCTGCATATGAGCCGCTCAAGCCTACACCTTGTGTCACAACAAACCCTTTACCCTGTGTCAACCCACCTACAACCGCAGCAATGAAAGCATCGGTGTAGCTGAAAGGTTCCCCTGTTGTCAGTTGGTAGCTAGCGTTCGCCCCTCCCGAAATAGCCGCGCCCAAAGCCATTGCTGCAACGCCCGCCGAAAGTTCTGTTGCGCTCAGGGGGCCTGCAATCATTACTACCCAAGCCTGAATAAGTGCGTTGGCTGGTCTTGGTCCCTCAAATCCTACCCCTTCCCTTTGAGCCTTCAGCGCATCGGCAATCTCTTGCTCTGAATACCCATGAGTAACCCCATATTCAGCAAGTGACGTTGCGGCTTGGCTAAAGGCCACTGTTCCAGGAGGAAAGGAAAACATGTCATTGTTTTCGGCGGCATTTTTCCCGACCTGAGCAGCAGCTATAGCGGACGCGCTATTGCCACCAATGACGCCCCCGGTAATACCGCTGGCCAATGTCACTAACGCGGAAATGGTCTGCTTTTGACTTTCACTCAGTTCCTTCACATCTGTAGTGCCGTACAACGCCAGCATAATGGCTTCGGTACTGCCCGCAGCAAGAGCTGCACCCGCTGCACCAGCCGCCGCATTGCCTCCCTGCACACTCGCGGTTAGCGCGCCCAATACAGCGTGAGCCATAATTCGCGCTTCCTCGTTGCCCTTGGTCATTTGTTTGATGGTTTCAGCCAGATAGGGCGCGGAAGCCCCGACCAATGCCTGGGCGATATTGCCGCCCGCCAACCCTTGAACGGCGGCAGTTACGGCTTGCGCCGCCTGCTGCAAACTACCACCCGTCCCATAGATGGTCATCGTCGTTTGGTAAGCTTTGGTAGCCTGCAACACTGCTATGTATTTCTGGCGATCTTCGTACGAAGCATTGGGGTCGGCACCTGGCATATTTCTCTGATCAGGCGTCAGCTCTGCCACAGCAGCTTTGCTCGCCTCAATCATCCCTTGAGTCCGGACGATATCCATCGTCTGGTTGCCAATCTCACCGATCAGTTGGGCTTGTTGCAGGCGTTGCTGCTCTTTCTCCTTATTGAAAATTGGGCTCAATGCGTTATTGGCATTTTCAACATCCCGACTGAGTGTCGAAACATCTTGCTGCTGATTATTCTTATCGCGAATAACCAGCGCTCCCCCAGAAATTGCCGAATGGGTAGTGCTGCTATCGTGACCGCTGTTGTTCGCCCCTACGAGCAACATGCTACCCATGTTGCCTATGAACTGTTCGCCCATACTGCCGTTGCTACTGGCACTGACACTTTGATGCTGGCTACTGAAGTCAGCCTTGTTACCGATATCGGTCCATCCCAGAGTCCCAGTGCTCAATGTGTTCTTGTCGGTGGTGGCGGTACTGGCGATCACACTGCCATTGAGTTGAGTGTGCTCGCCGACGTTAATTTGATAGCCCCCCTTCCCGGCGAATAAGCCGCTCTGTTCCTGAACGCTGTCAAAGTTTGATTTTATTTTGTCCTGGCTAACGCTTAAGGAACCGCTTGCGGTCATGGAGCCGAACGTAAAGCTAGCTCCACCGCTGACATTGGTTTGCTTGGAGTCATAGCGGTCCGTATCCTGCAAACTGGTCACGGTCAGATTGCGGCCCACATCGGCTACCACCTGCAGGGCATTGGCCTGCGCCCCGATCAGGTTTGTATCGCGTCCGCTGCCGATCTTGAGGTTGTTGCCCGCATCAAGGGTGGTTTCAGTCCAGGTCGTACCGTTACCGGTTTCCTTGCCTGCACCTTTGTTACCGCTGGCGAAAATACTCAAACCTGCACCGCTTGACCCCACTCCGAGACTAATACCTACTGCACCTCCGCCACTCTTGTTTGACCCATCGACTTTTTGCGTATTAGCGGCAGCAAGCAAATTGATGTCTCGGTTGGCCGCAATCACCATGTCATTGCCTGCCTGCAATTTGCTGCCTTGAATGGTGATATCACCATCCTCGAAACCGGCTTTACCGCTACCCGTTGCCACGATGCGAAGATTGTTGCCTGCTGTAAGCCCACTGCCTTGGCTGACGCTTTGTTCCTGAGTCTGTGTTGAACTGGACTTTTGAGTGCCGAGAGACAGGCTAATTCCCACAAAGCTGCCTGCCTCTGCCCCTGAGTTAAGCGCTTGTGCGGCCTGATAGGCTTGATACCCCGAGAGCCCAGCTTTGACCCCCTGAAGCGCTGCCAAGCGTGTGTCATCTTCATGTCTGGCCGTTTGTGCAGTTTGGTACGCTGTATTGACGGCTTCGCCCACAACGCCCGACAACGCCAGTGTCAAACCACTTTTCTTGCTCTCTTGAGTCTGCTGGGTGGAACTCTGATTCTGTGCGGCAAGGATGCTGACGTTTTGTCCCGCCAGGTTGATGTCGCCACCGGCAATGGCGTCGGATGCCTGTATCGTCAGGTTTTTACCCGCGATGATATTTACATCCCCCAGCACACTCCCCACCGTACTGCCTTTCTGAGTCTCGCTATGTGTGGATTGCGTGAACGCATTCTTGGAGGAACCGAGGGTGACACCGATGCCGCCCGAACTCATCAGGCCAGATTTTTTGGTCGATTGGCTATGGTCTGCGTTGAAGCTTTCCGTGTCACTTTCAATACGTACGTCGTTGCGAGCCTGCAGGGTGGTTTGATTGGTCGATACCACGTTGCTGGCGGAGATGAGCAGGTCATGTCCAGCCTGAATTAATGTGGTATCACCACCGAGCGTCGAACCTGTCAGCCATGTGCTGCTCGACGAGTCACTGCTCGCTTTGCTGGTGCTGGAGAAACCGAAACCACCGGTTTTCGATTTAGCCGAGGAGCTGAACTCACTGTTCTGGGCCGCAGTAAGATTAACGTCATTACCTGCCATAACCCTCAATTCGGCGTCATCGCTGTTAACCTTCGATCCTTCGATATTGATGTCATGCAACGCCACTAATGTCGCTTTGCCTTTGGACTGTATGGCCGAGGAAACCGCTTCTTCACCTCCGTTCGCGGTCATCGTCGAACTCTTCTTGCCCATAGAACCTTTCTTGGTCTTGGAGTAATAGGAGTAATCCGTGTTTGCAGCCGTCTCCAGGTTCAAGTCATTACCAGCGTAGACATAGGCCTCATCCCCCGCACTCACCCGGCTGGCAATCAGGTCCAGATCCTTGCCCGCACTGAGGGTAATGTTGCCCCCCGCATTGACTGTGGTAGACACCTGCCTGACATGGTCTTCCCGGCTGGTGATTTTTTTGTTTTGACTAAAGGAATGCTGTTCATCCGCAGCCGAGGCCAGTGTCAGATCTCCGACGGCGCTCATGTTTATGTCGCGTTTGGCGTCGATTTGGCTGGCGATAGCGGTGATGTCACGACCTGCATTGATCTTCAGGCTCTGCCCCACATCAACGCTTGAGCCATATTGGGTGATGGTCTGCTCGCGGTTCACGCCACGTTCATGGCTGACGACCTGCTCGGCGGAGGTAATGTTGACGTCACGACCGGCGTTGATCGTGGTGTCATTAGCACTTTTCAGGACCCCGCCGACGTTATTGAAATCGCGCCCGGCGTTGATCGTCAGCGTGTTGGCTGCCTCGATCCGGGCGGCGCTGTCGACGACATCGGTGTGGGATCGGCTGTTACCGTTACGGCTGTCGCCGCCGGTGACGGTACGTTCGTTGATCACGTCGCCCCGAGTGGCGGTGAGCGTAACGTCACGACCAGCGATGATGCCGCCGGCCTTGTTAACTATGTTGTTGCCGGCTTTCAGGTCGAGGCGATTGCCAGCCTCCACCAGACCACTGTTAACCAGATCGTTGCCGGCATTGGCGGACAGGTTATTGCTCGCACGCAATGTGCCGGAGTTATTCAGGTCCTTGCCGGCGATCAGTGTGACGTCCGAGCCCTGAATTAACGCGCCGTTGGGTGCCAGACGGTTGTTGGCATTGGCCAGATACAGCACCGGTACCAGTACTTGCTCACCGTTCACCACGACATTTTCCATCCAGACGATGTCATGGGTCAGGGCGGCGACTTGTTCGGAGGTCAGGCTGACGCCCAACGACAGGTTGAGCTCTGTTTTGCTGGCGACGGCATTGTTCATCAGGTATTTGAACAAGCCTTCGTCGCTGGTCTGACCATCGATAAATCGCTGACCGGTACGCGCCACTACCGCTTGCTGGATCAGGCGTTGTTCATAAAGGCCATCGCCCAGACGCTTGGCACTTTGGTCGGGGTCGTAACCCAGGTTCGACAACAGGTAATCCGAGCTCATGAATTGCTTGAGGTCGGTGAGTACCGGGTTGGTTTCGATCAGGTATTTCTGCGGTTTGGACTGGCCGCTGCTGGCCGGCAACCCTTGGACACGATTGACGGTAAAGGCTGTGGAACGACCGGGCAGTGTCGAGCCGGTTGAATTGGCAGCCGGCGTGCTGACGTTGATCGCGCTGGCGCCGACGCCCACGTTCGACGCCACATAATCAACGGGCTTCAGGTCAACGCTGCTGGCGGAGGCCTGAGTGTTGCTGACCGGTAGAATGTTCCGTGGCTGGACGTTGGACACCGCTTGCTCACGCTGGGTGGTGCTGACGCTGCCGCCGCCCATGGTCCAGCTCTGCGGACCGCTGGCCACTGGCGTGCTGCTGTCTTGGCCGCTAAGGCGGAACAGGCCGTTCTGGTCGGTCGGCAGGCTGAAGCCTGGCAGCGACACCGGGTTCACTTGCTGCTGCGCAAGGTCGGGGGGCAGTTGCTGATTGATGTTAATGACAGTCGGTGTATTGCCATTGGTCTGAGTCGAACCCAGACGCGAACCATTGGGGTTCAGCGCCACGCCTTCACGCACCACGCTGTTAGTCAGGTCCTGCGTAGCATTGATGGTCACTTGTCCGCCGGCCTGAACCACGGCATTCGCGTACGTTGACGGGCTCTGGTAGGTAATCACCTCATCGAAAAATTGAGCGTTTTTGACCGCGTCTGGAGCGGCGGTGCGAACCCCATCGCTGTAGTGTGCTGGGGCAAGATTGTTAGGAGCTTCATCAACATGAACTATGCCAAAGGAGGTGTAGGGATTATCCCCGCGACCTCCGGACTTCGACAGTATCGTGAACATGGACTCGACATTGGAAGCGCTCCAAGCATGCAAGCTGGGACGCTGGTATTGATTGTAGTAAGCGGGATCATTGGCGGCGTCGTAGTTCATCACCGCCTCCCAGAAAGCCATATTCTGATTCGCGTTGTGGGGTAAGTTGAATGAACGCCGCACGCTGTAATCGCCTACAGACGCGCCTCGGTTGGTGAACGACTGCAGGTTCAGGGTCAAGTCGCCACCGGCGCTAACCGTCGACGCCTGATTGAGAAACTCTCCTCCGTTGGCCAGAAAGTTTCTCCCGGCCGTCATACTGGCCGATGCAGAATCCTGAACGATCTGAGACGAATAGTTTTCCACCCAGACCATGTAACCGTCTTCCCGATAACCAATGTATGGAGCGAACGCTGCACAGCTGTAACACTGCACCCCGATGTAACCCGAAACCAATCCCCCAGTAGCCTGGAACACATCCTTGCGGTTCTCGATATGGTCAACGTTCAGGGTTATGTCCTGAGCACTTTCCAGTGTTGCCGAGATGTTGGAAAACGACTGGCTGCGACCGCCATTGTCATCCCTGGCGAGATTGATGCTGCCCAGGCTGTACACATCGGCATAGCGGTTGGTGAACGTGTTGGCCCTCAGCGCCATGTCTTTGCCACTGAAGATCAGGCCATTCTGGTTCAACAGAGTGGCAGCCTTAAGTCGCACATTTTCGCTGCCACCGAGAGTCCCGAAGTTGTTCAGGTTTGTTGCCGTAACGTCCAGATCGCCCACGGAGCTCACACGTCCGTAGTTGTTCAGGGTGCCCGCGGACAGGGTGGTTTTGGCCCCCCCGGTGATTTTACTGTTGGTCACCAGGTCGATCTGGCTGGCGCTCAGATTCATGTTTCCCTGGCTGCTCAGTCGGCCATTGCCACCGTAGTTGCCGCCCAAGGTCAGCTTCATGCTGCCATCACTGGCAATCAGGCCATCGTTGTACCAATTGCCACCGGTACCGACGAGGCTGTCCGAGGCCAGCAGTTGGCCGCTCGCCGTCTGGCTGAAATTGTTTACGTTGACGTTCAGGCGCCCGGCCTGGATGACGTTGCTGTTGGTCCAGCTGTCGGCGTTGAGGGTCAGGCCGCCGCGGGTGACGATGCTGCCGCCGGCACCGGTGACGTTGGCGGTGGAAATGTCGAAAGTACCGTTGCCCACGTGCAGCAGACTGCCACCACCGTTGAGGAAGCCGCCCACCGCCATGGTCAGGTCGGTGTTGGCGCTTTCCAGGGTGCCGTTGCGGTTGTCGAACAAGCCACCGATCTGGAAGTTGGTTTTGCCTTTGTCGCCGAGGGCGCGCAGTTGGCCGGTCTGGTTGTCGAGGCTGGCGGCCTTGATCGACAGGGTGCTGTCGCTCTCGATGATGCCCAGTCGGTTGTTCAGGGCGCCGCTGAGATTGAGATCAATCTGTTCACCGGCGATCTGGCCGTCATTGTCGCCGCTGTTGTCAAAGTTGTTGCCGGTGACGCTGACCTTACCTTTGGCATAGAGGCCGCCATTGCGGTTGTCGAAGTTGCCGGTGACGACAGTCGCGTCGCCGCCTTGCGCAGCGATACGCCCGCCGTAGTTATCGATGCCGGCCAGGGCCGTCAGGTTCAGGCGTTGGGCCTGGGTGACGCCGCTGCGGCGGTTGTTGTTCAGGTCATAGCCGTTTTTCAGCACACCGGTCAGGTTGGCCGTGAACGCGGCTTGCAGACTGGCGAGCACGCCGCCGCGGTTATCGAGGTTGCCGGCCTTGATCGACAGGTCGCCGTCCTTGGCCACAATGCGGCCGCTCTGGTTGTCGATATCGCCGCCGATGGTGAGGTTCAAAGCCCCTTGGCTTTGCAGAGTGCCCTTGGCGTTGACGAGGCTGGCGGCCTGGACTTGCAGGTCGCCATTCTGGCTGTAGATCTGGCCATCGGCGCTGTTCTGCAGCGTACCGCCCGTGGTGATGGTCAGTTGATCATTGGCCGCGATGGTGCCGAGATTGCGGTTGTCCAGGCCACCAGTGAGCAGCGTCATCAAGTCTTGACTGGCGATTTGACCGCCCTGGTTATTGATTTGCGTGGCGCGTTGCACCAGCAGTGGGCCGGCGCTGGCCAGTTTGCCGTTGGTGTTGGTCAGGGCGCCGAGCAGGTCGAGGGTCACGGCACCGTTGCCGATCAGATTGCCGCCGGTGTTATCCAGTGCGGTGCCGGTGAAACTGAGGTCCTGTTTTGCGTTAACGGTGCCGCCGGCATTCCCTAGGGTCATCGCCTGCATGGTCAGGGTCGCGCCGCTGTCGATCAAGCCGCCCTGGGCGTTGTTCAGCAGACCGCTGAGGGTCAGGGTCTGATTGCCGCCGCTGGACAGAATGCCACCGTTGCTGTTGTCCAGGCTCGACGCGTTGACGCTCAGGGTTTTCTGGCTGACCAGCGCACCTTCGCCGCTGTTGAGAATGGCACCGCTGACGGTGACGGCCACATCACTGTCATGGCTCGACAGCGTGCCTTTGTTGCGGTTGTCCAGGCTGTTGCTGGTGAGGCTCAGGCCCTGCCAGCCGGAGATCAGACCGCCCTGGTTGAGTACCGTGTCGGCGTTGACCGTCAGCAGGTTATTGCTGATCAATTTGCCGTTGTTGTTATTATCCAGTGCGCGGGCCGTCAGATCGAGGCTCTGGCTGCTGGAGATTTCGCCGCTCCGATTGTTCAGGTCACGCAGGTGCTTGAGGCTCAGCAAACCCGTGGTGGTGATCAGGCCGGCACCGTTGTTCAGGTCGCCGGTGGCCGCCCCGAAGTCGATCGCGATGGCGCTGCCCAGCAAAGAACCGTTCTGATTGTTGAGGCCGCTGCTGTTGACTGTCAGACCGGTGGTGGCGTTGATCAGCCCCTGGTTCTGGTTCGTCAGCAGCCCGTCGAGGTTCAGGTCGAGGTTGGCGCGGCTGGTCAGCGTGCCGCCGCTGTTGTCCAGGCTGGCGGCTTTGACGTCGAGTGCTGCGGCGGCGATCAGGCCTTTGAGGTTGGTCAGCGCCTGATCGATGCGCAGGGTCAGGGGCTGATTGCTCAGCAGTTTGCCGTTGCTGTTGTCCAGGCTGCGAGCAGCGATGGTGAAAGCCTCGGCGCTGGAGATTTCGCCGCCGTTGTTATGAACGTCGGTGAGGTTTTTGAGCATCAACAACGGCGCGCTGATCAGGCCATTCTGGTTGTTCAGCTGACCCTGATTCAGATCCAGCGTCAGGGATGTGTTGCTGAACAGTTGCCCGCCTTGCTGATCCAGGCCGGTGACGCTGGCCGTCAGGGCACCGACACTGGCGATGCGGCCGCCATCCTGGTTGGTCAGTTGAGCGGTGGTCAGGTCCAAGCCGGCACCGCTGTTCAAGCGACCGGTGTGGCTGTTATCCAGCGCACCGGTATTGACGATCACCGCGTCTTTGCCACTGATGCTGCCGTTATTGCGGTTGTCGAGGCTGGCACTTTTGAGTGTGATGCCAGCATCCGTGACGATCTCGCCACCCTGGTTGAGCACAGCGCCGGTGGTGGTCAACGTCAGCGGCCCTGCCGCGGAAACGCTGCCCAAGGTGTTGGTCAAGCTCGCGGCCGTGACCCCGAGTGTGCCTTCAGCGCTGAGCAAGCCTTGGCTGTTATTGAGATCACCCTTGAGATCGAGCTTCAGGTTTTTCTGACTCAACAGCGAGCCGCCACTGTTGTCGAGATTGCGTCCGGTCAATGTCAGGTCGGCCTTGCCCGAGAGCAGACCTTTGGCGCGGTTGATGATGTTTTCGACTGTCAGGGACAGTGCGCCTTCAGCGAATACCTGGCCGCCATCGCTGTTGTCCAGACGGTTGCCGATCAGGGTGACATCTGACTTGCTCGACAACTCACCACCGCGGTTATCGACCGATTCGACGTTCAGTTGCAGCCCGTTGGTTGCGCCGATAAGGCCGCCAAACCGGTTATCGAGGTTGATCCCCGTCAGGGTGAGCCCACCGGTTGCGATCAACTGACCGCCCTGATTGTTCAGGGTCGCAACGTTGGCCGTGACATCGGTTTTACCGGCGATCTGGCCACGGGTGTTGTCCAGGCTGTCGGCGCTAAGGTGCACATCACCGTCAGCGATGAACGTGCCATCCTGATTGACGATCTGACCGTCCACCGTCACGCCGAGGGTGCCATGACTGCTGATCAAGCCGCCGGTGTTGTCCAGGCGCGCGCTGTGCACCTCCAGGGTCTGTGCGGAAATCAGGCCCTTGATGCTGGCAAGCAGTTGATCGATGTGCAGCGTCAAACCCTGATTACTGATCAGCTTGCCGTTACTGTTATCCAGATTCTGGGCGGCCAGTGTGAAGGCCTGGGCGCTGGAGATTTCACCGTTCCGGTTGTTGACGTCCTTGAGATTTTTCAACATCAGCAACGGTGCATTGATCAGCCCGTTCTGGTTGTTCAGTTGGCCGTGATTCAAGTCCAGGCTCAGGACGGTTTTGCTGAACAGCTGACCGCCCTGCTGATCGAAACCGGTGACACTGGCGGTCAGGGCCTTATCGCTGGCGATTCGGCTGGCAACGCCATTACTGACCTGGGTCGCGGTCAGGTCGAGCGTATCGCCGCTGATCAATTGACCGCCCTGAGTGTTGTCGAACGTACCCGTGGTGACGGCGGTCGCGCTCTTGCCACTGATCAGGCCGTTCTGGCTGTTATTCAGGCTTTGGCTGTTGAGGGTCAAGCCGCTGTCGGTGGTGATCGACCCGCCCTGATTGTTCAGCACTCCTGTCGTCGTCAGCGCCAACGCGCCGGCGCTCGACACGCTGCCACGGGTGCTGTCGAGGCTCGCCGCATTGACCGTCAGGGTGCCTTCACTGCTGATCAGGCCTTCGATGTTGCTTAGCGCGTTGTCGAGGCGGATATCCAGCCCAAGCTGAGTGACCAGGCTGCCACCGCTGTTGTCCAGGCTCTGCCCCGTCACCGTCGTGGCGCCCTTGCCGAACAACAGCCCCTTGGTCTGGTTGATGATCTGCGCCACTTTCAGGCCCAGCTCGGTGCCAGCCAGAATCTTGCCGTTGTCACTGTTGTTCAGGCTTTGGCCTTCAATGGCCACATCAACGGTGCTAGAGATTTCGCCGCCGCGGTTGTCCACCTCATCGACATTGAGTTTCAGCGCTTTTGTCGCGCCTACCAGTCCGCCGTTGCGGTTATCGAGTCCGTTGCCATTGAGGCTCAACGTTCCTTGAGCGACAAGCTCGCCGCCCTGGTTGGTGAATTGCGCAACCTTGGCCGTCAGATCGGTTGTGCCGGAGATACGACCGCCGCTGTTGTCGACGCTGGCCGCCTCCAGTTGCACCGCCCCCGCCGCGCTGAGCAAGCCGCCGCGGTTATCCAGATGAGTGCCATTGAAGTTGATGGCGGCCTGGCTGTTGAGCAGACCTTGCTGGCGGTTATCGAGTTGTCCGACGGTCAGTTGCAGGTCTTTGCCAGCGCGTACTTTGCCGGTGCGGTTATCCAGCGAATCGCTGCGCAGGGTCAGGCGATCCTTGCCGGTCAGGCTGCCATTGCGGTTGTCGAAGCTGCCGGTTTGCAGGTCGACCACGCCTTTGGCACTCAGGTCGCCGTTCTGGTTGTCGAACAGGCCATTGATGCGTGCGGTGAAACTGCCATCGCTCACCAAGCTGCCGTCATGACTGTTATCCAGGCTGGCGGCGCTGATGCTCACACTCTGGCCGGAACCCAACACGCCGTTCTGGTTATTCAGGGCTCCGATCAAGCCGATGTTCAGGGCAACGTCACCCGTTACCTGGCCGTCACTGTTGTCCAGCGTTGTGGCGGTGAGGGTGGTGTTGCCAGCGCTGGAAACTTCACCATCGTGGTTGTTCAGGTGGCCGAGAGTGGCCGTGAGGTTGCCATTGCTGGTAATGACACCCTGGGTGTTGAGGACCTGCGTGGCTTTCAGCTCCAGAGCGCCGCTGCCCAATACTCGGCCCTTGTTCTGGTTATCCAGCGTAGTAGCAGTGATGCTGGTTTTTTTCTGCCCGCTTAAAGTGCCGCCCTGGTTATTCAACGTCTGCGCGGTATTGACCGTCAGGTTACGGCTGGCCACCACGCTCTTGCCGGTGTTGGTGAAGTTCTGCGCATTCAGGTTCACATCGCCATTGGCATTACGACTGGTATCGGCGTTGACCCCGGCTTCGATGATGCCGTTGTTGGTCAATACACCACTGGCCGTCAGCGCGATGCTGTCCCGGGCGGCGAGGGTTTGCTGGTTGGTCAGGTTGCCTTGGGTTTGCACGTTGACGGCGGTGCCGGCGTAGACCGGGCCACGCGCATCGAGGCTGGCGGCTTTGACATTGACGGCGCCTGCGGCCGAGGTTTGCGCCAGGCTGAGATGGCCGTTGGCGTCGAGCTGGATATCACCACCGCTGGCGGCCAGGTTGCCATCGAGTTTCACCCCGACCCCGGCCTCGGTGCCCACCAGTTTGATCGCTCCGGCGTACATGCCGCCCAAGGCCGAGGAGTCGATCGCCAGTTGCGGTTTGGCACTGCCGTCATCGGCACGGGCAGTGGCGTTGAGGCTGTCGGCGTTGACGTCGTTGCGACCGGCAACGATGGTCAGGTTCTTCGCCTGAATCTCGGCGTTGATCTTCGCGCTGCGGGTGATGATTTCGAAGCGGTCGACGTTGTTGGCGTTCAGCCCGGCGCCGTCGATGGTGACGCTGCCCTGATCGACCTGGAAGCGATCGAGGCGTCCGTTGTCCAGCACCGGTTTGCCGGTGGTCAACGTCACGCGCGGGGTGTTGATGAAGCCGCAGCCGTTGCAGCTGATGCCGTAGGGGTTGGCCACGATGACCCGCGCCGACTGCCCCGCCACTTCGGTGTAGCCGCGCAACTGGCTGGGGCTGCCGCCGACCACTTCGTTGAGGATGGTTTGCGCCGCGACCCCGCTGGTCAGGTTCGGGTTGCCGACAATGATCCCGCCCAACTGCGTGGCGCCGGTCTGATTGGCGACGTTGTTGAGGATGACGCCCTGGGTGCCGACGTTGTAATCGTGGAACTGGTTATGCGACAGACCCGTGCCGTTGGGGGTGGCGATCTGGATGATCGGCACGCCATTGCCGGCCTGCCCGAGACTGGTGCCGGGCGTGGCCACCACAATCCCGTCCGCCTGGGCCCACATCGGCTGCCAGAACATGACGTTGGCCAGCAGGAACGCCAGCCCGCGCTTGGGCATGCCCCAGAAGTGCTCGCGGTTTTTTACCGCAGCAGAGGGCTGGCCAGCGAGGAAGGCGTAGTGGCGAACGTCCATGTCAAAAGATCTCGTTGCGAACGGTAAGAATGGAATGTGCAAATCACAGACAAAGCCGTCCCGACTCGGCAGACATGGGGCGCTTGCAGAGCGAATACGTCATAAAGGGGGAGGTGCGCGCCTGGGTCAGAAGGTCCAGAGCGTGGCGTAAACGACCATTGCATCAGCGTGCGGATGGTCTGTTCGATCCCTCGAAACGGCAAAGTGATATCAAAGTAATGGCGCGATGTTAAGTTGCCAT
The DNA here is from genome assembly GCF_030687145.1 of Pseudomonas sp. FP1742. Lineage (NCBI taxonomy): Bacteria > Pseudomonadati > Pseudomonadota > Gammaproteobacteria > Pseudomonadales > Pseudomonadaceae > Pseudomonas > Pseudomonas sp. FP1742. The sequence goes on along the minus strand of NZ_CP117460.1, from coordinate 1,613,339 downwards.
CATTCTGGCGTCAATAAGCCGTTCAGGATGTTTTTTGCGAAGGCTCTGGCTCGCGGGTTTTGATTCATTGCCTGAACTTTCTGGAGCGAGGAACCCTCAACTCAATAACGCCGTGACATCGATAAAAGAGGCCCTGCTCATGAAAACCATCCTGCTGAAACTGACCCTCGCCGCCACCCTCGCCTGCGCCCTCCCCGTTTGGGCCTGCCCTCCCGAGGAAGCCACCGCCAAGCGTGAACAACTGGCCAAGGAAGTCGCCAAAATCACTGAGCAGAATCCGGCCAAGGCCAAGGAGATCAATGACGAGTTGCAGAAGATGGACCTGGAGACGGCCAGCAAGGATTTGCCGGACAAGTGCCAGTTGATCGATCAGCGTTTGAAGGAGTTGGAATCGGCGAAGAACAAAGCCGGGGGTTAGACGGCAAGATCTTTTGACGAAAAAAAACCCGGACACTGTCCGGGTTTTTATTGGATCGCTACGGCGCTTTATTCAGCCGCCGGCGCTTCCGGCTTGCGGCGTTTCAAAGGCGCCATGCCGTCCTTGCTGACCAGCGACAGGGCGTCGGTCTTCGGGCGGTTGGCGATCTTGCGCTTGGTTGGGGCCTTGGCGCCGGTTTTCTTCTTGTCGCCCTTGGCGTCGACCTTTTTCTTCTTCACGCCAACGGCTTTGCCCGAGGCCTTGACCTTTTTCGGTCCGCCGTAGGTGCCTTTGACTTCCTTGATGGTGCGGCGCTCGAAGCTCTGCTTGAGGTAGCGTTCGATGCTCGACATCAGGTTCCAGTCGCCGTGGCAGATCAGCGAGATGGCCAGGCCATCGTTGCCGGCGCGGCCGGTGCGACCGATGCGGTGAACGTATTCGTCGCCGCTGCGCGGCATGTCGAAGTTGATCACCAGGTCCAGGCCGTCCACGTCCAGGCCACGGGCAGCGACGTCGGTGGCGACGAGGATTTTCACCCCGCCCTGCTTCAGGCGGTCGATGGCCAGTTTGCGGTCTTTCTGGTCCTTCTCGCCGTGCAGCACGAACGCTTTGTATTCCTGCGCCACCAGGCGGCCGTAGATACGGTCGGCCATGGCCCGGGTGTTGGTGAACACGATGGCCTTCTGGTAGGTCTCGTTGGCCAGCAGCCAGTTCACGATCTGTTCTTTGTGCTGGTTGTGGTCAGCGGTGATGATCTGCTGACGGGTGGTTTCGTTCAACTGGCTGACCGCGTTGAGCTGCAAGTGCTCGGGGTTGTTCAGGACCTTGGCGATCATCTCGCGCAGGCCCGAACCGCCGGTGGTGGCGGAGAACAGCATGGTCTGCTGACGGTTGGTGCACTCGTCCACCAGACGCTGCACATCTTCGGCAAAGCCCATGTCGAGCATGCGGTCGGCTTCGTCGAGCACCAGCACTTCGACTTCCTTGAGGTCGAGGTTGCCGGCGTTCAGTTGCTCGATCATCCGGCCCGGCGTACCGATCAGGATGTCCGGCACCTTGCGCAGCATGGCGGCCTGGACCTTGAAGTCTTCACCACCGGTGATCAAACCGGACTTGATGAAGGTGAACTGCGCGAAGCGCTCGACTTCCTTGATGGTCTGCTGGGCCAGCTCGCGGGTCGGCAGCAGGATCAGGGTCTTGATGCTGACGCGGACTTTGGCCGGGCCGATCAGGCGGTTGAGGATCGGCAAAACGAAGGCCGCGGTTTTACCGCTGCCGGTTTGCGCTGTCACCCGCAGGTCACGCCCCTGGAGCGCCAGCGGAATAGCCGCTGCTTGCACAGGCGTTGGCTCGACAAATTTAAGCTCGGCCACGGCTTTGAGCAGACGTTCGTGCAGGGCGAATTGGGAAAACACGGGTGCTACCTCGAAGAAATACAAAAAAACAGCTGCATAGGGTAACGGTTTCGAGCGCGAAGGCCGAGTTTCTTTATACAAACGGCTGCAAACAGTGGCTTTTTTGTTGCCTGATTTGTCTCAAAACGTCATCCGCAACCTCTTAAATGCTCTAATCGCCCTGTCGCGTCCAACAGAAGAACCGTTTTCACCCATGGATATCAAACAGCTCTGGCTCAACGCCCAAGACCTCTGGGGTGCCCTCGATCAGCACCCGCTCCTGCATTCCACGCTCGCGCTGATGCTGCTGCTGGTGGTGGCGCTGGTGCTCGGACGAGTGGCGCGCTACCTCATTCTTCACGCGACCAAAATACTCGGCCGCCAGCCGGCGCTGCACTGGATCAACGATTTTCGCCACAACAAGGTGTTTCATCGCCTGGCGCAAATGACGCCATCGTTGGTGATCCAGTTCGGCCTGCACCTGGTGCCGGAGTTGAGCAAGACCAGCCTGAACTTCCTCGGCAACGTGGCGCTGGCGTTCACCATTCTGTTTCTGGTGCTGGCCATCAGCGCGCTGCTCAATGCCCTGCTCGACATCTACGCCCGTACCGAACACGCCCGCACCCGCTCGATCAAGGGTTATGTGCAACTGGCGAAAATGGTGTTGTTCGTGTTTGGCGCGATCATCATCGTCGCCACGTTGATCGACCGTTCGCCGCTGTTGCTGCTGTCGGGTCTGGGCGCCATGTCGGCGGTGATTCTGTTGGTCTACAAGGACACCCTGCTGTCGTTCGTCGCCAGCGTGCAACTGACCAGCAACGACATGCTGCGGGTCGGCGACTGGATCGAGATGCCGCAAGTCGGTGCCGACGGTGACGTGGTGGACATCACCTTGCACACGGTCAAGGTGCAGAATTTCGACAAGACCATTGTGTCGATCCCGACCTGGCGCCTGATGTCCGAGTCGTTCAAGAACTGGCGTGGCATGCAACAGTCCGGCGGGCGACGGATCAAGCGCAGCCTGTTCATCGATGCCAGCGGCGTGCGGTTTATTCGCGATGATGAAGAGCAGAAACTGTCCCAGGTGCATTTGCTGACCGACTACATGAGCCGCAAGACAGCCGAGCTCAAGGCCTGGAACGAAGCCCAGGGCAACGTCGCGGCGATGGCGGCCAACCGTCGGCGGATGACCAACATCGGCACCTTCCGCGCCTATGCGCTGGCGTATCTGAAGAGTCACCCGGAGGTTCAGCAGAACATGACCTGCATGGTTCGTCAGATGCAGACGACGGCGCAGGGGATTCCGCTGGAAATCTATTGTTTCACCCGCACCACGGCGTGGGCGGATTACGAGCGGATTCAGGGGGATATTTTCGATTATCTGCTGGCGGTACTGCCAGAGTTCGGATTGAGTCTTTATCAGCAGCCGAGTGGCGGGGATTTAAGGGCCGGATTGCTTCCGGCCATGTTAGGCGCGAGCCACATTCCGGAGCCGGAAAAACACATCATGTAAACACCGCCCCCAAGGAGCGAGGCTTGCCCGCGAAGGCGGAGTGTCAGTCAACATAGTTATCGACTGATACTCCGCCTTCGCGGGCAAGCCATGCTCCTACAAGGGTAACGGTGTTATTTGACCTGACGCTGCGGCGCCTTGTGCACCATGGTGTAGGCGTAATCCACGCCCATGCCATACGCGCCGCTGTGCTCCAGCACCAGTTCCATCACCGCCTCGTAAGTGTCTTTGTGTGCCCAGTCACGCTGGTATTCCAGCAGCACTTGTTGCCAGGTGACCGGCACCGCGCCTGCCTGAATCATCCGCTGCACCGACATGTCGTGAGCTTCTTTGGTGGTGCCGCCAGACGCGTCGGTCACGATGTACACCTCGTAGCCTTCAGCCAGGGCTTCCAGCGCCGGGAAGGTCAGGCAGACTTCAGTCCAGAGCGCGGCAATGATCAGCTTCTTGCGGCCGGTGGCTTTCACCGCGTCAACCAGCGCCTTGTCTTCCCAGGAGTTCATCGAGGTGCGCTCGATCGGCTTCTGCTCTGGGTGAACAGCCAGCAACTCCGGCCAGATGAAGCCGCTGAAGCTTTCGGTTTCAACTGAGGTGTAGATCGTCGGCACGTTGAAAATCTTCGCGGCCTTCGCCAGACCCACGGTGTTGTTCTTCAGGGTCTGACGGTCGATCGACTGCACGCCGAACGCCATTTGCGGCTGGTGGTCGATCAGGATCAGGGCGGAGTTGGTTGGGTTGAGCAATTCACGGTTAGACATGGCGCGTTCCTTTTGATGTCGATTTGTTTAATGAGTATTGGGTGAGTCACTTGCCTCAAGCTGTTTGCTTGCTGGCTTGGAAGTAACTTTACGGGCTAGATAAAAAAGGGACAATTCCCTAAAATAGAGAATAATTGATTCTAAAAAAGGGACAATCGTGGATCGGATCGAATGCATGCGCGCCTTTGTCGTGACGGTTGGCGAGAACGGCTTCGCAGCTGCCGCTCGCGCGATGGACGTGCCGCGATCAAAGGTGAGTAAACAGATTCAGGCGTTGGAGGAAGCAATCGGCGTGCAATTGCTGCAGCGCACCACGCGCAGCCTGCACTTGACCGAGGCTGGCGCCGAGTATTTCGAGGCGGCGCGGGAGGTGTTGTCCGCGCTGGACGAGGCCGAGCAGCGCGCTCGAGACGGCATCGGCGAGCTACGTGGGGTGTTGCGGGTGAATGCGCCGATGTCGTTCGGCCTGCATCGCCTTGGACGGTTGATTCCGCTGTTCCATGAGCAGCATCCGAACATCGAGCTTCAACTGGTGCTCAGCGATCAACAGGTCGATCCAGTGCGTGGCGGCTTCGATGTGACGATTCGCATCGCCAGCATGCCAGACTCGACCATGATCGCCCGGCAACTGGCACCGGCACCGCGGATCATGGTGGCCTCCCCCGCCTATCTGGCGCGTGCAGGCATACCGCGGACCCCGCAAGACTTGCGCGCGCATCAATGCCTGAATTACGGGTATCTGCAAAGCGGCGTGAGCCTGCAGTTGTGCAATGGCAAGGAGACGCAACGGGTCAACGTTTCCGGCCCGTTGCACGCCAACAACGGCGACTTGCTCGCTCAGGCCGCCGAAGCCGGGATGGGCATCGCCCTGCTGCCTGATTTCATTGTGGAAGACGCGTTGGCGGCAGGCCGGCTGGTGCCGGTGCTGTGCGAGTGGCAGGCACCAGCGATTACCATCAACGCGGTTTACCCTTCCTCGCGTCGCGTACCGCAAAAGACCCGAGCGTTTATTGAGTTTCTGGTGGCGCAGTTGGCGCCGAATTAACCCGGTTTAGTGTGCAATGACGGGTTGGCGTACACCCAACCGGCTGATCCACACCGCCGCCAGAATGACCGATCCACCCAGCAACAACCGCCCCAACTCTTCATGCTGATTCCAGATCAGCAAATTGATCAGCAACCCCACCGGCACATGCAGATTATTCATCACCGCCAGCGTCCCGCCATTCACCAGGCACGCGCCCTTGTTCCACCAGTACAACCCCAATGCGGTCGAGACTAGGCCGAGGAAGAACAGCACGCCCCATTGCAGCGGCGCTTCGGGCAGGAAGTTCTGTTTGCCGAACAGCAGAAACGCCGGCAACGCCACCGCCAACGCACCGAGGTAGAAGTAACCGAAACGCCGGTAATGCGGCAGATCGCTCGGATGGCGAGCCACCAGATGTTTGTAGAGCACCTGCCCGGCGGCGTAGGTGAAGTTGGCCAGTTGCAACAACAAAAAGCCCATGAAGAAATCCGGGTTGATCCGGTCATAGCGAATCACTGCCGCGCCCGCCACCGCCACCAATGCCGCGATCAAGGCCCACGGATTGAAACGCCGGTTCAGCGCGTCTTCGATCAGGGTCACGTGCAGCGGCGTGAGAATGGTGAACAGCAACACCTCCGGTACCGTCAGCACGCGGAAGCTCAAATACAAACAGACGTAGGTCACGCCGAACTGCAAGGCGCCGATCAATAACATGCCGCGCATGAAGGCCGGTTCGACCTGACGCCAGCGCGTCAGCGGAATGAACACCAGCCCCGCCAGCAGCACCCGCACCAGCACCGCGAAGTAACTGTCGACATGTCCAGCCAGGTATTCGCCAATCAAGCTGAAGGAAAACGCCTGGATCAGTGTGACAAAAAGTAGATAGCCCATGGTCGCCTCGTTTTGAATGGCGGCGACGATAGCGGTTTTTGCCCGTTATCGCGACAGTCAGCCAACACACAAAACCCTGTGGGAGCGGGCTTGCTCGCGAATGCGGAGTGTCAGTCGACATCGATGCTGAATGTCCAACCGCCTTCGCGAGCAAGCCCGCTCCCACAGTTCCATCAGCGCCCATTAAATCCCGGACAAAAAAAAGCCCGATCTCGCTAAAGCGTTCAATCGGGCTAGAGCACTCAGGAGCAACAAGTGCAAAGGGAGGTTCGATGCGCGTGCAGCCTTGAAGGTTGCGCCAGGTCACTAGACCATCGAGCGATTATCTGGCGATTAACGGATCAGGCGACCTGGGCCAGTTTGGCGTTGGCCTGGTTCAAGCCTTTCTCCTGGAAGTCACCGCCCAGGTTCATGCCTTCGGCGTGAATGAACGTGACGTCGTGGATGCCGATGAAGCCCATGACCTGACGCAGATACGGTTCCTGGTGATCCGCAGTGCTGCCGGCGTAGATCCCGCCGCGAGCGGTCAGCACGTAGGCGCGCTTGCCGCTGAGCAAACCTTGCGGGCCGGTTTCGGTGTACTTGAACGTCACGCCGGCACGCAGCACATGGTCGAGCCAGGCTTTGAGGGTGCTCGGAATGGCGAAGTTGTACATGGGCGCTGCCATCACCAGTACGTCGGCGGCCAGCAGTTCGTCGGTCAACTGGTTGGAGCGCTCCAGGGAGGCCTGTTCGATCTCGTTGCGTTGCTCGGCAGGCTTCATCCAGCCGCCCAACAGGTTGATGTCCAGGTGCGGCACCGGGCTGACGGCCAGGTCACGGACGGTGATCTGGTCAGCCGGGTGTGCGGATTTCCATTGGCTGATGAAGGTCTGGGTCAGCTGGCGGGAAACCGAGTCTTGCTGACGGGCGCTGCTTTCGATGATCAGAACGCGGGACATGGGATGTAGCCTCCATCTGAGAATGCTGTAGGTCGATGGAGTGAAGATTAAGCGGAACTATATCGATGAAAAAGCGCAAATAACTGCTATAAAGCATCGATAAATTCGTTTATAAGCGAAGCATGCCCTGTGGGAGCGGGCTTGCTCGCGAAGAGGGCGTGTCAGTCGACAACGATGTTGCCTGATCCACCGCTTTCGCGAGCAAGCCCGCTCCCACAGGGTTGTAACGTTATTTCGGGGTGCAGGTCAGGTCGATACGCAGCTTGATGATGGTACGGGTGAACTTGGCCGTGGCATTTTTGTGCTTGCCGGCGGGTACGTCAATCTTGCGGGTGCGTGGCGCTTCCGGGCCGTTATTGAAAACCACTTTGCAGGTGACGTCGGTGTCGCCGTAGTTGTTGACCTGAATAGAGCCGATGTCCGCGTCCGTGTCGTAGGCGTTGTAGTCAATCTTCAAACCGTTGAGCTGTTTATTGACATCGATCGGGTAGGCAAACGCAGTCAGCGGCAACATCGCCAACGCTGCACAACCCGCTATCACACAACACAGTTTTTTCATTCGGCAGCCTCCAGTAAGAACTGCCAGCTTAGGACAAGAGGAGCTCAACATGAAAGCGCCCCGCGTGACCCTTGATCAATGGCGAACATTGCAGGCCGTGGTCGATCACGGCGGTTTCGCCCAGGCCGCCGAAGTGCTGCACCGTTCGCAATCGTCGGTCAGCTACACCGTAGCGCGCATGCAGGATCAGCTCGGTGTGCCACTGCTGCGCATCGACGGCCGCAAAGCGGTGCTCACCGAGGCCGGGGGCGTGCTGCTGCGCCGTTCCCGGCAACTGGTGAAACAGGCCAGCCAACTGGAAGACCTGGCCCACCACATGGAGCAAGGCTGGGAAGCGGAAGTGCGGCTGGTGGTCGACGCCGCGTACCCGAGCGCCCGCCTCGTCCGCGCCTTGACCGCGTTCATGCCGCAAAGTCGCGGCTGCCGGGTGCGGCTGCGCGAAGAAGTGTTATCGGGGGTGGAAGAAGTATTGCTCGAAGGCGTGGCCGATCTGGCCATTACCAGTTTCAGTATTCCCGGGTACCTGGGCGCGGAGCTGAGCGATGTCGAATTCATCGCGGTCGCCCACCCCGAACATGCCCTGCATCGTCTGAACCGCGAGCTGAGCTTCCAGGACCTGGAAAGCCAGATGCAAGTGGTGATCCGCGACTCCGGCCGTCAGCAACCGCGAGATGTCGGCTGGCTCGGCGCCGAACAGCGCTGGACCGTCGGCAGCCTGGCTACCGCTGCGACCTTCGTCAGCAGCGGTCTGGGCTTCGCCTGGCTGCCCCGGCACATGATCGAGCGTGAACTCAAGGAAGGCACGCTCAAAGTGCTACCGTTGGATCAGGGCGGAAGCCGCAACCCGAGCTTCTATCTGTATTCGAACAAGGACAAACCCTTGGGCCCGGCTACGCAGATTCTCATCGAACTGCTGCGCACCTTTGATACGGCGCCGCTGGATGCGCCCTTCGCCGCGCCCGAACAAGCCTGACACGGAGTGTACCCATGGCCTATTTCGAACATGAAGGTTGCAACCTGCACTATGAGGAATATGGCCATGGCACCCCGTTGCTGCTGGTTCACGGGTTGGGCTCCAGCACCCTGGACTGGGAAATGCAGATCCCGGCGCTCGCCGCCCACCATCGGGTGATCGTGCCGGATGTGCGCGGCCACGGGCGTTCCGACAAACCCCGTGAGCGTTACACCATCGCCGGGTTCAGCGCCGACCTGATCGCGCTGATCGAACATCTGAACCTGGGCCCAGTCCATCTTGTGGGACTGTCGATGGGCGGTATGATCGCCTTTCAACTGGCAGTGGACCAGCCGCAACTGCTCAAGAGCCTGTGCATCGTCAACAGCGCGCCCGAAGTCAAACGGCGCAGCCGCAACGATGACTGGCAGTGGTTCAAACGCTGGAGCCTGATGCGCGTGCTGAGCATGGGCACCATCGGCAAGGCCCTGGGCGCCAAACTGTTTCCCAAACCCGAACAGGCGTCACTACGACAAAAAATTGCGGCGCGCTGGGCAAAAAACGACAAACATGCTTATCTCGCCAGCTTCGATGCCATTGTTGGCTGGGGGGTTCAGGAACGACTTTCCAGGGTTTCGTGTCCAACCCTCGTCGTCAGCGCCGACCGTGACTACACCCCGGTCGCGCTGAAAGAAACCTATGTAAAACTGCTGCCCGATGCGCGGCTGGTGGTGATCGCCGATTCGCGCCACGCCACCCCGCTGGATCAACCCGAACGCTTCAACCAAACGCTGCTCGAGTTTCTCACCGCAGTCGACACCACCACTCAGGATCACTGACCCATGCTGAAAAAAATCGCCCTCGTCGCCGGCTCCGTTCTGTTTGCCGCCAACCTGATGGCCGCCACCCCGGCCAAGGCACCCCACGTGCTGCTGGAGACCACCAACGGCCAGATCGAAATCGAACTGGACCCGGTCAAGGCGCCGATCAGTACCAAGAACTTCCTTGAGTACGTTGACAGTGGCTTCTACAACAACACGATTTTTCACCGTGTGATTCCCGGGTTCATGGTCCAGGGCGGCGGTTTCACTCAACAAATGCAACAAAAGGAAACCAAGGCGCCGATCAAGAACGAATCGAAAAACGGTTTGCATAACGTGCGTGGCACCCTGTCCATGGCCCGTACTTCCGTGCCGGATTCGGCTACCAGCCAGTTCTTCATCAACGTCAAAGACAACGACTTCCTGGACCAGGGCGACGGCTATGCCGTGTTCGGTAAAGTCGTAAAAGGCATGGACGTCGTCGATGTCATCGTCAACTCGCAGACCACCACCAAAAACGGCATGAAAGACGTGCCGGCCGATCCTGTGTTCATCAAGTCGGCCAAGCGCATCGACTGAGAGTAAGCTGGACAGGGAGTTTTGAGCGGCCGTCGGTTCTTCCGGCGCCGCTCATATTGTTTAAAGGAGAGCCCGTGCGCGGGCGGAGAACTGATGCTTTATCGCCGTTTTGAAAAACTGATCGACATTTTCCGCGATGCACCGACGGCGGCTCCGCCGGATCGGGTTCTCCCCTTCTATACCTATTACCTGAAGCAGGTCTGGCCGAGTTTCGCCGTCCTGCTGATCGTCGGCTTGTTCGGCGCGCTGATCGAAGTGGCGTTGTTCAGCTACCTGAGCCGCATCATCGACCTCGCCCAAGGCACGCCCAACGTCAATTTTTTCAAGGAACACGGCATCGAACTGGCCTGGATGGCGGTGGTTGCGCTGGTCCTGCGCCCGATATTCGTCGGCCTGCATGACTTGCTGGTACACCAGACCTTGAGCCCCAGCCTGACCAGCCTGATTCGCTGGCAAAACCACAGTTACGTGCTCAAACAGAGCCTCAATTTCTTCCAGAACGACTTCGCCGGGCGCATCGCCCAACGCATCATGCAGACCGGCAACTCCCTGCGCGACTCTGCCGTGCAAGCGGTGGACGCGCTATGGCACGTGCTGATCTATGCGATCAGTTCATTGGTGCTGTTCGCCGAAGCCGACTGGCGCCTGATGATCCCGTTGCTGACCTGGATCGCCGCCTTCATTGGCGCCCTCTACTATTTCGTACCACGGGTCAAGGAGCGCTCGGTGGTGTCGTCCGATGCGCGCTCCAAACTCATGGGGCGGATCGTCGATGGCTATACCAACATCACCACCCTGAAGCTGTTCGCTCACACCAACTTCGAGCAGCAATACGCCCGCGAAGCGATCAAGGAACAAACCGAAAAAGCCCAACTGGCCGGCCGCGTGGTCACCAGTATGGACGTGGCCATCACCAGCATGAACGGCCTGCTGATCGTCAGCACCACTGGCCTCGCGCTGTGGCTGTGGACGCAGTCGCTGATCTCAGTGGGCGCCATAGCTCTCGCCACTGGCCTGGTGATTCGCATCGTCAACATGTCTGGCTGGATCATGTGGGTAGTCACTGGCATTTTCGAAAACATCGGCATGGTTCAGGACGGCTTGCAGACCATTTCCCAGCCGGTCAGCATCACCGACCGCGAGCAGGCCAAGCCTTTGAACGTGGCCCGTGGCGAGGTGCGTTTCGAGCACGTCGATTTCCACTATGGCAAGAAAAGCGGAGTCATCGGCGACCTCAACTTGATCATCAAGCCCGGCGAGAAAATCGGCCTGATCGGCCCCTCCGGTGCCGGCAAATCGACGTTGGTCAATCTGCTGCTGCGCCTGTATGACGTGCAGGGCGGGCGGATCCTCATCGACGGCCAGAACATTGCCGAAGTCGGCCAGGAAAGCCTGCGTGAACGCATCGGCATGATCACCCAGGACACCTCGCTGCTGCACCGTTCGATCCGCGACAATTTGCTGTATGGCAAACCCGACGCCACCGACGCCGAACTCTGGGAAGCGGTGCACAAGGCCCGCGCCGACGAGTTCATTCCGCTGCTGTCGGACTCCGAAGGACGCACCGGTTTTGATGCGCATGTCGGTGAGCGCGGGGTGAAACTCTCCGGTGGCCAGCGTCAGCGGATCGCTATCGCCCGGGTGCTGCTCAAGGACGCGCCGATCCTGATCATGGACGAAGCGACCTCGGCACTGGACTCGGAAGTCGAAGCCGCGATCCAGGAAAGCCTCGAAACCCTGATGCAAGGCAAAACCGTGATCGCCATCGCCCACCGTCTCTCGACCATCGCCCGGATGGACCGGTTGGTGGTGCTGGAAAACGGCAAGATCGCCGAAACCGGCAGCCACGCCGAACTGCTGGCCCATGGCGGTTTGTATGCACGGTTGTGGCAACACCAGACCGGCGGGTTTGTCGGGATCGATTGAGCCGCGATCTTGGCGCCATCAGCCATGCAGAAGAACACCAGAAACCGCCAGAACCCGCAAACCATGGGCTCTGGCGGTTTTTATGGTCACTGGAATTCCGTAAAAACCCTGCTGTACTCAGCCAGAGTACTGGAGATGGTTCTGTAGTCCATCTACCGGATGCACAACGACAGTGTTATCTCGATAGGGAAACTCGCTATGTCTTTGTTCAAACGTTCGGCTACAGAATTGGTAGGTACGTTCTGGCTGGTATTGGGGGGTTGCGGCAGTGCGGTTCTGGCGGCAGCGTTTCCAAACGTGGGGATCGGTTTACTGGGGGTGTCCCTGGCATTCGGTTTGACGGTACTGACGATGGCCTTCGCCATCGGCCACATCTCGGGTTGTCATCTCAACCCTGCGGTTTCGGTCGGACTGGTCGTCGGGGGACGCTTCCCTGCCAAAGAACTACCCGCCTACATCATCGCCCAGGTGATTGGCGGGATCATCGCAGCGGCCCTGCTGTACTTCATCGCCAGTGGCAAACCCGGCTTCGAACTGGCCAGCGGCCTGGCGTCCAATGGCTACGGCGAACACTCGCCAGGCGGCTACTCGATGGCGGCGGGGTTTGTCAGTGAACTGGTGATGACCGCCATGTTCATCCTGATCATTCTCGGCGCCACCGATAAACGCGCCCCGGCCGGGCTGGCGCCCATCGCCATCGGCCTGGCGCTGACCCTGATCCATCTGATCTCGATTCCGGTCACCAACACCTCGGTCAACCCGGCCCGCAGTACGGGTCCGGCGCTGATTGTCGGTGGTTGGGCGATTCAACAACTGTGGCTGTTCTGGCTGGCGCCGATTCTGGGGGCGGTCATCGGTGGTGTGATGTATCGCTGGCTGGGCAAAGAAGACAGTTAATCTGCGCGACTGAGCCTGCAATCAACGGCGAAGATCAACCTTGTCGGTAAGGCAAGGCGGTCTTCGCCTCTTCTGCATACCCCAGCACCCCGACGCGTTCGCGCTCGAGGAAGTCTTTCACCGCCGACTTCAAACCCGGATGGCGCAGGTAATGCCAGGAATGGGTGATCACCGGTTCAAAGCCGCGAATCAGTTTGTGCTCGCCCTGAGCACCGGCATCGAAACGCTGAAAGCCGTTGGCAATCGCGTAATCCATACCCTGATAGAAACAGGTCTCGAAGTGCAGGCGATCGAACTCCGTCAGGCAGCCCCAGTAACGACCATAAAAGCTGTCGCCCCCGACCAGGCTGAAGGCCATGGCCACCGGCCGTGAACCTTGTTTGGCCAGCACCACCCGAATCGACTCCGGCATGCGCTCGGCCAACAGACTGAAAAACTCTCGCGTCATATACGGCGTTTGCCGACGCACCGCGTAGGTATTGGCGTAGCAGGCATATACAAAATCCCACTGAGCCTGATCCAGCTGCCGCCCTTCCAGCCATTCGAAGTCGATGCCCTGCCCCGCCACTTGCTCACGCTCCTTGCGCATTTGCTTGCGCTTGCGCGAACTGAGGGCATCGAGGAAATCCTGAAAATCCCGGTAACCACGATTCTGCCAGTGGTACTGACAGCCAATGCGCTGCAACCAGCCTGGCTGTTCGGCCAATGCAGCGTCGGTGAACGGATCGGTGAAATTGATGTGGACGCTGGAAAGTTTTTCTATCTCCAGATAACCCGGCAGGCTCTGCAAGAGCTCGAAACCGTCCTCGATCGTCGCCGCCAGTATTCGCGGCCCGCTGACCGGGCTGAACGGCACCGCCGTCAACAGCTTGGGGTAGTAGTCGATGCCGGCACGCTCACAGGCATCGGCCCAGGCATGGTCGAACACGTATTCGCCGTAGGAATGCCATTTGCGATAACTGGGCAATGCAGCGATCAGGCGATCGCCTTCAACATGCAGCAAATGCTCGGGCTGCCAGCCGGAATGCGGGCCGAGGCTGCCACTGTCTTCCAGTGAAGCGAGGAACGCATGGCGCAGAAACGGCTGATTCTCCGGCACCAGGGCATCCCAGGTACGGGCTGCGATTTGCGACAGTGTATGCAGACGTTGCAGCGGCATTTTCCTCTCCACATCTTGGCGTGACAGCTCCGCGAGTATCGCCGATCGCAGGGCAATCCACACGCGTCAATCCGATGCAAGGCTCTGAATCGGGCATTTCAGAAGCTTTTTATAACGTCATCGACATGCCATCACTTTGCCACCGACTTGTCATAAACCATCGCGATACTGGCGCCTGTTTTTAGAGCGCCGGGTTCTACCCGGCCACTGTTTTCCGACCTTCAACCGTCGGTTGTGTCCAGGATGGTTCAGCCATCCCTCTCATCTTCGGAGATTGCTATGCGTCTTGCTTCCACGAAAACTGCGGCGGCCTTGTGCGGTGGCCTGTTGCTGGCCATGAGTGTTCCGGCCAGTGCCGCAGTCGACGCCAAACTGCTCGATATGCTCAAGGCTAACGGTTCTATTTCCCAGGCGCAGTACGTTGAACTGCAAACAGAATTGGCCAAGGATCAGAAGGCTCAGCAAATCGCGCAGCAGGCGCAGCAAGAGACCAATGAACAAATAGCGGTCGCCGCGAAGAAAGCCAACGAGCTGAGCGCCTTCGACCAGAAACTGGCCTGGGCCGCCAAGACCCAGTTCAAGGGCGACGTTCGCGTGCGCCAGGAAACGGTCAAGATCGACGGCGAACCCAACAACGGTGGCCGCGACAAGGATCGTCAACGCATCCGCGCCCGCCTGGGTGCCTACAGCGAAATCAACCCGCAAGTGGACACCGGCATTCGCATTGCCACCGGCGGCGGTGACGATGCGCGCTCGACCAACCAGGACATGGACAACTACTTCGACAAGAAGCAGATCTGGCTGGATCTGGGCTACATCGACTACCACCCGGACGCCATCAAAAACCTGCATGTGATCGGCGGCAAGATGCTGCAGCCATGGGTCAGCATGGGTGATGTGATCTGGGACAGCGACATCAACCCGGAAGGTCTGGCCGTTACCTACAAATACCCGCTGGGCAGCAGCGCCGAGCTGTTCGGTAGCCTGGGCAACTACAACCTCAAGGACAACGTCGACGGCGAAGGCGTGCAATTTCGTCACGATCTGCGTCTGACCGCCGGCCAGTTGGGCAGCCGTTTCGCCATCACCGACAACCTGAAACTGACCGTCGGCGGCAGCGTCTATGCCTACCAGAACGACCAAGACAGCCGTTGCACCGGCACGTCCACACCGTGCGCCCTGGCCGTCAACGGCAATTCGGCCAACAACGAGTTCCGCCTGTACGAAGGTTTCAGCCAGATCGATATCGGCGGCCTGCCGATGCCACTGTCGTTCTACGGCCAATATGTGAAGAACAACGATGCCGTGACCGATCAGGACACTGCCTGGCTGGTGGGTGCCAAGTCGAAAGTCTTCGGCCTCAACCTCGACTACAACTACCGCGACGTGCAGCGTAACGCCGTGGTCGGCGCCTTCACCGACTCGGACTTCGCCAACGGCACCACCGGTTCTCGCGGCCACAAGTTCAAAGTCGGTTATGACATCGACAAGAACTTCGCCCTCGGCGCCACTTACTTCCTGACCAAAGCCGACTTCTCCAGCCGTACCCAGCGCGATGCCAACACCAACACGCTGCAACTGGACGCGGAAGCGAAGTTCTAAGCAATCATGCAACACACTTCAAACGATGCGGTTTACATCCGGTCGTGTCGTTTGAAGAGGTTCAACAGTCTGGCGCGGGGCGACGATCCCCATCATCCGTTCGTTTCACCCGCGCCGGCCTGTGCTTTCCTTCAGGAACGATCTTTACGCCGCTGCGCCGCCAGCCGCTCGGCCAGCGCCTCCACATCCTCGACCGGCTTCTGCGGCATCACCCGCAAGGTCGCCTGCATCAACCGCATCTGCCGAATGAATCGCCGACAATTGGGGCAAAACATCAAGTGATGCCGCATCATCAGACGCTCGCGAAAACTCAACTGGCCATCGAGATAATCACTGGAGCGCGCCACTTGTTCCTTACAGGTCAACATTCGCCGGTTTCCTCAAAATGCTCCAAGGTCGCAAAAACCTTCAACCGTGCCCGATGCAGCAGCACTCGCACATTGGAGAGCGAGATTTCCAGAAGATTACAGATTTCCTCCAGCTCCAGCCCCTGGCGCTCGCGCAACAGCAGAACGCTGCTTTGCAGTTCCGACAAACTGAGCAATGTGTGCTCCAGGCATTCGCGCAGTTCGTTTTCGGTCAACAACGCCTCTGGCGTGTCCTGATGCCAGGCAAACGGTGCCACCAGCCAATGACCATCGCTCGATGAAAAACGATCGTCATCGATCGTGCCGTGAGGCGATGGCAGGTCATCGAGCAACACTTCCCGGCGGTTTTGTTTGTAGCGACTCTTGGCCGAGTTGGCGGTGATGGTCAGCAGCCAGGTCTTGAGGCTCGAACGGCCCTCGAATCCGCTCAGGTTACGCACAACCGATAGCCAGGCATCCTGAACGATTTCGTCGGCATGCCGGTTGCCCACAATAGCGTAGGCCACCGCACGCATGGCGCTCTGATAGGTGCTGACCAACTCTTTGAAAGCCTTTTGTTCACCTGCCAGCAAGCGCTCAAGCAGTTGCGCGTCGTCAGCCGCCATTAACAAACCCCTTGTTCTGACCTCGAAAATGAAAACAGCAGGACTTCGCCTGTAGGCATCGTCCTGCTGGCATTTCCGAAAATTACAGCCTTCCGACTATTTCCAATGTAGGAAAAGTCATCACAAGCCAGAGGAAAGAACAACAACCCCTTCGATCAACGTTTGCGCAGAATCACGCTGCCAATCGAGTAACCGGCGCCGAACGAGCTGAGCACGGCCAGCGAACCGCTGACCAGATCGTCCTGATTCTTGTGGAACGAAATCACCGAACCGGCGGAGCTGGTATTGGCGTAGGTGTCGAGAATCACCGGGGCTTCCGCTTCGGTGGCATCACGGCCCAGCAGCTTCTTGACGATCAGGTGGTTCATGCTGAGGTTGGCCTGGTGCAGCCAGAAGCGCTTCACGTCGCTGATGTTGAGCTGGTTTTCTTCCAGGTGTTTGGCAATCAGTTCGGCGACCATCGGGCAGACATCGCGGAACACCTTGCGGCCTTCCTGGACGAACAGTTTGTCGGGGGCGCCGATGCCCTCTTCCGCAGCGCGGTTGAGGAAGCCGAAGTTGTTGCGGATGTTGTTGGAGAACTTGGTCAGCAGTTTGGTACTGACCACGTCGAACTGGTACTTGGACGTCGCCAGATCCGCACGTTCGATGATCACCGCCGTGGCGGCATCGCCGAAGATGAAGTGGCTGTCGCGATCGCGGAAATTCAGGTGACCGGTGCAGACTTCCGGGTTGACCATCAGGATCGCCCGGGCCTGGCCCAGTTGCACGCTGTTGGCCGCGGCCTGGATGCCGAAGGTCGCCGAGGAGCACGCCACGTTCATGTCGAAACCGAACCCCTGGATGCCCAGCGCTTCCTGAACTTCGATAGCGATGGCCGGGTAGGCGCGTTGCAGGTTGGAGCAGGCGACGATCACACCATCGATGTCAGCGGCGGTCTTGCCGGCGCGCTGCAAGGCTTGCTCGGCCGCGCCGATGGCCATCTGGCACAGCACCGACCACTCGTCATTGGAGCGCTCGGGCAAGCGTGGCGCCATGCGTTGCGGGTCGAGGATGCCTTCCTTGTCCATGACAAAGCGGCTTTTGATGCCGGAGGCTTTTTCGATGAATGCTGCGCTGGACTCGGTCAATGCCTGAATTTCGCCGCGCGCAATGGCTTCGGCGTTGTCGGCGTTGAACTGCGCGACGTAAGCGTTGAAAGACTGCACCAGCTCTTCGTTGGAGATGCTGTTGGCCGGGGTGTACAGGCCGGTGCCGCTGATGACGACATTATGCATGGTCGTTTCTCTAATCCGTTCAGGCAGAAAGCGCTGGCACCGTCGTACCAACACACAAAGGGTCTATTCCAGGTTCCGGACACAAACCCGGCATCGCTTTATTCCGATCCGCCCGGGCCCGTGGAGGCTCAAAACCGCGGGGCCGGCGTTTATAGGCGCGAAGTTTGCCATAAACGCTGGCTTTTGGCCCCTTTTGCTGGATCGAATACTTGCTGACGCTGTGGGAGCGGGCTTGCCCGCTCCCACAGGGGTTAAGGTTCGACCTGGCTCCATTGCTTGTTCAAGCGCTTGTCGGAGATCGGCACCTTGGTTCCCAATTGCTGCGCGAACAGCGAAACCCGGTATTCCTCCAGCCACCAGCGATAAAGCTCCAGTTGCGGATCGCGCTTGCCTTCCTGGGCATGCTTGTTGGCGCGGGTCTGGTATTGGCTCCAGAGCCCGGACAATTCGCCGCTCCAGACTCGGTCCCTTTGCACCTGAGCGCCGATTTTCTCGAAACGCTGCTCGACGGCCTTGAGGTAACGCGGCAGCTCCTTGAGCCACGGCATCGGCGTTTCCCGCACGAACCCCGGGTACACCAGATGGCTGAGCTGCTGCTTGATGTCGTTCAAGGCCACGGCTTGCGCCAGGTCGATCTTGCCCTTGAAGCGTTTTTGCAGGCCGTGCCAATGCTTGAGAATCTCCAGGGTCAACCTGGCCAGACGCTCGGCGTGCTCGGTCCAGGCGCCGCGCTTACGCTCGGCCAGGGACGCCAGTGCGGCGCCATCGCGCGGCAGCGGGTCTTCGCCATCGAGGATGCAGCTGTCGAGACTGGCCAGCAGGATGTCTTCCACCAGGCTGTCGATGCGCCCCAGCTCGCGGTACATCAGGCCCAACTCGGTCAGCCCCGGCAACTTGCCGCGCAGGAACTTCGCCGGTTCCGCCAATTGCTGCATCAGCAAGCGCTGCAAGGCCCGGCGATGCTGGAACTCGGCTTCGGCCGGGGTCGAGAAGCGCCCCTCCTTCACCGTACCGGCCTCTTCCACCAGCGCCGGATACACCGTCATCGACAGCCCGGCGATCTTCTGTTGGGTTTTCTCGGCGACGGCGGCAAAGACTTTCGCCTCCACCGGCTGCTGGCTTTTCGCGGTTTGCGGCACGGCCAAGGCGGCCTGGCTGGCCTCGGCAAAGCGTGCGGTCAACTCGGCCAGGTCACGCCCTTCGCCGAGGAACTTGCCCTGGCCGTCGACGATTTCCAGGTTCATCCGCAAATGGCTTTCGACCTGCTGCGACGCTTCGGCCCACGCCTCGTCGCTGACCCGTGCTCCGGTCATGCGCAGCAACTCACGGCCCAGGGCCAGAGGCAATGAGCCCTCGGCAAACGTGATGCGCTGCAACGCGGCTTTGACGAAATCCGGCACCGGCACGAAATTCTTGCGCAGGGCCTTGGGCAGGTTGCGCACCAGCGCAATGCACTTGGCCTCGATCACGCCCGGCACCAGCCATTCCAGGCGCTCCGGCGGCAGCATCGGCAACAGCGGTGCGGGCACGCGCAAGGTCACGCCGTCACGCGGATGGTTGGGTTCGAAGTGATAACTCAGCGCCAGTTCCAAGTCGCCGATGTGCAGGGTGTCCGGGTAATGCGCGGCGGTGACTTCACTGGCTTCGCGGGCCAGCACGTCTTCTTCGCGCATGATCAGCAGCTGCGGGTCTTTCTGGCTGTTGATCCGGTACCAACTGTCGAAGGTCGCGGTCTGGTGGATCTCCGCCGGCAGGCGCGCATCGTAGAAGGCGAACAGGGTTTCTTCGTCGGCCAGAATGTCCCGGCGACGGGCCTTGGCTTCCAGTTCGTCGAGCTGTTCCAGCAGTTGCTTGTTGGCCGTCAGGCACTTGGCTTTGGATTGAATCTCACCACGCACCAAGGCTTCGCGGATAAACAACTCGCGGGACACCACCGGGTCGACCGGCCCGTAATGCACCGGCCGGCGTCCGACCACGATCAGCCCGAACAGGGTGATCTGTTCGAAAGCCACGACCTGTCCACGCTTCTTCTCCCAATGGGGTTCGAAGTGGTTTTTCTTGATCAAGTGCCCGGCCAGCGGCTCGATCCAGTCGGCGTCGATCTTGGCGACCATCCGCGCGTACAGCTTGGTGGTTTCCACCAGTTCGGCGGTCATCAGCCATTGCGGGCGTTTCTTGCCCAGGCCCGACGACGGGTGAATCCAGAAGCGTCGCTGACGGGCGCCGAGGTAATCGCCGTCTTCGGTTTTCTGACCGATCTGGCTGAGCAAACCCGACAGCACGGCTTTGTGCAGCTTAGGGTAATCCGCCGGCTCTTTGTTGAGGCTCAGCTGCATGTCGCGGCAGATCAGGCTCAACTGGCGATGGGAATCGCGCCACTCGCGCAGGCGCAGGTAATTGAGGAAATTCTTGCGGCACCAGTTGCGCAGCGGACTGGCCGTCAGGGCCTGGCGCTGTTCTTCGAAGCCTCGCCACAGATTGACCAGCCCGGCGAAGTCCGAGTCCACGTCTTTCCACTGGGCGTGGGCCTGATCGGCGGCTTGCTGACGCTCCGGCGGACGCTCGCGCGGGTCCTGGATCGACATGGCGCTGGCGACAATCAGCACTTCCTGCAAGCTGCCGAGCTTGGCCGCTTCCAGCAGCATGCGACCCATGCGCGGGTCCACCGGCAGCCGCGCCAGTTGCCGGCCGAGCGGGGTCAGCTGACTGTTGCGATCCACCGCCGAGAGCTCTTGCAGCAGGTTGAAACCGTCGCTGATGGCCTTGCCATCCGGCGGCTCGATAAACGGAAAATCAGTGATCTCGCCGAGGCGCAGGTGCAGCATCTGCAGAATCACCGCCGCGAGGTTGGTCCGCAGGATCTCCGGATCGGTGAATTCCGGGCGACCGATGAAATCTTCTTCGCTGTACAAGCGCACGCAAATCCCTGGTTCGACCCGCCCACAGCGACCTTTACGCTGGTTGGCACTGGCCTGGGAAATCGCTTCGATGGGTAGGCGCTGAACCTTGGCGCGGTAGCTGTAGCGGCTGATGCGCGCGGTGCCGCTGTCGATCACGTAACGAATGCCCGGCACCGTCAGCGAGGTTTCCGCAACGTTGGTCGCCAGAACCACTCGACGCCCCGGATGCGACTGGAAAATCCGCTGCTGCTCGGCCGGCGACAGCCGTGCGTACAACGGCAGAATCTCGGTGTGTTTGAGCTGGGCCTTGCGCAGCATGTCCGCCGCGTCACGAATCTCGCGCTCGCCGGGCAGGAACACCAACACGTCGCCGGGGCTCTTGCGCTCGCTGCGTTCGAACGCGGCGATTTCGTCGAGGGTGGCGAGGATCGCCTGATCCACGGTCAGGTCATCCTCGACGCGGTTGCCCTCCTCGTCCTGCTCCAGGGTCAGCGGGCGATACCAGGTTTCCACCGGGAAGGTGCGACCGGAGACCTCGACAATCGGCGCGTCATCGAAGTGTTTGGAGAAACGCTCCAGGTCGATGGTGGCCGAGGTGATGATGACCTTAAGGTCCGGGCGACGGGGCAGCAGGGTTTTCAGGTAACCGAGCAAAAAGTCGATGTTCAGGCTGCGTTCGTGGGCTTCGTCAACGATGATCGTGTCGTAGCGTTCGAGGTAGCGGTCGTTCTGGGTTTCCGCCAGCAGGATGCCGTCGGTCATCAGTTTGATCAGGGTGTTGGCATCGCTCTGGTCCTCGAACCGCACCTGATAGCCGACCAGCGCGCCCAACGGCGTCGCCAACTCCTCGGCAACGCGGCTCGCCACGCTGCGGGCAGCGATTCGACGGGGCTGGGTGTGGCCGATCAGGCCGTGCTGGCCGCGGCCGATTTCCAGGCAGATCTTCGGCAACTGGGTGGTTTTACCCGACCCGGTTTCGCCGGCAATGATCAGCACCTGATGTTTGAGCAACGCCGCTTTGATTTCGTCGCGCTTGGCGGCGATCGGCAGGCTGTCGTCATAACGAATCACCGGCAGGCTGGCGCGCCGGGCCAACACCTGATCACAGGACGCCTGTGTGCGCGTCACCCACTGGGCCAGCTTGGCCTCGTCAGGTTTCTTGCGCAGCTCAAGCAACTGCCGCCGCAGCCGGTGGCGGTCGGCGAGCATGGCGTGATCGAGGTTTTTCAGCAGTTTGTCGATGGAAGGCGATTCGTCAGTCATCAGGTACGCAAAAGTCGTCTAGTGGCGCAGGAGGCGGATTGTCGCAGATTTAAGGGACAAGCGAGATCCCCCGTAGCAGCTGTCGAGCCCCAGCGAGGCTGCGAAGCAGTCGTAAAATCATCCAGTGCGGTGTTTCAGGTGAACCGAGGTGATCGGATTGGCGACTGCTTCGCAGCCTCGCTGGGGCTCGACAGCTGCTACGGGGTCGTGAGAGTCCGACTACTCGTTATCCAGGCCCTTACGCCGATACGGAAACACATCAATCACCTTCCCCGCCCGAATCGCTTCCTGCAGCCCCTTCCAGTAATCGGCGTTGTACAGCTCGCCGTGCAACTGATCGAACAGTTTTCGCTGCCCGGAATCGGCAAACAGGAACGGTGGAAACTCCTCGGGGAACACGTCCAGTGGCCCGATCGAGTACCACGGCTCGGAGGCCATTTCGTCTTCCGGCGTGCGCGGTTGCGGGATGTGGCGGAAGTTGGCTTCGGTCAGGAAACAAATCTCGTCGTAGTCATAAAACACCACGCGACCGTGACGGGTGACGCCAAAGTTTTTCAGCAGCATGTCGCCGGGGAAAATGTTCGCCGCCGCCAGTTGCTTGATCGCCAGGCCATAATCTTCCAGCGCCTCGCGCACCTGCGCTTCGTTGGCGTGTTCCAGATAAAGGTTCAACGGCGTCATCCGGCGTTCGGTCCAGCAGTGACGAATCAGCACCGTATCGCCTTCCACCGACACCGTGGACGGCGCCACTTCAAGCAGTTCTTCCAGGCATGCCGGCTCGAACTTGCTCAACGGGAAACGGAAGTCGGCGAACTCCTGGGTGTCGGCCATGCGCCCGACCCGGTCGACGCTTTTCACCAGGCGATACTTTTCAATCACCGTGGCCCGATCGACGTTTTTCGACGGCGAGAAGCGGTCCTTGATGATTTTGAATACGGTATTGAAGCCCGGCAGCGTAAACACGCTCATGACCATCCCGCGCACGCCGGGTGCCATGATGAACTGGTCGTCGGTGTTGGCCAGATGATTGATCAGCGCCCGGTAGAACTCGGACTTGCCATGCTTGTAGAAGCCGATCGAGGTGTACAGCTCGGCGATGTGTTTGCCTGGCAGGATGCGTTTGAGAAAGCCGATGAACTCCGCCGGTACCGGCACATCGACCATGAAATACGAACGGGTGAAGGAGAAGATGATCGACACCTCCGCCTCGTCGGTGATCAGTGCATCGATCTGGATGCCCCGGCCTTCGCGGTGCAGCAGCGGAATCACCAGTGGCCATTGATCGTCCTGGGTGTAAATGCGCCCCACCAGATAGGCGCCCTTGTTGCGGTAAAGCACCGAGGAAAACAGCTCGACACTCAGTTCCGGGTCCTTGCAGACCCAGTCCGGAAGGTTCTCGCGCAACTGCGCTTCGAGGCGCCGCAGGTCGCCGGACAAATCGGCGTAATCCTCGCTGAAGCGATAGTCGGAAAAAATGCTCGCGAGCATGCCGGACAACTGGCCATGGGGCTTGTAGGTGCGGGTTTGCGCCGCCCGGGCGCGGCGCAGGCTTGGCCGCGTGGTGTGGATGAACATGCAGCCGTCGCTGATCAGGTCGTGGCTGAACAGCCCGCAGAAAATCGAGTTGTACCAGGTCTCGGACAGCTCATCGTCGAAGCGCAGGTCGATCAGGCTGATGTAGGCGCTTTTGACCAGCGGCCAATTGCTGACGTCCATCAGCACATCGGTGGCGAACGACGCATGCAGGCGGGCTACCGTTTCGCCGACCTTTTCTTCATAGAGATTGATCCGCGCCGCCGACGCGACTTGCGTCGCCTGCCACTGGGCCTGCTCGAAACGCGCTCGAGCGCCGTCGGTGATCTGACGGAAATGCTCGCGGTAATCGTCAAAGCCATCGAGGATCATTCGGGCGATGTCGGCGGCTGGCCATTGCTGCGGCATGGTGGAACCTCTGCGGCTGTTCTTATCGTTGGAGCCTGAGCTTAGTGGCCCCGTGTGACGCAACGCAACCATTGCCTTGTACCCCGACTGGCGCGACACTTGCGCGCCAATCAAGGAAGGAAAGTGCTGTGAACCCCGTCGATATCCTGCGTTTGTTGTCACTTGCCGCCATTTGGGGAGCGAGCTTTCTGTTCATGCGCATTATCGCCCCAGTGATTGGCACAATCCCCACTGCCTTTTTCCGTGTATCGATTGCCGCTGTCGGGCTGCTGGTGATCGTCGGGCTGCTGCGTATCAGCTGGGATTTCAAAGGCAAACTCAAGACGGTGATGCTGCTCGGAGTAATCAACTCCGGGGTTCCGGCGACGCTCTATTCCGTGGCCGCGCAAGTGCTGCCGGCCGGCTATTCGGCGATTTTCAACGCCACCACGCCCTTGATGGGCGTGTTGATCGGCGGGTTGTTCTTCAGTGAAAAACTCACCGGGGCGAAGGTCTGCGGGGTGTTTCTCGGACTGTTTGGCGTCGGCATCCTCACCCGTGCAGGTCCGGTGGCGTTCGATATGCAACTGCTGATGGGCGCACTGGCGTGCCTGATGGCTACCACCTGTTATGGCTTTGCCGGCTTCCTCGCCCGCCGCTGGCTCGACCAGGCCGGCGGCCTCGACAGTCGCCTGTCGGCCCTGGGCAGCATGCTCGGCGCCACCTTGTTTTTGCTGCCGCTGTTCGGCTACAGCGTGATCAGCCAGCCACCGGCGAGCTGGGGCGGCTGGAGTGTCTGGTTGTCGTTGCTGGGATTGGGCTTGGGCTGCACCGCGTTTGCCTACATCGTTTACTTCCGTTTGCTCAGCTCGATCGGCCCGGTGAAGTCGATGACCGTGACCTTCATGATCCCGCCGTTCGGGGTATTGTGGGGGGCGCTGTTGCTGGATGAGCCGCTGTCGATGGCGCACCTTTATGGCGGGGTGTTGATTGCGGTGGCGTTGTGGCTGGTGTTGAAGCCGGCGGTGGTGAAGCCGGTTGAGGTGGTTGCCCGATAAAACCGCCTTCGCAAGCAAGTCGGATCACCTGCAAAGGCCCGGAGCTCATGCCCCGGGCCTTGTTTATTTCAAGCAGTCTTACGGAACACAAACACCAGGCCGACAATGATCAGCGCCATGCCCAACAGGCTCAACGCCGCCAGCCGGTTACCGAAAATCAGGTAATCCATCACCGCCGTCACCGCTGGCACCAGGTAAAACAGACTGGTGACATTCACCAGATTGCCCCGGGCGATCAGCCGATAGAGCAACAGCGTTGCCAGTACCGATACCACCAACCCCATCCATAACACCGGTACGATGAAGCCTGTGCTGTATTCGACGTGAAACGGCTGGAACGGCACAAACACCCCGCACAACAACAGCCCGGCCAGGTACTGCACCGGCAGTGTGCCGAGGGGATTGTCGGTGATGCGTTTCTGCATGATCGAACCGAACGTCATGCTCGCCAGCGCCAACAGACCGCAGAGCATTCCGGCCATCGACATCCCGGCCAGCCCAATGCCCTGATAAACCACCATGATCAATCCGGCCAAGCCCAACGCCAGACCGAACATCCGGCTTATTGATCGGTGCCGCTCCATGATCACTACGGTGAGAATCGGTTGAACGCCCATGATGGTTGCCATCACGCCCGGTGTAACTTTGAGGTCGAGGGCCAGCAGATAGAAAATCTGATAAGCCCCCAGCAACACCACGCCCGTGGCCATCGCATACAACATCGGCTTGCCGCCCTTGGGCAGTTTCAGCTTGAGCAGCGGCACCAGCAGCACCAACCCGCACAGAGCGATGGCGAAGCGAATCAGCAGAAAGGCAAAGGGCGAGGCGTGGGCCAGCCCCCATTTGGAGAAAATCGCCCCGCTGCTCCACAGCAGAACGAACAGGCACGTGGACGTCGCCGCAAGCGCGGACTTTTTCGAAAGGACAAACATGAATACCACCTGTAGTCAGGCAAAAAGCCAACTCAGCCGAAGCTGAAATTCAGTAGTTTTTTCAGACGGGCACAGGAGAGCAGCGGAAAAAGCTGATCAGCCCGAAAAGCCAACGCCCGGCGGTGATACGACTGCGCACACCGGCGTGCTACTGACAGGTGGAGGGTAATGACTGATCTGCGCAGGCTGCTGATCCCCGCACGGCACGACGCCAGCGTTGACCGCTGAATCGACTACCGCGTTGATGAGGAAAGCTGGCATGGGCTGATCTTTTTTGATGGGTGGAACGGTGGCTCAGGAAACCACCGAGCGCCGACTATAACCAGCGCGTGACATGGATTGCAATGACTTGACCAAATGGCCAGTAACGACAGCCGGGGAAGCGCTGCTTACTCTGGGCGAAACGGAATCGCCCGCTATGGGGGACATGGAATGCAAGAGATCAAATGCCAAGGGAACGGACTCATCTTCGGTATCAGTTGTATCGATCAAGAGCTAGAAAGCTGGCCGGTATTAATACTGCCCACCTGCAACATGAACTGGAGAGGGCCGGCCCCACAGTCCTCGATCTATCCAGAGTACGCTTTGAAGCAATCAGCGCGCAGGCATTGAATGCTTTTGAACGCTGGGACGATCCACACTTTTCATGGGGTGAGGTCGTTGGGTGGAAAGCGAGGGAGCCCTTGGCTCTGGACCTCGCCATTTGGTTCGATGAAGAACTGTGCGGGCTATGCTTCGCAAATCCAAACAACAGTCGGCAACGAATCCGCATCGTGCGATTGGAGGGATGTCCGAGTGAAGTCCATCCTTTGAAAAATCGTATTGCTCCTTTGGCCCTATTGGTCATCGAACAGTATGCCCAAATCATCGGCAGCAGGTTCATTGAAGTTCAGGAGCCGCTGGAGGGTGCAATTTCCATTTACCAACAACTCGGTTTTTACTTTGATGCTGAAGGCCGACTTGTCAAAGCACTGGAGAGCCTAGTATCGTGAAAACTGTTCAATTAATAACCAACGGCGGAGGGAAGATGCGCAAAGTAATTAAAAAGTCCCCCACAAAGAAAAGCTCGCCCACAACAGAAAACAAGCCCATTGCTGTAGAGCTGACAGCCAGTCAACGGCACATTCTGCAGGTTATTGCGACGGGTACCGAAACCGAAGAGCCTAGCCTGCTCGCCGGGCGCCCCTAAAACTCACAGGCAAAAAAAACCGCTCCCAAAGAGCGGTTTTTTCATTCAATGATTGGCCTCAACCAAACAACCAATACCCCAACAACGTCAATACCACCACCGCCAGCACCGGTCGCAGCACGCGATAGGCTTTAGGGTTGCGGCGCTTCCACTGCTTGACCGCGCCGCTGAATTTGTCGCTGAAGCTCTTGCTCCAGGCATAGGCCTGGTTGATCCCGCCAACGCGTTCATCGTCAAGGTTCTGCGGCGCAGTAGCACGCCCCAGCCAGCCGCTGATCCAGCGGTTGATGCGGGTCATCAGGCGGTTGCTCAAGGGGCGTTCGATGTCGCAGAACAGGATGACGCGGGTTTGCTCGGTTTCGTTCTTGACCCAGTGCACGTAGGTTTCATCGAACATCACGTCTTCGCCATCACGCCAGGCGTAGACCTGACCGTCGACGAAGATGCGGCAATCATCGGAGTTCGGCGTCGATAGCCCCAGGTGATAACGCAGGGAGCCGGCGAACGGGTCGCGGTGCGGGTTGAGGTGACTGCCACCGGGCAATAGCGCAAACATGGCGCCTTTGACATTCGGGATGCCGCTGACCAAGGCCACGGTTTTCGGGCACAAGGTTTCGGCCGACGGCAGCGGTTTGTCGTACCACTTGAGGTAAAAACGCTTCCAGCCCTTCTTGAAAAACGAACCGAAACCGGCGTCGTTGTTCTTTTCGGCGGCGCGAATGTAGCCCTCGTCGAACAGGTGCATGGCTTCGTCGCGGATAACTTCCCAGTTGTCCCTGAGCACGTCGAGTTCCGGGAACTTGCTGCGGTCCAGATAGGGCTTGGATGGCACACCGGAGAACAGGTACATCAAGGCGTTATAGGGCGCGAACAGGGCCGAGTGATTGACGAACTGACGCAGGACCGGCAAACGCGCCTTGCCACGCAAATGCACATAGAGCGTGCTGCCGAGGAACAGCAGCAACACCGACGCCTTCGCGACAAAGGAAAAGCTCATCTACGACTCCTTGAGAATAGGAAACTCCGCACAACGCCATTTACCCGACGTGGCAGTCGGCCATGATAAACACTACCGGCCTCGGGAAAAACCCGTATTACTCAACATTCAGTGTTAAGGATTGTGCAATAAAGCACTTCTTAACATAGGGTTCCTGAACGGGGGCTGACCTGAATCAACCCCGATTCGGTTTCAAAACAGCCATAAAATGCTATTGCTGGTTTTCCTGTTCGGTAAACAAATCGCTGAACAGCATGCTCGACAAATAGCGTTCACCGGAGTCGGGCAGGATGACCACAATGGTCTTGCCCTGCATTTCCGGGGTTTCGGCCAGGCGTACGGCCACGGCCATGGCGGCACCGCAAGAAATGCCGCTCAAAATCCCTTCTTCATGCATCAGGCGCAGGGCCATCGCCTTGGATTCGTCATCGCTGACCAGTTCCACCCGATCGACCATCGACAAATCCAGGTTCTTCGGCACAAAACCAGCGCCGATGCCCTGAATCTTGTGCGGGCTCGGCTTGATCTCTTCCCCGGCGATCGCCTGGGTAATCACCGGAGACACCATTGGCTCCACCGCCACCGAGAGAATCGGTTTGCCTTGGGTATTCTTGATATACCGCGAAACCCCGGTAATGGTTCCACCCGTTCCGACGCCCGCCACCAGCACGTCGACCGCACCGTCGGTGTCGTTCCAGATTTCCGGGCCGGTGGTTTTTTCGTGGATGGCCGGGTTTGCCGGGTTTTCGAACTGCCCCGGCATGAAGTAAGTGGACGGATCACTGGCGAGGATTTCGGCGGCTTTCTCGATCGCGCCTTTCATGCCCTTGGCCGGCTCCGTCAACACCAGTTCGGCGCCAAGGGCCTTGAGCACCTTGCGTCGTTCGATGCTCATGGACGCGGGCATGGTCAACATCAACCGATAACCACGGGCGGCGGCAACGAATGCCAGGCCGATGCCGGTATTGCCTGAGGTCGGTTCGATGATGGTCATGCCGGGCTTGAGTTTACCGCTGCTTTCAGCATCCCAGATCATGTTCGCGCCGATGCGGCACTTGACCGAATAACCGGGGTTGCGCCCTTCGATCTTGGCCAGAATGGTGACACCGCGCGGGGCGATACGATTGATCTGCACCAGCGGCGTATTGCCGATGGAGTGGGCGTTGTCAGCATAGATACGGCTCATGGCTGGGTCCTTATACCGCGTTGAATTAGCCCTCCAAGGTATGCCTGTTACTCGAGGTCGTCCAGTCAATCGAACGTCCGCTTAGCACAGCAGTCAATCGCTTTATACCGCCTGAGATTTGCTGCCATGAAGCGTCGATACAGTTGGCCTCTGTGGACCCTCGCCGGCCTCTTTATATTGCTGGTTGCCCTGCACATCGCCCTGCCCTATCTGGTGCGTGACTACCTGAATGAGCGATTGGCCAACATGGGCGACTACCGCGGGCAGATTGCCGACGTGGATTTGGCCCTGTGGCGTGGCGCGTACAAAATCAACGGACTGAAAATCGTCAAGGTCGAGGGCAAGGTCCCGGTGCCGTTCGTCAACGCGCCATTGATCGATCTCTCCGTCAGTTGGCACTCGCTCTGGTACGACCACGCCGTGGTGGCCAAGGCGCAGTTCGACAAACCCGAGGTGAACTTCGTCGATGGCGGCGCCAACAAGAAAAACTCCCAGACCGGTCAGGGCACCGACTGGCGGGCACAGTTGGAAAAATTGCTGCCGATTACCCTGAACGAAGTGCGGATCAACGATGGCCGGGTCACCTTTCACAACTTCAATTCAAAACCACCCGTGAACCTGAGCGCTACTCAGGTCAATGCCAGCATTTACAACCTGACCAACGTAGTCGACACCAAAGGCAAACGCGATGCCCGTTTCGATGGCAAGGCGCTGTTACCGGGGAATGCACCGCTGGAAACAACGGCAACCTTCGATCCGCTGAGCAATTTCGAAGACTTCGAGTTCCGCCTGCGCGCCAGGGACCTTGAACTCAAACGCCTGAACGACTTCGCTTCGGCCTACGGCAAATTCGACTTCAATGCCGGCCATGGCGACGTGGTCATCGAGGCCAAAGCCAACAAGAGTCAACTCACCGGCTATATCAAGCCACTGTTGCGGGACGTCGAAGTGTTCAGCTGGCAACAGGACGTGGAGAACAAGGACAAAGGGATTTTCCGCTCCATCTGGGAAGCGCTTGTCGGCGGCACCGAGAACGTGCTGAAGAACCAGGCGAAAAACCAGTTCGCCACTCGCGTCGAACTCAGGGGCAACGTGCATCAGCGAAATATCAGCGCGTTCGAGGCGTTTTTACAGATTTTACGCAACGGTTTCATCCAGGCGTTCAATGCCCAGTACGAACGACCCAAACCGGATGCGGGATGAGTCACGAAGTGACGCCCCATTCAGAGACTGAATAACCCGTCTGCGTTCACAGTCGACCGGGCAGCGCGTTATAGTCGGGCACTACAACTATTGCGCCCCGCCCTGTTCCGTTCAGGTCGGCGTTACCGTTCGAGGATTAGCAGATGAAGTTCGAAGGCACCCAGGCCTACGTCGCCACCGATGACCTGAAGCTGGCGGTCAACGCCGCCATCACCCTGGAGCGGCCACTGCTGGTCAAGGGCGAGCCAGGCACCGGCAAGACCATGCTCGCCGAGCAACTGGCCGAGTCCTTCGGCGCCAAGTTGATTACCTGGCACATCAAGTCCACCACCAAGGCACATCAAGGCCTGTACGAGTACGACGCGGTCAGCCGCCTGCGGGATTCGCAACTGGGCGTGGACAAGGTTCACGACGTCCGTAACTACTTGAAAAAGGGCAAGCTCTGGGAGGCTTTCGAGTCCGAAGAGCGGGTGATTCTGCTGATCGACGAAATCGACAAGGCCGACATCGAGTTCCCCAACGACTTGCTGCAAGAACTCGACAGGATGGAGTTCTACGTTTACGAGATCGACGAGACCATCAAGGCCAAGAAGCGCCCGATCATCATCATTACCTCCAACAACGAGAAAGAGCTGCCGGACGCCTTCCTGCGCCGCTGCTTCTTCCACTACATCGCTTTCCCTGATCGCGTCACGCTGCAGAAGATCGTCGACGTGCACTACCCGGACATCAAGAAAGACCTGGTCAGCGAAGCGCTGGACGTGTTCTTCGACGTGCGCAAGGTGCCGGGCCTGAAGAAGAAACCCTCGACCTCCGAACTGGTGGACTGGCTGAAACTGTTGATGGCCGACAACATCGGTGAAGCGGTGCTGCGCGAGCGCGATCCGACCAAGGCTATTCCGCCGCTGGCCGGCGCCCTGGTGAAGAACGAACAGGACGTGCAATTGCTTGAGCGTCTGGCGTTCATGAGCCGTCGCGGCTCTCGCTAAGTATCGATAAGGGCGATCGCCATGCTGCTCAACCTGTTCAATGAAATGCGCGCGGCCAAGGTGCCGGTCTCGGTGCGCGAGCTGCTGGACCTGATCAACGCGCTGAAACAGCGCGTGACCTTCGCCGACATGGACGAGTTTTATTACCTGTCCCGGGCGATTCTGGTGAAGGACGAACGGCATTTCGACAAGTTCGACCGAGCCTTCAGTGCCTACTTCAATGGCCTGGAAAAACTCGACGATCACCTTCAGGCGTTGATCCCCGAAGACTGGCTGCGCAAGGAATTCGAGCGTTCCCTGACCGATGAAGAGCGGGCCGCGATCCAATCTCTCGGCGGCCTGGACAAGCTGATCGAAGAGTTCAAGAAGCGCCTGGAAGAACAGAAGGAACGCCATGCCGGCGGCAACAAATGGATCGGCACCGGCGGCACCAGCCCGTTCGGCTCCGGCGGTTTCAATCCGGAAGGCATTCGGGTCGGCGATGCCGGTAAGCGCCAGGGCAAAGCGGTGAAAGTCTGGGATCAGCGCGAGTACAAGAACCTCGACGACTCGGTGGAACTGGGCACGCGCAACATCAAGGTCGCCCTGCGTCGCTTGCGTAAATTCGCCCGTCAGGGCGCGGCGGAAGAACTGGACATCGACGGCACCATCGACCACACCGCGCGCGATGCCGGGTTGTTGAACATCCAGATGCGTCCGGAGCGGCGCAACACCGTCAAGCTGTTGCTGCTGTTCGACATCGGCGGCTCGATGGACGCCCACGTGAAGATCTGCGAAGAGTTGTTCTCGGCCTGCAAGACCGAGTTCAAGCATCTGGAGTACTTCTACTTCCACAACTTCATTTATGAATCGGTGTGGAAGAACAACCTGCGCCGCACCTCCGAGCGCACCGCCACTCAGGACCTGCTGCACAAGTACGGCGCCGACTACAAAGTGATCTTCATCGGCGACGCCGCCATGGCGCCCTATGAAATTACCCAGGCCGGCGGCAGCGTCGAGCACTGGAACGAAGAAGCCGGTTACGTGTGGATGCAGCGCTTCAAGGAAAAGTACAAGAAGCTCATCTGGATCAACCCGTACCCGAAAGACACCTGGGGCTATACCTCATCGACCAACATCGTGCGGGATTTGATCGATGATCAGATGTATCCGCTGACGTTGCGGGGGTTGGAGGAAGGGATGCGGTTTCTTTCCAAATAAAGATTGTTGTTGTCCGTGATGCCGCCTTCGCGAGCAAGCCCGCTCCCACAGGGGATTTGTGTACGCCGCAGATCCCATGTGGGAGCGGGCTTGCTCGCGAAGCTTTTAGCGGTTCACAAACCGCCGCAAATACTCGACTTGTTCGCGATGCGCCACGTCCTGCACCACCGGCTTCAACCGCACCCTGGCCCCCGGCAAACACTGCGCCAGCCGCGCCAACGCCAACGGTGTCAACGCCCCCAACCGCGGATACCCGCCAATGGTCTGCCGGTCATTGAGCAACACAATCGGCTGCCCATCCGGCGGCACCTGGACCGCGCCCAGCGGGATGCCTTCGGAAATCATCGGCTGGCCCTGATACTGCAACGCCGGTCCCAACAGACGAATGCCCATGCGATCGGCGCGGCTGTCGAGGGTCCAGACACTGTTGAACGCATCAAACAGGCTCTGCCCGCTGAACTCACCGATTTGCGCACCGAGCACCAGGTCCAGAGGCGCATCGAGTTTGAAGTCCGGAACGTGCTCGCGCGGCAGCTCCCGTACCAGCAGTGGCGCCTCGGTGGAGTACTTCAACGAGGCACCTTTGGCCAACGCCCGACCCATACCGTCGAGGCCGCCGAGTTCCTCACGCACCACCGTTGCAGTGCTGCCCAGCACCTTCGGCGCATCAAACCCGCCCGGCGCGGCCAGGTACGCTCGGGCGCCGAGCAGCGGTTGCGTGAACTGCAATCGCTGACCTTTGCTCAGCTTGAAACTGCGCCACGGCGCCAGGCTCTGGCCGTCAATCTGCGCCCCAAGATCGGCGCCGGCCAATGCCAGCAAACAATCGTCCTCGGCCAGCACACTGAACCCGCCGAGGGTGATTTCGATCACCGACGCATCCAGCCCGTTGCCCAGCAGCCAATTGGCCCACGACATCGATCGCCAATCCAGCCCGCCGCCCTGGGTCACGCCCAGATGCCGCACGCCAAATCGCCCGGCGTCCTGCAACAGGCACAGCGGTGTACTTGCTTCAATCGTCAGTCGGCTCATGCCTGCGCCTCCAACGGCGTGTCATCACCGCCCAGGTTGATGAATTCAGCATGGCTGACCGCTTCGAAGCGCACCGTGTCGCCCGGTTGCATCAGGCTGTAGCCGTCACGTTCGCGGTCAAACAATTTGGCCGGGGTGCGACCGATCAAGTTCCAGCCGCCGGGGGACACCACCGGATAAGCCGCCGTCTGGCGCTCGGCGATGCCGACACTGCCGGCAGCGACTTTTTTACGCGGAGTACTCAGACGCGGTGCGGCCAACACTTCTTCCACCAACCCCATGAACGCGAACCCCGGCGCGAAGCCCAGCGCGAACACCTGATACTCGTGTTCGCTATGGCGGCGGATCACTTCATTCACCGCCAACCCGCTGCGTTGCGACAACAGGTTCAATTCCGGACCAACGCTCAAGTCATACCAGACCGGCAGCACATGACATTTGCCACGGGTGCGGGCGTTGGGCGACAAATCAATCAAGGCTTGGGCGATCAACTCCCGGGCTTGAGCAGGATTCAACGCCGTCAGATCGTAATGCACCATCAACGTTGTGTAGGACGGCACCAGATCGATCAAATACTCGCCGAACGCAGCTCGCAGGCTTTCGCTGGCAGCCAGCATCCACGGCATGTTGGCCTCGGCAATTTCATCGAACAGACGCACCATCAGGCAATCGAGCGCCACCACTTCTACCCGTGGCTTCATGATGCGCTCTGCTGATTCAAGGCCTCGCGAATACGCCGCACGGCGGCCACCGAACTGGCGTTGTCGCCGTGTACGCACAAGGTATTGGCCCGCAAGTGCAAGGCGCTGCCATCGTTGGCCGTGAGGTTGTCACCGCGGGCAATGATCAGCGCCTGTTCAATGATTTTTTCGGGATCGTGATGCACCGCTCCCGGCAATTGCCGCGACACCAGCCTGCCGGCGCTGTCGTAGGCGCGATCGGCGAACGCTTCAAACCACAGGGTCACGCCGTATTCGTCGCCCAATTGCTGGGCGGCGCTGTTGTCGCGAGTGGCCATCAGCATCAGCGGCAGTGTCCGGTCATAAGCCGCCACGGCCTGGATCACCGTACGCAATTGCGCCGGGTTGGCCATCATGTCGTTGTACATCGCGCCATGGGGTTTGACGTAACTCACCCGCCCACCCTGGGCCCGGCAAATGCCGTCAAGGGCACCGATCTGGTAGTGCAACAGGTCTTGCAGTTCCTGGGCGGTATACGCCATGGAACGGCGGCCGAAACCGACCAGGTCCTGATAGGCCGGATGCGCGCCGATCTGCACGCCGTTGCTCAGGGCCAGGCTGACGGTCTTGCGCATGATGCTCGGGTCGCCGGCGTGGAAGCCGCAAGCGATGTTGGCGCAATCGATGAAGGGCATGACCTCGGCGTCCAGACCCATGGTCCAGTTGCCGAAACTCTCGCCGATGTCGCAATTCAATAGCAGGCGGCTCACGGTGAACACTCCTGTAGGCTTTTGTCTTTTTAGCTGAAGGGCATATGCCCCTCAGATTATCAGTTACCGGACATTCGGTTATTCGGCGTCGAGTTGTTTGCCACGGGTTTCCGGCAAGCTGAGTGCCGCCAGGATCACCACCCCGTAGGACACTGCCGCGAAAGCCCCGATTCCCACGCTCAATGGCACCTTCTGGCTGAGCAAACCGATCAGCAGCGGGAACAATGCCGCCAGCGCCCGACCGATGTTGTAGCAAAAGCCCTGCCCCGAGCCGCGAATTCGCGTGGGAAACAACTCGGTCAGAAACGACCCCATGCCGCTGAAGATCCCTGAAGCGAAGAAGCCCAAGGGGAAGCCCAGCCAGAGCATCACGCCATTACTGACGGGCAATTGGGTGTAGAGCAGCACAATGGTGAACGAGCCGACGGCGAACAGAATGAAGTTCTTTTTACGACCAAGGATGTCCGTCAAATACGCGCTGATCACATATCCGATGTAGGACCCGATGATGACCATCGCCAGATAGCCGCCGGTGCCGAGTACGCTCAAACCGCGCTCGTTTTTCAGAAACGTCGGCAGCCAGGAGGTGATCGCGTAGTAGCCGCCGAGTGCGCCGGTGGTCAGGATCGAAGCGCGAATCGTGGTGAAGAGGATGCCGGGGGCGAAAATCTCGTAGAACTTCGCCGGGTTGCTTGGCTCTTGCCTGGCTTTGGCTTCGCGGTAGATTTCCGGGTCCTTGACCAGACGACGAACGAAGATCACGAAAATCGCCGGCACGATGCCCAGGATGAACAGCGCCCGCCAGGCGTCTTCGGGTGGCAACAGCGAGAACAGCAGCGCATACAGAATCGCTGTCAGCCCCCAACCCAACGCCCAACCCGATTGCACCATGCCGACGGCTTTGCCACGGTCCTTGGCGCGAATCACTTCGCCCATCAGCACCGCGCCAGCGGTCCATTCACCACCGAAACCGAAGCCCATCAACGTGCGGCTGATCAACAGTTGCTCGTAGTTCTGGGCGAAACCGCAAAGGAAAGTGAAGAAGGCGAACCACAACACCGTCAGTTGCAGGGTGCGCACCCGACCAATGCGGTCGGAGAGAATCCCCGCCACCCAACCACCGATGGCCGACGCGATCAGCGTGCTGGTGTGAATCAGCCCGGCCTGGCCGGTGGTGATGCCCCACATGGCAATCAGGGGCGGCACCACGAAGCTGAGCATCTGGGTGTCCATGCCGTCCAGGCCATAGCCGATCTTGCAACTCCAGAACGTGCGACGCTCCTGTTTGTTGATGTTGCGGTACCAGTCGAAAGGTCCCGGGCGAGCCGTGGCCTTGGGGATGTCGAGGGTGTCGGGCGCACTCATGGCAAAATCTCCGTGCAAATTTTATTGGTATTGTTCTGAGCCCCGACGACGCCTATCGTGGGAACCGGATGGCCCGATTTTTGGGCGTTTGGCCCTGCTGCGTCCAACTAATAAAAACCCGCCCTAGGCATAAGAAAACCTTATCCCCCAAGCTGAGTCCCACGAGCTGATCCCATGAACCTGAAGTTTCTCGAGACCTTTGTCTGGGTTGCCCGACTCAAGAGTTTTCGCCTGACGGCAGACAAGCTCTTCACCACCCAGGCGTCGATTTCCAGCCGCATTGCCGTGCTCGAAAGTGAGCTTGGGGTGAAGCTGTTTCTGCGCGACTCCCGCGGCGTGAGCCTGACCCCCGAAGGCCTGAAAGTGCTCGAATATGCCGAGCAGATGATGGACACGATGCATGCACTCAAGCAGGCGATCGAGACACGCTCGAGCAAGGCCGGACGGGTGCGGATCGGCGTCATGGACACCGTGATCCACACCTGGCTCAGCCCGTTGGTGGCACAGATGATGGATCACTACCCGCTGGTGGAAATCGAGCTGGTGGCCGATACCGCGCTCAACCTCTGCGATCAGCTGCAAAAAGGCTTTCTCGATCTGATCCTGCAAACCGACCTGCTGCGCCAGGAAAGCGTGCGCAGCCTGGAGCTGGCCAGTCATCCGATGGGCTGGATCGTGGCCAGCAACTCCATCTACAACCGTGAGTATTCAGGTGTCGCCGACCTGGCGCGGGAGCGGATCATCACCTATTCGAAAAACTCCCGTCCGCATCAGGACATCTTGAGCCTGATGCAGGCCAACGGAGTCATGGCGCCACGGCTGAACTGCGTGAATTCGGTGTCGGCGATTACCCGATTGCTGCGGGACGGTTTCGGCATAGGCGCACTGTCGCCGGTGCTGGTGGCCGAGGAACTGGCCCGGGGAGAGTTGACCCTGCTGGCCATCGATCAGCGGCCAGCGAATTTGCCGGTGGTGGTGTCGTGGCGGGTGGGCGTGGAGTGGGTCGAAGAAATCGTGGCGCTGTGTCAGCAAGTCGTGGAGTGCTATGCGCAGAAAGTGGGCGAGCACTACATCGTCTTGAGCAAACCGCAGGCCAGAGTCTGAAAGTCACTTTTCGAAGTGTAAATATGAACCACTATCATTTGCATTAATTTTTCAAAACGGTATTCTTTGCGCGCTTTCAGCTAATCCATTGTCCAGAAGGAGTCGGACCTGATGCGCGATTACACGCAACAACAGCAGCAATTGCTCGCTCACTGGAGCGAAGCTCTCGGCACTCAGGCTTTCCAGTCCCACCGCATCACGCTCGATCATTTGAGCAATGCACTGGAGCCCGCCGCCCAGCGCTGTTTCCAACGCCTGGTCCAGGCACTGTTCCGTGAAGAGCTGATCAACCCCGATACCTGCGAATATGACGACACCAGCCGCTGCTGGCTGCCGCTTGGCGATGGCGCGCATCTTTGCTTCGAGCATTTGTCCAGCAGCAGAATGAACAGCTGGGACGTACGCGGCAGCATCATCCTGCACACTCCCGACAAGCTGCCGCAAAAAATCCAGTTGCCCAGTGAACTGCTCGCTCACCTCAGCACTCAGCTCAACCCGCCAGCCTCCCCGCAGGTGCTGGAACGCCTGGCCCGGGAGCTGGATGACAGCTTCAGCAACGACACCCTGTGCCTGGCGTTCCACCATGGATGGACCGAGCGCCTGAGAGAGCAGATCGACACCGGGTACGACGACAATCTGCTCGCCTGGCTCAAAGCCAGGCCCGGCCACCAGAACCCGACTTCACTGCTCGAGCAGTGGGGCACCCTCGGCCATCCGTGGCACCCGAACTACAAGACCAAACTGGGTTTGAGCGCCGCTCAGGTCATCGCGTTCTCGCCAGAATTCGAAGCGAGTTTTCCGATCGTGCTGTGCGCCCTGCACCGCCAGTACGCGCACGTCGAAGCGCTGGCCGGCACCACCGATTACTGGGACTGGTGGCAAGGTCACTTCCCACAGGCCGCCGAGCAATTGCAACGCCATTTGCAGCAGCTGGGCCTGGATGCAAAGGACTACCTCCCGCTTCCGTCGCACCCATGGCAAGCCCATGAAGAGCTGCCCCATTCGTTCGCCAACGAGATCGCCGACAACCTGCTGATCGTCACTGACATCGTGGCGTTTACCGGCCACCCGACCATGTCCTTCCGCACGGTCCTGCCACAGGCCAGTCGCACGGCACCGATGGTCAAACTGCCGGTGGCCTTGCGCCTGACCAGCGTGCAGCGCACCGTGTCGCCGCGCTCGGCCCGGATGGGGCCGCGCATCAGCCAACTGATATTGGATATCCTCGATCAGGAGCCGCAGATTCAGCGTCTGCTGAACATCGTTCCAGAACGCATCGGCGTGCATTACGCACCACTGCCGGCCGATGACGAGCGCTCCCGGCATGCTGCCGTGCTGTATCGCGACAACCCGCTGACCCTGCTGCAAGAGGGCGAGTTGGCGGTGCCGGTCGGCAGCCTGTTCGCCGTCAACGAATTCGAACAACCGTTGCTGCGGGATTGGGTAAGACTGGCTCGGGGCAGTGACGACAGCGAGGCCATGCTGACGTTCTTCGATGATTACCTGTCGATTGCCGTACCGAGCCTGCTGGGCATTTACCTGCTGTATGGCGTGGCGTTCGAAGCGCATCAGCAAAACAGTTTCATGGTGATGGGCGCTGACGGGCAGTTGAATCGGCTGCTGTTGCGTGATTTCGGTGACGTTCGTATCGATCGCAAAACCCTGCACGCCAAGGGTCTGGATATCCAGTTGCACGATCCGAAAATGACCCTGTATGACGACTCAGGCTTTGTCCGCGACAAACTCCTGCACACCACCTTCATGTGCCACCTCGGCGAGCTGACGTTGCTTTGTGCCCGCCACTGGAATGTGCCGGAAAATATCCTTTGGGAGCGATTGGCCGCGCACGTTGCACAGTGCTTCGAGACCTTGCGCGAGCGCGTTGAACCGGCGCGCTGGGAAAGCGAGCGCCAGGCCTTGCTGGAACAGGATTGGCCCGCCAAATCGTTCATGCGCATGCGTTTGCTCGACAGTCATGCCGACATCGTCGGACGCCTGAGTAACCCGCTGCGACCCAACAGCCATGCTCGCTGACAGTCGCGCCTTGCGACTGCTGATTGTCATCCAG
The DNA here is from genome assembly GCF_030687145.1 of Pseudomonas sp. FP1742. Taxonomy (NCBI): domain Bacteria; kingdom Pseudomonadati; phylum Pseudomonadota; class Gammaproteobacteria; order Pseudomonadales; family Pseudomonadaceae; genus Pseudomonas; species Pseudomonas sp. FP1742. The sequence continues at coordinate 1,573,796 of NZ_CP117460.1, read as the reverse complement.
TTTGTCTCCATGGGCGCCATGGAGATGAGCGGCCCGTTCTGGCCCTTGCAGATCCAGCATCTGCTCGGGCCAGAGGGCGCCGGTTACACCGCGCTGTTATCGGCGATGGTCTATGCCGGCCCGATGCTGGCGGCCATGCTCCTGACCCCCCTGTGGGGTCGGTTGGGTGATCGCACCGGACACAAACCGATGATTGTTCGGGCGTTACTGGCCCTCGCGCTGTGCCAAGGGTTGGCGGCCATCACCCTCGACCCGTGGCTGCTGGTGGGTATTCGCGTGATGCAAGGCGCGTTGGCCGGTTTTCTCGCGGCCGCGCAAGCCTATGCCTTGGCCTGCTGCGACGGTGCCAAACGGGGTCACACCCTGGCCCGCCTGCAATCGGCAACCGCCGTCGGCTCGTTGATCGGCCCGGTGCTGGGTGGCTGGCTGATGGACGTCTCGGGGTTTGCCTTGCTGTGTTATGGCGCGACGGCGATTTGCCTGCTGTGCGCACTGGGGAGTTTTTTCCTGCCGGCCGACAAGGCGCGAACCGCGAAGAAAAAACCGGTTGAGCCGGTAGCCCTGCCCAAAGGCTGGCTCAGTGGAATCCTGTTGGTGATCGTGTTGATCCAGGCGGCGAAGATGATGCCGCAGTCGTTCTACGCGCTGTACGTCGCGAACATTCTGCAGGCCCCAAGCTGGCTGATCGGTGCCACCTACGCGGCAAGCGCCGCGACCCTGGCCATTTCCGCCCCGCTGTGGGGACGCCTGTTCGACCGCTGGCAGTCGGCCTACACCTTGCGCGTCATCGAAGGCGTGGCCTGGCTATGTGCCCTGACGCTGGCGGCCACGGCATTGGCCAACGAATGGCTGGGGTTTCTCGTCAGTCGACTCGTCTGGGGCATCTGGCAAGGCGCCCTGCTGCCCGTCGCCTATGCCCTGATCGCCAACACCATTTCCACAACCCAGCAGGGCTTCGCGCTTGGCCTGGGCAACAGCGCGGCAAAGGCTGGAGCCCTGCTCGGTGTCGTCCTTGGCGGGATCGGCATGGGCCTGGTGGGCCTGGCCCACAGTTTCTGGCTGGTGGCGCTGACCTATGCCATAGCCGCCATCGGCATCCGCTGGGTGCGGTCGTTCAACACCACGCCCGGCCGCTCGACCTTATCGCCCCACACTTATCAAAACTAAAAAAAGACCACGTCATGACCCGAACCAAGCTCTCCCTGTTGATCCCGCTACTCGGTACCTTCAGCGCCCAGACCTGGGCCGAGGATACCGAGCAGCAGCCCGGTACATTGAACATGCAAGCCACCGTCGTCTCCGCGACTCGCAGCGAGGCGAGCATCGCCTCGATTCCGGGCTCGGTCCAGGTCATCGACGAACAGCAGGTCCGTGAGCAGAGCGGCGCGGGTCGCCGGGTCTCCGACATCCTCGGGCAATTGGTTCCCGGTATTGCGCCATCCAGCGGCGGGATGAGTAACTTCGGCCAGACCCTGCGCGGGCGCAACATGCTGGTGTTGATCGACGGCGTATCGCAGAACGCCACGCGTGACAACTTCCGCCAGCTCAACAGCATCGCCCCGGCCAGCATCGAACGCATCGAAGTGATCTCCGGCGCCAGCAGCATCTACGGTGCCGGTGCTTCAGGCGGCATCATCAACATCATCACCAAGCGCAACCAGGGCCAGGACATTGCCTACAGCAGCAAACTGGGCCTGACCAGCGGCAACAACCTCAACAGAAAAGGCTTCGCCTACGAAGCTTTCCAGAGTGCCACCGGGCGCAAGGATGCGTTGGACTGGTATGTGTCCGCCGACCTGACCCAGCGCAACGATCAGTTCGACGGCAACGGCAACCGCATCCCCCAGGACACCTCCCAGGGCAGCAACATGGACACCGAAACCTATGACCTGCAAGGTCGTTTCGGTTACGAACTGGATGCCGACAAAAAACTCAGCCTGTCGCTGCAGGACTACAAGGACCAGCAGGACACCGGCTACACCAAAGACCCGAAAAACTCGCAGCAAGCGGTGGCAGTCAAAGGGCTGAAACTCGACGACCAACCCTACACCCATAACCAGGCGGTCAACCTCAACTACACCGACAAAGACTTCTACGGTCAGGGCCTGCAACTGGAAAGCTACTGGCGCCGCGCCGATGCACTGTTCTTTCCGGACCTGTCGCGGGGCAAGGCCGGGATCTCCGACAACAACAGTGTGCAGGATGTCTATGGCCTGCGGGCGGCCATCGACACGCCGCTGCCGGCGATCGGAAGCGCCACGGGCAATCTGGTCTGGGGCGCCGACTATGACAATGAGCGCTCGCGCCAACGAGGTGATCAATACACGCTCAATGGCCTGAACTACACCAAGACCGGCACCACCTACGAGCTGGGCCCGGACATCGAAACCACCACCAAATCGCTGTTCGGGCAGATGTCCTGGGACATCGGTGACTGGACCTTGCGTGGCGGTGTGCGCCGTGAATGGATCGAAAGCGAGGTCTCCGACAGCATCGCCTACGGTCAGATCGTCCAGACCGGCGTACGCGCAACGCTGCCCGGTGACACCCTCAAATACGACGCCACGCTGTACAACCTGGGAGCGGTCTACCACCTGAGTGAAAACCAGGACGTCTTCGCCAATTACAGCCAGGGGTTTTCGCTACCGGATATCCAGCGCTTCATGCGTGACGTCAGCAGCACCTTCGACATCCAGAGTCTTAACGCCCAGGCAATCAAGGTCGACAGTTATGAGCTGGGCTGGCGTGGCAACTGGGACCAGTGGCAGGCCGACGTCACCGTGTACGAAAACACCTCGGACGTGACCCAGTTCTACGATGCCAATGATCGCGTATTGCGCCTGATCAATCAGAAAGAGCGGGTTCGCGGCATCGAAAACAGCCTGACCTACCGCGCGACCGATCGCTGGTCGGTGGGTGGCACTTATGCCTGGGCCAAAGGCGAGACCGAGCAGAACGGCAAATGGATCGATCTGCCGGCCACGCGCATTTCACCCGCCAAGACCACACTGTTCGTCGGCTACACCGAAGACGACTACACGCTTCGCCTGCAAGGCATGCGTTTGGCCAATTACGATGCCGCCGCCAAGGACAACAATGGACGCGACATCGAAGGCTATACGCTGGTGGACCTGCTCGGCTCCGTGCAACTGCCGGTCGGTCGTCTTGAAGGCGGCGTGTACAACCTGACCAACCGCACGTACCAGAACCTGTTCACCCAGGCCAACGCCAGAGCACCGTACGCCAATGCCGAAGGCCGCACGCTGAGCATGAGCTACTCGGTCGATTGGTAAAAACCGGAGCCGGCTTGCCAGCGATGCGATCTCGCGGCAATCGCCGGCAAGTCGGCTCCAGTGTTACAACCCGCGCAAATCCCGCTCTTCGATCGGCCGGCTCTGGCGCAGGCGCTTGCCGCCCAGCACCACCCAGTCGATCAACCGGAACAGGCATTCAATGCCGAACGACAGCAGCAACGCGCCGCTCATGCCCCAGATCATCGCTTCCGGTGTCAGCAGGATCTGGTAGCTGTAGCCGTTCCAGGTTTCCTTGCGAATATCCGGGTCGGCCGCCAGCACCACTTGCAGGAAGCGGATGTACCACGGACCCTGCATGGCCTGGAATTGCTTGTCCAAGGCCAGCTGTCGGGTGAGCAAGGTACTCAGGCTGTCGGCGTCGCTGCGAAAGATCGGGTCTTCGCTGGCACGGTAATGGGCCACCAGCGCCTGCATGTCGCCCTTGAAAAACTGATTGGCAGTGCCCTGAAAACCGCTCAAACCGGTCTGCGCCTCGATCAGATGCGCCTCGACCCGCTTGGCATAGTCACTGATGAACCCAGGCACCTGGACACCGATCAACAGGCCTGCCGCAAACAACACCAGCCGTAGATAACTGAGCAACATGGGAGAAGAGATCCTTATTCGGTCTTGCCCTGGCTGACGCATTCGCCGCGTCGCCAAAGGCTCCATTGGCCCGGTTCGTAGCGGGTCCAGGTTTCGTTTTCGGTCAAGGGTTCGGTGGCGATCACCGTGACCACGTCGTTGGGCGTGGTCTCGGCCTGGAAGTCGACGATCACATCGACATCCTTCAAACGTGCCGGGCCGAACGGGGCACGGCGAGTGATTTGCGCCAGTTTGGTCGAGCAGTAGCAGAACAGCCAGTCGCCGTCGCTGAGCAAGCAGTTGAACACGCCTTTGCTGCGGTACTCGGCGCAGGCGGCCACCAGGTCCGGCAGCAGTTCTTCGATCTCTACCGGCTCAGGGAACGCAGCGCGTACCCGGTTGAGCAAGTCGCAGAACGCCGCTTCGCTGTCGGTATCGCCGACGGGGCGGTAGAAACTGGTGCTCGGGTTGAAGTCGGCCAACTGGCCGTTGTGGGCGAAACACCAGTTGCGCCCCCACAACTCGCGCACGAACGGATGGGTGTTGGACAGGCAGACCTTGCCGACGTTGGCCTGGCGAATGTGGCCGATCACCACTTCACTCTTGATCGGGTAGCGCTGCACCAGGTTCGCCACTTCCGACTCGCTGCTCGCCGCCGGGTCTTGAAACAACCGCAGGCCACGGCCTTCATAGAAAGCGATGCCCCAACCGTCACGGTGCGGCCCGGTACGGCCGCCGCGCTGCATCAGCCCGGTGAAGCTGAACACGATATCGGTCGGGACATTGGCGCTCATGCCCAATAACTCACACATGCTCGGACTCTCGATGAAAGGCAGGGGCACTGTTACAGACGTGGTTCAACCCGCAAACGCTGAGGGTTGCTCGGCACCGGTGGCCGGCCGTAACGATCGTCGCCGGCACCACCGAACGGTTGCTCCCCTTCGGCGTCGTCGGCCCGCGCCGCAGCCTTGGCGGCCTCCGCCCGCTCTTTGCGAGCCTTGGAGGCCCGTTCGATGGGGAAACGGATCGCCACGAAAACCAGATAAATGCCGAAGGCAATCATGCCGTACATGAACAGGTCGGAAATCGCCCGCCAGGCGTTGTTGCCAACCTTGAACAGCAAATCGAGCGCAGTAATGGCAATGGCCGGGGCGACCTTTTCCTTCACCGGGTCGATGATGGTCGGGCTGAACAGCAACACCGCCACCAGTAGCCGCAGCGGCTCACGCAGCCAGCGCCACATCCAGCGGGTGATGCGCATCCACACCAACAGGCAGCCCAAAGCGGCAAAGGCGTAGAGGCCCCAAGCGATCAGATAGTCGTTCTCGGTCATGGTGTCCATGGCAAGGCAGGCAAAGAGACGCTTATAGTAACGACTTTTCGCACGTCAGGCTTGTCCCAATACCAGTGAGTTAAGCGCATTCCATGTGGGAGCGGGCTTGCTCGCGAAGAGGGAGTATCACTCGACATTGATGTTGCCTGACACACCGCCTTCGCGAGCAAGCCCGCTCCCACAGGTAGCAAAACCCTATTCCGTACATTGTCCGAGAGCCCTTCATGCCCCTATCCGCCAACGTTTCCGACGCGCCCATTGCCCACAAGGCCGACGGCGATGACCCGTATGCCTGGCTGCAGGAGCGCGACACCGACGCAGTGCTCGATTACCTGAAAGCTGAAAACCGCTATCAAGAGGCGCAAACCGCCGATCAGGCCGGGCTGCGCGAAACCCTGTTCGAAGAGATCAAGAGCCGGATTCTCGAAACCGATCTGTCGCTGCCCTCGCCCTGGGGCCCGTACCTGTATTACACCCGCACCACCGCCGGCGACGAATACGCCCGCCATTACCGCTGCCCGCGCCCGACCGATGGCAGCCTGCTCATCGACGAAAGCCAGGAACTGCTGCTGCTCGATCCGAATGTGCTGGCCAAGGGCGGCTTCTTTTCCCTGGGCGCGTTCAGCATCAGCCCGGACCACCAGCGCCTGGCCTACAGCATCGATTCCTCGGGCGAAGAGATCTACACGCTGTACGTGAAGGAATTGTCCAGCGGCCGGGTCAGCGAGCTGGAATTCCAGGACTGCGACGGCAGCATGACGTGGGCCAACGATAGCCTGACGCTGTTCTTCGGCGAACTCGACGACACCCATCGCCCGCATAAACTGTTCCGCTATCGGCTGGACGGCACCGCCGCCGAAGAAGTGTTCCATGAGCCGGACGGCCGATTCTTCCTGCATTGCTACCGCTCCAGTTCCGAACGGCAATTGCTGTTGTCGCTGGGCAGCAAAACCACCAGCGAAGTCTGGGTGCTCGACGCATCATTGCCGCATCAGGCCTTTACCTGCCTGGCGCCGCGGGTCGAAGACCATGAATACGATGTCGACCACGGCAAACTCGACGGCGAGTGGACGTGGTTGATCCGCACCAACCGCGACGGCATCAACTTCGCCTTGTACCAGGCGGTCGACACCGGCGTGGCGCCGACCGAAGCCGACTGGCAGATCCTGATTCCCCACAGCGACACGGTGATGATCGATGGCATGAGCCTGAACGCCGAGGCCATGACCCTGAGCCTGCGTGAAGGTGGCCTGCCGATCATCGAAGTCCGCCCACAGGGCCTGGCGCCGTATCGCGTGCAATTGCCGGACGCGGCCTACAGCCTGCATGTGCAGAACAGCCTGGAATTTGTCAGCGACAGAATCCGTCTGCGCTACGAGGCCTTGAATCGTCCGGCGCAAATCCGCCAACTGGTTCTGGCCACCGGCGAGCAGAAAGTCCTCAAGGAAACTCCGGTGCTCGGCCCGTTCGACGCCGACGCATACGTCAGCCAGCGGCTTTGGGCCACAGCCCCGGACGGTACGCAAGTGCCGATCAGCCTGGTGGTCAAACGCGAATTCCTCGGTAAACCGACGCCGCTTTATCTATACGGCTATGGCGCTTACGGCGAAAGCCTCGACCCGTGGTTCTCCCACGCCCGCCTGAGCCTGCTGGATCGCGGCATGGCGTTCGCCATCGCGCATGTACGCGGCGGCGGTGAACTGGGCGAAGCCTGGTATCGCGCCGGCAAGCAGGAACACAAACACAACACCTTCAGCGACTTCATCGCCTGCGCCGAACACCTGATCGCCAACGGTTTCACCACTTCATCGCAGCTGGCAATCAGTGGCGGCAGCGCCGGTGGCCTGTTGATCGGCGCAGTACTCAATCGGCGCCCGGACCTGTTCGGCGCGGCGATCGCCGAAGTGCCGTTCGTCGACGTGCTCAACACCATGCTCGACCCGGAATTACCGCTGACCGTCACCGAATACGACGAATGGGGCAACCCGCAAGAGCCGGACGTCTATGATCGGATCAAGGCCTACGCGCCGTACGAAAATGTCAGCGCGCAAGCCTATCCGGCGACGCTGGTGATCGCCGGCTACAACGACAGTCGCGTGCAGTACTGGGAAGCGGCCAAGTGGGTGGCAAAATTGCGCGCGACCAAAACCGACACCAACCCGCTGCTGCTCAAGACTGAATTGGGCGCCGGGCATGGCGGGATGAGCGGTCGTTACCAGGGATTACGTGACGTAGCCCTCGAATACGCATTTGTTTTGAAGGTTTTGGGCATTGCCTGAGGAACTTGGCCCGGCGTCCCGGTCTTAACACCAGACGCCGGCCCCGATTCAGCGCAAAACCAATGTGGGAGCGGGCTTGCTCGCGAAGGGGCCGTCACATTCAACATCAATGTTGACTGATACTGCGCTTTCGCGAGCAAGCCCGCTCCCACAGGGGACCAAGTGCTACCCATGATCCGGAACAGCAACAAACACAAGAAAAAGACAGTGACGACATGTCAGAACCGACCTTACTGAACAAAGAAATTCGTGACTGGCTGATGGACTGCGGCCTGTTCGATCAATTGCTCCCGGCGGACTTCGTGGCGGCTTCGGGTTACTTCAGCATCAGCACCATCGCCGAAGGCGAAGAGATTTTCCACGAGGGCGATGCCGGCAGTTTCATGTGCATCATCCACACCGGCCAGGTCGCGGTGCAGAAGACCAACAGCGAAGGGCAACGGGTGACCATGGCCACCTTGCGCAGCGGTCGGGCGTTCGGCGAAATGGCCGTGCTCGACGGCGAACGGCGTTCAGCCAGTTGCGTGGCCGCGAGTAACTGCCAGTTGCTCAACCTGGGCAAGGACTCCCTGGAAAAGATGCTCAACGACGCGCCGAAAATCGCCGCCAAGATCATCCGCGCCCTCGCCGTCTCCCTCTCCAAACGCTTGCGCATGGCCGACGGGCAATTGCTCTCGCAGCAGATCTAACCGCCGGGCGTTTTGATTTTGGTCGCGTTCGGCTCAAGGCCTGGCAAGGTCTGATCCTTGGGCGGGTTAGGCATTTCGATCGGCGGCAACAGCGGTGGTCCGCCATTTCCCCCGGCCTTGGGCACACTGGTCGGAGTGATCTGCGGGTACGGTGTCGGCGTGGCGGTGCCGGGCGAACCGGGTATCGGCGCGGGGCTGGTGGGGATGGTTTGCTGCTCCTGGGCCTGCACTGCAGTTATCGAGAGCGCGGCCAGGGCAATGGCCGTTAGAATGGTGCGCTTCATCAATGGCTCCGTTGGCCTTGTGGTCTGTTGCAGGCTACTCCCAACTGCGTTCGTTTGCCTTCCTCCGTGCATCAATTTCTCCTCAAGAGAGCCCCATGAAACGTTTCGTTCTGCTCGACACCACCCCCATTCCTGAAAACGGCGGTGCCTTGTGCCTGTTCGAATACGGCGAGGATTTCGTCATCAAGATCCAGGGCGGCGATGGCGGGCAGTTGATGAACACCCGCATGCACGGCTCCGAAGATGCCCTGGCCGAAATCCCCTGCCGCAAGGTCGCCGGCCGACCGAATTCGCGAGTGTTGATTGGCGGCCTGGGCATGGGCTTCACCCTCGCCTCGGCGCTCAAGCATTTGGGCAAGACCGCTGAAGTGGTGGTGGCCGAACTGGTGCCCGGCGTGGTGGAGTGGAACCGTGGGCCGTTGGGCGAAAAAGCCGGCAACCCGCTGCTCGACCCGCGCACGGTGATCCGCCTGGAAGACGTGGCCAAGGTGCTGCAAGCCGAGCCGCAGGGTTTCGATGCGATCATGCTCGACGTCGACAACGGCCCCGAAGGCCTGACACAGAAAGCCAACAGCTGGCTCTACTCCGCCGGTGGCCTCAGCGCTTGCGCCAAGGCCCTGCGCCCCAAAGGCGTGCTGGCGGTGTGGTCGGCCAGCGCCGACCGGCAGTTTTCCGACAAGCTGAAGAAGGCCGGTTTCAAGGCCGAAGAAGTGCAAGTCTTCGCCCACGGCAACAAAGGCACCCGCCATACCATCTGGATTGCCGAGAAGCTCAAGGGCTGAGCTAAACTCTGTTCATAACCGTCATTAGTCTTTTACAAAGGTGAACCCATGAGTTCGTCAACGCCTCCAACCAACACTTCAAAGTTGGACCGCATCCTTGCCGACAATCAGCGCGACAAGGAAATGGGTTACCGCGACAAGGCCCTGAAGATGTACCCGCACGTGTGCGGCCGCTGCGCCCGCGAGTTTTCCGGCAAACGCCTGAGCGAACTGACCGTGCACCACCGCGACCACAACCACGACAACAACCCGCAGGACGGTTCGAACTGGGAGCTGTTGTGCCTGTATTGCCATGACAACGAGCATTCGCGTTACACCGATCAGCAGTATTTCGACGAAGGCTCGCTGAGCACGCCGAAAATCGCCAAGGCCACGCATAACCCGTTTGCGGCGTTGGCCGGGTTGATGAAGAAGGATGAGTAATATCTTCAGCGTCTGAACTGACCCCTTCGCGAGCGAGCCCGCTCCCACATTGGATTTCGGCTGAACACACCATTTGTGTACGCCGCAGATTAAATGTGGGAGCGGGCTCGCTCGCGAAGGCGATCGAACAAACACCACCAATCTACAACCTGACCACCCTCCCCCAATCCCCGTATAATCGGCGTTTTTTCCCGAAGGCACCCCGCTCGTGGCAGACAAACGGTACAGCTGCATTGGTTTGTATAACCCCAAATCACCGGAGAACGTCGGTTCGGTGATGCGCGCCGCCGGCTGCTATGGCGTGGCGTCGGTGTTCTACACCGGCAAGCGCTATGAACGCGCCGCCGACTTCGTCACCGACACCAAGAAAGTCCACTACGACATTCCGCTGATCGGCATCGACGACCTGAAGAAAATCCTGCCGCTGGGCTGTGTACCGGTCGCCGTGGAACTGGTCGATGGCGCCCGCTCGTTGCCGGAATACACTCACCCGGATCGCGCCCTCTACATCTTCGGCCCCGAAGACGGCTCGCTGGATAAAGAAATCCGCGACTGGTGCGAAGACGTGGTCTACATCCCGACCACCGGCTGCATGAACCTGGCGGCCACGGTCAACGTGGTGTTGTACGACCGCATGGCCAAGGGCAATAACACCCGCTCGGGCCCGAAATTCCGCTGAATCAGCGCACATCCGATGGAACGAGCCACCCGCCTCGGCAGTCAGCTTAATTATCCATTCTTGAAGCCTGGAGACAGATCATGAACGACCTCAAACCCGTAGAGCGTATCGAATCCACCCCGTTCCAGACTCAGCCCGAACAGAACGTGCAGGGTTGGGAGCGCGTCGGTTCTCTGGCCGGTGGCGTGGTGATGGTCGGCAAGGGCCTGCGGCGCGGTGGCGTGTTCGGGTTGATTCAGGTGGCGATCGGCGGCGTAGCCCTGGCCCGCGGCATCACCGGGCACAGTTCGGCGAAAAGCTTTCTGGAAAAAAGCCGTCAGGACATGAATAACGTACGGGCAAAAATCGAGCGGACCGGGGAAGAGTTGAGTCGGTTGAAGGCCAATGCCGAGGCGGCGACCAAAACTGCGACCGTGACCGGCAATGATTCTTTGAAATCGCCTAAGACCGGGGTTTGATCCGGAGTTTGCGGTGAGGCTTAGGGCCTCTTCGCGGGCAAGCCCACACACACAGTTGATCTTGTGTACGGCGCAGATCCAATGTGGGAGCGGGCTTGCTCGCGAATGGCGGTATTACTGAAGCAGCCCGCTGTCGAGCACCTTGGAAGACTCGCCAATAACGCTCTGCGCCAATTGCACGAATTCCTTGGTATCGACACTTTCCAAACGCATCGCCCCACGCAGCACATCATCCAGCGAGCGCTTGTTGCGGGTCTTCAGGCGAATCTCGCGATCCAGTTCCTGTAGCAACACCACCGCTTTGGCCACCTGCGCCGGGTTGATCTGCTCCCCGCGCACGGTCGTGACCTTCTGGCTGTCCTTGGCCAACTTGCTCTGCAGGCTCTCATACCGCTCATCACTCATGCCGCCAGCGCGACGCACCAGTTCGATGGCGTAATACTCGGCAAACCCTTCGCTGATCCAGTCGCTGCGCTGGCTGTCGTTGATTCGGCCGAAGGCCTGAGCCAATTCACGCACCAAGGCACTGGTGCCGCTTTCGCTGACCAGCGGCAGGCGGCTATTGAGATAGATCGATTCCCGCGCGGCCAGGCTGCCACGCCACATCGGGTCATTGGCGCCAACGATCAGCAGTTTGCTGGGGTGACGCGGAAAAACTTCCTGCACTTGCGGCCACACGAACGTCAGCAGCGTCAGCACATCCATGCGGCGCATGCCCTGGCCCCGGGGCGAGGCCACGGTGACTTCGGTTTCTCCCAGCCGCGTACGACGACTGCCGAGTTGGCCGGCGAGCATCCAACCGGTAGGCCGGTCGAACAGGCGCGAGACGTTATCGATGCGGAACTTGTTTTTGCCGATCCGCGGCCAGGTGGTTTCGACGCTTTTCCAACCGCTGGGCAATTCGAATTCCAGGCGTGATACCAGCTCGATGCCGTCCTGCTGATCGAGTCTGGCCGCAGGCACCAGGTCATCGCCACGCATCAGCGCCCAGGTAGGTGTCATGCGCGTATCGAAGCTGCCGCTCTTGCGCCCATGGCTGATGCGCACGCGATAAGTGAGGCTGGCCTTGTCGGCCGCCGGGTGCCAGACACCACGGGCCTGTTTGCCCGGTGTGAGCTGCCATTGGCCATCGGCCTTGAAGTCGCTGTAGTGACTGCCATCGCCCAAGTCAAAATCCAGGCTGCGCACCGCCGAGCCTTGGGCCAAGGTCAGGCGCACTTCGGCCTGATCGCTTTGCGGCAACAGGCGTACGTGATAATCCAGATCGACTTTCTTCGCCGCCCAAACGGGCGAGCTCAGGGCCAGCAGCCCGACAGCCAACGCCCGCAGCACTCCCACCGTCATACACACTCCTATTGTGGCGAGCGAGCTTGCTCGCGCAGGGCTGCGTCGCGCCCCCAAATTCCTGTAACCACTGCCGATCTTGTATGTGCTACGCACTAACCCGCGCGAAAAATCAGGTGATCTTCCCAATCGTCTTCGGCCACGCTGCCTTCGGCGAGCATGCGCCCGGACTGGGAAATACGCTCGTGATGCACCGCCTCGCGATCACCACACACCAGGTGATGCCAGAGCGGCAGGTCCTTGCCTTCGCTGACCAGTCGATAACCGCAGGTCGGTGGCAACCATTTGAACTCATCGGCCTTGCCCGGCGTGAGCTGGATGCAATCGGGTACAAAGTCGCGACGGTTGGGGTAATCGGTGCACTGACAGGTTTTGAGGTCCAGCAGTTTGCAGGCGATACGCGTGTAGTAGACGGCGTTGTCGTCTTCGTCCTCGAGCTTTTGCAGGCAGCACAGGCCACAGCCATCGCACAGCGATTCCCATTCCTCTGGATCGAGTTGATCGAGGGTTTTGCGTATCCAGAACGGTTCGACTTTGGCGGCCATGGCTCAAGCTTCAACATCAGGTGGTGAAAAGGCCGCCAGTCTAGTGCCAAGGCACCGGCGGGCCAAGCATTGGCGACTGCCGGTACGACGGCACTTGTCAGTTTTTGCGCCACCCAGTAGCTTTGCCAGTCGCAAGGAGCCCTCCCCAAGTGCCATTAACGCTCAACCGCGTTGCATTCAGGTGAACTGCCGGCTCAAAAAAACCTGGCGCTCAGTTCAACTGTTCCCGCCGGTTTTTCGACGACCCCCACTTTCAGACGTAAAGGAATCTCTTGATGAGTGCTAATCCACGCGTTGCCGACTACGCCATTCACCCTCAGTTCACCGATCGCTGGTCGCCCCGCGCATTCACTGGTGAAAACATCCCTGAAGAAACCCTGCTGAGCTTCTTCGAAGCCGCGCGCTGGGCGCCATCGGCATACAACTCGCAACCTTGGCGGTTTCTCTATGCGCGTCGCGACACGCCGAACTGGGAGCGTTACCTGGGCCTGTTGAACGAGTTCAACCGCAGCTGGGCGCAACACGCCTCGGCGCTGGTGATCGTGATCTCGAAAACCACCTTTGCGGTTCCTGGCGCCAGCGAAGAAACCCCGGCCCTGTGGCACACCTTCGACACCGGTTCCGCTTGGGGCCACCTGGCGCTGCAAGCGAGCATCAGCGGCTGGCACACCCACGGCATGGCCGGTTTCGATCAGGAATTGACCCGCAAGGAGCTGAACATTCCTGAGGGTTATGCGCTGCACGCCGCCGTGGCGATCGGCAAGCTGGGCGACAAGGCGACGCTGGCCGAGTACCTGCAAGCACGCGAAGAGCCAAGCCCGCGTCGTCCGCTGAGCGAGTTGGCGGCCGAGGGTGATTTCACCCTCTAAGCAACAACATATAACCAATGTGGGAGCGGGCTTGCTCGCGAAAGCGGTTTGTCAGTCACCTTGTGTATTGACTGACACTGCGCCTTCGCGAGCAAGCCCGCTCCCACATTTTGATTAGGGGGTGGACTCAATACCCGCGCGCGAAATCCACTTCCCCGCGCAGCGCTTCGCCCGCCTGATACGCCCTCAGGTTCTCGATAAACAGCTTCGCCATCATCGGCGGCGAAGTCGGTGCCGAGCTGTGACCGGTCAGCAGCAAACCCCATGCGGTCCAGAACGGATGACGTTGCGGCAGCGGCTCCTGACGGCAGACATCGATCACGGCTCCGGCCAGATGCCCTTCCTTCAAGGCTTCCACCAAATCCGCATCGACCACCGCCACGCCGCGTCCGACGTTGATGAACAACCCGCTCGGCTTGAACTGCTTGAACAGCGCTGCGTCGTACAGGTCATGGGTATTGGGGGTGTTCGGCAGCAGATTGATCACGTAATCCACCTCACCAACCAGGCGCGGCAGGTCGCTCAATGCCCCGACTTCGACAAAGGGCGCCTGCTCCCGGGCGGTGCTGGCGATGCCGTATAACTCGACGCCGAACGGCAGCAGAAACTGCGCCACCGTCTGACCGATATCACCGGTGCCGACGATCAACGCCTTGCGTCCAGCCAGGCTTTGACCCTGGCGGTTGTCCCACTTGCGCTCGACCTGGCTGACCAGCCGCGCCAGCACTTCGCGTTCGTGGCCAAGCATGTAAGTCAGTACGTACTCGGCCATGAGCTGACCGAAAATCCCTACCGCGCGAGTCAGGCGATAGTTTCGTGGCAAACCGTCGGCCAGCAATGGCGTGATGCCTGCCCAGGTCGACTGCAGCCATGCCGGTGTGTGCCCCTGACGCAACAGGGTTGCCAGCAGGTCCGGCTGGCCGAGCCAGACCTGACAGTCGGCGGCCTTACGGGCCAGCTCGGCAGAATCGCCGCTGGTCAGTACTTCCAGATCAGGCGCAGCCTGACGCAACAGCTGGGCATATACAGGGTGGTCGTGTTCAGCAATCAGAACGCGCATGTTTCAAACCTTTCAAAAACAGTGCAGACGACCGCCGACGGAGTGTTGCTCCATCGTCACGGCCATCGCCAAAATCATTCCAGTGGTTCATAAAGGCTCTGAACAGAGCCTGTCTGCCGATCACATCGGATCGTTGCGGCGCAGTAACTCTTCCGGCAAGTGTTCGATGTATTCGTCTTCGGCCGGGGGCATTTGCAGGTGGTAGCCCTGCTTGTCGAGGTTCTCCAGTACGACGTTGATATCTTCGCGCGACAGCTTGCGCTCGGGGCTCAGCACCAGATCGAAAGCGTGTATGGCTTTGCCGAAAGCCGCCATCAGGGATTCCGGCACGCGCTCCAGTGCATCGCTCTTGAGCACATAGAGGTACATCTCGTTTTTCTTCGAGCTTCGATAAATGGAGCAAATACGTTTCAAGGCTGTTCTCCGGCGGTGGCCAGGCTGTCGAGCAGCGCCTGGCCCATCAATTCGCGGCGCCAGCCACGCAGCGAATCAGGCAATTGGTAAGGACCATTGGGGAAACCGCTCTTGAGCAGCGCTTCCAGGGTTTTCTTGCGCAGCATCAGCTCCGGCGCGATGTTCAGACGCTCGGCTTCGGCCTGGCCGATGGCGCGCAGCCGTTTGACCAGCGCGGCGGCTTCCACCGGCAACGGCTCCGGCACCGCTGGCGGCCATTGATCAGGCGACACACTGCCAGAGCGCTTGATCAGATCAAGCAGAAACTCACCGTCCTGACGCACGGTCCGCGGGTGCATGTCTTCGATTTTCGCCAGTGCGCCGAGGTTGTCCGGTTGGGTGCGCGCCAGCGGCCACAGTGAATGTTCACGGATGATGCGGTTGCGCGGCAGATCGCGGGCGCGGGCTTCACGCTCACGCCAGGCGCAGAGTTCACGCAGCACGGCGAGTTGGGCCCGGGACAGTTTCCAGGCCAGTTTGGCGTCGCGATAGACCTCGTACGGGTCGATCTCGCGACGCAGGTTGGCCACCAGCTCGGCGCCGTCTTCCAGGACCCAGGCGTATTTTTCGTCAGAAAGCTTCGGACGCAACCGTACGAAAACTTCCGCCAGATGCAGGGCATCTTCGGCGGCGTAGCTGATCTGAGTGTCGGACAGCGGACGTTGCAGCCAGTCGGAACGGGTCTCGCCCTTGGGCAGGTCGATGCCGAGCACGTCCTGCACCAGCCGCGAATAGCCCATGGAAAAACCCAGGTTCAGATAAGCGGCGGCCAGTTGGGTGTCAAACAGCGGTGCCGGCAGGCTGCCGGTCAGGCGCAACAGGACTTCGAGGTCTTCGCTGCACGCATGCACGACTTTGACCACCGCCGGGTTTTCCAGCAATGCGGCCAGAGGCTGCCAGTTGTCGATGGTCAGTGGGTCAATCAGGTAAGCGCGTACGCCATCGCCGATCTGCAGCAGGCCCGCGATCGGGTAAAAGGTGTCGACCCGCATGAATTCGGTGTCGAGGGCAACGAATGGCAGCTGCTGCCACTCGGAGCAAAACTGACCGAGGCTATCGTTGTCGCGAATCCAGTGAATATCGATGGCCACACGGCTCTCCCTTGAAGAATGGCACGCAGTATATATCGCCCCCGGCGATTTCCGCGCCTCCACTGAACAAGAGCATTAGCGAAAATGCCTGCCTGACAGCAAGAATTGTCTGACAGGTGGAGACCAGGGGCGTTCTCAATGAGTTTCCCCGGCGCGGCGGGGAAACTCATTGAGAACGCCCCCTAGCTGTCCTTACGCAACACGTAGACCCGCATCCGCGCGCAACCCGGCACCAGGTCCTGATGGCTGAGCAAGCAGAAACCCGCTTGCCTGAACTCGGCCTCAAGCTCGGCCTTGCCGGCCTGTGGCTGGACCTGCGCGCCCTCTTCGTCCGCACGCCCGAGCTTGAAATAACCATCAACCCGCACTGCCACAATCACCGTATCGCGACTGACCCGGTGGAACTCGCCCAGCATGGCCAATCGATGCTCGGGACAGGCGACGCGTTGAAACAGTTGCAGGCAAAAAATGCAGTCAACCGCATTCGCCGACAAGCCGATGGTGAAGGCTGAACTCTGAAAGGTCTTGATCCGTTGCAGCAGGTTTTGCGGATGGTGGGTGCGAGCGTGATCGAGCATGTCCTGAGACGGGTCGGCCGCGAGGATCACCCGGTTCGCATGCTCGGCCAGAACCGGCCAGAAACGCCCGGCACCGCAGGCCACATCAAGGATCAACCCCGGTTCACCAGCGACCTGAAGCGCATTACGCACCAATTGCTCTTCGCGCCAGAACGTCAAACGCCCCGCCAGGCCACGCGGCTGCGGCTGTTTACAGACGCGGGCGTGTTCCTGATCGTAGCGCCGGGCGAACTCAAGTTCGAAGGCGGATGGGGGCTGCGCGGACATGTTTAATGGCTCTTGTTGGATGTTCCAGGCGCCGCAGGTTAGCGGTCACTGCGTGAAAAAAAGATCGACCCACTCATTTCCTGGCCAGCACGCCATCAATCACAGAGCCACGGCAACCGGCGAACATATCCAGTTCGGGGTTGTAGACCTTGCTGTTGACTTCCAGCAGACCGAGCATCGAATGGAACAGGTTGTCCTGACTCAAGGGCTTTTCGCGACTCAATTGCAGGCAATGGGTGTCCACCGAAAACGACTTTTGATAGCTGTCGGAGAACCATGCCAGCATCGCAACATGCTTCTGTTGCTCCGGAGCCAGCATGTAAGGCGTGCCATGCAGGAACAGGTTGTATTCGCCCAGCGATTCGCCGTGGTCCGACAGATAAAGCATCGCGGTATCGACTTTGCCCTGATTGCTGCGCAACAGATCGATCAGGGTCGACAGCACATGGTCGGTATACACCAGCGTGTTGTCGTAGCCATTGACGATGCTTTCGCGGCTGCAATTGTTCAGCGCATTGCTTTCACACACGGGCGTGAAGTGCTCGTACTCTTTCGGGTAGCGTTTGAAGTATTCCGGACCGTGACTGCCCATTTGGTGCAGTACCAGCACCGTGTCTTTATCCAGCGTGTCGATGAAGTGCTGCAAACCTTGCAGGAGAATTTCATCGCGGCATTCACTGTCGGCACACAGCACCGGGTCTTTCAGATTACTCACATCATCAACAGTGACCCGATCGCAGGTACCTTTGCAGCCCGACTGGTTATCGCGCCAGATCACCTGGAGACCGGCGTGCTTGAGCACGTCCAGCAATCCTTCCTGATTCTTCGCCTTACTGGCGTTGTAATCCTTGCGGCCCATATCGGAGAACATGCAGGGCACCGACACCGCTGTTTCCGTGCCGCACGAATGCACATCAGTGAAGGCAATCAGGCCGGCTTCCTTATCCAGTTTCGGCGTGGTGTCGCGGTTATAACCCAGGATGCCAAAGTTCTCGGCCCGGGCGCTTTCGCCCACCACCAGAACTGTCAGGGATTTACGCTCGTGGGCCTGCCAGGCTGGAGTTTTGCGGGCATCTTCACCCAGCTTGGCGAAAGGTTGCCGTGCCGACACCACTTGCTCACGCAAATAACCGAACGAGGCACCGATGTAGTTGCTCGGTACCACCATCAGGCGCAATTCATGGTGATTGCGAAACAACGACGACAGGCCTTGATAATTGACCAGGGCGACACCGCCGATCACTGCAGCCGAGGCGACACTCACCAGCACTTTACTTAATAACTCACGGTGCCAACGACGATAATTAACCGGGATTTTCCACAACAACCACGACGGCAAGACGCCAAGCAGTGCGATATAGACAAACAGCTTCAGCGACAGTAAGTCGCGTACTTCCGTGGCATTGGTTTCTGCGAAGTTACGCAACATTCCGGCGTCGATCAGCACACCGTATTGGCTCATGAAATACGCCACACCGGCACTGATCAAAAAAATCAGCGTCAACACGGGTTTCATCACAGGGCGGAAGGCCAGCAAGGTCAGCACAATATTGAAGGCCGCCAGGATCATCACGCCGAATGCGACACGCATGACGATGCCTTGACCGTCTGCAGCGGTGATATCGAAGAGGTGTTGCCAGAGAACTAAATTGAACCCTGCCAATAGAAAAGCACTGGAAACCAACGTCACCCATTCGGGGCGCACGGCTTTGAACTTCAACATGTGATCGGCTGTTCCTGAAAAGAAGTGCCCGTGGCAAATGTGAAAATTTCATTTACCACGAGGGCACGAAGCTTAAGGAGTTAACCATCAATTTTTCGTGAAAAAGAAGCCAACGAATAGTTGGGGCTCATGGCGTTTGGCCAAAACCTTCAACACTGGAGGCCTGTTTCAGGCCTGATGCAGATACCAGCGCCAATCCTGCTCACCGACCTCGCCCATGAACTGCCGGTATTCGGCACGTTTCACCGCCAAATACACGCCAAGAAACTCACTGCCGAATGCTTCCCGTGCCCAACTCGACCCTTCCAGCGCTCGCAATGTGGTCAACCAGTCGGTCGGCAACAACTGCGTGGCCTGGGCGTAACCGTTGCCTTCCACCGGCGCTCCGGGGTCAAGCTGCTCGCGTATACCGCGATGAATACCGGCCAGAATCGCCGCAGCCGCCAGATACGGGTTGGCATCGGCACCACATATGCGGTGTTCGATATGCCGCGAGAACGCCGGCCCACCGGGTATTCGTAAACTCACGGTACGATTGTCCACGCCCCAGGTGGCCGCCAGTGGTGCGTAGCTGTTGGTCTGGAAACGGCGGTACGAGTTAGCGTTCGGACAAAACAGCAGCAATGAATCGAGCAATGTCGCGAGCATCCCGCCGACCGCGTGCTTGAGCAGCGGCGTGCCGTCCGGGGCTTCGCTGGCGAACAGGTTGTTGCCGTCCTTGTCCGCCAGGCTGACATGCATATGCATGCCGGTGCCGGCCAGGTCATCGAAAGGTTTGGCCATGAAACAAGCTGTCATCCCGTGTTTGTGGGCCACGCCCTTGACCAGCCGTTTGTAGCGCACGGCTTCGTCCATCGCCAGCAAAGCGTCGGAGCGGTGTTCGAGGGTGATCTCCACTTGCCCCGGCGCGTATTCGGAAATCGCCGTGCGCGCCGGAATGCCCTGGAGCTTGCAGGCGCTGTAGAGATCAGCCAGAAACGGCTCGATCTGTTCCAGTTCACGCAAGCCATACACCTGAGTCCCACGGGGCCGTCCGCCATCGATATCCCGCGCCGGCTGCGGCCGACCGTTGCCGTCGCGCTGCTGATCCAGCAGATAGAACTCCAGCTCCGCTGCCATCACCGGGTAATAACCGTCGGCCTGCAAGCCTTCGATAACCTTGGCCAGCAGGTGCCGTGGGTCGGCGATGGTCGCGGGCATGCCCTCTCGCGGATGCATGCTGACCTGCACCGCCGCCGTGGGAATCAATCGCCACGGCATGCGCTGCAAACTGCCGCTGACAGGGTAAGCACGGCAATCGATATCACCGACGTCCCACACCAGCCCGGAGTTTTCCACATCATCGCCGTTGATGGTCAGCCCCAGGATGGTACTCGGCAGTGGCCGACCGCTTTCATACACCGCCAGCAGCTCATCGCGATGCAGCAATTTGCCCCGTGGTACACCGTTGTTGTCGAGGATGAACAGCTCGAACATCTCGATGTCCGGATTGTGTTCAAGGAAAGTCAGGGCTTGTTCTTTCGTAGCGAAGGATGTCGTGGCACAGCTCATGGGAGTTCTCGTCTATCCGCGTCAGGCAAACGCGCAGGCGCTGCCGATTTGATCCCGGCGCATGGCGCGGGACCTGTCAGAACAATCAACGGGAGATGCAAGAATCCGGCGGGCGCGCGTGACGGCAGTGCCACAAGGCCCAGAAGGCGAGTTCGGAAGGGAGTGCGACTGGACAACCGTCCATAGAGAAGACCGCGGTAAACAGATGCGCAGCAGCGTCACACGGGCGGTTAAGTCGTTAAATCGGGATTTGAAGAACCTTGGGTGTGGATTGGCTAAACATTCACCGAAACCCTCAAGCGAACAAAATCGACCAAACACTACATCCCCCTGTGGGAGCGGGCTTGCTCGCGAAAGCGGCGCGTCAGTCGACATCAATGTTGCCTGTCAGACCGCTTTCGCGAGCAAGCCCGCTCCCACAATGGATTTGCGTTGCACCATCGTTATTTAATTTCTAAATACTGCTCCAGATTTTCTGATTTGCCGCCCTTGGATCTCGCGCGCCTAATCGGCTCCTTGTTTCTGAAGGTCCGATTATGGAAAACATTCGCGCAACCTCCCGCCCTGCCCTCTGGCTGATGTTCAGCATCATTCTTGTCGCCCTGAATCTGCGTCCATCCATGGCCGCCGTCGGCCCTTTGCTGTCAGCGATTCGCGGTGACATCCCTCTGAATTTCAGCCTGGCCTCGCTGTTGACCATGCTGCCCGTCATGGCCATGGGGCTGGCGATGTTCTTCGGCATCGGGGTCAGTCAGCGCCTGGGCGAACAGCGCACCGTGGTGCTGTCGCTGCTGATCATCGGCCTGGCCACGGTGGCGCGGCTGTTTCTCGATTCGGCGGCGGAACTGATCCTGAGCGCGGTGATGGCCGGCGTCGGCATTGCGCTGATTCAGGCGTTGATGCCCGCCCTGATCAAGTCCCGTTTCAGCAACAACGTTGCCGTGTGCATGGGCCTCTACGTGACGTCAATCATGGGCGGCGCGGCGATAGCGGCGTCATTCGCGCCGTTGGTGATGACCCGTACCGGCAGTTGGCGAGTGGGATTGGCAATCTGGGCGGCACTGGCGCTGGCGGCATTGCTGTTCTGGTGCGCGCAACGCTCGGGAATGCCAGCACTGAGTACGAAATCGTCACGCAAAGAATCCTTTTTCAGCACCCCCCGCGCCTGGTTACTCGCCATCTTCTTTGGCCTGGGCACGGCGTCCTACACCTGTGTGCTGGCGTGGTTGGCGCCGTATTACGTGGAAAAAGGCTGGAGCGAACAACAGGCTGGTTTGTTGCTAGGCTTTTTGACCGCCATGGAAGTGTTGTCGGGGCTACTGACACCCGCCATCGCCAATCGCAGCCGCGACCGGCGCCTGGTGTTGGTGGTGTTGCTGATGCTGATCATGGCCGGTTTCGGTGGGCTGATTCTGAGCCCGCAACACCCGAGCCTGCTGTGGCCGTGCCTGCTGGGGCTGGGCATCGGCGGACTGTTCCCGATGAGCCTGATCGTGTCGCTGGATCATCTGGACAATCCTCAACGCGCGGGCGGGCTGACCGCCTTCGTGCAAGGCATCGGTTACCTGATCGCCGGCCTCTCGCCGCTGATGGCCGGGATGATTCGCGATCATCTGGGCAGTTTCGAATGGGCCTGGTGGTCACTGACGGGCGTCATGGCGCTGATGATCCTGATGGTTCTGCATTTCGATCCGCGGCATTACGCCAAACACATCCACTAAGCCGGAAACTCCTTCATGAAATCTACAGGTTTTGCTGGCGCTCACTTCGGCATGCTGTTCTGGGCTCTGTTGATTGCTGCCTCGTTTTCCGCGGCAGCCCAAGTCAACCCGACCATCGACCCGATTCTGCTGACAGGGCTGCGCCTGCTGTTTTGCGCCTTGGTGTTTTTACCCCTGGTGCTGTTCAAGGGCGACACCGTCATGACCGTCCAAGGCCTGTTCGGTCATGCCGCACTGGGCATGCTGCTGGCACTGTACTTCGGCTCGTTGTTCGAAGCGCTGCGCTACACCTCGGCGGTGAATACCGGCACGATGTTCACCCTGGTGCCATTACTGACGCTGCTGTTCGAAGCCTTCCTGATACCCGACAGCAGCCTGAAACAACGCGTTTTGCCCATGCTGGTTGCCGCCGCCGGTGCCGTGATGCTGGTGTTGAAAGGCACAGGCCCCGGCGAACTGCCGTCGCTGTATGCGATATCGGTGTATGGGGTCGGTTGCCTGGCAATGGCGCTCTACTCGCCCTTGAGTCAAAGGCTCAAGGCCAGCAGCCTGAAGGGGCGCGGCACGGTGGGCATGACCTTCTGGAACATGCTGTTCGGTGCGCTGTTTCTGTTGGCGTTCTGCGGGTTCAGCGGCGGCTGGCGTTCTGCGTCATTACTGAGTGCGAGCGATCTCTGGTGGTTGATCTACCTGGCACTGTTCGCCACCCTGGCGACCTTCTGGCTGCTGCATCGAGCCATTGGCGTCATCGCCCCTTCCTCGGTCATTTCCTACATTTACCTGAGTACCCTGTTCATCACACTGTTCCACTGGTTCTGGCTACGCCAGTCGCCACGAGCGCTGGAAATCATCGGTGCGTTACTGGTGGGCGTCGGCATGTTGGCGCTGTTAATATCCAGCCGCTCTGCGATGCCTGCGCAGCAATCAGCGCTGAAGGCCTCTGGCCATGTTTCGGGGGATTGAATTCATAAGTCGTGTTCACAACATTTTTTGTCCCACAACCGACCACGAAACTTCCTACAAGGCATTCTCTTGGCACTATCGTTCCGTTAGGATCGTTCGCACACGTTTGCGCACAACCAGCGCAAGGAGCACAGCGAGACAGAACGGATGCTGAACAGTAACTTGCTTAGAAAGCTCGATATGCAGGACCTCATGGTGTTTGTCGCCGTGTATGAGCAAAGCAGCGTCACCGGTGTGTCGGAGGCGCTCTGCGTCAGCCAGTCCACCGTGAGTTACTGCCTGAAGAAACTGCGCACCAGTTTCGAAGACGAGTTATTCCTCAATACCCGCACGGGCATGCGCCCCACCTACAAAGCCAGCACCATGTATACCCATGTGCTGAAGATTCTCGAAAGCATCAACCTGTGTCATGCCGGGACACCGACGTTCGATCCGACCTTGCAGCCGGTGACCTTCAACATCTGTGCGCCGGAATACTTCGAACAGTTGATCCTGCCACGCCTGTTGAAGAGCTTCGACTTCGCTGACCTGCCGGTAATGGTCAACATGCACAAGTTCGAAACCGACATCCCGGCCGAAGAACTGCGCGACGGCAGCCTCGACCTGGTGATCTGTTTCGGCCCGAACTTCCATCGAACCCACACCGACTTCAACTCCAGACGACTACTGGAGGACGATCTGGTCTGCGTCTTCGACAAACGCGCCACGCCGCTGGAGCCGCGCTTGAGCCTGCAAGCGTTCACTGAACGTCGGCATGTGTTCCCGACGCCCTGGACGTCCACCACCAACATGGTTGACGGCTGGCTGGCTCAACAGGCCCACAAACGCCAGATTGTCGCACGCTCCAACAGCTACAGCGCGGCGCTGAAGATGATCACCGGCACCGACTTCATCCTGACCCTGCCCCGGCGCATCCAGCAATTGCTGGCCAACGAGGCGATCTTCAATCACTGCGAAGCGCCCAATGGCTTGCCGGGCTTCACCCTGGACATGCAGTGGAGTCAAAGCGTCGATCAGGACAGCGCCAACACCTGGCTGCGCGAGCAAGTAATCAAGGCCTGCGCCGAGCAGGAAATGGCCTGAAACTCAGAGGCCGATGGCAGTCTTGGTGTAGGACTCTCGGTCGATGTCGAGAATTTCAACACACAGTTGAACCTCAACCCCGACCGGCCATTCACAGACATCCTGCACCACCGCCAGCAGGCTATCGGATAGCTGTTTCTTGATCTGCGGCGAGCGACCGCTCAACAGTGCCAGCTTTACATGCACGAACGCCCGCTCGCCCGGTGCGGTGCCTACCCTGAAAGTCTCAACCTTCACCGCACGGGCCTTGATATCGAACTCGGCGCCAAACTGCCCGGAAGCGACCAGCGCGTTGTTGAGTCGCATCAACGCCACATCGGCATTCAGTTCGGGCAGGTTGGCGGTGTATTCCATGTGCAGGTGGGGCATGAAGGGGCTCCTGAAAATCGGTAGAAAGGTCGTACATATAACACAGCGCTGTCCCACTCACTGGGACAGTGGAAGAGTCGGACGCTCACTCATGAACGCTTCCAGACGCGAGCGCAGCCAGCGCTCGGCTGGATCGCTGTCGACGTGGCTGAGCCAGACCATGGACAGGTCCAGGGTCGGTGTCTTGAACGGAAATGGCTCCTTGAACAGTTGGCCTGAAGCAGCCATCGCCTCCGCCGTGTAGTCCGGCAGGCTGGCGATCAGATCGGTGCCGGCGAGCAACGCCGGCAATGAGCTGTATTGCGGGACGGAGAGCACTACGTGGCGCGTACGGCCGATCTCCGCCAGCCATTCATCGGCGTAGCCACTGACGTTGGCGGTGTGGGACACCAATACGTGCGGCCTCGCGCAATATTCATCGAGGGTCAACGGCGTGTCCGATGCGTCTGCACGCAAAATGCTGGGCTGGATGTGTCGCAACAACTTGCGCTTGGCATTGGCCGGCAAGCCCCGGGTCTGGCTGATCCCCACCGTGATATCGCCGGACGCCAGCAGGTCGGGAATGCGCCAGTAGTCGACATGCTGGACCACGAACACCACCTTCGGCGCTTCCTGGCGCAAAGCCCGCAGCAGCGGCGGCAACAGGCCGAACTCGACATCGTCCGACAGACCGATGCGAAACGTCATGGTACTGCTGAGCGGATCGAAATCGTGGGTCAGGCTCAAGGCCACCGACAGCGAATCCAGCGCCGGCGACAGATGCTGAATGATCTCCTCGGCCCGCGCCGTCGGCTCCATGCGATGGCCGACCCGAATGAACAGCGGATCGTTGAACATCGTCCGCAAACGGTTCAGCGCCGCACTGATAGTCGGCTGACCGAGGAACAGCTTCTCCGCCACCCGCGTGACGTTGCGCTCGAGCATCAATGTCTCGAACACCACCATCAGGTTGATGTCGGCCTTGCGTAGTTCATTGCGATTCATCCGTTGCACCCCGGTCCCCAAGACTGGCTGACAGTTTAGGGAGGTGTCGCGATCGGCGTCTATGCAGGTTGGCAAACGACCCGCCCCATAAAAACCAGGGGCACTCACAACTCAAGACCACCCGGTCAAAACGAAGCTGCTCCCATTGAGCAGCTTCACCGCCTGAAACCTATATTTCCTTGACCGGAGTCTGATCATGAGTCCCCTTGATCAAACTGATGGCATGCACGCAATCAGACTTATTGACGTAAGCCTCCCCACTGGCAATCGTTTCATGATTCCCCGCCCGCAAACGCCAGCGCCATTGACCCTTGCCAGTCTGTGCGGTGCCACGGGTTTGCCTGTAAATCTCAAAGTACATTGATCGCTCCTTGCGATGACTGATTACGACAGGTCATTGACCTGCGAAACCAGAGTAGATGAGGAATTTTTGAGGCAAAGTCTTTCAATGTCAGAGGATATTTCGAAGGAAAAACCTTGATTGACGAAACGCTCAATGAATACGGGGGGCGGTAATTAGAACGACTTGGGTGGAGTTACTTTTCTCGTGAATAGACATATCTTTCTTACGTTGTTGTGCTGATTTTTCCGACACCAAAAACTCGGGGGAAAAGCAGGACGAATGCGAAAGTGGCTCGATGAGAAAAGCTGCGCAAACGAAAAAGCCCCGTAGATTTTCATCTACGGGGCTTTTCTATGTATGGCGGAGAGATAGGGAAGCGATCCCAAGCAAGCAAAACCCCTATAAACCCCGCACCTAATAGACGAAACTCTTCAAAAGTAGTACAAGAAAGTAGTACAAATATCATACGGTGCGGTAGGCGATGGCTGACCACTTGATCAAGAAGAAGAACGAAGAGAATTGGTATGTAAGACTGAAGGTACCGAGCGATGTGGTATCGAAAATCGGACGCAGCGTTTTCATCAAGTCATTGAAAACCACATCCCACCGTGAAGCTCTGCACGCTAGCCATGCGTACTTGGCTACGTGGAGGGCTCAGATCGCGGCCGCACGTGGACAAAGGATGCTCCCCTACGATTGGCAAGAAAAAGCTATACGGGTCACTTCGACCCTAGAAGAAATGATGAAACAGAGAAAGCGTGCCGCCATCGGTGAACCGTATACGGGGCCGAAGCAGGACGTAGAAAGGCTGGAGGCTTTCATGTCGGCCAATCCAGATTTTGTGAAGGGTATACAGGGGATCCTTCCGCCTCCCTCAGGCAATGAACTGCAAGACAAGTTGAATGCTTACGAGGTGGTGACGGAGTTCTTGAAGGATGTGCTCCATGATGTCTACACCGAGGGCTATAAGGTCAATGATGAACAATCCCGCGAACTGGCCGAGATCATTGCAAGCCCGACCACACATCGACACGAACCTGCAATCACTGACGCTCGCCTTGAGGCCTTTCAGACGCATCGAAAAGCCCAACATATTGATCAAAAAACGATTGATCAGCAGGAGTCCAAGCTACGAAAGTTGGCTGCCTTCCTGAAACAATCTCAGAACCATCTCACGTCGGAAAGCGTTGGGGTATGGTTGAATGGCCTAGGGCTTGCGTCGAAGACCCTGACGCAGTATCTGCTAGCAGGAAGCATGTTTTGGAAGTGGGCAATACGATTCGACGGCCCATGGCGCTCGGAATTCAAAGATCGGGCGAACCCATTCGAGAACCATGACCTTCCCAAGGTTCGAGGCAAAGCAAGAGCGGATGCGCGTAGGAAAGACTACACCGTTGCCGAGCTGGCAAAATTGCTAGACGCAGCGAAGTATCGCAACCTTAACCCGCTAGCCGATCTTATTATTCTGGCCTCGCTGACAGGGGCGCGTATAGAGGAACTGTGCGAGCTTCGTGTCGAAAACCTGCTGACGGCTGAAGACGTAGAGTTTTTCGACATCACTGACAGTAAAACTGCCGCAGGAATTCGACGGGTACCTATCCACCCGAGCCTCAAAGCGACAGTCAAACGACTGGCTACGGATTCCAAGGATGGTTATCTGATCCCATCTTCGAGCCAGAATAAATACGGGATTCGTTCTGCCGCCCTATCGAAGGCGTTTGGCCGCCTGAAGACCCGCCTTGGTTTTGGGGCAAGTCACGTATTCCACAGCATTCGGATAACTGTCATCACCCAGTTGCTAAGGCAAGATGTGCCAGGACCGATCATTGCACAATTGGTAGGGCACGAAACAGGCCTTGTAACCTTTGACGTATACAGCAAAGGAGCAAGCCCTGTTCAGATGCTTGAAGCCATATCAAAGCTCCCTTCAATCCTGACGACCAAACAATGATCGACCAAACATAAGAGTACAGGTACCTGCTAGCAGGTACATGGTACTTGGTACCTGGATGGGACCCACAACATCTACCTCCCCCTGCCCCACCCTTCTTGACATGGTGGGGGTCGTTGGTTCGAGTCCAATCGCGCCTACCAAACAAAATCCGCTCTGCTGGGCGGTCTGGAAGGGCTCACCGAAAGGTGGGCCCTTTTTTGTCGTCTTGAATTCACGCAGAACGTTCACAAAATATCGGGTTCGTTCACACAGGGCAATGTGAACGCCGATTGCGGTCTGTTCTGAGCTGGGATTCTTCTCCGGCGGAGCAGGGCGAGAAACCCTGAGCCAAGGGGGGTGTGTGACGTGATGGCAGCAGGCTACGGTAGTCGGTAAGCTCACCCCCTTACGGTTGAATGCAAGGACAGCCACCTATGAAAATACCCTCAGACCGCAAGATACTGAACACCATCTACAAACTGTACTACAAAGAATTCGAGACCTTCACCACCGGTGCGGAGAACGGGAGAGCCACCAAAGTCTACCTGCCAATCGACTGCAAGAAGATCGCCAAGAAGCTGAACGTAGATGATGACATTGTATTCGGCAGACTTTACTACCATCTGGAGGAGAAATACGGCTACAGAAGAGACGACGGCAGCAGGGTGGCCTTCTTCTCGCTGAAGGTGGGGCCTGACGATAAGTGCGTCAACTTTCCCCTGCTTGTGTCTGTACTGGCGGGACTTCAAGAAGAAAGCAGCAAATCCCAGCGGGCAACGCTGCTATCAACTTTGGCCATCGCGATATCAATCGTCGTACCGGTGGTCAAGTGGCTCTCCAAATAACCACAACCAAGAGAATCAACATGAAGGCATGGACGGTAGCGGCAGGGATTGCACTGATCGGCACACTGGCAAGTGGTAGTGCCATGGCCTTGGATGGAAACGGCTTACTCAGTGCCTGTCAAATGACAATCAGGTTTTCCGACGGTGACAAGAACGTGTCTGCTGCCGATGTAGGCCAATGCAGCGGGATCGTTGAGGGCGTAGAAGGGGCAATATTCGTGTTGAATGATTCGGTAGGCCCCAATATGAAAACCTGCTACCCACCCAACGGAACTACCAACATCCAGAAGGTACGGATCGTTGTGAAATACATGCTGGAGCATCCGGACCAGCTCCATTTACCGGCAGCAGCCCTAACCCTGATTTCCTACATGGGTGCATTCCCCTGCAAGAAGTGACCACGATCGTTCTCCACAGGTCTTTGGGGCGTTTCCAAGCAAGCTACACTAGCCAAGATGGGAATCATTCTTAATATTTAAATAAGGTCAGCACCCTTTCGCAGACGCTCTACAATGTCGTCTACAGGCGATCAATCAGGCATATCACCAAAACCTTCAAAGACGACAAAGCCCGCTCTGTGGTGGGCCTATAGGGCGTTCCAGAAGGCGAATCAGCTAGCCTTCGTCTCACGCTTGATCCTGTAGACAGTGGCAACGCCACACTCAGCGAGCTTAGCCACGTCATCGGCTGACATGGCTGGATGCTTGGCAATGAGAGCTTGTACCTTGCCCCACAACTCTTTGTCCTTGGCCTTCCCTGTTGGCTTCCACTCAGGGTCAACCAGCTTCTTGTTCTTCAAGCCTTCTTGAATACGCTCAACGCGCTTTTCTTGGTCCAGCCTCGCCATCGTCGCCATCAGGTCGAGCAGCATGTTGTTGATCACCTCCATGATTTGCCCGGTGATGCCCTTGTCCTCAATCAGCATGTGACTGGTGGGCAGGTCAGCAATCACCAGACGCAAGCCCTTGTCCTTGATCGTGGCCTTGAGGGTTTCCCAGTCAGCCTGTGACAGACGACTCAGGCGGTCTACAGATTCGACCAGCAACACTTCACCCTTCTCGGCAGTGTTCAGCAGACGAATCAACTCAGGGCGGTTGAGCTTGGTGCCGCTAATGTTCTCGCTATAGATGCCAGCTAGGGCCAGGTTCTTGTCAGCCGCGAATGCCTCAAGCGACGCCTTGGCACGTAGCGCGTCTTGATCCTTGGTGCTGGCTCGCAAGTAGAGGTGGGTGTTCATGGCTGACTATCCTTTAATCTATGCCTTGATAGATCAATGGTAATGCAATCAATAAGCTATCTGCAATAGGTATCTGATAGCTGATTGTTAGCCGGTATCGAACTACCAGACAAGTAGACTTCTTTGATAGCGGTTATTGCCTCAACTTGAGAATACCAGCGGTGATGGCCGAGGCATTTATGTCGAGGGCATTCAGCGCCGTGATGTCGTTGTCATGTGCTTCGGGCGAGCCAGTTGACCTTGCCCACAAGGCGACTTCTTCAATTGCTGCGGCTAGTGCGTGCTGGTTGTGCAGTAACAAGGTCAGTACGTCCGCTGTGGCGATGTTGGCCTCTGCATTGTTCGGCATATTGGTCATCCTTCAGTAGGTGGTGATGGAATGTTGTCTGCCGGAATTATCGAACAAGCAGAGTTTTGATAGTCCAAGCCCCTGCGGAAAGACGCTGGGGCTCGTCAGTGGTTATTTGGCTATTGGTGACTCCCACCATCAAGGAAGACGCATGGGCGACCAATCGTCGACGCACCCTACGCGCATGCCGGGTGCCATTGATCACAAGGTTAGATCTTCAGGTGTGAATGTCAGTTTGAATGAACGGTATGGTTGGAAATCACTCGGCTTGAGTTCCTGCATTTCCGATAAGCGACCGATACTTTTGACTGCCGCTACCACAGAGTTATCGTAAGGAACATCTCCACTGGACTTGGCGACATTGACTGACCTCATCGTGCCATCCTGCACCATCTCAACTTGTAGCACGACCACCATGCCATTTCGCGCCGACGGTGGGCGAGCCCAGCTTTCAACTACTCGCCCTATGATCAAATCATCAATGCTATTCACTATCTCAGCGTAATTTGAAGTTACAGGACTAGCTAGACTTCGCTGTTGTGTTGGTTTCTCCTGCGTGTTTGGACGTGATTTTTGCGAGGGTTTATCGTTTGTGGTTAATCTGCTGACCACAATATTTCCGAGTCGGTCCGTGCCAATAACACGAACAAATTGCCCCTGCAGTTGTCGACCGTTGAAGTCTTGGTTTTCTTGGGTTATCCCAAGGGGCGAGAGTCCATTAAATGCAAAAATGTAGCATATGCCTGGATCACATGCGGTGATAGCAGAGGCCTTGTCCAGCTTGAAAATTTTGTTTTTGAACCAGTCCAACCCCTTATCTTTGTTATTTTGGAGCGCTTCTGATAACCCACCCGAATACTTCGCATCGTTGGCAATTTCTATTGCCTTTGACTGCGCCTTAGCCGCAGCGGCGCTTTCGGCCGCCTTGGCCTTGGCATCTTTTACCATCTTAGCCTTAGCGTCTTCTGCGGCCTTTACCTTGGCGTTATGTTCGGCCAACAGCCTCGCTTCAGCTTCTGATGTATCTAGCTGCGCTTGGGCGAGGTAGAGTCGGCTAGGGGGTTGATCGAATTCGGCAGACTTATTGGCAATGTCAGCAAATGAATTTGTCGCCAGAGTCATTCCAATGATGCACCCAGAAAATATCTTTTTAGCTTTCATGTCGCTACCGCAGCATTGATGGGTTGATGATGCGGCTAGCATATGATGATGGCATAATGCCCGTAAAGATAGTTTTTCAGTGCTGACGATGAATGTCTTGTCAATCCACCCAAATACATTCCAGTGATATTTGTTACCGGTCAGTGGTTATCGCCGCATGACATCTTAGAAGTAGCACAGATATAAGTTGTGTTAATTCAAGATGCACCTGGAAGAACCTATAAGAGCCTTTGGGAGGCCGCAGCACAACACCAGTACAATCCCACAGGGCAACCGCTCAAATCACCCCATAAAGCGCACTAGAGGTCGCACGTGGCACCATAACTATGGGTGACACATCAACCAATTGCATGAGGTCAAAAATATCAACAGTAGCGATACTATCTTTCGGGCGCTGGTCGAATAGTTGTTTTCGTAAATCAGATTTACCAGCGAGTTTCCATTCCTTCAACGCGCAACTGACAGCGCGGCACGAACTCCAAACCTGGCCAATCTCAGCCTTGGTTGCGACCTTCGCAAGATATGTCATCCATTCAAAGTAACTGTCTTTTTCTTCTAGGGTCCGAAGGTGGTGCCCATAAGCGTCAATATCAGGGCAGACAACTTTGTAGTCCGCTAGAAAACCGCCAGCCAAGAGCTGTGCCATAAAGCGTTGTAAGCTTGATCTCCGATCTAGCCTATCGTTCAATATTATAGCGAAGTGATGATGTAAGCCTTCTTCGTCTTCATCGCATTCCACAACCGTTAAGCGCAGTGGTATGTAGTCGGATTTTCTCTTGTAAAACGTAGTAAGGCGGGCGCTGAATTTGCGGCTATCCATTTTATCTGTAAACCTAAGCCTAACGTGATAACCGCGCTGCCGAGTGTAGGCTTTAGTGCATCCATATACCATCACATACAGTGCTTCTATGATCTTGATTAATGAGGGGTATGCAAGATCGCACTTGACTGAGACTCCCATGAAGCGATTCAGGAAGTGGTGATTTTCTTTTTTTGACATGACTATTTTCGATTAAACCTGTTTCCTAGTTGGACGAATGAAAGAACACCTTTAACATTAGTAACCGCCAAGCCGAGCAGCATCGAATTCAACTGCATCGTACTAGATACCATAGAGAAATAAATATCCCGCCACAGAATATAGCCAACGCCCGATAATACGCGGGTTTGGAGAATATCTTAGTGTTTGCAAGTCAAGCTTGTTTAGGCCGAAGACCAGCCACGGAAAATAGCACTTTTAAATTTTATACAATTATTTTCCGGGGGCGCGACCACCTCCAGCGAAAAGCTACACATTATGCATTTTGGCTTGGTACGTAGTTGAGTATAACGCCTACGTGATCAATTCTAAACAAAACACAAAAATATTTTAAAAAGGACGGTGATGCATATACCAATACGTCGGCCACCTATGGTGGCAAAGCATCCTGAGAGCTAATTCGGTACGTCCCCCCACTGATGCCAGCCCAGACACACGGCAGCGGAATGAAGGGCTGCTGCGGCAAATGGCATTTTTCGATTCGAGCCTACAAGACAAACTGGGGCGAGCTAGCGTATCCGGCGTCGGTGAATACGGCTAGCTAATCAGTCGACAACAGTTACCGTTGTCAACCAACCTACCCCTACAAGGTGGCAATCTATGCCGAATGCTACCCGGCAAACTCACTGTGACCGTGCAGGTATAAAATTTTTACAGGTTTTCTTCAGCAACTGACAAGTTTGTGCTAGACCAAAGCCATTACAACTGACACCAACAGAAGGATCACCGACATGCTTTCAGAGAAAGCTATCCAACAGGAAGTTGAAAGACTTATTGCGAATGATGCCTTTGTAGACCGCATCAACCCCGCCCACATCAAAGACATAGAAAATTTTACCAGCATTGACGAACTGATTTTACCCACATTTTCCATTGACGAATACATTCGACTTAAATGCATAACATCCGCACACAACACATTACAGTCATTAACCAAACTAACGCTATTATCTAACGACCTAAACATTTCTACGACAACAGCAGAAACATTAAGACCCGACATAGTAGGCTTTAACCATCACGACAAAACGATAACAATATTCGAGCTAAAAAAATCCAAACAGACGGGAAGGCAGGCTCTTACTGAACTACTTGCATACGAACACGAAATAAAAAACACACTACCTTTTCTATCGAACTACGAAGTTACTTTCGTTCTTATATCAACAGAGTGGTCCGTACTTCTACAGCACGCAGCGGGAAGTGCAATCGCCTGGTCAAACAAGAAGCTACTGTGCTTAGAACTAGAAGTTATCGAGAATAAGTATCACTTCAACATTATTCGACCCGAAGCCTGGCAGCTAACAGGCACAACATCTTTCCCGCTCGACGGACTTACTAGCGTAACAATATCGCTCACCGACTGCATTGACAACATAAGCAATGAACAGATTACAAAACGATTAATGCTCGCCTTGACCACACTCACAAGAGAAGCTGACCGTGCCGGACTTCATGGCTTCGCAGTCTTGTGGAAGGACGAAGATGAGTACAACGCCCCTCCTTATTCAATAACATTTTGCAGTACTAGCCCCTTGGCTTTTTTCAAATACATGCTTGAAAACAAACTTATCACAAAGAACGACGGCCATTTGGCTGCAAAAATTTCTGATGTAATTGATTTCTCCGGAACAGAATCAGGAATTGCTTCGCTAATTAAAGTCATCACAAAAAGCTTCAACCCTATAATACGGACATTTTGCACTCCCTCATTTGAAGATCACATCGACTGGGAATCAGCAAAACACTCGCTACAGAATCGGGCAACACCCCAGGCAACTGAATTCTGGGGACTAATCGGAGATTATGCACGAAATTACATTTCCCACCCCGCTGTATTAAATGGAAGAAGTACTTTATTCAAACCTGGTACTAGCGATTGGCGCGACCCATATACCGGCATATGGCTGATCCAAAATCTGTTTCAACGACAGTTTTTAAAAGAGGGATTTATACAACTTTCCGACGCATTCAAATTCGGATTAGCTGTGGGACTTGATGCATATCTCCGATACGTAGCCCGAAATAGTAGCAAACGACCAAAAAACTTAGATGCCGCGATGTTCTGGAACTTCACATCCCTTGAATCATATCTAGATGAATTGATGATGCTGGCGGATTCCGCGACTGAAATTGAACGACCCGACATAAACATAACAATATCCGCATCAGTAGACAAAGATACGGACTTCCAGCCTATTATAGATTGGTTTGAAAATGACATATTGAAGAAAAATAAATTCTACGTAAGTACTTTTAGGCTTGGAAGGTCCCTGTACCCAGTAATAACCGCAAACTCATTTCAGAAATCCAACCTTATATCTCTATTCAACAACCCCACAGCTAAGTCAGCCCTTTCGCAGCTAATATTCACAGTGATATCACACGCAAAAGAACACACTTCACCCAATGAACCACTGAAAAAAGAATTGATCATGCATTGCTTGTCCCAAATACAAGCTGGCAACACAATTCAAAACTTGGCAGAACAATTGGATAACGCACACATATCCGTGCTGTCTGAAATTATTCGACCATGTATGGATTTAGCGAATCTGACAATTGACGGGATCTATCATAGACTTATGCCAATCTCAGTGAAAACAGTTGACTGGTCGGCTTTAAGAAAGGGAATAGCCGCACTGTATCAGAGAGGTTTCAAATTTCCGGCAATTTCTATTAGTGCAGACGGGACTTTCGGAACGGCGATTTATGACAAATCACCGGAAGCTTGCACGTTACGTCCCATCGACAACATCGAAGTTGAAGTGTATGTGGCAGACGCCTCACGTGGGTTTCTAATGATCAGAATTGAAAAGTGGGACAATCTGACGCTGTAGCCAAAGGATGGTGGATTCACGCTAGGCCAGAGCCCTTCATAAGCCACTGGCAAGCCGTTTACGGGCCAGGCCTAGGGCAACCCCTACATTCGCGAGATAACACCCCTCAGAGCCTTCCGACGGCCTTGTACAGTAGTACAAACCAGTAGTACAACCAAAAACAAAAAAGCCCCGTAACTCATTGAATTACGGGGCTTTCATTTGTATGGCGGAGAGATAGGGATTCGAACCCTAGGTACCGGTGAAGGTACAACGGATTTCGAATCCGTCCCATTCGGCCACTCTGGCATCTCTCCAACGGCGCGCATCATAACAGCACAATCGCCGGAAGCGAACCCCCTTTAGCGATTTTTTTCCGTGCTATCAGATGCTTGCGTCGGTTACAGCGGTACGCCCAGACGGTTGGCGACTTCTTCATAAGCTTCGATGACGTCACCGAGGCCCTGACGGAAGCGGTCCTTGTCCATTTTCTTGCCGGTGGCCTTGTCCCACAGACGGCAGCCGTCCGGGCTGAATTCGTCGCCCAGAACGATGGAGCCGTCGGAGAACACGCCGAATTCGAGTTTGAAGTCGACCAGCAGCAGGCCGGCGTCGTCGAACAGTTTGCTCAGCACTTCGTTGACCTTGAGCGACAGTTCTTTCATGCGAACCAGTTGCTCGGCGGTGCCCCAGCCGAATGCCACGACGTGGGATTCGTTGATGAACGGGTCGCCTTTGGCGTCGTCTTTCAGGAACAGTTCGAAGGTGTAAGGGTTGAGCTTCATGCCCTCTTCCACGCCCAAACGCTTGACCAGGCTGCCGGCGGCGTAGTTACGCACGACGCACTCGACCGGGATCATGTCGAGCTTTTTCACCAGGCATTCGTTGTCGCCCAGCAGTTTGTCGAATTGAGTCGGCACGCCGGCTGCTTCGAGTTTCTGCATGATGAAGGCGTTGAACTTGTTGTTCACCATGCCTTTGCGGTCGAGCTGCTCGATGCGCTTGCCGTCGAACGCCGAGGTGTCGTTGCGAAACAGCAGGATCAAGCGGTCAGCGTCGTCGGTCTTGTAAACCGATTTGGCTTTGCCGCGGTAGAGTTCTTCACGTTTTTCCATGATGGGCTCCGCTTGCTAAGTAGGTGGGCTAGGCGATGTATCGCCAGTCGAGCCCTGAATCTTGATCGGCCAGTTGCAGCCAGTCCGGGTCGCACCCGAGGGTGTCGACAAAACATTGCCGGGCCAGCTGCGGCAGGTTGTTCTTGCTGCTCAGATGGGCCAGGACCAGGTGTTGCAGGCCTTGCCAGCCCAACTCGGCCACCAGGAATGCCGCCTGATGGTTGTTCAAATGCCCCAATTCACCGCCCACCCGTTGCTTGAGAAAGTACGGGTAGTGACCGCGAGCCAGCATGTCACGGCAATGGTTGGCCTCGATCATCAATGCATCGAGGTCCCGATAGCCGTCCAGCACCTTGTTGCAGTACGACCCCAGGTCGGTCAACAGGCCGAAACGCCGCTGACCGTCGCTGAAGACATACTGCGTCGGCTCCTGCGCATCATGGGCCACGGCAATGACGCCGATGCTCAGAGGGCCGATTTGCAGTTGCTCGCCGCCAGCCAGAAGGCCTGCGGGTTCAATCGGTTTGCGCATCCCGCGCAGGGTCCCGCGACTGAGGTAGACAGGCAGATTGTAACGCCGAGACAGCAAACCCACGCCATGCACGTGATCGGCATGTTCGTGGGTTACAAGTATCGCGCTCAACTGCGCAGGGCTCACCCCAAGGCGCAGCAGGCGTTTTTCGGTTTCCCGCAGGGAGAAACCACAATCCACCAGTACATACGTGTCATCGCTGGCTACCAGCGTGCCGTTCCCTTGGCTACCGCTGCCGAGAACGGCAAAACGCATGTGATCAGCCCAAATTGTCCTGAATAACGGTCAACACTTTACGCGCCACGTCTGCTGGCGCCACGGTGTTGATGTTCTTCTCGACGGTGACTTGTACGTTCTCGCCGACCTTGCTCAGGCGAACCTGATAACGCTCGGCGCGGGCCTCAACTTCTTCCTTGTTCGGCTTGCTGCCGAACAGGCTGCCGAAGAAACCTGGCTGCTCGTCCTTCTTCTCGGCTTTTTCAGCGAGGTTGATGTAGTACAGGCCCAGGCTGCGGTTGATGTCTTCAACACGCCATTCGCCCTGTTCCAGCGCACGACCGACGCTCGACCAGGCACGATCCAGGTCGGTACCGACGTTGAGTACCGGGTTGCCGCTGCCGTCTTCGGTCAGGCTGACACGGCTTGGCGTGTCGAAATCACGAGAGGCCAGCATGGAAACCGAACCGCCCTTCTCCGAAGTGCGGCTCATGCTCGCGAGCATGTCGTCGACCAATGCTGCGTCCAGGCCAGTGTTGACCGAACGATTGGTGAAATCGACGTTGGCGGTGCTGCCGGCAGGACGCTCGGCGCTGACCACATAGACTTCACTGGTGTTGCGCTGCACGCCCGGTTCGATACGCACCCGCACGCGGGTTTCGCTGTCGGCACCGACACCGGCCGCGCTCAGGCGCTTGGCCATGGCTGCGGACAGCTCATCGGAATGCTGCCAGGTGGTAGTGAATTCACCGGTTTGCGGACGCTGTTCGTCCAGGCGGAAACCGTTGTCCTGGAAGAACTGCACGGCCACAGGCCAGACTTCGGCCGGTGAGTTCTGGGCCATGATCCAACGCGAATCGCCGCTCTTCTGCAGTGAGTAGGCGCTGACATCAGCCGCTGCCGACAATGGCTGCGGACGAGGCACGATGTACTCGCCCTTGACGGTGTCGTCGGCCACGTTACGCGGAATCGGCAACAGCGGATCCAGACGCTTGGAGGTGCTGACGTTCGGTGGCAGTTGCATCGGTGCAGTCTGTTGCGCTTCCAGGTAATCGCTACCACGGTCGCGGAAGTAACCTTCCGGGCCCCAGATCCATCCGCAGCCACTGGTGCTGGAGATAATCAAGGCAAGTGCGGAAAGTCCGGCCATTCGCTTCATGCGTAGTACTTCCTCAATTAAACCAGGACGCCGGACTGGCGCATGGCCTGCCGCAGCGGTTCGTGACAGGCAGCGCTGAGCCAGGTGAGCGGCAGACGGATACCGTCCGGCATCAAGCCCATTTCATGCAGCGCCCATTTCACGGGGATAGGGTTGGATTCGATAAACAGGGTCTTATTGAGCGGCATCAGTTTTTCGTGAATCGCCCGGGCCTTGACGGCATCGCCAGCCATCGCAGCGGCGCACAGCTCGCTCATGGCGCGGGGTGCAACGTTGGCGGTCACCGAAATGTTGCCCTTGCCACCGAGCAGCATCAGCTCGACTGCAGTCGCATCGTCACCGGAATAGACCAGGAAGTCGCTGCTCACGCCGGCCAGGATATCCTTGGCGCGCTGCAGGTCGCCCGTGGCTTCCTTGATACCGATGATGTTCTTCACGGTCGACAGGCGGATCACCGTCTCGGCCTGCATGTCGCACGCGGTACGGCCCGGCACATTGTAAAGAATCTGCGGGATATCGACCGCTTCGGCGATGGCGCGGAAGTGCAGGTACAGGCCTTCCTGCGTCGGCTTGTTGTAATAAGGGGTTACCAGCAGGCACGCGTCGGCGCCAGCGTTCTTCGCGTTGGTCGTCAGTTCGATCGCTTCGCGCGTCGAATTGGCGCCCGTACCGGCGATCACCGGAATACGCCCTGCAACCTGGGCAACCACGCGACGAATCACTTCGATGTGCTCGTTCACGTCAAGCGTGGCCGACTCACCCGTAGTGCCGACCGCCACGATGGCGTTGGTGCCCTCTTGCAGGTGGAAGTCCACCAGTTTGCTCAGGCTGTCCCAGTCGAGACGACCCTGTGCATCCATGGGTGTGACCAGTGCCACCATACTGCCCGCAATCATGCAACCGCTCCTGCCGGAAAAAGAGAGCGGTAATGGTACTGGCGCCAAGATGCTTGTACAAGCGAAGTACTGCGCTGCCGCCATTCCCCTTGGCGCTGCTTTTCGCTACCCTTCAGACTTTGATCGGTACTGATAAGCTCGTACGCCGGGTTCCAGCCTCAATTTTCGGCATCACAAGCCCCGATCCAGCGTTGCCACCCCTCGCTCTCGCCATACTGGAGCACGTTGCAACCTTCGGCTGGGGTTTGTGAATTCTGATCTGCAGGCTCGTTCCCGATAAAAAAGCCCATAACAGTATCGACCGCTCATCGCTTTAGGAATGCTGCATGTCCACCCCCACAGTTCGCGAACAATTCCTTGTCATCAGTGCCCTCGGCGCCAACCCCATGGAGCTGACTAACGTCCTGTGCCGCGCCAGCCATGAAAACCGCTGTGCCGTGGTCACCTCTCGCCTGACGCGTCATGGCGAATGCAGTGCGCTGATCCTCGAAGTCTCCGGCAGCTGGGATGCTCTGGCGCGCCTCGAAGGCAGCCTGCCAGTGCTGGCCAAACGACACGTCTTCACGGTCAACGTGGTGCGCAGTGCAGCCCTGGAGAACCGCCCCCAGGCACTGCCGTACGTCGCCTACGTCAGCTCGGCCTACCGCCCGGATATCATCAATGAGCTGTGCCAGTTCTTCATGGATCACAATGTCGAACTGGAGAACCTGACCTGCGACACCTATCAGGCCCCGCAGACCGGCGGCACCATGCTCAACGCCACGTTCACCGTGACTTTGCCGGCCGGTACCCAGATCAGCTGGCTGCGTGACCAGTTCCTGGATTTCGCCGATGCCATGAACCTGGACGCACTGATTGAACCGTGGCGCCCCCAAAACCCAATGTAAGGAAGCTTTCATGGCCGTAGCCATCGACCAACCGGTTGCCGACTTCGAAGCACCCGCCACCAGCGGGCAGACCGTCAGCCTCGCGGGTCTCAAAGGCAAGCAAGTGGTGATTTACTTCTACCCGAAGGACAGCACACCGGGCTGCACCACCGAAGGCCAGGGTTTTCGCGACCAGTACGCGGCGTTCAAAGCGGCCAACACCGAGGTGTTCGGTCTATCTCGCGACAGCCTGAAGTCTCACGAGAACTTCAAGTGCAAGCAGGAATTCCCCTTCGAGCTGATCAGCGACAAGGACGAAGCCATCTGTCAGTTGTTCGACGTGATCAAGCTGAAAAAGCTCTACGGCAAGGAATATATGGGTGTTGATCGCAGCACGTTCCTGATCGACAAGGATGGCGTGCTGCGTCAGGAATGGCGCGGCGTGAAGGTGCCGGGGCATGTGGATGCGGTTTTGTCGGCTGCTCAAGCCCTGAACAAGGCCTGATTTTTTGGGCGTCTATTCGGACGCCTTCGCGGGCAAGCCCGCTCCCACATTAGACCGTGCTTGCCTGGACAGCTCGGTCAACTGTGGGAGCGGGCTTGCTCGCGAAGAGGCCATCAGCCTCACCGCACAACCAACGCTGACCGTTAAAGCAGCGGCGACACCTCAGGTTCCTTGCGCGGCCAGGCATCCAGCACGGCTTTGAACAGCGTCGCCAAGGGAATCGCAAAGAACACGCCCCAGAAGCCCCACAACCCGCCAAACAGCAGCACCGCGCAGATGATTGCCACCGGGTGCAGGTTGACCGCTTCCGAGAACAGCAGTGGTACCAGCACGTTACCGTCCAGCGTCTGAATGATTCCGTAGACTGCCATCAAATAGATGAACTGATCGCTCCAGCCCCATTGGAACAGCGCAATCAGCAGTACCGGCACAGTCACTACCACCGCCCCCACGTAGGGCACCACCACCGACACCCCCACCAGCAACGCCAGCAGCGCCGCGTAGTTGAGTCCCAGCGCCACGAAAGCGATGTAAGTCACGCCACCGCAAATGAAAATCTCGATGACCTTGCCGCGAATGTAATTGGCGATCTGCCGGTTCATTTCCTGCGCGACCCGGGTGATCAGCGCCCGCTCTCGCGGCAGGTAACCGCGAACCCACTGGCCGATCATCTCCCGATCCTTGAGAAAGAAAAACACCAGGATCGGCACCAGCACCAGGTAGATCATGATGTTCACCAACAGCGGCAGGCTCGACAATGAGAATGTCAGGGCCCACTGGCCGAACTTGCCGATCTCGCCCCGCGCCACTTCGATCGCCTGCAGCACTTGCTCGTCCGACACCAGATGCGGGTAACGCTCGGGCAGCAGCAACAGCAGCGACTGCCATTTGGCGAGCATGCCGGGCAATTCGTTGAACAGCGTAATCAGTTGATGCCAGAGCAGGGGCACCACGACGAGGATGAATACCAGCAGCCCGCCCATGAACAACGCGAATACCAGCCCCACCGCCACGGCGCCCGGCAGGCGCAGACGCTCGAGGATTACCACCAACCCCTGCATCAGATACGCCAGCACCATCCCGGCCAGCACCGGCGCAAGCATTCCGCCCAGGGTGAGTACGGCGGTAAATGCCAGAAACAGCAGCACCGCCAGCACCACGGCCTCTTCATCCGAGAAGTAACGCTGAATCCAGTCGCGTAACACTTTGAACATCAATAATCCTTAGGAACGAACGCAGCAGGTTTCAGGCTTTTTTCAACCAATAGCGGTAAACGCCCGCCTCATCTTCTTCACGAAGCAGCGTATGACCGGCCAATCGGGCAAAGGTGCGAAAGTCGCGCTGAGAGCCTGCATCGGTGGCAATCACCTTGAGCACCGCACCGCTGGCCAGTCGGTTGAGTTCCATCTTGGCCTTGAGCAACGGCAGCGGACAATTCAGACCACTGGCGTCCAGCTCTGCGTCGTGGGTTACAGCGTCAGTCATCGAATCACTCCGGGGCTGGGGGGTTGAGCCGCTTAGAATATCTGGTCCCAAGCGTAGTGTCCGGCTACAGTAACGTCTTTGTCGACTAAGGCTTTGTGCATGACTTTTTTGCGCCCTACCCTGCTGACGCTCGCTTGCCTGCTCGCCTCACCAGGCTTCGCCGACGACTTGCCGTCACTCGGTGACGCCAGCTCTGCCATTGTCTCGCCGCAACAGGAATACCAACTGGGCCGTGCGTGGCTGGCGATGCTGCGCAGCCAGGTGTCGCAACTCAACGACCCGCAACTCAAGGATTACGTCGAGTCCAGCGTCTATCGACTGGTGGAAACCAGCCAGGTCAATGACCGGCGCCTGGAGTTCATCCTGATCAACAGCCCGCAGCTCAACGCTTTTGCCGCGCCGGGCGGGATCGTCGGCGTCAACGGCGGCTTGTTCCTCAACGCCCAGACCGAAGGCGAATATGCCTCGGTTCTGGCCCACGAACTGGCCCACTTGTCGCAGCGTCACTTCGCCCGTGGTGTCGAAGCGTCGCAACGCATGCAAGTGCCGATGATGGCTGCGTTGCTGGCCGGGATCGTGATTGCCGCCGCCGGTGCAGGCGATGCAGGGATCGCGACCATTGCCGGCACTCAGGCGGCGGCGATGCAGGAACAACGACGCTTCTCGCGCCAGAATGAGCAGGAAGCCGACCGTATCGGCATCATGAATCTGGAAAAGGCCGGTTACGACCCGCGCTCGATGCCGACCATGTTTGAACGGCTGATGCGCCAGTACCGCTACGATGCCAAGCCGCCGGAATTCCTGCTGACTCACCCGGTGACCGAATCGCGTATCGCCGACACCCGCAACCGTGCCGAACAGGCCAAACCAGGCGGTATCGAAGACAGCATGCGTTATCAGTTAATTCGCGCGCGCGTGCAGCTGATTTATGAAGAAACCCCAGGCCTGGGCGCCAAGCGTTTCCGGGCTCAACTCGATGAAAACCCGAAAAACGATGTCGCGCGCTATGGCCTGGCTATCGCCCAGATCAAGGGTGGCCAGCTGAATGAAGCGCGCGAGAACCTCAAGCTGCTGCTGGCCAAATCGCCGAACGAGATCATTTACAACCTGGCGCAGATCGACCTGGACATCACCAATAACCGTCTGCCCGACGCTCAATCACGGGTCGATCAGATGCTCACCCAGTATCCGGGCAACTACCCACTGAATCAGGTGCGGGTCGACCTGCTGCTCAAGCAGAATCGAGCGGCCGATGCGGAAAAAGCGTTGGAGAGCCTGCTCAAGACCCGTCCCGACGATCCGGACGTCTGGTACCTGGTGGCCGAGACTCGCGGCCTGTCGGGCAACATCATCGGCCTGCATCAGGCTCGCGCGGAGTATTTTGCACTGGTCGGCGATTATCGCCAAGCGATCCAGCAACTGGACTTCGCCAAGCGCAAGGCGGGCAGCAACTTCCCATTGTCATCGCGGATCGACGCACGGCAACGTGAGTTGATGGAGCAGGAGCGCATGGTAAAGGACATGATGGGCTGACGTCTTCAGGAACAAAAAAACCGGACACAAAAAAACCGCCTCTTTCGAGGCGGTTTTTTATTCAGCCGACAACCGGATTATTCAGCCAGTTTGAAGGTGATGAAGCTGGCGCGCCCCTGGCGCAGAACCCGCATCGACACCGAGCGGTTCTTCGGCAGCGCCTTGGCAATCTCGGTGAACTCCTTGGTGGAGCCGATAGCCTGGTTGTTCAGGTGAGTGATCACATCACCCGGCTGCAAGCCGATCAGGGCTGCAGGACCGTCCTGAACTTCCTTGATAACCACACCACCTTTGAGGTCGTAGGTTTTCTTCTGCTCATCGGTCAACTCGGCCACGGAAACGCCCAGGCGATTGCTGCTGCGCTCAACGCCGGACTTAGGCAACGCTTCCAGCTCTTTGCCTTCTTCCGGGATAGCCCCGACAGTCAGCTCGACGTTCTTGCGTTTGCCTTCGCGGATCACTTCGAGATCAGCTTTCGAGCCAGCCTTCAACGCGCCCACCAAATGCGGCAGATCTGCGGACATGATGATCGGTTGACCGTTCATGCTCAGGATCACGTCACCCACTTGCAGGCCCCCCTTGGCCGCAGGACCGTCATCCTGGATCTGAGCCACCAGCGCACCGGCCGGTTTCTCAAGACCGAACGACTCGGCCAGATCCTTGTTCACTTCCTGGATCACTACGCCCAACCAGCCACGGCTGACTTTGCCACCGCTTT
The DNA here is from genome assembly GCF_030687145.1 of Pseudomonas sp. FP1742. Taxonomy (NCBI): domain Bacteria; kingdom Pseudomonadati; phylum Pseudomonadota; class Gammaproteobacteria; order Pseudomonadales; family Pseudomonadaceae; genus Pseudomonas; species Pseudomonas sp. FP1742. Next base: position 1,529,639 of record NZ_CP117460.1, on the reverse strand, counting down.
TCAGCTGATTGGATACGTCCATCGCCACATCGATCGGGATGGCGAATGAAACCCCCATGAAGCCGCCGGAACGGGTGTAGATCTGCGAGTTGATACCGACAACTTCACCGGCCAGGTTGAACAGCGGACCACCGGAGTTGCCCGGGTTGATCGGCACGTCGGTCTGGATGAAGGGCACATAGTTTTCGTTTGGCAGGCTGCGACCGATGGCACTGACGATGCCTTGAGTCACGGTGTGATCAAAGCCGAACGGCGAACCGATGGCCACGACCCACTGACCGGCTTTCAGGTCCTGCGATTTGCCAAGTTTCAGAACTGGCAGGTTTTTGCCTTCGATTTTCAGCAAGGCAACATCGGAGCGCGGATCGGTGCCGATCAGCTTGGCCTTCAACTCACTGCGATCGGCGAGGCGCACGAGAATCTCGTCGGCATCGGCAATGACATGGTTGTTGGTCAGGATGTAGCCATCAGACGAAATGATGAAACCCGAACCTAGGGACTGCGCTTCACGCTGGCGATCCTCACGAGGCGAGCGTTGCTGCGGCATGCCACGCTCGAAGAATTCACGCAGCATTGGCGGCAAACCTTCAAGGTCAGGCATTTGCTCGGTGGAGACCTTGCGGTCCGGCAACTTCTGGGTGGTACTGATGTTCACTACCGCGGGCGAGGCCTGCTCGACCAGTTGTGTGAAGTCAGGCAACTCGACCGCTTGCGCAGCGACCGCCTGACCGAGCACCAGCACGGTGGCAAAAATGGAGAGATAAGACTTCAAGCGTGGTATCGACATACGGCTCCCGTTACGACGAGCATGGTTAAGCGATATGGAGCAAGGAACACCGGAAACGATACGCCGGTATTTTTGTTCCGGGAACAACAAACAAGGCCAGAGCCGAGAGGCTCTGACCTATAAAAAAATTTCGGGATATTTGCAAATGAAAATGCTCGGCAAAACATTTCCAGACATCAACGCCGGGACAGCCATTGCCAACCTCCCGAACCATCCAGACCCGATTGAGCAGCATGGCTGATCAGCTCATTGCTTGCTGGTAGCTGCTGCTTCGTTGCGCATGGACAGCGCGATCCGTTCGGCGGTGCCAATCGGTATTTCACCGACCACGGTCACCATTATTTCACCTTGCGGAGTGGTCAAGCGACGGGACACAGCCACTGTCGGCCCCAGTTGGGTACGTGTGTCGGTGACTGTTGCCCCATTCAATGGCTCAAGAAACACCGAGAATCGGGCCAGACCGTCGTCAAACATCAGACTGTTGACCTGGACTTTGGTATCCGGATCCTTGTGAGAGGTACTGCTGGTCAGCTCAAAACCTGGGGGTAACCAGTCCGAATGCCAGACCTGCGCAGTTTTGACGGCGGAAGCCTTGTCACTGTCGAGGTTGATGGGCTTGCAATCAGAACCTGCCTGCAAATCGCTGTCGGAAGGCACCTCGGCAGTATCCAGCCGGGTGAACTGGAACCGCTCCAGCAGTTGCCCTTTGTCATTGAGCAACAATGACTTCAACGGCAAGCCGGTTTCCTTGTCCAGATGCAGCTCAAAACCGTAGCGGTGCTGATCGCGGGGCGTCAACGAGACGATCACCGCGGCACGCCCGGCCACACGCGACTTGCCGATGACGGCAAGGTCATACCAATTCTTCAGCTTTTGTGGATCGAGTGCGCGAGCGGCGGAGTTGGGTGAGTCCCCCAGCCCTGCTATCAGGGTGCCGCTGACGCATTGAGTATGCCCATCAATGCGCACGACTTCCTGTGCCGAGCCGTCGAGCTGGAGTAAACGCTCGCGGACCTTGCCATCCTGGACGCGATGCCAGATGTTATGGGTAGAAAAACTACCGTTACGCTCGTAGACGAAAGTACCGCGAAAGCTCTGCGTTTGCTCGGCCTGTCCCAGACGCTTCAGCCAGTCCTGGGCTTCATCGGCGTGGGCTGGAACAATAAACCAGCCACTGAGCAGAAGCGTAAGTAGAGGTATGGCGCGCATGATCCTCCTTAACGGTTTTCCAGGCTTGCTGCACGAGCGTAAGGCAGAGCGCTCTCAGTACCTTTCAGTGCAGCCTGTTGAGCATGTTGGCGCAAGTAACCTGGCAGACGCTGATCGTGCCAGCCTGGCTGCCCTTGCAATACGCCGTTGGCCATAGGGCCAGTGGCGTCCGAACTCTCATTGTAGCCTGCCAATACAGCGGGACCCTTGATCTGAGGAGTGGTCAGACCCGGCTGATTCGAATGCTGAGCCAGTTCGACACCAGCGATCTCGTCCTGGTTGTACAGACGTACACCTGCCAGCACGGCAATGGTCACCGAAGCAGCGACTGCCAGACGACCCAGGCTGCGCCATGGACCGCGAGAGGCTTTTGCCGGTACGGCTTCGTCAGCCAGCGCAGCAGAAACTGCCGCAGCGATGTCCAGACGAGGGAGCAGCAGGTCCTTGTGCATGACTGCCCGAGCGATCTGGTAACGAGCCCAGGTTTCGCGGGTTTCAACATCGTCGAAGGCATTCAACACCCGACGCAATTCCAGTTCGTCCGCTTCGTTATCCATCACTGCGGACAGCGATTCCTGCAGGGCTTCACGACTCATGGCGTTCCTCTCTTGGCTGTCGCCGCTGTCTCAGTTTTCCTGCAACAACGGCTGCAGGGCTTTATCGATGGCCTCCCGGGCGCGGAAAATCCGGGAGCGCACGGTACCCACCGGACACTGCATGACGCTGGCAATGTCCTCGTAACTCAGACCATCGAATTCACGTAAAGTTAAAGCCGTACGCAAATCTTCTGGCAGTTGCTGAATGGTTCGATGGACGGTGCCTTCGATCTCATCCCGCAGCAATGCACGTTCTGGCGACTCGAGATCCTTGAGGCCATGATCGCCATCGTAGAACTCTGCATCCTCGGAACTGACATCGCTATCCGGCGGCCGACGGCCGCGTGAAACCAGATAGTTTTTCGCCGTGTTGATGGCGATACGGTAAAGCCACGTATAAAACGCGCTGTCTCCGCGAAAATTACCAAGTGCACGGTACGCCTTGATAAAGGCTTCCTGTGCGACATCCTGGGCTTCATGGGTGTCGTGCACGAAACGCACGATCAACCCGAGAATTTTGTGCTGGTATTTCAGCACTAGCAGATCGAAAGCTCGCTTGTCGCCGCGTTGAACGCGTTCGACCAGCTGCTGATCCTCTTCCTGGGTTAGCATGAACACTCCTCGATAAGCTCGAAGGAGGCTTGCATTACTGAACGACCAGACTTGCAAACATAGACTCGGGCTTTTCGCAAAAGTTCTCCCCTCCAAGCAAGTTTCCTGCGGGCTCTGATTTGGCACGCACGAAAAGCGCAGCGCGGGAAACCCCGGCTGCGCGAATAATCTTGTCATCGGATTCGGTAGCAAGGACCTAACCGCAAGTCCCGCACCGAAGCCGACACTGTCCCTTGTTTCAGGCAACCGTCTATTGATCTTGAGCCTTTGGCAAAAGTTCCATATTTATAGCCACCCGAAACCGACATTGTGCAACCGTGAAGAGAAAAAGACTGTTAAATCCACGATACAGTCGTCTTGTCGTCGAAGCGCTGAAAAAAACTTCCGACGAAGCGTCCAGTCTTTTCCGTCACTGTAGTTTCACAATGCCATGTGGGCCCGGCTATTGTGCCGCTCCCCCCCTCTATATACTAGTGGGCTGTGTGGTTGTCTTGACTTGCCGATCCAGATGTCCAGCGCCACCCCCGACCCGGGTCGCTTTGAGCGGAATCCTGAAATGAGCCAACAGTTTCAACACGATGTTCTGGTAATTGGCAGCGGTGCTGCCGGCTTGAGCCTTGCACTGACCTTGCCCGATCATTTGCGCATCGCCGTATTGAGCAAAGGCGACCTCGCCAATGGCTCGACCTTCTGGGCCCAGGGCGGTGTCGCCGCCGTTCTGGATGACACCGATACCGTCGAATCCCACGTCGATGACACCCTCAACGCCGGCGGTGGCCTGTGCCATGAAGACGCCGTGCGCTTTACTGTCGAGCACAGCAGAGAAGCCATTCAATGGCTGATCGACCAAGGCGTACCCTTTACCCGCGATGAACAGTCCGGCACCGAAGACGGTGGTTTCGAATTTCACCTGACCCGCGAAGGCGGTCACAGCCATCGGCGCATCATCCACGCCGCCGACGCCACGGGCGCGGCGATCTTCAGAACCCTGCTCGACCAGGCCAAACAGCGCCCCAACATCGAACTGCTGGAACAGCGGGTCGCGATCGATCTGATCACCGAAAAGCGCCTGGGTCTTGAAGGCGACCGCTGCCTCGGCGCCTATGTGCTCAACCGTGGCACCGGCGAAGTCGATACCTACGGCGCGCGCTTTGTCATCCTTGCATCGGGCGGAGCGGCGAAAGTCTACCTCTATACCAGCAACCCCGACGGCGCCTGCGGAGACGGCATCGCCATGGCCTGGCGTTCGGGCTGCCGGGTGGCGAACCTGGAGTTCAACCAATTCCACCCGACCTGCCTCTATCACCCGCAAGCCAAGAGTTTCCTGATCACCGAAGCCCTGCGCGGTGAAGGCGGGCACCTGAAGCTGCCCAACGGCGAACGCTTCATGCAGCGCTTCGATCCACGGGCCGAGCTGGCACCACGGGACATCGTCGCCCGCGCCATCGACCATGAGATGAAGCGCCTGGGTATCGACTGCGTTTACCTGGACATCAGCCACAAACCCGAAGCCTTCATCAAGACGCACTTCCCGACGGTCTATGAACGCTGCCTGGAATTCTCCATCGACATCACCAAACAACCGATTCCGGTGGTGCCGGCGGCGCACTACACCTGCGGCGGCGTGATGGTCGATCAGCGGGGCCGCACCGATGTGCCGGGCCTGTATGCGATAGGTGAAACCAGCTTCACCGGCCTGCATGGCGCCAACCGCATGGCCAGCAACTCGCTGCTGGAATGCTTCGTTTATGCCCGTTCGGCGGCGGCGGACATTCTCGAGCAATTGCCGGAGGTGCCGATTCCGACCGCCCTGCCCGTCTGGGATGCCAGCCAGGTCACCGATTCGGACGAAGATGTGATCATCGCGCACAACTGGGACGAACTGCGGCGCTTCATGTGGGACTACGTGGGCATCGTGCGCACCAACAAGCGCCTGCAACGAGCCCAGCACCGAGTGCAGTTGTTGCTGGACGAAATCGACGAGTTCTATAGCAACTATAAAGTGAGCCGAGACCTGATCGAGCTGAGGAACCTGGCTCAGGTAGCCGACCTGATGATCCGGTCAGCCATGGAGCGCAAGGAAAGTCGCGGCCTGCATTACACCCTCGACTACCCGAACCTGCTGCCGGTCGCGCTGGACACTATTCTGGTGCCGCCCACCTACGCCGACTGAACTTGAGCCGGACCCGCAGGCGTCGGTGCACATCCGCCGCCTGCGAATCCCGTGGCACGCATATCGCCCTGACCCGCCGCTCGCCCTGCAGACGAAAGCGCAGCACCACGATCAGCGGCAGCGCCAGGCTATCCGGCCGTAGCTGCACGGGTTGCCAGCCCTGCGCCTGATTCCACAACTGCCAGCCATCGGCATCGCGACGCAAGCCGCGAAAGGCCTGTGGGTGCGTGAGCAGAATCTGTCGCGGCAATGCCCAGATGCTGTGAGCCACGCACAATGCAACGCCGAGCAGATTGGCCCAGAGCGGCATCGAGAGAAGAAACAGCGAACCCAGCGCGAACAGCTGGGCAAGAACATAGACCGCCAGCAACTGCCGTGAGGCATGCCAGCGGCATTCGAACGCGTTACTTGGGCTGGACACGATCCAGGATCATGCGAACCATGCGCTGAAGCTCCGGATCTTCCGATTCGGCGCGTTCCATGAACCAGCCGAACATGTCCTGATCTTCGCATTCGAGCAGCCTGACATAGCAAGCGCGATCAACCTCGTTGAGGTGCGGGTAAACCTCTTTCACAAAGGGCACCAACAACACGTCAAGCTCGAGCATGCCGCGGCGGCTGTGCCAGTAGAGGCGATTGAGTTCAACATCTTCGACCATGGAGCGCTCCTCAAATAGGCCGCAAGTATACAGCCCCGAGGCGAGCCGAACAGTCGGCTTTGGTCGGGCATCGACGATCCTTTGTGAACTACCCATTTCAAGGGCGCCCCCTTATGATGTCCCTCGGACTCTTTACCCTGCGATGACCCATGGCCGATTCTGCTTTTTTCTGCACCCTGTCTCACGAAGGCGTTCTCGCGGTACGCGGCGCGGATGCCAGCAAATTCCTGCAAGGCCAATTGACTTGCAACCTTAATTACCTGAGCGACACCCAGGCCAGCCTGGGCGCACGCTGCACGCAGAAAGGCCGGATGCAGTCGAGTTTCCGCATTCTGCTGGAAGGCGACGGTGTGCTCATGGCGATGGCCAGCGAACTGCTGGAGCCGCAACTGGCGGACCTGAAAAAGTACGCGGTGTTCTCCAAGTCGAAACTCACCGATGAAAGTGCCGGCTGGGTTCGTTTTGGCCTTGAGCATGGCGATGCGGCACTGGCCAGCCTGGGCCTGGCGCTACCGCCAGACACCGACAGCGTGGTGCGCAATGACGGTTTGATCGCGATTCGCGTATCGCCTGAGCGCGCTGAACTCTGGGTGAGCACCGAGCAGGCCGCCACCATCAAGGGCAAGCTGTCCGCCCTGCTGGCCGAAGGCGATCTGAATCAATGGCTGCTGGGCCAGATCCGCGCCGGCATCGGTCAAGTCATGCCAGGCACCCGCGAGCTGTTCATCCCGCAGATGCTCAACCTGCAAGCCGTCGGCGGCGTGAGCTTCAAGAAAGGTTGCTACACCGGCCAGGAAATCGTCGCGCGCATGCAATACCTGGGCAAACTCAAGCGCCGTCTATACCGCTTGCAACTGGAAGGCAGTGAACTGCCCGAACCCGGCACCCAACTGTTCTCCCCCACTCACGGCAGTTCGATCGGTGAAGTGGTGATCGCTGCTCGCGCCGAACAAAACATTGAACTCCTGGCCGTGCTGCAAGCCGAAGCTGCAGAGGATGGCAACCTGCACCTTGGCGCACTCGAAGGCCCGGGCCTGCATATGCTCGACCTGCCTTACCAACTGGATCGTGATCGCGAAATCCAGCGTTAACAGCAGCATTTGTCGCAATACCCTAGAGAAAAGAAATGAGCGAGCTGGCGGATAAGGTCCAACAGGATTTGGTTGAGGCCATCGATAATGATGACCTGGTTCTGCCAACACTACCGGAAGTGGCCCTGCAGATTCGCAAGGCCGCCGAAGACCCGGAAATCAGTGTCAGCACCCTGAGCAAAGTGATTGGCCGCGATACCGCGCTGTCGGCGCGGCTGATCAAAGTGGTCAATAGCCCGCTGCTGCGCGCGACCCAGGAAGTAACTGACCTGCACACGGCCATCACCCGGCTGGGGGTCAATTACAGCAGCAACCTGGCCATCGGCCTGGTGATGGAACAGATCTTCAACGCCCGTTCCGAAGTGGTGGAGCAGAAAATGCGTGAAGTCTGGCGCAAAAGCCTGGAAATCGCCGGCGTCAGCTATGCGCTGTGCCGCAGTTACACTCAACTCAAGCCTGATCAGGCAGCGCTCGGCGGGCTGGTACACCAGATTGGCGTGCTGCCGATCCTGACCTACGCCGAGGATCACTATGAATTGCTCTCGGACCCGGTCAGCCTCAACCATGTGATCGACCGCATTCATCCGCTGCTCGGCGATAAATTGCTCAGGGTCTGGGAGTTCCCGGAAATGCTGGTGCAACTGCCGGGGCGGTATCTGGATTTCAAGCGGCAATCGGAGCGGGTCGACTATGTCGATCTGGTGCAAGTGGCCAGCCTGTACTGCCACAAGGACAGCGATCATCCACTGGCCCGTATCGACCCATTCAGCGTCCCGGCCTTCAAGAAGCTGGGGATCGATCCGGACAACGAGGCGATGTACAAGGATCTGGAAGAGTCGCGGTCGATGTTTTACTGATTTCTGTGGCGAGGGGGCTTGCTCCCGTTGGGCTGCGAAGCGTCCCCAAGAAGGGACTGCTGCGCAGTCCAACGGGGGCAAGCCCCCTCGCCACAACAAGCCTCTCTCCACAGGTGTGAGTGTGCTCACTCCCCCGCAATAAAACTCACCCGCACCTTCAGCCCCGCCAACTCGCCATCGTGCAGGCTGATCTGCGCCAGGTGGGCGCGGCAGATCTCGCCGACAATCGCCAGCCCCAATCCCGATCCAGCCACCTGCTGATTGCGCCGGTAAAACCGTTCGAACACCAACTCCCGCTCTTCGAGAGGAATTCCCGGCCCATCGTCCTCGACCTCCAGCACCGCCGGCGCCGTGACCCGCAGGATCACATTGCCCCCCGGCGGCGTATGCGCCAGCGCGTTGTCCACCAGATTGCTCAACAGCTCGTTCAGCAGCGTCGGCTCACCACGCATCCACACCGGTTCGTCGGCCTCCAGCGCCAGTGCCACGCCACGTGCATGGGCCAGTGGTGCCATGGCCATGCCCAGTTCACGGGCCAACTGACTGAGGTCGAGCAGCTGCGCACCGCCCTCGGCGATGGCCCGGGCGCCATTCTCGACCCGTGCCAGCGAGAGCAATTGATTGGCCAGATGGGTCAGGCGATCCGTGCCCTGGGCGACGGTTTCCAGGGTGCTACGCCAGACTTGCGGTTCGTTCGAGCGCAAGCCCAGCTCGAGTCGTGCCTTGAGCGCCGCCAACGGCGTGCGCAGTTCATGGGCGGCATCGGCGATGAACTGCGCCTGACGCTCGAACTGCCCGCGCAAGCGCTCGGTAAAGTGATTGAGCGCACGCACCAGCGGCCCCAACTCGTGCTGCACTTCCACCAGCGGCAAGGGCCGCAAGTCATCGGGCTGCCGCTCTTCCACTGCCGTGCGCAAGCGTTCCAGCGGACGCAGCGCGGCACTGACCGCAAACCACACCAGCAGCAGCGCACCGATCGCCAGCATGCCCAGACGCAATAAGGTGTCGGCCATCAGGCTGCGCGCCATGCGGACCCGCGCCTCATCGGTTTCCGCCACGCGGATTTCCGCCATGCCGTTCATGTTCGGCTCACTGACCGCTTTGAGCAGGCTGACCACCCGCACGTTCTGTCCTTGATATGTGGCGTTATAGAAACGCGCCAGCGCCGGATAATCATCGGTACGTGGCGTTCCCGGCGGCGGTGCCGGCAGGTTTTCGTAGCCCGAGATCAGCTTCTGATTGATGTCGTTGACCAGGTAAAAAATCCGCCCGGCGCTGTCGTAGGCGAACGTATCGAGGGCCACATAAGGCACGTTGGCGCTGAGGCTGCCGTCGCGCTGGGACAGGCCTGCGGCGATGGTCCGGGCCGAGGCCAGCAAGGTCCGGTCATAAGCGGTGTCGGCGGCTTCGCGACCATTCCAGTACGCGCTCAAACCACTGGCGAGCATCAACACCACCAGCAATAGCGCGAGGTTCCACAGCAACCGCCAACGCAGGCTGCTGAGCTTATGCATCGCGGCTTTCCAGCAAATAGCCAAGGCCACGGAAAGTCACGATCGCCACCGGTTGACCGTCGAGTTTCTTGCGCAAGCGGTGGATGTAGATTTCGATGGCATCGGGACTGGCTTCCTCGTCCAGGCCGAAGACCTGAGCGGCCAGTTGCTCCTTGCTCATCACCCGACCGGGACGGGCGATCAGGGCTTCGAGCACGGCTTGCTCGCGGGAAGTCAGGGTCAGCAGTTCTTCGCCAAGGGTAAAACGCCGGGTGTCCAGATCGTAAGCCAGTACGCCACAGGTCTGCTGACGTTCGCCGCCGAGCACACTACGGCGCAGCAAGGCTTTGACCCGGGCTTCGAGTTCGGTCAGTTCGAAAGGTTTGGCCAGGTAATCGTCGGCGCCGAGGTTCAGGCCATGGACCCGGTCCTTGACGTCACTGCGGGCGGTCAACATCAGTACCGGCAGGTTCTTGCCCCGGGCCCGCAAGCGCGCCAGCACTTCGAAACCATCCATGCGCGGCAGGCCCACATCGAGGATCGCCACGGCGTATTCCTCGCTGCTCAAGGCCAGGTCGGCCGCCACGCCGTCGTGCAGCACATCCACGGTCAGGCCAGTGCTCTTGAGCGCCTGGGCGACACTTTCGGCAAGCTGCAGATGGTCTTCGACGAGCAGAACACGCATGGATCTTTACCTCATTCAGGGATGGTCGACGCCATTCTTTGGCGCGGAGTTTACAGCCGCATCCGCCGCTGTGAAGCCCGAAAACCGTGAAAGTCAGCTGAAAGGTTAGCGAAAGGTTGGCCGGTTAGAGTCCAGCCACGGACAGTTTCGACTGCCGTCGCTGCCGCACACAGCGATACGAAAAACGCCTTGAAGCGTTTTCGCCAATAAGAACAATAAACGGAGTATGTCACCATGCTGTCCATGCAGCTTCAGGCTTGCCCGCCTGCTCGTTTTTCCCGCCTCAGCCACACCGCCCTTGTCAGCGCCGCCGCCCTCGCCGGTTTTTCGCCGTTGAGCCAGGCTGCCTTCTTCGAAGACAGTAAGGCAACCTTCGAAACCCGCAATATGTATTTCAACCGCGACTTTCGCGACGGCACCAGCGCCCAGCAATCCAAGCGGGACGAATGGGCCCAGGGGTTCATGCTCAATCTGCAATCGGGTTACACCGACGGCACCGTGGGGTTCGGTGTCGATGCACTGGGCATGCTGGGGGTAAAACTCGATTCGAGTCCGGATCGCACCGGCACCGGTCTGCTGCCGACCCATGACGACGGGCGCGCGGCGAACGAGTATTCCAAGCTCGGCCTGACCGGCAAAGTGAAGATCTCCGCCACGGAACTGAAAATCGGCAGCCTGATTCCGGAACTGCCGATCCTCAAGCCCAACGACGGCCGCATTCTGCCGCAGACCTTTGAAGGCGGCATGCTGACCTCCAAAGAGATCAAGAACCTGACCTTCACCGGCGGGCGTCTGGAGAAAGCCAAGGACCGCGACAGCACCGACTTCGAGGACATCGCCCTCAACAACAAAAACAGCCGCTTCGCCGGCACCGTGGCCGGCAAGCATTTTGATTTTGGCGGCGTGGACTACAAGTTCACCGACAAGATCACCGGCAGCTACCACTTCGCTCAACTCGATGAAGTCTACAACCAGCACTTCCTCGGTGTTGTCGCTTCGCAACCGTTCGGCCCCGGCACTTTCGGTACCGACCTGCGATTTGCCATCAGTGACGACGAAGGCGCGGCCCGTGGCGGCAAGATCGACAACAAATCCCTGAACGGGATGGTGAGCTACGCCTTGAGCGGGCATAAACTCAGCGCCGGCTATCAGCGCATGTCCGGTGACAGCGCCTTCCCCTACGTCGATGGCAGCGATCCGTACCTGGTCAACTTCGTGCAGATCAATGACTTTGCCGGCGCCGAAGAACACTCCTGGCAGGCACGTTACGACTATGATTTTGCCAAACTCGGCATTCCCGGCCTGAGCTTCATGAGCCGTTACGTGAGCGGCGACAACATCAAGCTCAAGAACGGTGACGAAGGCAAAGAGTGGGAACGCAACACCGAGATCAAATACGTCGTACAAAGCGGTGCCCTCAAGGACGTTGCCGTACGCCTGCGTAATGCCACCTACCGCTCCAACTACTCCGCTCGCGATGCCGATGAAGTGCGTCTGCTGGTGAGCTATAGCGTTGCCCTTTGGTAATTCAGTACGTCCATAACAAAAACTCTTAAGGAGACTTGAATGAACCTATCACTGCGTAAAGTTGCTCTGGCCACCGGCATCATGCTGTTCGCCGGCCAATTGCTGGCCGAACCCAAACGCCCGGAATGCATCGCCCCGGCCTCGCCGGGCGGTGGTTTCGACCTCACCTGCAAACTGGCGCAAAGCGCGCTGGTCAACGAAAAGCTGCTGACCAAACCAATGCGCGTGACCTACATGCCCGGCGGTGTCGGCGCGGTGGCGTACAACGCGGTGGTCGCTCAGCGCCCGGCCGATGCCGGTACGCTGGTGGCCTGGTCCAGCGGTTCGCTGTTGAACCTGGCCCAAGGCAAATTCGGGCGTTTCGATGAAAGCGCGGTACGCTGGCTGGCCGCCGTTGGCACCAGTTATGGCGCCATCGCGGTGAAAAGCGACTCGCCCTACAAGACCCTGGACGATCTGGTCAAAGCCCTGAAGAAAGACCCAAGCTCAGTGGTGATCGGCTCCGGCGGTACCGTCGGCAGCCAGGACTGGATGCAAACCGCCCTGATCGCCAAGGCCGCAGGGATCAACCCGCGCGACCTGCGTTACGTCGCCCTCGAAGGCGGCGGTGAAATCGCCACCGCCCTGCTCGGCGGCCACATCCAGGTTGGCAGCACCGACATCTCCGACTCCATGCCACACATCCTGAGCGGGGATATGCGTCTGCTGGCGGTGTTCTCCGAAAAACGCCTGGACGAGCCGGAAATGAAAGACATTCCGACGGCTAAAGAGCAAGGCTACAACATCGTCTGGCCGGTGGTTCGCGGTTTCTACCTCGGGCCAAAAGTCAGCGACGAAGACTACGCCTGGTGGAAAAACGCCTTCGACAAGCTGCTGGCCTCCGAGGATTTCGCCAAGCTGCGCGATCAGCGTGAACTGTTCCCGTTCGCCATGACCGGCCCGGAGCTGGACACCTACGTGAAGAAGCAAGTTGCGGATTACAAAGTGCTGGCCAAAGAGTTCGGCCTGATCCAGTGATCGCCTCTGTCTAGCGGCTGCGGCCCCGGTTCTCGGGGTCGTGGCCCAGGAGTTCCCCATGCTTATACAACGCATTTTCGCTTCGGTGCTGTTGCTGGCCTGTGTCGGCCTGGCGCTGATGGCGTGGCCGTATCAAGCGGCTTTTTCCTACGAACCGGTCGGGCCTCGCGCCTTCCCCCTGCTGATGCTCGGCCTGATGGGCCTGGCCTTGCTGTACATGGTGTTTCGGCCGGCGCCGATCGTGCACAGCGATGACGACCCGAAACTGGACCGCGAAACCCTGATCAAGATCGGCATCTGCGTGGCGCTGTTGCTGGTGTTCGCCGGGGCCTTCGAACCCCTTGGTTTCATCGTCGCCAGCATTCTGATCGGGGTCCCGATGGCACGCCTGTATGGCGGCCGCTGGCTGCCCAGCGCGGTGATCATCAGCCTGATGGCCATCGGTCTTTATCTGCTGTTCGACAAGGTGATGGACGTGCCACTGCCACTGGGCGTGCTCGACGTTCTGGAGAACTGATATGGATACTCTTGGCTATTTGGGTCAGGGCTTCGGCGTCGCGCTGAGCCCGTACAACCTGGTGACCGCACTGTGCGGCACCCTCATCGGCACGGTGGTTGGCCTGCTGCCGGGCCTGGGCCCGATCAACGGCGTGGCGTTGCTGATTCCCATCGCGTTCGCCCTCGGCCTGCCGCCGGAGTCGGCATTGATCCTGCTGGCGGCGGTGTACCTGGGTTGCGAATACGGCGGCCGGATCAGCTCGATCCTGTTGAACATTCCGGGTGAAGCCTCCACCGTCATGACCACCCTCGATGGTTACCCGATGGCTCGCAAGGGCCTGGCCGGTGTAGCGCTGTCGCTGTCGGCGTGGAGTTCGTTCATCGGTGCCTTCATCGCGACTTGCGGCATGGTGCTGTTCGCCCCGCTGCTGGCGAAATGGGCGATTGCCTTCGGGCCGGCGGAGTATTTCGTGCTGATGGTGTTTGCGATTGTCTGTCTCGGCGGCATGGCTGGCGACCGACCGCTCAAGACCTTCATTGCAGCGCTGATCGGTCTGTTTCTGTCGAGCGTCGGCATCGATGCCAACAGCGGCGTATACCGTTTCACCGGGGATAACATTCATCTGACGGACGGCATTCAGTTCGTCGTGCTGGTATTGGGCCTGTTCTCCATCAGCGAAATCCTCTTGCTGCTGGAAAAAACCCACCGTGGCCAGGAAGCGGTGAAAGCCACCGGGCGCATGATGTTCAACTTCAAAGAGGCTTCGGCGGTGTTCGTGGTGAACATCCGTTGCGGTTTGCTGGGCTTCATCATGGGCGTGTTGCCGGGTGCCGGCGCGACGCTGGCCAGCGCGGTGGCCTACATGACCGAGAAACGTATCGCCGGCGCCAAGGGCACGTTCGGCCAAGGCGATATGCGTGGCCTCGCGGCTCCGGAAACCGCCATCGGCGGCGCAGCCTGTGGTGCTTTGGTGCCGATGCTGACCCTTGGTGTTCCGGGCTCGGGTACCACGGCAGTGATGATCGGCGCACTGTCGCTGTACAACATCACCCCGGGCCCGCTGCTGTTCCAGCAACAACCGGACATCGTCTGGGGCCTGATCGCGTCGTTGTTCGTCGCCAACGTGATGCTGGTGATCCTCAACATCCCGATGATCCGCATCTTCACCCGCATCCTCGCCGTGCCGAACTGGGCACTGGTGCCGGTGATCGCGATCATCACCGGGATCGGCGTCTACGCCGTACACGCCACCACCTTCGACCTGTTCCTGATGATCGGCATCGGCATCTTCGGCTACATCCTGCGCAAGCTGGACTTCCCGTTGTCGCCAGTGCTGCTGGGCTTCATTCTCGGTGGTTTGATGGAACAGAACCTGCGTCGCGCCCTGTCGATTTCCAACGGTGCACTGGAAATCCTCTGGTCGAGCCCGATCACGTTCGGTTGCTGGGTGTTGACGGCAATCATGTTGCTGATGCCACTGCTGCGCATCTGGCGCAAACGTTCGGTCGCCCGGCGCGCTATCGCCGATGTCTGATCGTCCCCCCTTCAAAAGCTGGTGGGGAACACCGCTGGTCGGTCTGCTGGGCGGTTACCTCGCCAGCCAGATCGGCTGGCCTCTGCCATGGATGGTCGGCTCGTTACTGGCGATCATCCTGGTGCGTTGCCTGACTCCCTGGCAATTGGCGGAAATCCCTGGCGGGCGCAAGTGCGGCCAGTGGATCGTCGGTATCGGCATTGGTCTGCACTTCACCCCGGTGGTGATGGAGCAGGTGCTGAGCCACTTCGGTCTGATCTTCTTCGGTGCGTTGGTTACCAGCCTGTCCGCGGTGGTCGGGGTCTGGTTGATGCGGCGTACCGGCGAAGATCGTGCCACGGCGTTCTTTTCCAGCATGCCCGGTGGCTCCGGGGAGATGGTCAACCTCGGTGCCCGTAACGGTGCGGTGCTCAGCCGTGTCGCGGCGGGGCAAAGTTTGCGGGTGCTGGTGGTGGTGCTGTGTGTGCCGGCGGCGTTCAAATATCTGTTGGGCGACGGAGCGCCGGTCTTGCATCCAACGACCGTCAACTGGTGGTGGCTGGCCCTTCTGTTCCCGGCCGGCGCCCTTGCCGCCTGGATCTGGCAGCGCCTGCGGCAACCCAACCCCTGGCTGTTCGGGCCGTTGCTGGTGAGTGCGACGGTGAGCATTGCCTGGGACCTGCACATCGGTCTGCCCAACGGCGGCAGTCAGATTGGCCAGTGGTTGATTGGCAGCGGGTTGGGGTGTCACTTCAATCGGCAGTTCTTCCGGCGGGCACCGTCGTTCATGGGCCGAACCCTGCTCGGCACGGTCTTGACCATGTTGATCGCAACTTTGGCGGCGTTGGGTTTGAGTGCGCTGACCCATCTGGATCTGCGCTCGCTGACCTTGGGCATGATGCCCGGAGGGATCGCCGAGATGAGCCTGACGGCAGAGACTTTGCAACTGTCGGTGCCATTGGTGACGGCGATGCAGGTGATGCGGTTGCTGTTTGTACTGTTTCTGGCGGAACCGTTGTTTCGGTATTGGAACCGGGAGCCGGATTCAGTCTGATAGACCGAGTCGCCCTCTTCGCGAGCAAGCCCGCTCCCACATTAGACCGAGCTGTCCAGGCATACACGGTCTAATGTGGGAGCGGGCTTGCTCGCGAAAGGACCCTCCCGGTCAACACATCAGACCGGCGGCAATCTCCACTCGATCGGCGTCTCGCCATTCTGCTCAAGAAACTTGTTCGCCCGGCTGAAATGCCCGCAGCCAAGGAACCCCCGATAGGCAGACAGCGGCGACGGGTGAACCGAAGTCAGCACCAGATGCTTGGTAGCGTCGATGAGTTTCTGCTTGCTCTGGGCATGCGCGCCCCACAGCAGGAACACCAGATGTGGCCGGTGTTCGCTGACCACTTCGATAATCCGATCGGTAAAGTGCTGCCAGCCCTTGCCCGCATGGGCGTTGGCATTCGCCCGCTCCACGGTCATGGTGGTATTGAGCATCAACACGCCCTGCTCCGCCCAACTCTGCAGGTAGCCATGATTGGGGATGTCGATGTTCAGGTCGCGTTTCAACTCTTTATAGATGTTCACCAGCGACGGCGGCGCCGGTACGCCCGGTTGCACCGAAAAGCACAGCCCATGGGCCTGGCCGGGGCCGTGGTAAGGGTCCTGCCCGAGGATGACCACCTTGACCTTGTCCAGCGGCGTGGAATTGAGCGCGTTGAAAATCAATGGTCCTGGCGGATAGATCTCCTTGCCCGCCGCGCGTTCCTGTTGCAGGAAAGTGCGCAACTCTGCCATGTAGGGCTTGTCGAATTCGGCACGAAGCGCCTCCTTCCAGCCCGGTTCGAGTTTGATACGGTCGTCAGCAGTCATGGTTACATCCGGCAAAAACAATGGGGCGAACCCTAGGAAAGCCCATCACGCTTGTCAATTGATCTGACGCAGATCCGGCACTTTCCTATAGAGCGATCATACTGAACGCTCAAATTCCCGATCGAGGTCACGATGAATCTGCACTTCGAAGAACTCACCGGCACCGACGGCGCACGCATCGGCATCGCCAGCCTGGATGCCGAAAAGTCTCTCAACGCCCTCTCCTTGCCGATGATCAACGCCTTGCGCGATCAACTGGACGCCTGGGCCAAGGAACCACAGATCGTTTGCGTGCTGCTGCGCGGCAATGGCGACAAGGCCTTTTGCGCCGGCGGTGAAGTTCGCAGCCTGGTGGAAGCGTGTCGCGCCCATCCCGGGGAAGTACCCCCCCTGGCTGCGCACTTCTTTGCGGCAGAATATCGCCTCGACTTCAAACTGCACACCTACCCGAAACCGTTGATCTGCTGGGGTCATGGTTATGTTCTGGGCGGCGGCATGGGGCTGCTGCAAGGGGCAAGCACTCGGATCGTCACGCCGAGCAGCCGGTTGGCGATGCCGGAGATCAGTATCGGTTTGTACCCGGACGTCGGCGCCAGTTGGTTTCTGTCGCGGTTGCCCGGCAAGCTCGGATTGTTTCTCGGCCTGACCGGCGCCCGGATGAACGGTCGTGATGCAATCGATCTGGACCTGGCCGATCGCTTTTTGCTCGATAAGCAACAGCAAGAGCTGATCGAAGGTTTGCTGCAATTGAACTGGCAGGAACAGACCGCCATGCAGCTCAACAGCCTGCTCAAGGCCTTGCAACAGGAGGCAGTGGGGCAAATGCCCGAAGCCCAATGGCTGCCGCGACGCCAGCAGATCGACGAACTGCTGGATGTCAGCGACGTCCGTTGTGCCTGGAAGGCCATCAGTGCGCTGCGCGTTCATAAAGACCCGCTGCTCAGTCGTGCCGCCTGCACCATGACGGAAGGCTCGCCCCTGACCGCTCATCTGGTGTGGGAACAGATCGCCCGCGCCCGGCACCTGTCGCTGGCTCAAGTCTTCCAGATGGAATACACCATGAGCCTCAATTGCTGCCGTCATCCTGAGTTCAGCGAGGGCGTTCGCGCGCGGTTGATCGACAAGGACCAGAAACCTCACTGGCACTGGCCGGATATCAACACGGTGCCGGAGGCGGCGGTGGAAGCGCATTTTCACAAGGTCTGGGAAGGTCGGCATCCGTTGGCGGATCTGTCGGAATACTGAAATCCGGGCACAAAAAAAGCGGCGCTTCATGCGCCGCTTTTTATTGAGGAATTAGCGACGACCGCCTCGGCCATCGTTGTCGCCATGATCGCCTCTTCCGCCACGGTGATCCCGCCCACTGTGACCCCGAGAGTCATCGTTCCAGTTGCCGCGACTATGACCATCCCAACCGTCGCGACGACCATCCCAACCACCGCGGTCATGACGGTCCCATCCGCGATTCTGGTTGGCGCGGTAGTCGTAATAGCGCGGCGCCGGTTGATAAACCCGCGGCTGGTAGTAATACCGTGGCGATGGCTGGTAATACCGTGCAGGTGGCGAGTAATACCTGCGCGGCGCTGTGTAGTAACCACCATCGGAGTAATACGGCGCTGGGGACGTGTAGACATCCGAGCGGTAGTAGCTGTCGCCATCGGAATAGGGTACGCATGCACCAAGAGACAATCCCGATAGAACGATCAGCAGAATTTGTTGGATCTGTTTTCGACAGAGCATGGCGGCCTCCTGGACCGCGAGTGAGCCGTACCAGCGACGCTGGCAGGCGACAGTCAATTGTTCGGCGACTGTCGAAAGATCAGACAGTGAAATCGGGATCTGGTGCGTTTCTGTAACACGCCGAAACAAGTAGCCGATGAAAGGTTTTTCATCCTGCCCAAAAGAAAACGGCGCCTCCGTCAGCCGGACGCGCCGTTGTACTCATGAGCCGGTTAACGATGCCCGCGACCGTGATCGCCGTGGTAATGGCGAGGCCCACTGAAATAATAGTAGCGATACCCCCCGTAAAAGCGTGGGCCGCCGTAGTAGTAAGGTGAGTAGTAATAGCCGGGGTAGTAATAAGGTGCCGGATAAACATCGGCGCCACCTACGTAGTAGTAACAGCCGGACAGACCCAAACCAAAAAACACACTGAGCAGTATTTGGCGGAGCTTCTTCTGACAGAACATGGAGGCCTCCTGAAAGACCTGCAACAGCACTCGAGTCACACCTGTTTTGACTTTAAAACCGGAACCGAGTGCCAGTGCGCGGCGACCGTCAGATCAGCGGCTAGCCGTCCTTCTACGGTGCATATCCATACGCAGCGCACCATGACAAGGCAAAGCACCCTGTCCCGTTGATCTCTCCTTCCCCTCCATGCCCCAGCCAGAGCGCTCCAGCCAACTTGGCACGGCTCTCGCTTAAGCAAAAGCGTGCAGGAGTCATCACAGGTTCGCGGCACCAAAATTTGCAATGGCTGACTAGGGTTCCGGCTCGCTTAGGCGAGTGACTGGTCCGAGAGTTGGCGACCTCCAGTTGAGGTTACACGGCGGGACAAAAGCCCGGGAGACAAGCCACCGTTCGCGGTGCTGCTGCCTTCCTGTCCGCCCTTGATCAACTGGAGAACCATCCCATGTCCCGACTTCGTTTACCCGTCCTGTTCGCCGCTGCTTTTGCAGCCCTCGTGAGCGTCTCGTCCCAGGCCGCACAGAAAGACCATTTCAGCGTTTGCTGGACGATCTATGCCGGCTGGATGCCCTGGGAATATGCCGGCAGCCAGGGCATCGTCGACAAATGGGCGAAAAAGTACGGCATCAAAATCGATGTGGTGCAGCTCAACGACTACGTCGAATCGATCAACCAATACACCGCCGGCCAGTTCGACGGCTGCACCATGACCAACATGGATGCGCTGACCATTCCGGCGGCCGGTGGCGTCGACAGCACGGCGCTGATCGTCAGCGATTTCTCCAACGGCAACGACGGCATCGTGCTCAAAGGCGAAGGCAAGCAAGTCGCTGACCTCAAGGGCATGGACGTCAATCTGGTGGAACTCTCGGTGTCCCACTACCTGTTGGCCCGTGCTCTGGATTCGGTGGATCTCACCGAGAAAGACCTGAAAGTGGTCAACACCTCCGACGCCGACATCTCGGCCGCGTTCAACACCGAACAAGTCAATGCCGTCACCACCTGGAACCCGATGCTGTCGGACATCAAGGCCAGGCCCGGCGTGACCGAAGTGTTCAACTCCAGCCAGATCCCCGGCGAAATCATGGACATGATGGTGGTCAACAGCGCCACCCTCAAAGACAACCCGGCCCTGGGTAAAGCCCTGACCGGCGCCTGGTTCGAAGTGGTCGAGTTGATGAATGCGAAAAACGCCGCCAGCCAAGCCGCGCTCGAACACATGGCCAAAGCCTCGGGCACCAACCTGGCCGGTTTCCAGGCGCAACTGGACACCACCAAACTGTTCGCCACGCCCAAAGAAGCCCTGGCGTTCTCCACCAGCAAGCAGCTACCGGAAACGATGCGCAAGGTGGCCGAGTTTTCCTTCCAGCACGGCTTGCTGGGTGAAGGCGCCAAAGACACCAGCGCGGTCGGCATGGCGTTCGCCAATGGTGTGACCAGCGGCGACAAGGCCAACCTCAAGCTGCGCTTCGATCCGAGCTTCGTACAGATGGCAGCCGACTCCACGTTGTAACAACGGAGGACTAGGCCATGCGCCTGATCAATCGCCACCCGGATCGCCCCAGTCGCCTGCTGTTGGTGATCCTGCCATTCGCCCTGGTGCTGTTCGCCTACTTCATGGGCTCGGCCGAACGGCTGATGGATAACCCCAACGACAAACTGCTGCCCAGTGCCGTGCAGATGACCGACGCGGTGAAACGCCTGGCATTCACCGCCGACACCCGCACCGGTGATTACCTGCTCTGGCAAGACAGTGCCGCCAGCCTGCGACGGTTGGCCATCGGCCTCGGCATCAGTGCCTTGGCCGGGTTGTGCCTGGGCATCGCCGCCGGGATCCTGCCGCTGTTCGGCACACCGTTGTCGCCGGTGCTCACGGTGCTGTCGATGGTGCCGCCGCTGGCGATCCTGCCGATTCTGTTCATCGTGTTCGGGTTGGGGGAGTTGTCGAAAGTGATGCTGATCGTGATCGGCATCACCCCGTGCCTGGCCCGTGATCTGGAACAGCGCGCCCGGGAAATTCCGGTCGAACTGCTGATCAAGGCGCAGACGCTTGGCGCCTCGACCTGGACCTTGATGCTGCGTGTGGTGCTGCCGCAATTGCTGCCACGCCTGCTGATCTCGTTACGGTTGATGCTCGGCTCGGCGTGGTTGTTTTTGATCGCCGCCGAAGCCATCGCCTCCACCGACGGTTTGGGTTACCGGATCTTCCTGGTGCGCCGCTACCTGGCGATGGACGTGATTCTGCCCTACGTGGTGTGGATCACCCTGCTCGCCTGGCTGATGGACTGGGGCCTCAAGCGCCTGACCCAACGGGCCTTTCCCTGGCACCAAGGTGCCTCCAAATGAGTTATGAAGGGGCGCGGGCATGAGCTTCATCACAGTGAAAAACGTCTGGCAGCAATACGCCGACCAAGTGGTGCTCGAAGGGCTGAACCTGAACGTCAACGAGGGCGAATTCTGCACTCTGGTCGGCGCCTCGGGTTGCGGCAAATCGACCTTCCTACGGCTATTGCTCGGCCAGGAACGCGCCAGTCGCGGCGAGATTCTGTTGGACGGTCAGGCACTGGCTGGCGAACCGGATTCGAGCCGTGGCGTGGTGTTCCAGCGCTACTCGGTGTTCCCGCACCTGAGCGTGCTGGACAACGTCGCCCTCGGCCTCGAACTGCCGCGTTCGCCCCTGCTCGGGCGGTTGTTTGGCCATGCAAAAAAAGACGCTCGGGAACAGGCGTCGGTGTTGCTGCACAAAGTCGGTCTCGGCCATTCGCTGGACAAGTACCCGGCGCAGCTCTCAGGTGGCATGCAGCAACGATTGGCAATTGCCCAGGCGCTGATCATGAAACCCCGGGTGTTGCTGCTCGACGAACCCTTCGGCGCCCTCGATCCGGGCATCCGCAAGGACATGCACGGCCTGCTGCTGGAGCTGTGGCGCGAGACGCAACTGACAGTGTTCATGGTCACCCATGATTTGTCCGAAGGTTTCAGCCTCGGCACCCGATTGCTGGTGTTCGACAAGGTCCGCGTCGATCCGCACGCCCCCGGCGCCTATGGCGCACGCATCACCTACGACATCCCTTTGAACAGCGACCGCCGCGCCAACCGTGCCGCCGTCGACACCCTGCCGACTCAGTTGGCAGGGTCGCTACGTATCGCTTAGAGGCATTTACACATGATTGATTCGACCCAACTGTTTCCGCCCTTCGCCGAAGAACTGCTCCCCGGCGGCGGCCATCGTTCATTCGTCCTGAAACGCAGCCAACTGCTGCGCCTGACCGACCTGCGCGGCGGGGCCAACGTCAGCCTGACGCTGCTCAACGCCGATGAAAAAACCGAGCGCCTGAACCTGCCCGACAGCCTCAAATGCCAACACACCGCCAAGCTCACCAGCGGCCATTGCCTGTACTCGGACATGGGCCGGGTGCTGGCGGCGATTACTGCCGATACCTGCGGCTGGAGCGACAGCCTCGGTGGCGTGCTGTGCGCTGAAGAAGTCGCACAAAAATATGGCCAGGGCCGCTATCAGGAACTGCGCAACGGCTTCTTCCGCAACGGCACCGACAATTTGCTGGTGGAACTGGGCAAGTGGGGGCTGGGCCTGTCCGATCTGCTGATGACGCTCAATCTGTTCAGCCGTGTGAACGTCGATGAGGCTGGTCGTTTCCACTTCGTCGAAGGCAACTCCAAGGCCGGTGACTACATCGAGTTGTACGCACCAATGAACACTCTGGTGGTGCTCACCGCGCTGCAACACCCGATGGATCCGTCGCCGGAATACGCACCGAAACCGCTGAAGCTCAGCTGGATGAACGCCAACGCCGGTGTCACCAAACACTGCCGCACCTCGCGCCCGGAAAACGAGCGCGGCTTCATCAACACCGACCGTCTGTTCGCCTGAGGATCGCTGCCATGTCACTCGCTATCGCTACTGTTCACAAGCAACCAGAAGCCGCGGTCTACCGCGCCACCATCCCCGCCGGTGAACCCTGGCTGATGGAGGTCAAGGCCGGCCAGACCTTGCGCATCCTCGACCTGGAAGGCAATCAGGCGGTCGACACGCTGTTCTACAGCCTGGCCAATCCCAAGGAGCGCTATGACGTGCAGCGCACGTTGCGTCGGCAGAACAGCGTCTACCTGAGCACCGGCAGCGTGCTCTATTCCAACCTTGGCAAGCCAATGCTGACCATCGTCGAAGACACCTGCGGGCGTCACGACACCCTCGGCGGTGCCTGCGCGCAAGAGAGCAACACCGTGCGTTACGCGCTGGAGAAACGCTACATGCACAGCTGTCGCGACAACTACCTGCGCGCTTGTGCCCACGACGGTCGACTGGGCAAGGGTGACATCGGGCCGAACATCAATTTCTTCATGAATGTGCCGGTGACGGCCGACGGCGGGCTGACGTTCGAAGACGGGATTTCAGCACCGGGCAAATACGTCGACCTGCGGGCCGAGATGGACGTGATCGTGCTGATCTCCAACTGCCCGCAACTGAACAATCCGTGCAACGCCTACAACCCCACGCCAGCGGAGCTTTTGGTATGGAACTGAAACTTGCGCGGTTGCGACGGTGGTTGTTTGCCTTGTGCCAGGCCCGCTCCGGCCAGTGCCTCAAAAAGTAAAAACACCACAAATACCCATGTGAGAGCGGGCTTGCTCGCGAAGGGGCCGTCACATCCAGCATTGATGTCGACTGACACTCCGCTTTCGCGAGCAAGCCCGCTCCCACAGGGGGTCTGTGGTGTTTTGAAGTGAACTGATTCTGCCGTCGGGGACGACCCCGGCGCTCATCGAAAAACTGCGGGACGGCCCGCATCCCAGGTCGAGGCTGATGCGCTATCGCCTCCAGGGGTTATGCCATGTTCGAAAAAGTCCTCATCGCCAACCGTGGCGCCATTGCCTGCCGCATCCTGCGTACCCTGCGAGAGTTGCAGGTCAAGGGCGTCGCGGTTTACTCCGAAGCCGACGCCGCCAGCCTGCATATCCTCCACGCCGATGAAGCCCACAGCCTGGGCGAAGGCGCGGCAGCCGGTACTTACCTGGCCGTGGACAAAATCCTCGCCATCGCCAAAGCCACCGGTGCCACGGCGATCCATCCCGGCTACGGATTCCTCTCGGAAAACGCCGCGTTCGCCGAAGCCTGCGAAGCGGCCGACATCGCCTTCATCGGCCCGACACCCGAGCAACTGCGCGTGTTTGGCCTCAAACACACCGCCCGCGCCCTGGCCAAACAACACGGTGTGCCTATGCTCGAAGGCACCGAGCTGCTCGACAGCCTCGACGCAGCATTGACCGCCGGCGAACAGGTCGGCTACCCGGTGATGCTCAAAAGCACCGCCGGCGGTGGAGGCATCGGCATGCGCGTATGCCGCAGCGCCGCCGAATTGAGCGAATCCTTTGAAGCGGTGAAGCGCCTCGGCCAGAACAATTTCAGCGACGCCGGTGTGTTCATCGAGAAATACATCCAGCGCGCCCGGCACCTGGAAGTCCAGGTGTTCGGCGACGGCCAGGGCGAGGTGATTGCCCTTGGCGTGCGCGACTGCTCGGTGCAGCGGCGCAACCAGAAAGTCCTCGAAGAAACTCCGGCCCCCAACCTGCCCGACGGCATGGCCGAAGCGCTCTGCCTTGCTGCGATCAAACTCGCCAAGGCAGTGAATTACCGCAGTGCCGGCACCGTGGAATTCGTCTTCGACAGTGACGCCCAGCGTTTCTATTTTCTGGAAGTGAACACCCGCTTGCAGGTAGAACACGGCGTCACCGAGCAAGTGTGGGGCGTGGACCTGGTGCGCTGGATGGTGGAACTGGCGGCCGGAGATTTACCGCCATTGAACGCATTGAGCCAAGGCTTGAAAGCCGACGGCCATGCAATTCAGGCAAGGCTCTATGCCGAAGATCCGGGGCGGGATTTTCAACCGAGTCCCGGTCTGCTGACGGCGGTAAATTTCCCCGTCGCCGATGGCAAACACCTGCGTATCGACACTTGGGTCGAGGCCGGTTGCGAGATCCCTCCGTACTTCGACCCGATGATCGCCAAGCTCATTCGCTGGGCGCCGACTCGCGAAGAAGCCCGCGTCGATCTGCATCAGGCTCTAGGCGACAGCCTGCTGTACGGGGTGGAAACCAACCGCGATTACCTGCGGCAGATTCTGCTCGATACGCCCTTTGCCAGCGGCCAGCCGTGGACCCGTTGCCTGGAAGGCCTGGTCTATCAAGCCAACACCTTTGAAGTGCTCAGCGCCGGTACCCAGACCAGCGTTCAGGATTATCCGGGGCGTCTCGGGTACTGGGCGGTCGGCGTGCCGCCGTCGGGGCCGATGGACAGTCGCGCATTGCGCTTGGGTAATCTTTTACTGAGTAACGACGAAGGTGCAGCGGCGCTGGAAATCACCATGACCGGGCCGATGTTGCGCTTCAATTGTGATGCGGTGGTGGCGGTGACCGGTGCGCAGATTCCATTGACGCTGAACGGTGAAGCGGCGCCGATGAACACCGCGTTGTTGGTTCCGGCCGGTGCCACATTGCATCTCGGCACGATCGCCGGTGCAGGCGCTCGCAGCTATCTGTGCCTGCGCGGCGGCCTGCAAGTGCCGGATTATCTGGACAGCAAAAGTACCTTCACACTGGGGCAGTTCGGTGGGCACGGCGGCCGTGCATTGCGTGCCGGTGACGTGTTGCATGTGCCAGCCTTGATCGACCGTAGCGCGGGTGTTCAATTGCCTGAAGAACAGGTCACCGAATTACCGGCCGTGCGGCAAATCCGGGTGATCTACGGCCCCCACGGCGCACCGGAATACTTCACCGAACACTACATCGGCACGTTCTTCGCGACCCAGTGGGAAGTGCATTTCAACTCCAGCCGCACCGGTGTGCGGCTGATCGGGCCGAAGCCGGAATGGGTACGGGCCGACGGTGGCGAAGCCGGGTTGCATCCGTCGAATATTCACGACAATCCGTACGCCATTGGCGCGGTGGATTTCACCGGTGATATGCCGGTAATCCTCGGCCCCGATGGCCCGAGCCTCGGTGGGTTTGTCTGCCCGGTGACGGTGATCGAAGCGGATCTTTGGCAGCTCGGGCAACTGAAGGCTGGCGACAAGGTGCAGTTTTTGCCGGTCGATCTGAAAACCGCTCGCTCTCTGGCAATGCAGAACCATTGTGGCGAGGGGGCTTGTCGGAACGCCGCATCGCCCCGTTCGACTGCGAAGCAGTCGCCAATCAGTCAACTCGATACATCTGATGCTGCGCGATTGCAGGTATTGGGGGCGCTTCGCGACCCAACGGGGGCAAGCCCCCTCGCCACAGGTAATGTGTTCCCACAGGGGGTTGTGTCGCCTGTGGTGCTGGATATCGGGCAGGACGATACGCGGCTGGTTGCGCGCCTTTCGGGCGACACACATTTGCTGCTGGAAATCGGCGCACCGGAACTGGACCTGGTCCTGCGCTTCCGCGCCCACGCGCTGATGCAGGCATTGGAAAGCAAACACCTGCAAGGTGTGATCGACCTGACGCCGGGCATCCGCTCGCTGCAAGTGCATTACCAACCGGAACAACTGCCGCTCGCCGATCTGCTGGGCATCGTCGCCGGTGAGTGGGACGCCGTGTGCGCCGCCCAAGACTTGCAGGTCCCCTCGCGTATCGTCCACCTGCCGCTGTCCTGGGATGACCCGGCCTGCCAGTTGGCCATCGAGAAATACATGACCACCGTGCGCAAGGACGCCCCATGGTGCCCGAGCAATCTGGAGTTCATCCGCCGCATCAACGACCTGCCGAACCTCGACGAAGTGCAGCGCACGGTGTTCGACGCCAGCTATCTGGTGATGGGGCTGGGCGATGTCTACCTCGGCGCTCCGGTCGCCACCCCGCTCGACCCACGGCATCGCCTGGTGACGACCAAGTACAACCCGGCCCGCACCTGGACCGCCGAAAACTCGGTGGGCATCGGTGGCGCCTATATGTGCGTATACGGCATGGAAGGCCCCGGTGGTTATCAATTCGTTGGCCGGACCTTGCAGATGTGGAATCGCTACCGCGAGGTCGCCGCGTTCGATGGCAAACCGTGGCTGCTGCGGTTCTTCGATCAAATCCGCTTCTACCCGGTAAGCGCCGATGAACTGCTGCGCATTCGACGGGACTTCCCGCTCGGGCGCTTCGCCCTGAACATCGAGCACAGTCAGTTGAACCTGGCGGATTACCAGGCGTTTCTGGCGAAGGAAGCCAACAGCATTGCGGCGTTTCGCGATCAGCAAAAAGGCGCGTTCAACGCCGAACGTGAACGCTGGATCGCCAGCGGCCAGGCGCATTTCGACAGTGAAGAACCGGCGCCGCAAGTGGCCGAAGAGGCGCTGCTGGCCGACGGTCAGCAGAGCATCGACAGCCACATCGCCGGCAACCTCTGGCAGGTTCAGGTGGAGGTCGGCAGCCAAGTGGTCGCGGGTGATGTGCTGGTGATTCTGGAGTCGATGAAGATGGAAATCCCCCTGCTCGCGCCCATGGCCGGTGTGGTACGGGAGATTCGCGTGCAACCGGGCTCGGCAGTGCGCGCCGGACAGCGCGTCGTGGTGCTGGAGCTCGACTGAAGCCATTTCAACAAGGATCTGAACCATGAACATCAATCTGCAACTCGACGCCCTGCGCAACGCTTACCGTGATGGCCACATCACGCCTCGGCAACTGCTGCCGAGCCTGCGGGAAAAAGCCGCGGCGCTGAACCCGGACTATCACCTGTTCATTCATTTGCTCAGCGTCGAGGAACTGGAACCGTACCTCGCCGCCCTCGATGGTCGTGACCCAGGCAGCCTGCCGCTGTACGGCGTGCCGTTCGCGATCAAGGACAATATCGATCTGGCGGGCATTCCGACCACTGCGGCGTGCCCGGCGTTTACCTACGTGCCGGAGCGTTCGGCGACCATCGTCGAGCAACTGCTGGCGCTGGGCGCGATCCCGCTGGGCAAGACCAATCTCGACCAGTTCGCCACCGGCCTCAACGGCAGCCGCTCGCCGTATGGCGCTTGCCCGAACAGCGTGTTGCCGGAGTATCCGTCAGGCGGTTCCAGTGCCGGGTCTTCACTGGCGGTGGCGCTCGGCGTGGCGAGTTTTGCCCTGGGCACGGACACCGCAGGCTCCGGGCGCGTACCGGCGGCGCTGAACAATCTGGTCGGTTTGAAAGCCACCAAAGGGCTGATCTCCACGGCCGGGGTGGTTCCGGCCTGTCGCACGCTCGATTGCGTCACGACCTTTACGGCCACGGCCCGGGAAGCCAGTCAGTTGTTGGCACTGACCGCTCATCTCGACCCACGGGACGAATACAGCCGCAGCAATCCGCTGTGGAATGACGGCTCGGCCTTCGGCACGCCGCGCGCGTTTCGCTTCGGTGTACCCCGTGCACAGGACCTGGCGTTCTTCGGCTGCCCGGAAGGCCCGTTGTTGTTCGGTGACGCCATCGACCAGCTCAAAGCCCTGGGCGGTGAAGCGGTGGACCTGGATTTGTCGCCCTTCCTTGAAGCGGCGCGGTTGCTCTACGAAGGGCCGTGGGTGGCCGAGCGTTACAGCGTGGCCGGCGAGTTGATGGAGCAACATCCTCAAGCGGTGCTGCCGGTGATTCGTGCCGTGTTGGCCAAGGCCCCGGCGGTGACTGGCGTGCAAACTTTCCGCGCCCACTACCGGCTGCAAGCCTTGAAGGCGCTGTGCGACAGAGCATTGGTGGGCCTCGACTGCGTGCTGACGCCAACCATTGGCCGTCCGGTGACGTTGGCGGAACTTGCCGCCGAACCGGTACTGCGCAACTCGGAACTGGGCTACTACACCAACTTCATGAACCTGCTCGATTACGCTGCCGTCGCCGTGCCCAGCGGATTGATGGGCAATGGTTTGCCATGGGGCGTGACCTTGTTTGGTCGCGCGTTTACCGATCAGTATCTGTTGAGCGTGGCGGATGCCCTGCAACGTCAGCAGGGCCTGGCTTCCCCTGTACCGGCGACCATCGCGCGCAATGACCGGGCACGACTGGTGGTCTGCGGCGCGCACCTGGAGGGGCTGGCGCTGAACTGGCAACTCAAACAGCGTGGAGCGCGGCTGGTAGAAACAACTCAGAGTTCTCCCGACTATCAGCTGTATGCCTTGGCCGGCGGCCCACCGTATCGCCCCGGCATGGTTCGCGTTAAAGAGGGCGGCGTGGCCATCGCGCTGGAAGTATGGGAGTTGCCGAGCAGTGAATTGGGTTCATTCCTGACCGGGATTCCTGCGCCGCTGGGGTTGGGCAAGGTGCAACTGGCGGATGGGCGTTGGGAGAGCGGGTTTATCTGCGAACCGTATGGGTTGGAAGGCGCGCTGGATATCAGTCATTTGGGTGGCTGGCGGGCGTATCTGAAAAGCCTGGGTTGATCGCCTGATCGCCAGCAAGACACCTCTCAGGAATGTGCGGGCGTTAGCTTGCACATGGCGGCCTGCGGGACGATCATGCGCAGCTCGGGCCAAGCAAACCGGCCATTACCGAATGACCCTTCATGAATAAACCTGACCTCTGCCCCGCCTGCGGCGCTTCCAACAACTGCAGCCTGGCCGACCCACGAACCGTCGATCGTGCCTGCTGGTGCTACGGCGTCAGCATCGACCCGGCGGTGTTCGAAACGCTGCCGGCCGAGCTGCGCGACAAGTCCTGCCTGTGCCCGGCCTGCGCCCGGGTCGAGGCGCAGTTGCAGGCAGCCGCCTGGCCGATCACGTAACATACGCAGCCCTTTTCCCACCGATCCCTGGCCATGCGCGTTGACCGTTTCCTCAGCAACCTGCCCCGCTTCAACCGTAAGCAGGTACGCCTGTTGCTGGTGGAAAAGCGCGTCAGGGTCGACGGAACTATCGTCAGCGACCCTCACACCGAGGTGCTTGAGTTCAGCCGCGTGGAGGTCGACGACGAAGTGCTGCAAGCCGGCAAGCCGGCCCGCTACTTCATGCTGCACAAACCGCCCGGCTGCGTCAGCGCCACCCGTGACCCGCAACACCCGACGGTGCTCGACCTGATCCATGAACCGGAGAAGGATGACCTGCACATTGCCGGTCGCCTGGACTTCAACACCACCGGCCTGATGCTGATCACCAACGATGGCAGCTGGTCGCGACGGCTGACCCAGCCACAGACCAAGCTGCCGAAGGTCTACTACGTCGAAACGGAGCAGCAGATCACTGCCGAGTACGCGATCACATTCGCCAAAGGCCTGTACTTCGCCTTCGAAGACCTCACAACCCAACCTGCCGAACTGGTGGTGCTCGGGGCAAAATCGGCGCGCCTGAGCATCGTCGAGGGCCGCTATCATCAGGTAAAACGGATGTTCGGCCATTTCGACAACAAGGTGTTGCGCCTGCACCGCGAACGCATGGGGCCGCTGCTGCTGGACGACGCGTTGAAGCCTGGCGAATACCGGCCGTTGAGCGACGAAGAGATCCGATTGATCTAAGCCGACGACCGCTCAGCAGAAGTTGTCGAACATTTTTCGAAAGATACTTGCGCGATGACGTGACCCCTGCTTGAATCAGGACGTCGGCGCGAAATGTGACCGGCGAGTCACCAAAACTACTCTAAGAAACTTTTTGCCGGCAGAGAACCCTCAGGTTCCGCCTTCCCCCGGCAAACTGCCCGCTTATAACAATACCCGTCGACCGGCCTGCAATGGATCGACATGGGCCTTCAAAAATTCCAGGCGTATGCCTACCTGTCACAAAGCTCGTGCAATCTGATTTGCGCGCATACCCGCTTGCCAGGAGTCTTATGTCATGAGGCCAGAAATCGCTGTGCTGGATATACAGGGTCAGTATCGGGTTTACACGGAGTTCTATCGCGCAGACGCCGCAGAAAAGACCATCATTCTGGTCAACGGCTCGATGTCCACGACTGCGTCGTTTGCACAGACCGTGAAAAACCTTTACCCGCAGTTCAATGTGGTCTGCTACGACCAGCCCTACGCGGGCAAGTCAAAAGCCCATAACCTGCATGAGAAAATGCTGACCAAGGAAATCGAAGGGCAGATCCTCCTGGAGCTGATCGACCACTTCGCCGCCGAACACGTGCTGTCGTTTTCCTTTGGTGGCGCCGCCACGCTCGTCGCCCTCGCCCAACGGCCACGGCGCATCGAAAAGGCTGTGATCAGCTCGTTCTCGCCGGTGGTCAACGAGCACATGCTCGACTACCTTCAGCGCGGTGTCGATTACCTCGGCAACCGGGACGGTGACCGCGTCGGCCATCTGGTGAACAGCACCATCGGCAAACACCTGCCTTCGCTGTTCAAGCGCTTCAACCACCGTCACGTCAGCTCGCTGGCCGAACACGAATACGGGCAGATGCACTTCCACATCAACGACGTGCTCAACAGCGACCGCAACTGCTACCTGAACGCGGCAAAGAAAATCAATGTGCCAGTGCTGTTCATGAACGGCGAGTGGGACGAGTACACCGCCCCCGACGATGCCAGGCTGTTCGCCGGCCATGTGCAACACAGCACCTTCAGCACCCTTCAGGCCACCGGCCACTTTCTCGACATGGAACATAAAACTGCCTGCCAAGACAGCCGTAACGCACTGCTGGGCTTCCTGAAACCGGCGCAACACGAAAGCCGACCGCGTTACCACTACGTCCAGGACCACCATGCGTTGGCATTCTGAAACAGAGTCATCGCGAGCAAGCCCCCCCGCCCTACTGTGCCGAACGCACTCCCGTAGGCGCGAGGCTTGCCCGCGAATGACCGCCAAGCGGTCCCTGTTCGTGTTTCACCCGGCGCTAAAGCCATCGCGCATAAAGAAAAACTTCAAATCCGCGCTCACATCTGGTACAAAGTCAGCCGCTCTGAGCGGGTGTCGTATAATGGCATTACTCCAGCTTCCCAAGCTGATAACGAGGGTTCGATTCCCTTCACCCGCTCCAATCAGATTTCAGTCTCACGTCGTTTCTTGACGGGGGATGCAGGTAAAGAAAAAACCGGCCTTGATGACCGGTTTTTTTGTGCCTGGGGTTTGGTGGAATCGGGCTCTGAGGCATCTCCCCATTAGCGACTACCCTGAAGTCCGTTAGCGTTTTTTTCGAAAAACACGGATTTATTATCGAATTTCATCAAACGTTAATATTTTCATAGCGTTTGGATTCCTCTACGAATGATTGACTGGGGAGCGTCTGGATGTGGCGCTGCAATGCAGAATTCGTCAGCCCCTCAACCGCCCCAGTCCTTGACGCCTCCGACCCCGCATACCAGCGAATGCTATACTTCCAACGGATTGCATGAAGTGTGCAACGTTCCCCACGGGCGTAGATACCGACTGCAAATCTCAGTTTACGGCTGCGGGACAGAGGAGGCCTACGGCCAACACGAGATGGGAGGTGTGGCATGAACCGACACTATTACATCAGTGACAATCTCGACGATCTCGAAGCCCTTGAAACCGAACTGGAAGCCAACGGCATCAATACCGAACAAATTCATGTGCTCAGCGAACAAGTGGCTGATGTTGAAGAACATCATCTCCACGAGGTCAACTCGTTGATGAAACAGGATGTTGTTCACTCTGGCGAGATTGGTGCAGTGGTCGGTGTGCCACTCGCAGCGCTGATCCTTGGCGGTGCCTATTGGCTGGGCTGGACCGAAACCGCCGCAGGCTGGGTGCCTTTTATCTTCCTTGCCATTGTTATATTTGGCTTCTGCATCTGGGAAGGCGGCTTTTTTGGTATTCAGGTACCTAACGCGCACTTCCGCAACTTTAAACAGATGGTGGAAGACGGCAAACATATCTTCTTTGTGGATGTTGAACCGAATCAGGAGCCGGTATTGGATCGGGTCATTGAACATCATCCAAAACTGAAGATCGCCGGCACGGGTACGGCATCCCCTCACTGGACAGTCGCCTGGCTGCACAAATGGCATCAGTTCAAGCGAACGATATAACGCCATTTATTGCGGGTTGACCCCGGAGGCTCAAAGCCGTCCGTTGGCTGCTTATTGACCGAAGAAAACGACCCGGCTGAGGAAAACATAATCCGCCTCGGTGGCCATCAGCCCGACGAGCACCAGCAAACACAACGGTGGCACCAATATGGCGTAGACCATGGCCAACCGCTCCCAGGCCATGTGCATGAAGATGGAGACAATTAAACCTGCCTTCAACAACATGAAAGTGATAATCAGGGCCCACCGAAGGTAGCCATGGAAGTGAAAGTAATCGACCAGATACGACATCGTACTGAGGACGAATAACAGCCCCCAGATTTTCAGGTACAAACTGATTGGATGTTGCTGACCCTGAGCATGCGCCATCACCCGTGCTCCTCTACCATAAATAGAAGAAAGCAAAAATAAACACCCACACCAAATCCACGAAGTGCCAGTAAAGCCCGGCTATTTCGACGTTCTGATAGTTTCCGGAGCGCTCATAATCTCCTCGCATGACTTTCATCGCCACAATGCTGAGATAGATGGCGCCGATTGACACATGCAGCCCGTGGAAACCGGTAATCATGAAGAAGCTGGCCCCAAATTGCGCCGCGCCCATGGGGTTCCCCCAAGGACGCACGCCTTCGGCGATGAGCTTGCTCCATTCAAATGCCTGCATGCTGACAAAGGTCACGCCCAAGGCAGCAGTCGCCAGCATCAGGGCTGTGGTTTTCGCCCGATCACGGCGATAGGCGAAGTTAACGGCCATGGCCATGGTGCCACTGCTGCTGATCAGCACAAAGGTCATGATGGCGATCAGGATAAGCGGGATTTCTCTGCCGCCGATCGTCAATGCGAACACTTCACTGGGGTTCGGCCAAGGGGTGGTGATGGTCATGCGGACCGACATGTAGCCGGTTAAAAAACAGGTGAATATAAACGTGTCGCTGAGCAGGAATATCCACATCATCGCCTTGCCCCAGGGGACCTGCCTGAAAGCCTCCCTGTCCGAGGCCCAGTCGCTGGCGATGCCCTGCCATCCGGGTGCAGGTGGCGAGCCTGGTGGATTGGATGAACTTGACTCAGCTGGGGTTAGTGGTTGCGATGCCATGGCTTTTCACCTCAGGCCGCAGAATCTGGCGATGGCTTCATAGGTTTGCGGCGTGCTGGTCAGCAGCGCGAAGAGCACGAACCAAAGACCCAATAAGTAGTGCCAATAGGTGGTACAGAGCTCTACGCTGACGCGCAGTTGCGGCAACGGCACGTGACGCAGGAATTTAGCGACGGTTATGCCCCAGGCAATCAACCCGCCCAGCAGGTGAAGGCCATGCACACCGGTCAACAGGTAGAAGAAACTGTTGGCCGGATTGCTGGCGACAAAGTAGCCCCAGGCGACAAACTGCTGCCAGACCCAGACTTGTCCCGTCAGAAAGGCAATTGCAAATACCCCCCCCACTACAAAACCCATGACCGTTGCGTCCAGTCGAGCCTGTCGGGCGGCCATGCGCGACCACTGCAGTGCGATGCAACTCAGTACCAGAAAAGCCGAATTCACCCACAACGGCCATGGATTGGCTAACGGCGCCAAGGGGTCTGTCAGGGGTAGCCAGTCAGCCATTTGTGAGCGGGCAATGAAGGCGAGCAGGAAGAGAAAGAATAACGAACTCACCACAGCCAGAAACAAGCGCAGGCCTACCTTTGCGGTTTGGCTTCTATCGGCGTCGGCCTGAACACCTTCAGGATCGCGATTCCAACTGCCGCCGGGGTCAGCGTCGTCGGCGTTTCTCAACAGCAGCCTGTTCATGTTTTAACGTCCGCTATCTTGGTTCCGGCACTGAGTTGCCGCATTTGCTCCAGCTCCTCGGCAGAGACCGTTTGCGGCACGAAATCCTGCTCTATCCCCGGCACGCTGTAGTCATAGGCCCAGCGATGCACCACCGGCAGCTTCGCGCCCCAGTTACCGTGTACCGGTGGGGTGTTCGGCGTTTGCCATTCCAGACTGGCCGCGCCCCAAGGGTTACTGCCCGCGGGTTTACCTTTGAATACACTCCAGGCCAGGTTAAACACGAACAGCAACTGGGAAACGCCGACGGTCAATGCGACCACCGTAATGAAGGCATTCAACTCTTGCGCCGACTGCGGAATGAACGCGTAGTTTTCATAGGCGTAGTAACGGCGCGGCATGCCCTGGAATCCCAGGTAGTGCATGGGGAAGAAGATGGCGTAGGTGCCCAGAAAGGTAATCCAGAAATGCAGCTTGCCCAGGGTGTCGTTAAACATGCGCCCGGTGACTTTCGGGAACCAATGATAGATGCCGCCGAACACCACCAGTACCGGTGCGACCCCCATGACCATATGGAAATGGGCGACGACGAAATAGGTGTCCGAGAGCGGGATGTCCACGATCACATTGCCGAGAAACAACCCGGTCAGACCGCCCACCAGGAAGGTGACGATGAAGGCCAGGGCAAATAGCATCGGCACGGTCAGATGAATGTCGCCCCGCCACAGGGTCAGCACCCAGTTATAGACTTTCAGTGCAGTCGGCACCGCGATGATCAAGGTGGTGACGGCGAAGAAAAAACCGAAGTACGGGTTCATTCCGCTGACATACATATGGTGCGCCCAGACCACAAAGCTGAGCACGCCAATCGCAATAATGGCCCACACCATCATTCGGTAGCCGAAGATATTTTTACGCGCATGGGTGCTGATCAAGTCGGAGACCAGGCCAAACGCAGGGAGAGCCACGATGTAGACTTCCGGATGGCCGAAGAACCAGAACAGGTGCTGGAATAATATCGGGCTGCCGCCCTGGTGATTGAGCTGCTGCCCCAGCGAGATGATCGCCGGCATAAAGAAGCTGGTGCCCAACAGCTTGTCGAACAGCATCATGACCGCGCTGACAAACAACGCCGGAAAGGCCAGCAAGGCCATGATCGAGGCCATGAAGATGCCCCATACGGAGAGCGGCATGCGAAACAATGTCATGCCGTGCGTGCGCGCTTGCAACACCGTGGTGACGTAGTTCAACCCACCCATGGTGGCGGCGACAATAAAAATCGCCAGTGAGACGAGCATCAGAACGATGCCCCACTCAACCCCGGGTGTCCCCTTGGTGATGGACTGCGGCGGATAGAGCGTCCAGCCCGAACCGGTGGGACCGCCCGGCACAAAGAAACCGGCGAGCAATACCAGTACCGCCACCAGGTAGAACCAGTAGCTCAGCATGTTGACGTAAGGGAAGACCATGTCGCGGGCGCCCACCATCAGTGGGATCAGATAGTTACCGAAGCCCCCCAGAAACAGGGCCGTCAGCAAATAAATGACCATGATCATGCCGTGCATGGTCATCGCCTGATAGTAAGCATTGGCATCCATGAACGCCAAACTGCCGGGGAAGCCTATCTGTATGCGCATCAAGCCGGACAACACCACGGCGATAAGCCCCACGAACAGAGCCGTCAAGGAATATTGAATGGCGATGACCTTGTGGTCCTGACTCCAGATGTATTTGGTCAGGAAACTTTTAGGCTCGTGCAGTGCTTCTGTTTCGGCTTGGTCCGCATAGGCCATCACGTCATCCTCTTGTCGAAGTTTCGGTGCATTGCTGGCTGCTTACGGCTATTTCCCTGGCTGCGCCTTGCTCGTATCAGCGTCGGCATTCGCTTTGGATTTGATAAAAGCGATCAGTGCATTCAACTCCTTATCGCTGGGAGTAAAGACCGGCATCACAGCTGCGTAACCCTTGACGATTTTGGCTGCGGGATTAAGAACCGAGTCTTTTATATAGCCCTCATCGACCTTTATGCTCGTACCATCGGCAAGGGTCTCTGTCTTGCCGTACAGGCCCTGCCAGCTGGGCCCGATGCCCTTGCTGCCATCGACACTGTGGCAGGCCAGGCAGCCGAGCGATTCGGCCAGTTGCTGGCCCTGCGCCGCCAGGTCTTCACCTGGGCCCGGCGCTTGGCCGGCAGAAGACTCATCGCCTTGTCGCGCAGCACCCAGTGATTTGATCAGGGCGACGAGTGCACCCAGTTCATCGTCATTGAGAGTATAGGTCACCATGACCGGCGGGTAGCCTTGTACCAGGCGGGCCTTCGGATTGAGGATCGACTCTTTCACGTAAGCCTCATCGACCTGCACACTGCTGCCATCGGCAAGCTGTTCAGTGCGGCCGTACAAACCCTTCCATCCCGGGCCGAGACTGGCACTGCCATCCTGGCTATGGCAGGCCCCGCAACCGTATTTTTCGACCAGCTGGCGGCCTTTTTCCAGCACGCTGTCCTGACTGGGCTTGGCAGCTGTCGCTAATGTCTGTGCAAACGTCGGTTGGCTGTTCAGCCATTGATCGAAGACGTCCTGTTCTTCCACGATCATATGGCCGCGCATATTGTAATGACCTACGCCACAATATTCAGCGCACAGGATTTCATAGTTCCCGGATTTAGTCGGCGTAAACCAAAAGTACGACACCATCCCCGGCACCATGTCCATCTTGCTGCGAATTTGCGGTACATAGAAATCGTGCAGTACATCTTTGGATCGCAGTAAAACTTTCACTGGCTTATCGAGCGGAAGACGAACTTCATTGCTTTTTATCAGTACATCGTCCTGCCCGTCAGGATCATTGGGGTCAAGGCCGAGGGGGTTAGTGGAATCAACAAACCTGATATCCGACTTACCCAACTTCCCGTCTTTACCAGGGAAGCGAAAGGCCCACTGCCACTGCTGGGCGATCACTTCAAGCTCATAGGCATTTTTCGGTACCCGGATAAAATCATTGTAAACAACCAGGCCTGGCGCCAGCATGGCGATAATACCTACCGAGGTAACGATGATTAACCACAACTCCAGCTTTTTACTTTCTGGCTGGTAATGCGCCCTGGCCCCCTCCTTGTGACGATAACGCATCACCGCTACCGCCATGAATACGGTGATGGCGATGAAGAATATTCCGCTAATGATCAGGGTGATGAACAGGGTGGTGTCTATGGATCCCCAGTTGGAAGCTGCCGGTGTTGCATGCCAAGGCGCGAGTATATGGAAGAGTACCGATGCAATAACGATTAGTATCAAGATAATTGCTATTGCCATGTTCTCTTCATCCTGTTCCTGTTGCTCATTGGTTATGCCAAAGCATCGCCGCTGACGTCCAAGCAGGGCAGACAACTACCACCCATCCCGGTGGCAAAGTCAGTAAGAAGTATAGAGCCATCGGGCTGGACCGTGAGGTGGGCAAGCGAGGTCCGGTTGCCAGCTATACTCAATTTCAGATTACGGACGGCAGGGATCGGCCAGCAGCGGCCGAAAAGACGAACCCTGCCTGTGCGTAGCGGTCAGATAAGTGATGGCATTGAGAAGGGACAAGAGCCACCGAGTCCAGTAGCCCAGTAGTCCACGACGGAGGTTTCGTCATGAGTGCCTTGACGATCGAAGGCTGGTGCAAGCCCAGCCCCGACCAGAAGTCCATCCCGGTCGGTGAGATCCATTTTTACGTCGACGGCCCCCTCCACCTGCGTCTGGAGGAAGCTGAAGAACGCCTGCAGAAGACCCATGAGTCCGAAGCCATGGTTGATGTCGACATGAGTACCATGGAGTTGGTCTTGCCTGAGGGATATGCCCCCTTGTCCGATTGCCAGATGCGCGTCTACTTGCAGCACGGGCGCGGTCAGTTCCATTTGGTCGGGCATCGAGCGAGCGATGGAAGCATGATCTACACCAACGCGGTTTTGATTGATCAGTTGCTTTAGCAGCTACTGCGTGATTCTCGAGAACATAAGAACCGGTCCGAAATGGCCGGTTTTTTTGTACGTGAAATTTTAGCGCCCCTCCCCCTTCAGCCTCGCGGTAAAACCCTGCAATACAGAAAACGGGTTCTCCCCAAACCACCGCGACATGCCCTCCTAGACTCGTTTCATGCTGCTCATCCATCCATATCCAGGGTGCGTTGGTGGTTATAGTGTTGATTAGTGACTTTCAGTAGGTATAGTAACCACAAGCACACCACAGGGAGGTGATGTGAATAGCCGGTTTTTGATAAGCCAAATCGTTGCGGACGGCTGGTATCTGGTACGAATCAGGGGGAGTCATCACCACTTCAAGCATCCGACCAAGCCTGGACTGGTGACGGTTCCTCACCCGAAAAAGGACCTGCTCAAGAAAACGGCCATTAGTATTTTGCAACAGGCGCTGCTCTGACGAACCGATGGACTGCGCCCTCGGAGGATAACGAACATGCTTTACCCCATCGCGATTTCCATGGGTGATGACGAACACGC
Organism: Pseudomonas sp. FP1742; assembly: GCF_030687145.1. Taxonomy (NCBI): domain Bacteria; kingdom Pseudomonadati; phylum Pseudomonadota; class Gammaproteobacteria; order Pseudomonadales; family Pseudomonadaceae; genus Pseudomonas; species Pseudomonas sp. FP1742. Next base: position 1,490,689 of record NZ_CP117460.1, on the reverse strand, counting down.
CTGGGGCGTAGAAGTTCCGGATATTCCGGGTTGCTTCTCTGCCGGGGAAGATCTGGATGACGCCATGGCCATGGCTCGCGAAGCCATCGAAGGTCATTTCGAGATTCTGGCCGAAGACGGATCACCGATTCCGCCCGCCAACAAAGTGACCCTGCATGCGGCCAATCCGCAGTACGCAGGGTGTACGTGGGCCGTGGTGGATATCGATGTCACCAAATACCTGGGCAAGGCCCAGAAACTCAACATCACCCTGCCCGGCTATCTGCTCAACCGCATCGATGAGTACGTCTTGCACCATCCGGAAGAGAAAAGTCGCTCCGGGTTTCTGGCCTCGGCGGCGCTCAAGGTCTTGCAGCAAGGTTGACGGTCTGAAAATCGGGTAAATCAAGGGGACAAATGTGTCCCCTTTGATTCGTCAACGTGTCGCCACCATGAACAACCGCGGGAACGGCAGCAGCACCGCCCCATCGCTCAGCGGCGGATAGGCTTGCTCGATTGCCGCCTGATACAGCTTGAGATAGTGCGCCCGCTCCCCGTCATCCAGTGGTTCGAGAAAAGGCCGCAAACCGCTGCCCTTGAACCATTCGACGACGCCCGACGCACCTTCCGCGAGCGGATGAAAGTAAGTGGTGCGCCATACATCGACACGGGTGCAGTGGCCACGCAGCATTGAGTAGTAACCGCTTGCACCCTCCATTTCCGTTCGCTGGCCGGCAGCCCTTGCCAGCTTGTCAGCCCAAGGGCCGTTCGCTGCGACCTCGCGCATCAACCGGTGCGACGGTTCGTTGAGGTTATCGGGCATCTGGATCGCCAGGCTGCCGCCGGGCGTGAGCCTGTTCACCAGCGACGGCAGCAACCTGGCGTGATCCGGCACCCACTGCAGCACCGCATTGGCGAAAATCACATCGAACGGGCCGGCCTCGTTCCAGGTATCAATGTCAGCGGTGTCGAAACGTACCTGAGGCAAACGCTTTCGGGCGGCCTCGATCATATCGGTCGAACTGTCCAACCCACGCACCGCGGCATCGGGAAAGCGCTGCATCAGCAACTCGGTCGAATTACCGGGCCCACAACCGATGTCGATGGCCGAACGGACATCCACTGCGGGGATGGCGGCCAGCAAGTCACGCGCCGGGCGCGTGCGCTCATCTTCAAAAGCCACGTATTGTTTGGCGGACCAACTCATATCGCTCTCCTGTCGGGTGCGTTATTGCTGCCAGAGGCAGGCAACCGGATCGCTACGATACATCCTCCGCGTCAGTTAACCCACGCCCCCACCCGCCAATGCCAGCCATCGCTACGTTGCTCCCAGTGCGGATGCACATAACGATAACCCGGTCGTTCCGGGACCCAATGACCATGAACCGCGACATAACGTCCGCCTTCCCATCGCCAGTACCCCCGGGACCAGAGGTAACCCGGCCGCCCCGCAGGCTCTACCTCGATAACACGTTCCGGTGGCGGCTGCGGTGCGATGACCTCAACATATTCGCGCTGTACCGGACGCCGGTCATGAACGACCCGTTCCTGTACACACCCCGCAGCGGCGACCACCGCTGCCAGCAACACCATGTAACGTAACAACATGCCGCCTCCTCTGGCTCGAAAGCCAAATCGAGTGAATCAGCAAAAAAACAGCCCCCTTTTCCAACCAGGCTCCTGCCAGGTTCACTGCTTTTTTAACAGCTCTTATCTGTCTATTGCCTGAACCCGGATCATTTGACGATTGAAAAACGCAGAGGATCTGAATGAGTCTTTTTTTATCGCCAAAACATTGGAAACCATAACCAACAAGACCGTTCGTCGAACATCGAGTAAAGCGATTTTGACAGTATAAAAATGACATCTATAGTCCTATCGCGGCCCGTTGGAAGGAACCCAACCCGTCATTTCAAGGCAAGGAGCAAGGCCAGCTCGTACCCCGTGATCGAGTGGGTTCCAAAGTCGTGTGTTCGCAACGGCCGCAAGGCAAGCAAGCGTTGTCGTGCCTGGTGAGTAGCCAGACAATCACTATGATCAAAGGAGCTTTACTATGTCTCGAGTCACGGATGTACTTGTTTCCATCGACACTGAAACCATTCTGAAAAACTACCCGAACATCAGCAAAAATCCTGCTTCCCCGACGCTGATCGACTGGAAGCACGTCTACATGGTCACCAATCAGGATAACGTGGTCACCGGCCAGGCCGGTGGCGAGCTGGACCTCAAGGCGCAGGTTGGCGATCTGATTCGCTGGCGTGAAACCAGCTTGTCCCAGAGTTTCGAAACCGCGGTGATCTTCTACAAATTCATTGGCAACTCAGGTAACGAGCTGATCTCCCCACCCTCGCCGCGCCGCGCTACCGCGTGCGTTGCGGTACCCAACACCAGCAATCCGTCAGTGCCTAGCTGCCAGAAAGTCGACAACCATTACTGGTCCTCGGAAACCCTAGCGTGTGGTCGCGTGACCTACCACTTCAACTTCCTGATCGTCGACCGCAACTGCCAGATCATCGGCTGCTGCTCGTGGGACCCGTTCATTTCCATCCATAACTGATGATGGAATCGACCCCTTGGCAACGAGGGGTCACCCCAGTTCGTTGCCGCCTCGGCTGGAACAGGATGTCTTGCTTGAAACCGAAGCGGCTACCGTTTTGCGTCAACATCATGAAAGGAATCCATGATGACTTCCGAACCGATTACCCCCTCTTCGGCGAGTACCGTGACAGCCAATAGCGTGCTGCTGATCGTCGATGCCGAATCGCTGCTATCCCGCTATCCGCAACCCAGCCTTGACCCGCAAAAGCCGACGGTAATTGAAGATGGTTTCATCTTCGCCATCAGTGCTACAACGCCAGCAAAAAGTGTTAAATATGACAATAAAATCACGCTAACCACCAATAACGGAAAAGTCTTTCATATTCGTGGCAGGACCGTCAGTTTGCTGGCCGAACACACCGTGGTATTCCACAACATGACGGTGGACGATGCCGGAATCCTTTCACCTCCCAAACTGATCGTCCACGGCGACCAGACCGTCCCCGCGCCCGACCCCGCCAACCCGAACCAGCCGGGCAGCCACAAGGCCGATGATCATTATTGGGAGTGCTCACAACTGAGCACGGGCGTTGCAACCTGTGAACTGAGCTTCATGCTGATCAACCAGCGCTGTGAAGCATCGGGGTACTTCAGCTGGAAGACTGAGGTAACGCTGACGGCTTGAAGGGATTTGCACAAAAAACCGGCCTCAAGGGCCGGTTTTTTTCATGGTTCGTGTTCAACAGGGCTAGTCGTAATATCCAACAGTCTTCTTCAAGTGATCCGAATAATCGTAAATCTCATCAACCGATCCAATCGGATGCCGCGTCTCATTTTTTTCTTCGTCAAAAATCCCAATGTACTTTTGTGAACGATTGAAATGAAGGCGACAAATCGGTTTTCGATTGTTGTCGTCTAGCAAAATGCCAAAGTAGCTTTGCGTGTCACGTTGCACTATCCGTTTAGCGTCCACAACCGATCGAACCACTGCACGGACAATGTGATACCCCTCCAACTCTTCCAGAGTCGTCAGCACTTTATCCTCTGACTCATCACGCTGACCTGCCAATCCACTACCACTGGTAGGAACCGGTGTCGATGCCAGCACAGGAATGGCGCCACTCATAGCCGATTTGAGTCTGTCATTGATCTGATCATTGAGAAACTGGACGACTGCTTTTCTCGTCAGCTCATGGAACTGCTCACGGACTTTCTGGGTTATAACCCCGTCGTACACTCTAGAAGCAAAGACTTTTACAAAGTCGTCATCAGGTTTGATGACCTGCGAAGCAATGACCTTTTTGATCTGACTGACGTATTTCAACTCACCTGCGGCGTTGATGATCGAATCTACGTCGAATGCAGACTTGGTGAGCTTGATCAATTCAGGGACGGAGTACTCGTCGATATCTAAAAGGTCGAGCTCAAGAAACGGCTTCTCATCCATCTTGTTGGGCGCATCTAGGTCGGTGAAAAATTTATAGACCTGGCCATTGGTGAGGATGGAGATTCGAGCACTGGTGACATGGAAATAGCGAAACAGTTGGGAGGCATGATTGATGTGCAGCGACTCGCCTATTTTTTTGCACTCAATGAGGATCTGTACCTCTCCTTCCTTCATGATCGCGTAGTCAATTTTTTCTCCTTTTTTCGTTCCTATATCGCAAACGAATTCCGGAGTCACCTCACTCGGATCAAAGACATCATAGCCCAGCACCGTGCTGATAAAGGGCATGACGAAAGCATTCTTGGTGGCCTCCTCTGTTTGAATTGCAGCGCTTTGCAAACGAACCTTGGCGGCTAGACTTGCTAACTTCTCAAAGAATTCCATGAGTGACCTCTTACTTGGTGTCGATCCGTGTGTTTGCGTGCTGGCAAATTGACTCCCATTGATACTAGACACAAACCGGCACAAAGAAAGATTCCAATCAAAGATTCCAAACGCAATAAGCCATAGGTTCAGACTTCTACGAAGAGCGCGAGCACGTAGCAGGAAAGACAAAGTGTGCGGGCGAGGTTCATGCTCTCCTCCAGTTTCAGGAGCGTGAAGCAGTGACCTACCCAGGCGGGAAATGGTTGCGATTTTTTCAGCCCACAGCGATGAGCGTTAATGGAAGGGTCAGGACACTGAGCGTTTTATTCAGCAGGCATTATTCAGCAGAATTTTCGCCATGCCCGCGGTGTCTGAAAATCAGGCGCATCCCTATAAGGAACACGGCAATGAAATTCGCGAAAGTCGCACAGAAACTCGCCCTGTGGGCCGGCAATCCCCGGACTTTTCTGGGGGCAATCATCCTGATATTCCTTTGGGCGCTGAGCGGGCCTCTGTTTCATTTCAACGATACCTGGCAACTGGTCATCAACACCTCGACCACCATCATCACCTTCTTGATGGTGTTTCTGATCCAGAACACCCAGAACCGCGACACGGACATCCTGCACTTGAAAATCGATGAGCTATTGCGGGTGACCACGCAAGCGCAGAACGCGATGCTGGGGCTCGAATCGCTGGACCTCAATCAACTGGAAGCGTTGAGAAAGAAATATCGCAACCTCGGTGAGGGCGAGACGATTTCCCTGGACGGCACCGTCGTTGAAGAAACAAAGAAGCAGGATTTGAATCAATGCTGACCCATTCCCCGCGAGTGACCGACGTCACCCGCGGGGCAGGCAGTTAGCGACTGGCTTGCAGTGCCCTGGCCATTTGCAGATGGTTTTGCAGCTTGGGCAGGGTTTCTTCGGCGAAGGCTTTGATTTGCGGCACATCCGTGGTCTGCGCTACTTGTTGAAGCTGTGCGATGGCTTCCTGGGTGGTTTTCACTTGGCTGGCGACATAGGCCTGATCAAAAGAGGCGTCGTCCTTCATTTGCGGTAGCAAGGCTTTGGCCTTGTCGACCACCTCCTCGCGTGGCGCGACCGGTAAATCGAGTTGTTTGGCAATTTTCGCCAGATGCTGGTTGGCGGTGGTGCGATCGTTGATCACCACGATGGTGTAATCCTTGACCTCTTTGGATTCGGTTTTCTGGTGCGCCAGTCGGCTGGCTTCGATATCGGCGATGCCTTTGGCCGACGCGTCGTTGACGAATTCGGCAGGAGACTGGGCAAAGGCGCTGCTGGCGCACAGGCCCAGCAACGTGGCAAAACTGGCATTGCGTATACGGGTGGCCATCCGGCTCATGGTCGCGCCCTCCTTCTTGAAATTAAAACGGGAGCTCGCGCCCCCGTCTATTAAACAAAAAACACCTTCACCTATTACCGGGACTTCTGACCGCCTTTACGGCCCATGCCGCCTTTGGCAGGGTCTTTATCAACAGTCGTGGTGGTAGTTTTCCCACCTTTGCGACCGGCTTCAGACGTCTTCGTTCGATCGATGGCGCTACCCGGGCTCGGATTTTTTGAAGTAGGCATGGTTCTCATCCTCTTGGTGATGATCACAGCGAGCAGACGCCCGCATAGGATATGAATTTCCATGCCTGAAAAGGTTTAGAAAACCTGGCAGCGTCGCGACGAACGGTGATGGAATGTTCAGACCCCGAGACGCGAATGGTGCTGGCGCTTGGCGGTGTACATCGCCTCATCGGCATGCCTGAACAGCTGCTTTTCTTCGATGCCATGTTCGGGGTATCGCGCGACACCGATGCTCGGCTGGATCGTCAGGTTGTGTCCGTCCAGGCGCAGGGGTTGAGCCAGCACCTGGCGGATTTTTCCCGCCACATTCTCGGCGTCTTCCGCGGCATGAATGCTATGCAACAGCACGACAAATTCATCACCGCCAATGCGCGCCACCGTGTCGGTTTCACGCACGCAGCCCTTGAGCCGATTGGCGACCGCTTGCAGCAGCATGTCGCCAACCGCATGACCGAGGGTGTCGTTGACTTGCTTGAAGCGATCGAGGTCGACGTAAAGCAACGCCATTCGCCCGGAGTCTGCCCGGGCCAGTGCCAGCGAGGCTTTCAGGCGTTCGCGCAACAACTCGCGATTGGGCAACTGAGTCAGTTGATCGTACTGGGCCATGCGCTGGAGCCGGGCATGCAATTGCTTGCGCTCGATCGCGGTTGCGACCTGGGCGCAAACATACTGCAGCAACTCCTTGTCTTGCTCGGTATAGCGCTCGCCGCCCGGTACGCTTTTGACGATCAGAGCGCCAATGGTGCCGTTCTGCGAATTCAACGGCACGCCCAGCCAGCAGGGTGAGTCCTGGCCCTTGACCAATGCCGCAAACCCTTCCGGCAGATTGTCCTGATCCGGGGTCAGCAGGATCGGCAAGCCACTGCGAATCACTTCGGCGCACAAGCGCCCGGTAACAGTCCCGGGATCCTCGGGCTGCAGCTCATGGTCGTCGACGTGATAGGGGAAATTCAGCTGCGCGCAGTGTTCATCATACAGTGCCACGGAGAAATTCAACGCCGGCAGCCATTCGCCGATGATCGAATGGATGCGTTTGAACAGCGCCAGTAAGTCTTCCGCCGCGTGGGCCGCTTCGGAGATCGCATACAGCGCCGCTTGTCGGGACTCGGCCTGTTTGCGCTCGGTGATGTCGCGAGCCACGGCGATACGCAACTGATCGACCTCCGACCAGCGTGCCGACCAGAGAATGTGCACCACCCGGCCGTCCTTGCGCACGTAACGATTTTCAAAGTTGAGCTTGGGCTCGCCGCCCATGATCTCCCGCGCGGCGTCGAGGGTGCGCTGTCGGTCGGAGGGATGAACCAGGTCGATCATCGACTGGCCGATCAGCTCGTCGGGGGTGTAGCCGAAAATGCGCTCGCAGGCCGCGCTGACGAATACGAAGCGACCTTGTTTGTCCACCGCACAGACGGCGTCCAGCAAGAGGTCGATGTAGCTCGCCAGTGGCGCGGAATTTCTGGTTTCCATGATGCCGAGAGCGTGTCCGGACAATGCAACATTGAACAACCCTCCCTGACCGGTCATACGCCCAAGCGATGACTGTGCAGCCGACGCGTCCCTGCGTTCAGCCTCAAGCCTTGTTCGTCACCAGCCCCGGCAGCGCATGCACCAGGGCATTGATGGCGAAACCGATGAACATGATCCCGCATAAGCGGGTGATCGCCAGTTCATGACGCTGATACAACGTGCGCACCTGACGCGCACCGACGATGCCAATGAGAATAGCGTAGGCCAAAAGGCCACCAATGAAGCTCAAGATGATCAACCAGGGCAACATGGACCAATGCAGCAACTCCGCACGGCTGGACAACAGCGCAGTAAAGGTCGCCACCGCCACCGGGTATGCCTTGGGGTTGGTCAGGCCGAACAGGATGCCATGCCAGAACGGCTGCCGCGCAGGGCCCTGAGGCGCCTCGGCACTGGCGCGACGAGCGCGAACCGCGCGCAGGCCCAGCCAGAACAAATACAGCCCGCTGAGCACACCCAGCACATCGAACGCAGTGCTGCCGATTTCCCGCGCACCGACAATCGCGATCAGCGCCGTACTGCACCAGACCACGTCGCCCAGCAAATGCCCGCACAGAAACCCCGCCCCGGCCCGCCGTCCGCGTGCCGCGCCGATGCCGAACACCGCCAACACACCGGGCCCCGGCGTAATGCCATAAATGAAGCCCGAGGCGAGAACGGCCATTAGCAGCGATGGAGTCATGGGAATTCCTCTGGACGCCGGGTGAAGGGGCGCAATTCTATCTCAGGACCCCGGATCTCGACTCACTGATCGTCGAAGAACTTCATCCCCGCATAGGGCCGCTGCCGACAAGCCGCCAGCCGCGACGCCAAAGACCCGACATGCGCCTCGAGCTTGTGCCCGTCCGGGTCGAGAAAATAGAACGACGCCCCTTCGCTGCGGTTGTCCCGCCATTCCCGCACCTTGGCGGATCGCAGGCGTTCGACGAACAACGGGAAATCCGCAGCATCGAGGCTGAAGGCGTAATGGGTATAGTCGGCGGCGGGCGCGGATTCGCGCAATGGATCGAGAGAAAGGCACAGCCACAGACCGGGAAGCGAGAGATAGGCGCCGGTATCCCAAGTGGCTTCAAGCTGAAGTTGCAGCAGATCGCGATAGAACGCCACGCTGCGATTCAGGTTGGTAACGGCTAGGGTCAGGTGGTTGAGGCCGGTCAGCATGAGTTTAGTAACCTTGGGGCTGGTTCCGAGCGGAGCGTACAACTTAAACTCCTTGAGCGTATAGCCGCTGGGGTTGTGTTGACTGTGAGTCAGTCTTCGCGAGCAAGCCCGCTCCCACATTTAACCGTGTCCAACTTTGGAATTCGGTCAAGTGTGGGAGCGGGCTTGCTCGCGAAAGCGGTTTTCCTGACGCAGAAAATTTCAGAACTTATCGAGCGTGCGCAACTTCTGCGGTAACCCCCACAGCAACAATGCAGCGGCGATCAACGCAGCGACGCCAATGACGTACAGCGCTGGAGTGGTGCTGCCGGTCAGGTCCTTGATCCGCCCGACCATGACCGGGCTGACGATGCCACCGAACTGGCCAAGGGTGTTGATCACCGCGATCCCGCCGGCAGCACCCGCTCCGGCGCCGGCCAGCAGTTTCGGCGGCAGGGTCCAGAAGCTCGGGATGGACGCGATGATCCCGGCACCGAGCAAGCCCAGGGCAACAATCAGGAAAGTCGTGTGGTTGGCGAAAATTCCTGCACAGAAGAATCCCACCGCGCCTGCCGCCACCAGACCCGCGACGAACTTGCGCCGCTCGCCGGTGGCATCGGACAGCCGCCCGATCACCACCATGCTGATGGCGCCGCAAATGTAGGGAATGGCGGTCAGCAAGCCGATTATCACCGGGCTCTCGGTGCCGGCACTGCGGATCAGTTGCGGCGCCCAGAAATTCAAGCCGTAGGACGCCACCTGAATCAGAAAGTAGATCAGCCCCAGCATCAGGAAACCCGGAATCCGCAGTGCGGCCAGCAAGGAGCCGCCGCCCTTGTGGGGTTCGTGGTGCGCGATACGACTGGCGAGCAGTGTCTTCTCCGACGGGCTCAACCAATGGGCGTCTTCGATGCGGTCCTTGAGCACGGTCAGCACCAGCAAACCGAGGCCGATGCAAGGCACGCCACCGAGCAGAAACAGCCAATGCCAGCCGCGCATATCGAGGAAGCCATCAAGGTGTTGCAACACCAGCCCGGAGAACGGTGCGCCAACCAGCCCGGCAAACGCCGACGCGAGAAACAGCATCGAGGTGATGCGCCCGCGATAGTGCTGCGGGAACCACAGCGTCAGGTAATACAGCACGCCCGGTGCAAAACCCGCCTCCATCGCGCCGATCACGAAGCGCAGGACGTAGAACTGCCATTCGCTGTTGACGAAGACCATGGCCGCCGTCGCGATCCCCCAGGACATCATGATCCGGGCGATCCAGCGTCGGGCACCGACCTTGTAGAGCATCATGTTGCTGGGTACTTCGAAGATCACGTAACCGACTACAAACAGCCCGGCACCGAGACCGTAAGCGGTGTCGCTCAGGCTCAGGTCGGTCTGTAGCTGGAACTTGGCGAAGCTGATGTTGATGCGGTCGAAAAACGCAAACAGGTAGCAGACCATGATCAGCGGCATCAGTCGCCAGGCGACTTTGCGGACCAGGGCTTTTTCGGCATCGAGGCTAACGGACGGGCTCACGCCCGCCTCCATTACATTAAGGCTCATCGTGGTTTCTCCAGGCGGACTACCCGTGGGCGTCCGATTGTTTTTGTTGTCTGGTTCAAGTGATCTGTGTGGGTGCTTTGATGTGGGAGCGGGCTTGCTCGCGAAAGCAGTCTGACATTCAGCATTGATGGCGACTGACACTCCGCCTTCGCGAGCAAGCCCGCTCCCACAGGGTTCGTGGTGGGTCAGGAAGGCGTCGGGTGCAGGTCGCAATTGCGCCCGGCCTTGGCGAGCTGCCCCGGCACTTCATGGCCCAGCAACGCGGGCAAGCCTCGGGACAATGTCAGCAACAACGGCAGATCGATGCCGGTGTGAATACCGATTTCATCGCACAGGTTGACCAGGTCTTCGGTGCAGATATTGCCCGAGGCACCCGGTGCAAACGGGCAACCGCCAAGGCCGCCGAGGGCTGCGTCGAAACGCCGGGCACCGGCCTCGTAGGCAGCCAGCACGTTGCACAGACCGAGGCCGCGGGTGTTGTGGAAATGCAGGGTCAGATCCGCCGGCGAAACCCGCTGCAACACCCGCCGCACCAGGCGATCGACCTGACGAGGATTGGCCATGCCGGTGGTGTCGGCCAGGGTAATGCCCTGGATGCCGAGCTCCTGATAAGCCTCGACGATCTGCAGCGCGCGATCCTCATCGATCTTGCCTTCGAACGGGCAACCGAAGGTGGTGGCGATGCTGCCATTGAGCCGTACCGGCGTGCCGCGAACGAACTCGACGATCTCGCCGAACGCCGCCAATGACGCCTCGCAGTGCATCCGCATGTTCGCCAGGTTATGGGTCTGGCTGGCGGACATCACCAGGTTCAGCTCATCGGCACCCGAGTCCAGTGCTCGTTGCGCGCCTTTGAGGTTGGGGATCAACGCGACATAGATCACGCCCGGCTGTCGGACGATGCCCTTGAACACCTGCTCACCATCGCGCAGCGCCGGAATCGCCTTGGGCGACACGAACGAACCCGCTTCGATACGGCTGAACCCCGCCAGCGACAACTGATCGATCAGCGCAATCTTGTCGTCGGTTTCGACCCAGGTCGGCTCGATCTGCAAGCCGTCACGCGGGGAGACTTCCTGAACGATCAGGGTCTGGGAATAATCAGTGATCATTGCACCACCCCTTCAGTTTTCAGCCGCTCAATGTCCAGTGCAGTCAGGCCCAAACCCGCAAGGATGCCGTCGGTGTGTTGCCCCAGACTCGGCCCCGACCAGTTCACGCCGCCAGGGGTCTCGGACATTTTCGGTACGATGCCCGGCATCTTCACCGTGGCGCCACCGGGCAGTTCGGCGTTGAGCAGCATGCCCCGCGCCTGATAGTGAGGATCGGCGACGATATCGGCCACCGAATAGATTCGCCCGGCCGGGACTTCGGCGGCTTCCAGGGCCGACAGCACTTCGTCGATCGGCAAGCTGCTGGTCCAGTGGGTGATCGCTGCGTCGAGCACATTACTTTTGGCGGCGCGGCCATCGTTGTGCGCAAATTCCGGCGCCTCGGCCAAGTCGATGCGGCCGATCACCGCCATCAAGCGCTTGTAGATCGGGTCGCTGTTGCCGGCGATCACCACGTAGGCACCGTCGGCCGTCAGGTAGGTGTTGGACGGCGCGATGCCCGGCAACGCTCCGCCGCTGCGCTCACGCACATGACCCTGCATGTCATATTCCGGCACCAGGCTTTCCATCACGTTGAACACGCTTTCGGCCAACGACACATCGACCACCTGCCCGCCGCCCTGCCCGGTCTTGACCCGCAGCAGCGACATCAAGGCGCCGATGACAGCGTGCAGCGAAGCCAGGGAATCACCGAGGCTCACCCCTACTCGGGCCGGCGGTGAACCGGGGGTGCCGGTGGTGTAGCGAATCCCGCCCATGGCCTCGCCGATCGCACCGAACCCCGGGCGATCACGGTACGGGCCGGTCTGGCCGTAACCGGAAATGCGCACCAATGTCAGGTTGGGATTGAGGGCATGCAACACGTCCCAGCCCAGGCCGAGTTTCTCCAGGGCGCCGGGGCGCAGGTTTTCGATCAGCACATCGGCGTCGCTCGCCAGTTGCTTGACCAGTTCGATGCCTTCAGGGGATTTCAGATTCAGCGCCAGGGACTTCTTGTTTCGCGATTGCAGGTACCACCACAGCGAAGTGCCTTCGTGCAGCTTGCGCCATTTGCGTAGAGGATCGCCCTGGCCCATGGCTTCGATCTTGATCACTTCGGCGCCGAACTCGGCCAGCATGCGCGCGGCAAACGGCGCGGCGATCAGTGTGCCGATCTCGATCACTTTGATTGCACTCAAGGGGGCAGTCATTGCGGGGTACCTCTTGTTCTTGGAATATGCGCCAAGGCTAGAGGACCGGATGGCCAGGAATCCAACCTTCAGTTGGCAACGAGCGTTCGCGAAACGCGAATGCCTGGTTGGCTGGTTGGGGGATTACCGCGGCTTCAAGTCAGTCTTCGCGAGCAAGCCCGCTCCCACATTTGATTTGTGGGGAGTCGAATATCGCGTCCGACACAAATCCCTTGTGGGGGCGGGCTTGCTCGCGAAGAGGCCCGCCAATCCGACAAATAACTATCAGACCACCCCGCCCAACTGCTCGAACAACATCCGGCTCACCGGCGACAGCGCCGCTTGATCGCGCACCACCAGAATCAACGCACGATCCGACCAGTCATCCGTCAGCGGCACCGCGTGTAACCCCAGCGCCCGGCCAAACAGTTCGTAGGCCTTTAGCGGCAGGATGCCGATGCCCATGTTGGCCTGGACCATCCGGCACATGGCGTCGAACCCCGGCACATGAATCCGCAGCCTCAGCACTTTGCCGGCCTTGCGCGCCGCCGCATGGGTGCGCATGTTGATGGAACTGGCCGAATGCAGACCGACGTAATCGCTGTCCAGCGTGTCGGCAAAGGCCAGGGCCGAACGGCTCGCCAACGGATGATCGGCCGGCATCAGCACCACCAGTTTGTCCTGGCGATAAACAACGCTGTGCAGCCCCTTGACGTCGCTGTCGCTGGAACAGATCCCGAGGTCCGCCACGCCATCGAGCACGCCTTGAATCACCCCACTGCTGGGGCGTTCTTCGAGGTCGGTCTTGACTTGCGGATGACGCGCGGAAAAGTCCCGCAGGTCTTCGGGCAGGAATTGAATGATCGCCGACAGGTTGGCGAGCATCCGCACATATCCCCGCACACCGTGGCTGTGTTCGCCCAGTTCCAGGCCCATTTTCTCGACATTGAACAGCATCTGCCGGGCATGGTGCAGCAGGGTTTCACCGGCCGGCGTCAGCGTCATGCCCTTGGCCTGGCGCACGAACAGGCTGATGCCAAACGCCTCCTCCAACTCCATCAAACGCTTGCTGGCCGCCGACACTGCGATCGCTTCGCGGGCGGCGGCACGGGTCAGCGTGCCCTCTTCGTGGACGGCCACAAACAGCTGGAGAGTGATCAGGTCGAGGCGGCGGATCAGGCTTTTTTGCAGCATGGCAGGGCTCGATGATTTCGGTTCGACTGAGTCGGCAGGATAGCCCGGATTCGATTCGTGCCCGCCATCCAATTACCCACAGCCCCCCGGGGCATCGCCCTACAACTAATTCTCTTACAACTCTCAGTACTACCGGAAACAGCCGATTCAAAGCCCATCGGGACTCTCTGTAAAGTCTGGCAACACACACAAACTGCAACAAACCCACGGATAGATTCACTCAAGGAATGTCACTCACACATGAACCAGATACCGTACAGGGCGCACACCTTCACCAACTACCGCAAACTCGTTTCCTTGGCCGATCATGATTGGGAGACCGCCGAAACCGGAAAAATCGCGGGGCTCAACGTTGAGATAAAAAGTGCCAACCGCATGCTCGATCAGTACGGGCGAGCGTTTCATCATTTCTGTACGACGTCATACCTGGGTCTGGATCACCATCCCGATATTCTCGACGGTGCCATGACCACGCTGTGGGAAACCGGCACACTTCGCATCGCCAATTCAAAGAACCGCTGCAAGCTGGCAATTCTGGACCAATACGAAACCGAACTGTCCGAGTTGTTCGGTGCCAGTTGCCTGAGCACTCTGTCGTGCAGTGCAGCGAGTGCCGGGATCCTGCCGCTGCTGGCCAGCGGCGTATTCACGGAAAATCGCCCTCCAGTGATGGCTTTCGACCGGTTGGCGCATTACTCGATGAATCACCTCAAAGCTGCCTGTGCCGATGAAACCAAGGTCGTGACGTGCCCGCATAACGACATGGACTTCCTCGAATCGCTGTGTCAACAGCACACCAGGGTCGCGTATGTCGCCGACGGCGCCTACAGCATGGGCGGGGTTGCGGACATGGACAGCCTTTTATATCTGAAGGACCGCTACGGGCTGTTTCTGTATCTGGACGATTCCCACGCGCTTTCCGCTGTAGGAACATTCGGCGCCGGTCTTGTGCGTCCCAGGCTGCATACCCTGGATGATGACTGCCTCATTGTCGCCTCGCTGGCCAAGTCGTTCGGCGCCAGTGGCGGTCTGGTGATGCTGGGCAGTGAACGGCAAAAGAAACTCATTGCGCGTTACGGCGGCCCCAGCAACTGGTCGCAAAGCCTGAACAGTGCAGCCATTGGCGCGGGCCGGGCATCCATCCAGTTACACCACACCCTGGAATTCGCTGCGCTGCAGGAAAAGCTTCAGGTTAATATCCGCCTCTTTGACAGCCTCATACGAACCGAACAACACAACAGCAACATGGCGATTCGACTGGTCAATTGCGGTGAGGCATCGCTGGCCAACAACATCGCCATTGAACTGGCCGATCACGGATTCTTCACCTCGGCAGTCTTTTTCCCGGTGGTTGCCCAAGGCAAGGCAGCCATCAGAATCACCCTGCGCGCCGACATGGAGACGACGCTGATCCGCCATTTCTGTGAACTCATCACCGAGCTTTTACGCACGCACGGCCGGGACATCGGCGGCTGAAAAAAACAGGGAAGATCAAATGAAGAGCAGCACCACCCTCCTCATCACCTGCTGCACGGTATTTCTCGCTCAATTGGGCATGAGCATTTACCTGTCGGCGCTGCCGGAAATTGCCGGTGATCTGTCCGCCGATGCCTCGCAGATTTCATGGGGATTGGCGGTGTATCTGATCGGCATGGCGCTGCCGATGCTGTTCTGGGGCAGCCTGGGCCAGCGCATTGGCCGCAAACCGGTGTTGCTCGCGGCGCTCGGCCTCTATGGGCTGGGCAACCTGGCCCTGCCCCTGGGCCAGACGCTTGAGTCGTTCCTGGTTTTTCGCCTGATTCAGGGGATTGGCGCCAGCGGGATTTCAGTCATGGCCCGGGTGCTGATCCGCGACAGTTTTCGCGGCGATCTGCTGGCCAAGGCGTTGTCCTGGATATCGATTTCCTTTGTGGTGGCGCTGGGCATCGGCCAATACCTGGGGTCGATCATCCAGGTGACACTAGGCTGGTCAGCGATTTTCTACTTATTGGGTGGTGTGAGCCTGTTGATGGCGCTGGTGGTGGCGCGGGTCACGTTCCCGATGCTGGCAGAAGAGAACACACCATCATCCGCCTGGACGAGCTACGGGCACATTCTGCAGCATAGGGCCTTCCTGTTACCGGCCCTCGCCGGTGGCTTGGGGTATGGGGTGATTGTCGCGTTCAACACCGCTGCTCCGCTGATTCTGCAAGGCGCCTTCAAGTGGTCGGCAGTGGAATACGGCTTGTTGGGCTGGCCCATCAGCGCGGCGTACTTTCTCGGGGCCGTGGCGGTCAATCGCTTCGTACTGCATACCGGTCAGCAATGGCTGATGACGGTGGGCGTCGGGCTGATACTGGCCGGCAGCGCAGTCATGTTGCTGGGTAGCCTCGCAGGCACGTCTATCGCGCTGCTGTTCTGGTTGCCCTATTGTTTTGCAGTATTCGGCCAATCGCTGATTTACCCGATCAGCTTGTCCCTGGCCAACCACGGTTCGCCGGTCGGCGGTGCTTATGCGATGGCGTTGAGCGGTTTCACTCATCAACTGATGGCCGCCGTTATCGGCGGTATCGCCAGCCTGGCAGCCAGCCAGCAGGCATGGCCTTTGTCGCTGTTATGCACCTTGCTGGCCTTGGGCGCGCTACTTTGCGTAGTGCTCGCGCCCGGCCGTCGAAACGCTTAGAACGCGCTGCGGAAAATCTCCTCGATCTGCCGCTGATCCGCCGCCCGTGGGTTGGTCAGCCCGCAGGCGTCTTTCAGGGCATTGCTGGCCAGGACCGGGATGTCATTGAGCCTGGCACCGAGCTCACGCAAACCGGCGGGGATGTCGACGTCCCTGGCCAGGCTGCGGATCGCCGTGATCGCCGCCTGCGCGCCCTCTTCCGGGCTGAGCCCGCGGATGTCGGCCCCCATCGCGTGGGCAACGTCGGTCAGGCGAGGGGCGCAAACCAGCGCGTTGAAGCTTTGCACGTGAGGCAGCAACACCGCGTTGCACACGCCATGGGGCAAGTCGTAGAACCCGCCTAACTGGTGGGCCATTGCGTGAACGTAACCAAGGGACGCATTGTTGAACGCCATGCCCGCCAGGAATTGCGCGTAAGCCATGTTTTCCCGCGCGGTCATGTCGCTGCCGTTCTGTACCGCCAGGCGCAGGTTGTTGCTGATCAACGTGACGGCTTTCAGCGCACAGGCATCGGTAATCGGGTTGGCCGCCGTGGAGACGTAGGCTTCGATGGCATGGGTCAATGCGTCCATGCCGGTGGCGGCGGTCAGGCCCTTGGGCATGGCGACCATCAGCGCCGGGTCGTTGACTGACAGCAGCGGCGTAACGTTGCGGTCGACGATGGCCATTTTTACGTGGCGCGATTCATCGGTGATGATGCAGAAACGGGTCATCTCGCTGGCAGTGCCGGCGGTGGTGTTGATCGCGATCAGCGGCAGTTGGGGTTTGGCCGACCGATCGACCCCTTCGTAGTCACGAATCGTCCCCCCGTTGGTGGCGCACAAGGCGATGCCCTTGGCGCAGTCGTGGGGCGAACCGCCCCCCAGAGACACTACGAAATCACAGCGACTTTCCTTGAGCAGGCCCAGGCCAAGTTCGACGTTGGCAATGCTCGGATTCGGCTTGGCGCCATCGAAGATCACCGAGTCGATGTCCTGGATCGCCAGTTTCTCGGCAATCATCGTCGCCACGCCAGCCTTGGCCAGCCCGGTGTCGGTGACGATCAGTGCCTTGCGAAAACCATACTTGCCGATGGCGTCCATGGCTTCGTCGAGGCAACCGTTACCCATGATGTTCACGGCGGGGATGAAAAACGTACTGCTCATGCGCAAGTCTCCTGGCTGAAACCGAATCGGCAATGTCGATTCGGCGGGTGCGCACAGGGTCGACCGATCAGTCACGTCGTTCCTTGATCTGGCTCAACGTCGGGGCGTGATAAAGTCGCCGTCCATCAGACCTTTTGCTTCGAGACGACTAACGCAATGACCGATTTCCAGGATGTCGATGCCCACCTTGAAGACTGGAACGCCTTGCGCGCCACCGCCTCGTTCGGCGGCCTGCTGGTGGGTAACGGCGCCAGCCGCGCCGTGTGGGACGACTTCGGCTACGATTCGCTGTTCGAAAACGCCCGCACCGTCGAAGAAAAACCGCTGAGCCAGTCCGAGCTGAGCGTGTTCGACGCGATGCAGACGCGCAGTTTCGAGCAGGTTCTCAGTGCGCTGAAAACCACCAGCCGGGTCAACAAGGCCCTGGCCGTCAGCTCTGCGGCACCACGCAATCGCTACTACGCAATCAAGGAAGCGCTGATCAACACCGTGCACGCGGTACACATCCCGTGGCGGCTGGTGAAGCCTTCGACGCTGGCGACCATCAATCAGGAACTGGGCAGCTATCGGACGGTGTTTACCACCAACTACGACTTGCTCAGCTATTGGGCGATCCAGCATCGGCCGGACGTCGTTACCGATCTGTTCCAGGGTGCCGAGCCGAGCTTCGATTTGAGCGCCAGCGCCACTGACAAGCCACGTTTGTTGTACCTGCACGGCGGCCTGCATCTGGTGCGCAATCAGGACGGCACGGCGCGCAAACTGATGTCGACCGAAGGGACGTTGCTGGGCAATTTCGCCATCAACAATACGATCAAGACCCTCGACGACGTGCCGCTGTTCGTCAACGAAGGCCCGGCGCAGGACAAGCTCAAGACGATTCGCAGTTCGGATTACCTGTCGTTCTGCTACGACCAGTTACTGGGCCATGGCGACGGGTTGTGCATCTTCGGGCAGGCCCTTGGCGAGCAGGACAGTCACATCGTTCATGCGTTGCGCCAGGCGAAGCCGAAAGTCGTAGCGATCTCGATTTACCCGCGCAGCAAGGCGTTCATCCAGCATCAGAAACGGCATTACACGAAGGTGTTCGAAGGGACGGGTGTGGAGTTGCGGTTTTTTGATTCGAAGACCCATGCGCTGGGTAGTCCAAAGTTATCGGTTCCGGTCGAAGCTTAGAGGCGACCGGGCTGATGCCTTCGCGAGCAAGCCCGCTCCCACATTGGGTCTGCGGTGTACACAAATCCCCTGTGGGAGCGGGCTTGCTCGCGAAGCTTTTGAAGCCAACTCATTCCTCGGCGCTGTGCACCACCACCAGCAACTGCGCCTGCACCTCGCCCACTGACCTGATGCGATGGGGTTTCTGCGCATTGAAGTGCAGTGCATCCCCACGATTGAGCAGCACCCGCTCGTTCATGAAGTCCACTTCCACCTGCCCTTCGTGGACGAACAGAAACTCTTCCCCCAAGTGTTCCTTAAAGGTTTTGTCGGTGAACTCGGTCGGCGGGTAAATGATGAACGGCAGCAGGCTGCGCTCACTGACCTGACGGGCCAGCACTGCATAACCCGGGCTCTGGTCGTTGGCGGCCAGGGACTGGCGTTCGTCGCTGCGTACCAGGCTGTAGCTGTCGAGGCTGACGCTGTCTTCGGAAAACAACTCCTCGACTTTCACATTCAACGCCCTGGCCAGTTTCAGCGCGGCCGCGATCGACGGGGTATTCAGCCCACGCTCGACTTTCGACAGATAGCTCTTGGTCATGCCGGATTTTTCGGCCAGGGCCTCCAGCGTCACGCCAAGTTTTTTTCTCAATAATTTCAAACGGATAGACATGCGGAGCGATTAATCCATCAAGGAGGCAACGATTTGTCCTTGCCAATGACACAATGTGTCATATAGCATTTTTTGTGTCATTTGCATGATCCACCGAAGGACACCGATATGGCCAAGACATTAGCACTGCCCAAAGAGCAACTGGTCAAGCAAGCGCTGAACCAGATGCAAAACACCCTGGCGGATAATACGTGGACCGACCGGCAAAAGCTGGCCCTGACCTGCCGCATTCTGTTCGAAAACGGTCACGACTCCGGCCTTGCCGGGCAAATCACCGCCCGCGGCCCGCAACCAGGCACCTATTACACCCAGCAACTGGGGCTGGGTTTCGACGAGATCACGGCAGGCAATCTGTTGCTGGTCAACGAAGACCTGGAAGTGCTTGAAGGCCACGGCATGCCCAACCCGGCCAACCGCTTCCATAGCTGGGTGTACCGCGCCCGGCCGGACGTGAACTGCATCATTCACACGCACCCGACTCACGTCGCGGCGCTGTCGATGCTGGAAGTACCGCTGCAGATTTCCCACATGGACTTCTGCCCACTCTACGACGACTGCGCATTTCTCGAAGGCTGGCCGGGAGTGCCCGTGGGCAATGAAGAAGGCGAACTGATTGCCGGGGCCTTGGGCGACAAGCGGGCGATCCTGCTTTCCCACCATGGGCAGTTGTCCACCGGCGCGACCATTGAAGAAGCCTGCGTCATTGCGCAATTGATCGAACGCGCAGCGAAGTTGCAATTGCTGGCCATGGCCGCGGGTTCGATCAAACCGATTCTTCCCGAGCTGGGCCGTGAAGCCCATGACTGGATATCCAAGCCCAAGCGCCACGCCGCCGCGTTCAACTATTACGCCCGGCAGAACCTGCGCCAACACGCCGATTGCCTGAACTGACCCCACTCATTCTTGAAAGGAGAGACGCCATGTCGACCGCAAACATTCACGGCATCATCGGCTACACCATCACCCCGTTCACCGCCCAGGGCGAAGGCGTCGATCTCGACGCGCTCGGGCGTTCCATCGACCGCCTGATCGACAGCGGCGTCCACGCCATCGCCCCATTGGGCAGCACCGGCGAAGGCGCTTATTTGAGCGATGGGGAATGGGATCAGGTCAGCGAATTCAGCATCCGGCACGTCGCCAAACGTGTCCCGACCATCGTCAGCGTGTCCGACCTGACCACGGCCAAAGCCGTGCGCCGCGCGCGTTTCGCCGAGGCCCACGGCGCCGACGTGGTGATGGTGCTGCCGGCGTCGTACTGGAAACTCAGCGAAGCGGAAATCCTCGCCCACTACCGCGCCATCGGCGAGAGCATCGGCGTGCCAATCATGCTCTACAACAATCCGGCCACCAGCGGTACCGATATGTCGGTGGAGCTGATCCTGCGGATTTTCAACGCCGTCGACAACGTCACCATGGTCAAGGAAAGCACCGGCGACATTCAGCGCATGCACAAACTGCAACTGTTGGGCGAAGGCCGGGTGCCGTTCTATAACGGCTGCAATCCATTGGCACTGGAAGCGTTCGCGGCCGGCGCCAAAGGCTGGTGCACAGCGGCGCCGAACCTGATCCCGCAGCTCAATCTCGACTTGTACGAAGCGGTATTGGCCAATGATCTGAGCAAGGCTCGCGAACTGTTCTATCGCCAGTTGCCGTTGTTGGACTTCATCCTCAAGGGCGGCCTGCCGGCGACCATCAAGGCCGGTTTGCGCCTGACCGGGCTGGAAGCGGGTGACCCGCGGCTGCCGGTGTTTGCGTTGGGTGAGGCAGGCAGCGGTCAGTTGCAGGGTTTGTTAAACGCATTGCGCTGATCTTCAGCCACACACAAAACCACTGTGGGAGCGGGCTTGCTCGCGAAAGCGGTCTGACATTCAACATCTTCGTTGATTGTTAAGCCCCCTTCGCGAGCAAGCCCGCTCCCACAGTTGATCAGCGGTGTGTTTAGAACACCGGCAAGGTCTTGTCCTTGATCACCGTGGTCGGGCCGTTGGCCTTGACGCTGGCGATGCCTTTATCCCGCGCGGCATCGGACGAGTAGGACTCGCTGCTGCCAATG
This sequence comes from Pseudomonas sp. FP1742, assembly GCF_030687145.1. Classification (NCBI taxonomy): domain Bacteria; kingdom Pseudomonadati; phylum Pseudomonadota; class Gammaproteobacteria; order Pseudomonadales; family Pseudomonadaceae; genus Pseudomonas; species Pseudomonas sp. FP1742. The sequence continues at coordinate 1,469,380 of NZ_CP117460.1, read as the reverse complement.
ATCTCGTGGTTACCGGCCTTCAGATTGAAGTAAGGATGGCCGTCCTTGGTGTTTTTTTTCTCGTAGCGTTCGTCCAGCGGGCTATTGGCCTGGACCGAGGCGATACCGCTGTCGGCCGCTTTGCGCGTGGTGTAGAGCTCGCTGGTCAGAATAGTTTCGGCGTTGGCCGCTTTCAACACAAACTTGAACTGACCATTGCTGGTTTTGCTCACTTCGTACCATCCAGACATGTTCTTGCTCCTTGGCGATTGAGAGGTTTCGCGCTTCAGAGTAAAGACCAAGCCAGGATTTCTGTCGCCTGTACCGGCTCCTTCACGGGCAAGCCCGCTCCCCCATCAGACCGCATCCTGCTGAACAACCCGGTCAACTGTGGGAGCGGGCTTGCCCGCGAAGAGGCCGGTAAGGCCTGAACAAAACCGCCCTACTTCACCACCGCCCGCACCACCGACAACTCAGGCGCCTGCACTCGGCGCTGACTCAAATAGCGCATGCAACTGACCCGCAAGAACGAGGCGAAATTCACCACTTCGCCGCGGTAGTCCATCACCTCTTCATACAATTTGGCGATCAACTGATTGGTGGTCATGCCATCGACCTCGGCGATTTCGCTGAGGATGTCCCAGAACTGGTTCTCCAGCCGCAGGGTGGTGACCACCCCGCAGATGCGCAGCGAGCGGGAGCGCGATTCGTAGAGAATCGGGTCGGCCTTGACGTAGAGCTCGCACATGGACAGGTCCCTCGTTACAGCGTGATTTTGGTGCCCAGCAACCCGAGGAAACCGGCCAGCCAGCTCGGATGCGCCGGCCAGGCCGGAGCAGTGGCCAGATTGCCTTGAACATGACCTTCCGTCACCGGGATATCGATGTACGTGCCGCCGGCCAGGCGCACTTCCGGGGCACAGGCCGGGTAGGCGCTGCATTCGCGACCTTCAAGAATCCCGGCGGCGGCCAGCAATTGCGCGCCATGACACACGGCGGCGATTGGTTTGCCGGCCTTGTCGAACGCTTGCACCAGCGCCAGGACTTTTTCGTTCAGCCGCAGGTACTCCGGCGCACGACCGCCCGGGATCAGCAGCGCGTCGTAGTCCGCCGCATCGACCTTGGCGAAATCGAAATTCAGGGCAAACAGGTGACCGGGTTTTTCGCTGTAGGTCTGGTCGCCTTCGAAGTCATGGATCGCGGTGCGCACGGTCTGGCCGGCGGATTTGTCCGGGCAAACGGCATGCACCGTGTGACCGACCATCAGCAGCGCCTGGAACGGCACCATCACTTCATAGTCTTCGACGTAATCACCGACCAGCATCAGGATTTTTTTAGCAGCCATGGGGAGGACTCCTCTGGGAAATGCGTGGGCCTGCAGGAGTATTCAAGGTAGTCCTTATCCGGCGGGTCGGGTAATAACCAGTTACTACGGCGTCATCGTTCTTCGCGAGCAAGCCCGCTTCCACATTAGGTCTTCAGTGTCAGTGAATGATGTGTTCGCCGCAGATTAAATGTGGGAGCGGGCTTGCTCGCGAAGGTGTCCTCAAACTGTACGGATTACTCAGCACCTAGCTGTAATAGTGCGAAACCAATGGTTTATGGCTAGATAAAGGCTGTTCCCGCCACCTTCGATTCTGGTTGCCATCATGTCTTCACGCGAAAACACCGGCATGGCCCTCGGCCTGCTCGGCGTCGTTATCTTCAGCCTGACCCTGCCCTTCACACGAATCGTCGTGCAAGAACTCCATCCGCTGCTCAACGGCCTCGGTCGTGCGCTGTTCGCGGCGATTCCGGCAGCGCTGCTGTTGCTGTGGCACCGGGAAAAATGGCCCACGTGGAAACAGATCAAAGGCCTGACGCTGGTGATCGCCGGTGTCATTCTCGGTTTCCCGGTGCTGTCGGCCTGGGCCATGCAGACGTTGCCCGCCTCCCACGGCGCACTGGTCAACGGCTTGCAACCGCTGTGCGTGGCGCTATATGCCGCGTGGCTGTCCCATGAGCGTCCGTCGAAAGCCTTCTGGGCCTGCGCCGCGCTGGGCAGTGCACTGGTGCTCGGTTATGCGCTGATCAGCGGCGCCGGCAGCATTCAGGCCGGTGATTTGCTGATGCTCGGGGCGATTGCCGTGGGTGGGCTGGGTTATGCCGAAGGCGGCCGGTTAGCCAGGGAGATGGGCGGTTGGCAGGTGATCTGCTGGGCGCTGGTGCTGTCGACGCCGTTGCTGATCGGGCCGGTGTTGTACCTGGCGCTGCAACATCAGGGCGAGATTTCGGCCAAGACCTGGTGGGCCTTCGGTTATGTCTCGCTGTTTTCGCAGTTCATCGGGTTCTTTGCCTGGTACGCCGGGCTGGCCATGGGCGGCATTGCCCGGGTCAGTCAGATCCAGTTGCTGCAGATCTTCTTCACCATCGCGTTTTCGGCGTTGTTCTTTGGTGAGCAGGTCGAACCGATTACCTGGCTGTTTGCAGCCGGGGTGATCGTGACGGTGATGCTCGGGCGCAAGACCGCAGTCAAACCCCATGTGGGAGCGGGCTTGCTCGCGAAAGCGGAGTGCCAGTCGACATCAATGTTGAATGATAATCCGTCTTCGCGAGCAAGCCCGCTCCCACAGGATCAGAGGTAGCCTCAGAGGTAGCCATCAGCCCGCAGCAATGTTTCCAGGCAATGCTCGCTGATGTGGTAGAAATCCTTCAGTTCCTGGATCTTCACCAACAACTGAGCCGGGTCCACCGGCTCGGCGCGTTTGACCGCCAGAATCATCTTGTTCTTGTTGGTGTGGTCCAGTGAGATGAACTCGAACACCTTGGTCTCGTAGCCGCAGGCTTCCAGAAACAACGCACGCAAACTGTCGGTGACCATTTCCGCCTGCTGGCCCAGGTGCAGGCCGTATTGCAGCATCGGCTTGAGTAATGCCGGGCTCTGGATCTGCAGGCGGATCTGTTTGTGGCAGCACGGCGAGCACATGATGATCGAAGCGCCGGAACGAATGCCGGTATGAATCGCATAGTCGGTGGCGATGTCGCAGGCATGCAACGCGATCATCACATCCAGCTCGCTCGGCGCCACGCTGCGCACATCACCGCATTTGAACACCAGCCCCGGATGCTCCAGCTTCGCCGCCGCGCTGTTGCACAGCTTGACCATGTCTTCGCGCAGTTCGACGCCAGTCACTTCGCCCTCGGCTTTCAGGGTGTTGCGCAGGTAGTCATGGATCGCGAACGTCAGGTAACCCTTGCCCGAGCCGAAATCCGCCACCCGTACCGGCTTGTCCAGCGCCAGCGGCGAAGAGGTCAGCGCGTGACTGAAGACTTCGATGAACTTGTTGATCTGCTTCCACTTGCGCGACATCGCCGGGATCAGTTCGTGCTGCGCGTTGGTCACGCCGAGGTCCTTGAGGAACGGCCGGCTCAGGTCGAGGAAACGGTTCTTCTCACGGTTGTGCTCGGCGGACGGTACCTCGCGCAATTGCTGGGGTTTGCTCTTGAACAGCGAAGACTTGCCCTTTTTGCTGTATTCGAGCTGGGCTTCGTCGGTCAATGACAGTAAATGCGCATTCTTGAACGACGCCGGTAACAGCGCGGCAATGCTCGCCACGCCTTCGGCAATCGGCAGGTTCTTGGTGATGTCGCGGGTCTTGTAGCGGTAGACGAAGGACAGGCACGGCTGATCCTTGACCGTCAGCTGCTTGATGATCAACCGCTGTAAATCCGCTTCGCCGCCGACGTATTTGGCCAGCACCAGTTTGATGAAGGCGTTCTGATCGAGACTGGTTTGCAGCAGGTCGATGAACTGGGCGTGGTGATCCGGCGCGAGGCTGGCGGGGGTGGCGGTGACAGACATGAAAAAACGGCCTCGGGCGGTGCGAATCGGAGAATGGCGGGTATTTTAGGGGGGATGGCCGTTCGGGACACGCAGTTATTTACCAAACGGTGCGATCCGTAGCAGCTGGCGCAGCCTGCGTTCGGCTGCGCAGCAGTCGTAAAGTCAAAATACGCGGTGTATCAGATAGACCGTATCCAGGCGAATTAGCGACTGCTTCGCAGCCGAACGCAGGCTGCGCCAGCTGCTACAAGAACGCGTCATTGCCGGGATCTGGTTTTTAGCTCAACACCACCAACCGATTCGGCAATTCATTGCGCACTTGGGTCACCGGCACATGCACCTTGAGCAACTCGCCGCACGCCTCGATGCACGTCACAAAGCCCTGCAACGTCTGCCCCTGTTTCACCTGTTGCGTAAACGCCGCCACGATCGCGTCCCAGTTCTTGTTATCCAGCCGTTTGGAAATCCCTTCATCCACCAGGATCTCCACATAGCGCTCGGCCTCGGAGACAAAAATCAGCATGCCGGTGCCGCCCACGGTGTGGTGCAGGTTCTGCTCCAGGAACTGCCGGCGCGCCAGGTTCGAGGCACGCCAGTGACGGACCGAGCGCGGGATCAGGCGAGTGGTGACTTTCGGAATCCGGAACACCAGGCACAACACGATGAAACTGACCCATTGCACCAGCAACAGGCTGTGCATGGTCAGCCAGCCAGTCAGGTAATGCACGATACCCGGCACCACCAGCGCCAGCAGACTGGCCCACAGCAACGGGATGTACGCGTAATCGTCGGCGCGGGCCGCGAGCACCGTCACCAGTTCGGCGTCGGTATCGCGCTCGACCCGGGCAATCGCCTCGGCGACTTTGCGTTGTTCGTGTTCAGTCAGTAATGCCATGTCTATGAGTGCCTGCTCGCTATTGTTGTTATGTTTCCTGCCGTGTCATCACCAGCCGCCCGACGAACCGCCGCCACCGAAACTGCCCCCACCGCCACTGAAGCCACCACCACCGCCCCCAAAACCTCCGCCACCGAAACCGCCCCGGCCTCTACCCCCTCCACTTGGCAGAATACCGAACATCTGGCCGACGAAGACCGTCAGGATAAACAGCAACACCAGGAACACGAATATCCCCGGATGCCGCGCAACGAAATCGCTCTCCTGATTGCCACGCGACTCATACACCGTCGACGGCTCGTTCAACGGGTTGCCCCCCAGCACCACCAGCATTGCCGAGACGCCATCGCTGATGCCCTTGCTGAAGTTGCCAGCCTTGAACGCAGGCGTGATCACCTGATTGATGATCACCGAACTCTGCGCATCGGTCAGGCGATCTTCCAGGCCATAACCGACTTCGATCCGCAATTTTCGCTCGGCACGCGCAACGATCAGCAGTGCGCCGTTGTTCTTGTCCTTCTGACCAATGCCCCAGTAGCGCCCCAGCTGATAACCGAAATCCGCGATATCGGCGCCCTGCAGGTCCGGCAATGTGACCACCACCAACTGCTCGCCGGTAGTTTTCTCGTGGGCATTAAGCTGCTGAACAAGCTGCTCGCGCACCGCTGGCTCGATCATTTGGGCGTTATCCACCACCCGCCCGGTCAATTCCGGGAACTTCAACTCGGCCCGGGCCGTCAGGGCAAACACCCAGAGCAACAGCACCAGGCCCACTTTCAACACACGCATTGGCAACCTCATCCTTGGTGGCACTTCAAACCCGGCCCAGCGCCTACTGGAACTTCACTTCAGGCGCTTTCTCGGCACCGGGGCTGGTGGCCTCGAAGGTTTCGCGGATCGGCAAATCGCTGTACATCACGGTGTGCCACAGGCGACCGGGAAAAGTACGAAGTTCGGTGTTGTATTTCTGCACCGCGAGGATGAAATCGCGACGCGCCACGGCGATACGGTTCTCGGTGCCTTCAAGTTGCGATTGCAGCGCCAGGAAGTTCTGGTTGGCCTTGAGGTCCGGATAACGCTCGGACACCACCATCAACCGACTCAGCGCGCCGGTCAGCTGATCCTGCGCCTGCTGGAACTGTTTGAGCTTTTCCGGATTATCCAGCGTGCTGGCATCCACCTGAATCGACGTCGCCTTGGCCCGGGCTTCGACCACCGCGGTCAGGGTTTCTTCCTCGTGTTTGGCATAGCCCTTGACGGTTTCCACCAGATTGGGGATCAGGTCGGCGCGGCGCTGGTACTGGTTCTGCACCTGGCCCCAGGCGGCCTTGGCCTGTTCATCGAGGGTCGGGATCGTGTTGATACCGCAACCCGCCAGCACAGTGGTCAGCAACATCAAGGCTGCAACCTGCAGGCCCGAGCGATAGTGGTGTCGTACATTCATCTGGTTGATGCTCCCTTGCACATTCCGTTGATGAAACAACCGGCGAACTTCGAACCCGGCTCTTGGGGCATAATCTGCGCCGCTACTGGATTGCATCGAGCCAATGGGCTAAAAGATGCCCAGCAAAAAAACAGTTTAGAAGTGTGCTGCATTTTTCAGAACAATGCTCAAACAACAATAGTCGCTCCCGAAATTTTGGCTGACCGGCGCGTATTCACGGCCGCTTGGGCCTTTTGAGAAAAACATTCATGAAGAAGCTGTGTTTGCTGGGCCTGTTCGTCAGCCTGGCCAGTCATACCGTATTGGCCGCCACGACGCCCGCACCGATAGAAAACAAGGATGCCTTCATCAGCCACCTGATGAAGCAAATGACCCTCGATGAAAAGATCGGCCAGTTACGCCTGATCAGCATCGGCCCGGAAATGCCTCGGGAGCTGATCCGCAAGGAAATCGCCGCCGGCAATATCGGCGGCACCTTCAACTCGATCACCCGCGCGGAAAACCGTCCAATGCAGGACGCGGCCATGCGCAGCCGGTTGAAGATCCCGATGTTCTTCGCCTATGACGTGATCCATGGCCACCGCACGATTTTCCCTATTCCCCTGGCCCTGGCCTCGAGCTGGGACATGGATGCCATCGGCCTGTCGGGACGCATCGCCGCCAAGGAAGCCGCGGCGGACAGCCTCGACATCACCTTCGCGCCAATGGTCGATATCTCCCGCGACCCACGCTGGGGCCGCACGTCCGAAGGTTTCGGCGAAGACACCTATCTGGTTTCGCGGATTGCCGGGGTGATGGTCAAGGCCTTCCAGGGCAGTGGTGCGAACGCGGCCGACAGCATCATGGCCAGCGTCAAGCACTTTGCCTTGTACGGCGCGGTCGAGGGCGGTCGCGACTACAACGTCGTCGACATGAGCCCGGTCAAGATGTACCAGGATTACCTGCCACCGTACCGCGCCGCGATCGACGCCGGTGCCGGCGGGGTGATGGTTGCACTGAACTCGATCAACGGCGTGCCGGCCACCGCCAACACTTGGTTGATGAATGACCTGCTGCGCAAGGAATGGGGCTTCAAGGGCCTGGCGGTCAGTGACCACGGGGCGATTTTCGAGCTGATCAAGCACGGCGTCGCCGCGGACGGTCGCGAAGCGGCGAAGCTGGCGATCAAGGCCGGCATCGACATGAGCATGAACGACACCCTCTATGGCAAGGAATTGCCAGGACTGTTGAAAGCCGGTGAGATCGAACAGAAAGACATCGACAACGCCGTGCGTGAAGTGCTCGCAGCCAAGTACGACATGGGCCTGTTCAAAGACCCGTACCTGCGCATCGGCAAGGCCGAGGATGACCCGGCCGACACCTACGCCGAAAGCCGCCTGCACCGCGCCGAGGCCCGTGATGTCGCGCGCCGCAGCCAGGTATTGCTGAAGAACCAGGGTGACACCCTGCCATTGAAGAAAACCGCGAAAATCGCGCTGGTCGGCCCATTGGCCAAAGCACCGATCGACATGATGGGCAGTTGGGCCGCCGCCGGCAGACCGGCGCAATCGGTCACGCTGTTCGACGGCATGACCAATGCCCTCGGCGCGCAGTCGACGCTGATCTACGCCCGTGGCGCGAACATCACCGACGACAAGAAGATCCTCGACTACCTCAATTTCCTCAACTTCGATGCGTCAGAAGTGGTGGACGATCCGCGCCCGGCCAACGTGTTGATCGACGAAGCGGTAAAAGCCGCCAAGGATGCTGATGTGGTAGTGGCTGCGGTGGGCGAATCCCGTGGCATGTCCCACGAATCGTCGAGCCGCACCGACCTGAACATCCCGAGCAACCAGCGCGAGCTGATCCGGGCGTTGAAAGCCACCGGCAAACCGCTGGTGCTGGTGTTGATGAACGGCCGTCCGCTGTCGATTCTCGAAGAGAAAGAGCAGGCAGATGCGATTCTGGAAACCTGGTTCAGCGGCACCGAAGGCGGCAACGCTATCGCTGACGTGCTGTTCGGCGACTACAACCCGTCGGGCAAATTGCCAATCACCATTCCCCGCTCGGTGGGTCAGATTCCAACCTACTACAACCACCTGAGCATTGGCCGGCCGTTCACGCCGGGCAAACCGGGCAACTACACCTCGCAGTATTTCGAAGACACTACGGGGCCACTGTTCCCGTTCGGCTTCGGCCTGAGCTACACCAACTTCAGCCTGACCGACATGGCGCTGTCGTCGACCACACTGAATAAGACCGGCAAGCTCGACGCCAGCGTGGTGGTGAAAAACACCGGCAAGCGTGACGGCGAAACCGTGGTGCAGTTGTACATCCAGGACGTGACCGGTTCGATGATCCGCCCGGTCAAGGAACTGAAGAACTTCCAGAAAGTAATGCTCAAGGCCGGCGAACAGAAAGTCGTGCACTTCACCATCACCGAGGATGACCTGAAGTTCTACAACGCCCAACTCAAGTACGCCGCGGAACCGGGCAAGTTCAACGTGCAGATCGGCCTGGACTCTCAGGACGTGACGCAGCAGAGCTTTGAGTTGCTGTAATCCCTGACACACTGCAATAAAACTGTGGGAGCGGGCTTGCTCGCGAAGGCGGCTTAACATTCAACAGAGATGTTGATTGTCAGACCGCCTTCGCGAGCAAGCCCGCTCCCACATTGGTTTTTGGGTGTTTTGAAGATTGGGTTCAGCCCCGCCGATCCAGCAGATTCACCACCAGCCGATCCACCCATCCCCACACCCGCTGCTTGACCCGCCGCCACAACGGTCGGCGCTTCCAGGCTTCGAGGCTGACTTCCTGGCTCAAGGCAAAGTCATTCTCGAAACTCGCCGCCACCGCCCGGGTCAGTCCGGGGTCCAGGGCTTCGAGGTTAGCCTCCAGGTTGAAGCGCAGATTCCAGTGATCGAAGTTGCACGAGCCGATGCTCACCCAGTCATCGATCAACACCATTTTCAGGTGCAGGAAACACGGTTGGTACTCGAAGATCTTCACCCCGGCCCTGAGCAGTCTCGGGTAATAGCGATGCCCGGCGTAGCGCACCGATGGGTGATCGGTTCGCGGGCCGGTCAGCAACAGACGCACGTCGATGCCACGATTCGCCGCCCGGCGCAGCGAGCGGCGGACTTTCCAGGTCGGCAGGAAATACGGCGTGGCCAGCCAGATTCGCTGCTTGCCGCTGTTCAGCGCGCGAACCAGCGATTGCAGAATGTCCCGATGCTGGCGGGCGTCGGCATAGGCCACCCGGCCCATGCCCTCGCCCATGACCGGCACCCGCGGCAGGCGCGGTAAACCGAAATGCGAAACGGGTCTCCAGGCACGCCGATAGCGGTTGGCGATCCATTGGCGATCGAACAGCAATTGCCAGTCGATGACCAGGGGACCGGTGATTTCCACCATCACTTCGTGCCATTCGCAGGTGTCTTCGCCCGGTGACCAGAACTCATCGGTGACCCCGGTGCCACCAACGACCGCCAGGGATTGATCCACCAGCAGCAACTTGCGGTGATCGCGATAGAAGTTGCCCACCCAGCGTCGCCAGCTCAGGCGATTGTAGAAGCGCAACTCGACACCGGCGGCCATCAGGCGCTGACGCAAAGTCAGGGTGAAGGCCAGGCTGCCATAGTCATCGAACAGACAGCGTACCCGCACGCCGCGTTCGGCCGCCTGGACCAGCGCCTGAACCATGGCCTCGGCGCACGCACCCGCCTCTACCAGGTACAGTTCCAGTTCAACTTGTTCTTCGGCGCGAGCAATCGCCACCAGCATGCGCGGGAAAAACTGCGGGCCGTCGATCAGCAATTCAAAGCTATTGCCTTCGCGCCACGGAAAAATTGCACCACGCATGTCAGCGCGCCGTGAAAATCAGCACCGCACTCACCGGCACCGACAGACTGATGGCCGACAAACCGGCGACCTTGCGCAAGCTTTCCAGGCCCGGGGCCAGGTCGAAATCTTCGGCGCTGATCACCAACGGTTCGAGGGTCACCACTTGAAAGCGCCGGTCATCGAGACGGGTCGCCAGCAGTTCGGCGTTGTATTGGTGTTGCTTGCCATGCAGGTTGACGGTTACCGGCAAGCGCAATTCCAGTTGCGCACCCGGCGCCAGGTCGTTGATTGGCCGCAGGTCGATCTGCGTGGTAATCAGCGCTTCGGGAAACGTCTGGATCTCGAACAGCGCCTTGCGCATGCGCTCGTCACGCAGCGGAATGCCGCTGTTGACCGACTCCAGCTCGACTTCTACCTCGGCCAGCCCCTTGGGGTCGACCTTGCCATGCAGCACCAGAAAGCGCTGCACTTCGGAGATGTTGGCGTTTTTGGTGCTGACAAACGACAGCCGCGAGGACTCGCCGTCCAGATACCAATTGGCCTGGGCCGACACGGTGACACCGGCCAGCAGCAGGAAAGCGAGGGTTTTGCAGACAAAGCGGTTGAACATAGAGACTCATGGGCAGATAAACCTGAGCGAACCTTAACTGTCCGCGAGTCAGTTGCAAACCTGCGGCACAGGAAAGTTCAGGGTTGCAGACGGCAACCCTGGCGCTCGCCGATCCACTGTGCGCTGTTGCTGCGCCCCATGCCGCCGACCGTCACCCGCTTGCTCGCGGCATCATCGACGAAACCGCTGGCGGGCAAATACTGCTTCACATAGCCCAGGCAATACGCCGCCGGATTGTTCATCACGTAGCGGCACGAGCAATATTCCTTGGCGGTGTAAGCGCTGATGATGTCCGGGAACGCCCACAGCGCGACACGCTCCTGCCAGACCCAGCCGAGCATGGCGATCAGCAGCACCAGCAACAGCGTGCTGAACGGTCGACGGCGGACAAAACTGCGGCTCATGGCTGCACCTGCATGGCAAACGCCTTGAGCGCGAGTTTGAGCAATTCGTTGTGCCGATAACTTCCGTCGCGATCATCACCGTAGCGCACGATCACCAGTTTTTCGCTGGGAATCACGTACATGGCCTGGCCCCAATGGCCCAACGCGGCGAAGGTGTCGACGGGCGCATCGGGCCAGGGTTGTGCCGCGCCGTCCACTGCCCGATTGAGCCACCAATGACCGCCAGGCACCGCTTCATCCTGGTTGGCTCGGTAGTGGACGAACGGCTCACGACTGAAGTCGACCCACTCCTTGGGCAGCAGCTGCCGCTCGCGCCAACGACCGTCGCGCGCCATCAACAGGCCGACGCGGGCCAGGTCCCGGGCGGTGAGGTAGGCATAGGATGACGCGACAAATGTCCCCGTGGCGTCCGCTTCCCAAACCGCGCCGCGAATCCCCAAGGGTTCGAACAACGCGGTCCACGGATAATCCGGATAGCGGGCTGGGCCGACGATGTTTTTCAACGCGGCGGAAAGCAGGTTGCTGTCGCCGCTGGAGTAACGGAATGCCTGGCCGGGCCGGGCGTACGTTTCGTGGTCGGCGGTAAACGCGGCCATGTCGCGGTGACCACGGGTGTAGAGCATGGCCACCACCGAGGACTTCAACGGTGCGTATTCATAGTCTTCCTGCCAATCCAGGCCCGAGGCCCAGTGCAGCAGATCGGCCATGGTCACGGCGGGGTGTTTTTCCAGCGCTGGATAAAACTGCACCGCCGGGTCCTGCAGTTTGAACAGGCCTTCGCCATAAGCCACACCGAGCACCACGGCCATCAGGCTTTTGCTGATCGACCAGGTCAGGTGCGGGGTGTCGGCGCGGGTCGGGCCAGCGTAGCGTTCATAGACGAGCTGGCCGTCGCGGATCACCAGCAGGGCGTCGGTGCGGATGCCTTGGTGAGTGGCCTCGTCGCGGGGTGGAAAGGCGTAGTTTTCCAGGGCCTGAACGTCTGGGCCTGTGACTGTCGGGCCGGGAATCCATTGCTCGGCCGGCCAGTTTTCGGCCTGGGCCGTGAGGCTGAGCAGCAGAGTGATAGTCAGGGACAGGCCTTTGAACATGGTGGGAGGCTCGGAGAATGAACCTGCAGAGCCTAGTCGAGCTGGATGACAGTTTTGGAATTTGCGTCATCCAAGAGATCGCCTTCGCGAGCAAGCCCGCTCCCACAAGGGATTGTGGTGAGCACAAAATGTGTGAACACCGCAGATCAACTGCGGGAGCGGGCTTGCTCGCGAAGAGGCCCGTCAACCCAACGAAGATTCCGCCAACGCCTTGGCCAACCGCTTGCCCCGCGCCCCTGCCGCCAGATCCATCACGGCCTGATCGCGCTGCCACATCGCCGCCCACTGCGGCGGGCCGTCGGTCATGGCCTGATTCACTTCAGCCTTGAGCCCGTCGAATTGCGCAAACAACCCCCCCAGCAACACATGCCCGGCCGGATTGCTCGGCGCCTGGCGGCTGACTTCCGCGCACCCGGCCAGCAGCGCCAGTAAACGCAGTTGCAAGGTGGGCGGCCAGTCATTGTCCTGGCCAATGCCGAACAGCCACGCGGTCATGGCGCTCAGCACATAAATGTCTTCCAGGGTGCGGAACGGTTTGACGTAAGCATCCCAGCCATCCCCCGCCAGCAATTCGCACAGCGCGTTGTCGAGAAACAGCCGACCGTGGCTGATCTCGGGCATCAACGGCATCGGTGCGAGTTTTTCCAGTCGCACGCCTGGCTCGCCGGGGTAAACCACCGCCAGACTCAAGCGGGGAGCTTCACCGGGCTCTTCGCTGCGAGCGGCCACCAGCAGCCAGTCGGCGGCATCGCCGGCGGTGACGAAATCCTTGCGCCCGCTCAAGCGCAGATCGCGCAGCCGGGTCTGCATGTCCGCCACCCGCAAGCTGCGCTGCTCGGTCGCACACAACGCACCGAGGCTCAGCGGCGCGCTCGGCCAGAGCATGCGCAGCGCCGCCTGATACCCCACCAGAAACGCCAGCCCCGGTGTCGCCATCAGCCGACCGCCGTTCACCGCCAGTTCGAACGGCGTGACCGTACCCAACCGGTGCAGCAAGGTCGCGAAGCCTTCACCAAGGTCTGGGTCGGCGGGCAGGCGATCGCTGCGGTTCAACAGGGTTTGCCAGGGCATAAGAGGCTCCTTGTGGGCTGTCATATAAGCATCACCAAAGCTTCATGGCGATGACACCGGGGCTACATAGCCTGACTTTGCACAACACGGCTGCATAAAGAAAGTCGATCGGCTGCAACCCAAGAAGGGTGGACAGCCCGTACGGAGACTCACAATGACTCAGATCGCCCGCATCAGCGACACCGGCAATGAACGCCGCCTGCAAGCCGAACGCCTGGTGGGCGCCGAGGCGCTGCAGGAAGCCCAGGCCTTGCGCTTCAACGTGTTCAGTGGCGAATTCAACGCCAGACTGAAAGGCGCGGAGCTGGGTCTGGACATGGATGACTATGATGTTCACTGCGCCCACATCGGCGTACGTGACTTGAATACCGGGCGTCTGGTGGCAACCACTCGTTTGCTCGACCACACCGCCGCCAGCAGCCTGGGCAAGTTCTACAGCGAAGAAGAATTCAGCTTGCATGGCCTGGTCCATCTCAAAGGCCCGATCCTGGAAATCGGTCGCACCTGCGTCGACCCGGCCTACCGCAACGGCGGCACCATCGCCGTGCTCTGGGGTGAACTGGCCGAAGTGCTGAACCAGGGCGGCTACAGCTATCTGATGGGATGCGCGAGCATTCCGATGCAGGACGGCGGCATCCAGGCCCATGCGATCATGCAGCGCCTGCGCGAACGCTACCTGTGCACCGAACACCTGCGGGCCGAGCCGAAGAAGCCGTTGCCGACGCTGGATATTCCGTCCAACGTCATCGCCGAAATGCCGCCGCTGCTCAAGGCCTACATGCGCCTGGGCGCAAAAATCTGCGGCGAGCCGTGCTGGGACGAAGACTTCCAGGTGGCCGACGTGTTCATCCTGCTCAAGCGCGACGAGCTCTGCCCGCGTTACGCCAAGCACTTCAAGGCGGCCGTGTAATGAGCCGTTTACGGGTGTACGCGCGAATTGCGCGAGTGCTGATGGTGGTGACGCTGGGCTTGAGCATGGCCAGTGTGTTCGGCGTGTTCGAGCGACTGGGGATTGCCCATTCGATGGTCCGTCGCCAGCGCTGGTCGCGGTTTTTCATGGCGCGGCTGAGCAATGCCCTGCCCTTTCGCGTGACCGTCCATGGTCAATTGCCGACGACGCCGATGCTTTGGGTGAGCAATCACGTGTCCTGGACCGACATTCCGCTGCTGGGCATGCTCACGCCGCTGTCGTTTCTGTCCAAGGCCGAAGTGCGCACCTGGCCGGTGGCGGGCTGGTTGGCGGCCAAGGCAGGCAGCCTGTTCATTCGCCGTGGTTCGGGCGACAGCCAGTTGATCCGCAAACAGATGACTCGCCATCTGGAACAGGAACATCCGCTGCTGATGTTCCCGGAAGGCACCACCACCGATGGCCGCTCGCTGCGCACCTTCCACGGTCGTTTGCTGTCCGCGGCGATCGATTCCGAAGTGGCGCTGCAACCAGTGGCGATTCGTTATCTGCGCAATGGCGAGCTCGATACCCTGGCACCGTTCATTGGCGATGATGATTTGCTGTCGCACCTGATGCGCTTGTTCGCCAATGACCGGGGTGAAGTGGAGATTCATCTGCTCAAGCCGATCGAGTGCCAGGGCCGGGAGCGTGCTGCGCTGGCGTTCGAGGCGCAGCAGGCGGTGCAGAAGGCGTTGTTCGGGGCGATTCCACAGGCGCAACCGGAGCCGCTACGTCCTGCCATCGCGGCCTGACACAAATCCCCTGAAGGAACGCCAATCCCTGTGGGAGCGGGCTTGCTCGCGAAAGCGGTTTTTCATTCAACATTGATGTCGACTGACACACCGCTTCCGCGAGCAAGCCCGCTCCCACAGGTTTTTTATGCCGCTGGCTGACGCTGCACAAAATCCTGAAGCTGCGGGTAGAACAACCTGAAGTCTTCGCTCAACGGCTCATACAAAACCCGCAACTCCTGCATCGCCGCGGCCAGTTCCTCGGGCCGGGTCAACCTGCGCGAAATCCCCCGCAGCACCTGCTCAAGCACATCGAACTCCTGGTAAGCCCCCAACCAGTCATTGGCCACCATGTGCGGCGCAATCTTCGCCAGGCGCTCCGGCAACTGTGGCTCGGCCAACAGCACTCGGTAAACGTCGGAGGTGAACTGCGCCAGCGGCTGTTCCGCGTAATGCGTCCAGTCCCGGGCCAGGCAATGGTCGAAAAACACATCGAGCACGATCCCCGCATAACGTCGGCGCGTCATGGAAAACCGTGACAACGAGACATCCACCAGCGGATGACGGTCGGTGAAGACATCGATGCTGCGGTGCAGCTGGATGGCCGCCTCGATCTCCGGATCGAACTGCCCTTGCAGCTGCCCTTTGACGAAATCGCCATACAGACTGCCGAGCATTTGACCGGGGCGCTGACCACCAAGGTGTAGATGTGCGAGATAGTTCATGGGCGCAGCTTAGCACTGCGCCATCCATATCGTTATAACTCGATATACCGATTTATGCAGTTATCAGATCAAAACCATATTGGTATATCGCGAAATACCGATTTAAAGTTCGCCCCATCGCGATATAGCGTTTTACTCATCACGAGCCCCAAATCATGAACCTCGACCTCGACGAAATAATAAAAGCCCTGGCACACCCGGTACGGCGAGAAATCCTGCACTGGCTCAAAGACCCGACCGTCGAATTCCCCGACCAGACCCATAGCAACGAGCACGGCGTCTGCGCCGGGCAAATCGATCAACGTTGCGGTTTGTCGCAGTCCACGGTGTCCGCACACCTGGCGACCCTGCAACGCGCCGGCCTGATCAGCAGCCGCAAAGTCGGCCAGTGGCATTTTTTCAAACGCAACGAGGAAACCATCCAGGAATTCCTCCGCACCTTCAGCAAAGAGCTCTGACCCTTTACGTCAGTACGCCGATAAGGAATCAACCATGCCTCTCTCGCTACTCATTCTGGCCTTGAGCGCCTTCGCCATCGGCACCACCGAGTTCGTCATCATGGGCTTGCTGCCCGATGTGGCGGCGGACCTCGGCGTATCGATTCCCGGCGCCGGCTGGCTGGTGACCGGTTACGCCCTGGGCGTGGCCATCGGCGCGCCGTTCATGGCACTGGCCACCGCCAGGCTGCCGCGCAAGGCCGCGCTGGTAGCGTTGATGGGGATTTTCATCATCGGCAATCTGCTCTGCGCCCTGGCCAGTGACTACAACGTCCTGATGTTTGCCCGTGTGGTCACCGCCTTGTGCCATGGCGCGTTCTTCGGCATCGGTTCGGTGGTGGCGGCAGGCCTGGTGCCGGCCAATAAACGCGCGTCGGCCGTGGCTCTGATGTTTACCGGCCTGACCCTGGCCAACGTCCTCGGCGTACCGCTGGGCACCGCGCTCGGCCAGGAAGCCGGTTGGCGCTCGACCTTCTGGGCGGTGACCGTGATCGGTGTGATTGCGTTGATCGGCCTGATCCGCTTCCTGCCGGCCAAGCGTGATGAAGAGAAACTCGACATGCGCGCCGAACTGCGCGCCCTCAAGGGGGCCGGCATCTGGTTGTCGCTGAGCATGACCGCCTTGTTCGCCGCGTCGGTCTTCACCTTATTCACCTATGTAGCCCCCCTGTTGGGCGAGGTCACCGGTGTCTCGCCACGCGGCGTGACCTGGACCCTGGTGCTCATCGGCCTGGGCCTGACGGTCGGCAACATCATCGGCGGCAAGCTGGCTGACAAAGGCATGGCGGCGACGCTGATCGGCGTGTTCATCACCATGGCGGTGGTCTCCACCGTGCTGACCTGGACCAGCGTGGCCCTGATCCCGACCGAAATCACCCTGTTCCTCTGGGCCACCGCGTGCTTTGCCGCCGTGCCGGCACTGCAAGTCAATGTGGTGACCTTCGGCAAGGCTGCACCGAACCTGGTGTCGACCCTGAACATCGGCGCCTTCAACGTCGGCAACGCACTCGGTGCCTGGGTCGGCGGCAGCGTCATCGCCCATGGCTTCGGCCTGACCCGCGTGCCACTGGCCGCCGCCGCACTGGCAGTGCTCGCCCTGCTGGTAACCCTGATTACTTTCCGTCAGAGCGGCGATGCCGAACTGGCCCCTGCTACTAACTGATCGCTAAAAGAGAGCTTTTTCATGACGACTATTTTCGATCCGATCAAACTGGGCGACCTCGAGTTGGCCAACCGCATCATCATGGCTCCGCTGACCCGCTGCCGCGCCGACGAAGGCCGTGTGCCGAACGCGCTGATGGCCGAGTACTACGTGCAGCGCGCCTCTGCCGGCCTGATCCTCAGCGAGGCCACGTCGGTCACGCCGATGGGCGTCGGTTACCCGGACACGCCCGGTATCTGGTCCAACGACCAGGTGCGCGGCTGGAGCAACGTGACCAAAGCGATCCACGGCGCGGGCGGCAAAATCTTCCTGCAACTGTGGCACGTGGGTCGGATTTCCCACCCTTCGTACCTGAACGGCGAAGCGCCGGTCGCACCGAGTGCCATCCAGCCTAAAGGCCATGTCAGCCTGGTTCGTCCATTGGCCGACTACCCAACCCCGCGCGCCCTGGAAACCGCTGAAATCGCCGACATCGTCGACGCTTACCGCGTGGGTGCCGAGAATGCCAAGGCCGCCGGTTTCGACGGTGTGGAAATCCACGGCGCCAACGGTTACCTGCTCGACCAGTTCCTGCAAAGCAGCACCAACCAGCGCACCGACAACTATGGCGGCTCCCTGGAAAACCGCGCGCGCCTGATGCTGGAAGTGACTGACGCCGTGATCGAAGTCTGGGGCGCTGGCCGCGTCGGCATGCACCTGGCACCGCGCGCCGATTCCCATGACATGGGCGACGACAACCTGTCCGAGACCTTCACCTACGTCGCTCGCGAACTGGGCAAACGCGGTATCGCGTTCATCTGCTCGCGCGAAAAAGAAGGCGCCGACAGCCTCGGCCCACAACTGAAAGAAGCCTTCGGCGGCCCATATATCGCCAACGAACGCTTCACCAAGGACAGCGCCAACGAGTGGCTGGCCAGCGGCAAGGCTGACGCGGTGGCGTTCGGCGTACCCTTTATCGCCAACCCCGATCTGCCGGCACGCTTGAAAGCCGATGCGCCGTTGAACGAGCCTCGTCCGGAACTGTTCTACGGCAAGGGCCCGGTTGGCTATATCGACTACCCGGCGCTATAAGCATCAGCCGTTGAAACGCAAAAGCCCCGACTCGAAAGAGCCGGGGCTTTTGCGTATGGAAGATCAAAGGCCACTGAGGTAAATGCGATGCCTTTGGTCGGCTACTCGGCGCCCTTGTAGCCGGGGCGTTCACACTCATTCACATACTCGACACAAAATCCCTACAAAATACGTAGCTCGCTACCTATCAACCTGGCGAACGTACGTATATAAAAGCACCCCAATGCAAAAAGGCGCGCGAAGCAGGGATATTCCCCGCGTCATGCCTTGACACAAACGGATCCAATTACGCATTTTGTTTCATTTGCGCAGGCTGGGACTCAAGCGCAGCATATCCAACCCTGCATCGACCCAACGCTCGGCGTCGGCGTGCAGTTGAAAACTCTCGGGCGCCAACAGCCACTGATACAGGATGCCATCGACATAGGCATGCAGGCTGATGGCCGCGCGGGCAGCGTCGAGGTTTTCCGGCAACTGCCCCCGATTCACTGCATTACTCAAGGCCAGCGCGATTCGCACATTGCAATCGAGATTGACCGTTCGGCGCTGCTGGCGCAGGTCGCACATTTCATCGGTGAATTCGCACTTATGAAACAGAATCTCGTTGATGCGTCGGGTTTTCGGGTCCATGGCAACTTGTTGAAACAAATGAATCAGCAGCTTGCGCATGCAGCCCAGCGGATCGAGTTCATCTTCGCTTTCACTGGCCTTGGCCATTTCATCCAGTGGTTCATGCAGGGTATCGAGCATCGCCTGCAGCAGATCTGCCTTGTTACTGAAATGCCAGTAGATAGCCCCACGAGTCACCCCGGCCAGAGTAGCGATATCCGCCAGCGTCGTGCGCGCCACACCCCGCTCGAAAAAGGCTTTCTCTGCCGCTTCGAGTATCTGGCTTCGGGTTTCTTGAGCTTCCTCTTTGGTACGACGAACCATGGCAGTACAACCTCAATCAGGGTGCCTCAGCGATGTCTGAATATCCGCTGAATAAAAGTGGGACGAGCGCTCTCGGGCTTCGTCTCAGGCCTACAATTCAAACCTTTGAACGGATTTTGTAACCGTGTGGATACGCCGCCAAGGCCTTTACAAACAACCATGAACGTAAGTATATTCCTTAGCAAGCTACTTATCCACCCGGTAAAATTTTTTAACCTTCCACCTTTCTTGTGCGCAACATGCGCGCCTGACCCGAGGATCTTCATGCAATTCAAGCCAGCTGTTACCGCTCTGGTTACTGCCCTCGCCCTGGCATCGCTGCTCAGCGGATGTAAAAAGGAAGAGGCGGCACCTGCCGCACCCACCCCTCAGGTCGGCGTCGTAACCCTGCAACCACAAGCCTTCACCCTGACGTCCGAACTTCCGGGGCGCACCAGTGCGTTCCGCATCGCCGAAGTTCGCCCACAGGTCAACGGCATCATTCTTAAACGACTGTTCAAGGAAGGCGGCGACGTCAAGGCCGGTCAGCAGCTGTATCAGATCGACCCGTCGGTCTATGACGCGACCCTGAAAAGCGCTGAAGCCAACCTGCGTTCGACCAAGTCGATCTCGGATCGCTACAAGCAACTGGTCGACGAGCAGGCCGTCAGCCGTCAGGAATACGACACGGCACTGGCCAACCGCCTGCAATCGGAAGCGTCTCTGCAGAGCGCCCAGATCAACGTGCGCTACACCAAGGTCTACGCACCGATCTCCGGTCGCATCGGCCGTTCGTCGGTGACGGAAGGCGCGCTGGTCAGCAGCGGCCAGAGCGACGCCATGGCGGTCATCCAGCAACTGGACCCGATCTACGTCGACGTGACCCAGTCCTCGGTGGAGCTGCTTGAGCTGCGCCGTGAACTGGAAAGCGGTCGTCTGCAAAAAGCGGGCGACAACGCCGCCGCGGTCAAGCTGACCCTAGAAGACGGCAGCCAGTACAAACTGGACGGCAAGCTCGAGTTCTCTGAAGTCTCGGTAGACCAGACCACCGGCTCCGTGACCCTGCGCGCCGTGTTCCCGAACCCTGATCACACCCTGCTACCGGGCATGTTCGTTCACGCGCAGTTGCAATCCGGCGTGAACAGCGCGGCGATTCTGGCTCCGCAACAAGGCGTGACCCGCGACCTCAAAGGCACCCCGACCGCACTGGTCGTGGGTCCGGACAACAAGGTCGAACTGCGTCAGCTCAAAGCCAGCCGTACTGTCGGCAACCAATGGTTGATTGAAGATGGCCTGAAGGCTGGCGATCGCCTGATCACCGAAGGGCTGCAATTCGTCAGACCTGGCGTTGAAGTCAAGGCCACTGAAGCCACCAACGTTGGCGCCAAGAGCCCGGCCCCCGCACAGACAGCCAAAATCGCTGTCGGCGGCAAAGGGGAGTAAACCATGTCGAAATTTTTTATCGACCGTCCGATTTTCGCCTGGGTAATTGCCCTGGTGATCATGCTGGTCGGGGCTTTATCGATTCTCAAGCTGCCGATCAACCAATACCCGAGCATTGCGCCTCCGGCCATTGCGATCTCCGTGACTTACCCTGGCGCGTCTGCACAAACCGTGCAGGACACCGTGGTGCAGGTGATCGAGCAACAGCTCAACGGTATCGACAACCTGCGTTATGTGTCGTCGGAAAGTAACTCCGACGGCAGCATGACCATTACCGCGACCTTCGAGCAGGGCACCAGCTCCGATACCGCGCAGGTTCAGGTCCAGAACAAACTGAACCTGGCCACCCCGCTGCTGCCGCAAGAAGTGCAGCAGCAGGGTATCCGCGTGACCAAGTCGGTGAAAAACTTCCTGATGGTCATCGGCGTGGTATCGCGCGACGGCAGCATGACCAAGGACGACCTGTCCAACTACATCGTGTCGAACATGCAGGACCCGATCTCGCGGACCGCCGGTGTCGGTGACTTCCAGGTCTTCGGTGCCCAGTACGCGATGCGAATCTGGCTCGACCCGGCCAAGTTGAACAACTTCAACCTGACCCCGGTGGACGTGAAAACCGCCATCGCGGCGCAGAACGTCCAGATCTCGTCCGGTCAACTCGGCGGCCTGCCTGCCCTGCCCGGCCAGCAACTGAACGCTACGATTATCGGCAAGACCCGTCTGCAGACCGCCGAGCAGTTCAAGGAAATCCTGCTCAAGGTCAACAAGGACGGCTCGCAGGTTCGTCTCAAAGACGTCGCCGAAGTCGGCCTGGGCGGCGAGAACTACAGCGTCAGCGCCCAGTTCAACGGCAGCCCGGCCTCCGGTCTGGCGGTGAAACTGGCCAACGGTGCCAACGCCCTCGATACCGCCAAGGCCCTGCGTAAAACCATCGATGACCTGAAGCCGTTCTTCCCGCAAGGGATGGAAGTGGTGTTCCCGTACGACACCACCCCGGTGGTGACCGAATCGATCAAGGGTGTGGTTGAAACCCTGGTCGAAGCGATCGTGCTGGTGTTCCTGGTGATGTTCCTGTTCCTGCAGAACTTCCGCGCCACCGTCATCACCACGATGACCGTGCCGGTGGTATTGCTGGGTACATTCGGGATCCTCGCGGCATTCGGCTTCAGCATCAACACCCTGACCATGTTCGGCATGGTGCTGGCCATCGGTTTGCTGGTGGACGATGCCATCGTCGTGGTGGAAAACGTCGAACGGGTCATGAGCGAAGAAGGCCTGTCACCCAAGGAGGCCACCAAGAAATCCATGGGGCAGATCCAGGGTGCCCTGGTCGGCATCGCCCTGGTGTTGTCGGCGGTACTGTTGCCGATGGCGTTCTTCAGTGGCTCCACCGGTGTGATCTACAAGCAGTTCTCGATCACCATCGTTTCGGCCATGGCCTTGTCGGTGATGGTTGCATTGATCTTCACCCCGGCGCTCTGCGCCACCATGCTCAAGGCGATTCCGAAAGGCGAGCACGGCACGCCGAAACGCGGCTTCTTCGGCTGGTTCAACCGCAACTTCGACCGTGGCGTCAAAAGCTACGAGCGTGGCGTGGGCAACATGCTCGCCCACAAGGCGCCGTACCTGCTGGCGTACCTGATCATCGTGGTCGGCATGATCTGGCTGTTCACCCGCATTCCAACGGCGTTCCTGCCCGAAGAAGACCAGGGCGTACTGTTCGCTCAGGTGCAAACCCCGGCCGGTTCCAGCTCCCAGCGCACACAAGTGGTCGTGGACGAGATGCGCGAGTTCCTGCTGCGTCCGAGCAAGGATGGCGGCGAAGGCGATGCGGTGGCCTCGGTGTTTACCGTGACCGGCTTCAACTTCGCCGGCCGTGGTCAGAGTTCGGGCATGGCGTTCATCATGCTCAAACCGTGGGATGAACGTAACGCCGACAACAGCGTGTTCAAACTGGCGGCCCGTGCCCAACAGCACTTCTTTACCTTCCGCGATGCCATGGTGTTTGCCTTCGCGCCACCGGCGGTACTGGAACTGGGTAACGCCACCGGTTTCGACGTGTTCCTTCAGGACCGCGCCGGGCTCGGTCACAACAAACTGATGGAAGCCCGTAACCAGTTCCTCGGCATGGCGGCGCAAAGCAAGGTCTTGTCGCAAGTCCGTCCGAACGGCCTGAATGACGAACCGCAGTACCAACTGGAAATCGATGATGAGAAGGCCAGCGCCCTGGGTGTGACCCTCACCGACATCAACAACACTCTGTCGATTGCCCTGGGCAGTAGCTATGTGAACGACTTCATCGACCGCGGTCGAGTGAAGAAGGTTTACGTGCAAGGCCTGCCCGGCGCTCGGATGAGCCCTGAAGACCTGAAGAAGTGGTACGTGCGCAACAGCGCCGGCACCATGGTTCCGTTCTCGGCGTTCGCCAGGGGTGAATGGATCTACGGTTCGCCGAAACTGGCCCGTTACAACGGCGTCGAAGCGATGGAAGTCCTCGGTGCCCCGGCGCCCGGCTATTCCACCGGTGAAGCCATGGCCGAAGTCGAAGCACTGGCCAAGAAACTGCCGGCCGGTGTCGGTATTTCCTGGACCGGTCTGTCGTATGAGGAGCGTCTGTCCGGCTCGCAAGCACCCGCGTTGTACGCCTTGTCACTGCTGATGGTGTTCCTGTGCCTGGCGGCGTTGTATGAAAGCTGGTCGATTCCGATCGCGGTCATGCTGGTCGTGCCGCTGGGGATTATCGGTGCGCTGATGGCGACCAGCCTGCGCGGCCTGTCCAACGACGTGTATTTCCAGGTGGGGCTGTTGACCACCATCGGTCTGGCGGCGAAAAACGCCATTCTGATCGTCGAGTTCGCCAAGGAACTGCATGAGCAAGGACGTAGCCTGCGCGATGCAGCGATCGAAGCCTGCCGGATGCGTCTGCGACCGATCATCATGACCTCGCTCGCGTTCGTGCTCGGCGTGGTACCGCTGGCCATTTCCACGGGTGCAGGTTCGGGTAGCCAACATGCGATCGGTACCGGGGTGATTGGCGGTATGCTCACGGCCACGATCCTGGCGATCTTCTGGGTCCCGTTGTTCTTCGTTACCGTGTCGTCCATGGGCCAGCGCAAAGTCGCCGACCAGGATGACGCCATTAAAACTCCTCAAGAGGCTGGCTAATGAGCAAGTCGCTACTCTCCCTGGCAGTCACCGCCTTCGTGCTAAGTGGCTGCTCGCTGATACCCGATTATCAGCGGCCTGAAGCACCGGTGGCGGGCCAATACCCGCAAGGCCCGGCGTACTCGTCGGCCCAGGCGCCCAACCAGGCCGCCGCCGAACAGGGCTGGAAGCAGTTTTTCCACGACCCGGCGCTGCAACAGGTGATTCAGACCGCGCTGGAAAACAACCGTGACCTGCGTGTCGCGGCGCTGAACATCGACGCTTATGCGGCTCAATACCGCATCCAGCGCGCTGATCTGTTCCCGGCGGTTTCGGCCACCGGCAGCGGCAGCCGTCAGCGGGTTCCGGCACGGGCCTCGCAAACCGGTGAAGCGGCCATCAGCAGCTCCTACTCGGCTACCGTCGGCATCAGCGCCTATGAACTCGACCTGTTCGGTCGGGTGCGCAGCCTGAGCGAAGAAGCCCTGCAGAAGTACTTCGCCACTGAAGAAGCACGGCGCAGCACGCAGATCAGTCTGGTGGCCAGCGTGGCCAATGCCTACCTGACCTGGCAGGCCGACAAGGAACTGCTGAAACTGACCCAGGAAACCCTCGGAGCCTACGAGGAGAGCTTCAAGCTCACCTCGCGCAGCAACGAAGTGGGTGTAGCCTCGGCGCTGGATCTGGCCCAGTCGCGTACCTCGGTGGAAAACGCCCGTGCGCAACAGGCCAAGTACACCCGTCAGGTCGCCCAGGATGAAAACAGTCTGGTGTTGCTGCTCGGCACCGGTATCCCGGCCAATCTGCAAGCGGCCAAGCCACTGTCGGATGACCTGCTGAGCGACGTGCCGGCAGGCCTGCCCTCGGACTTGCTGCAACGTCGCCCGGACATCCTCCAGGCCGAATACAACCTCAAGGCCGCCAACGCCAACATCGGCGCGGCGCGGGCTGCGTTCTTCCCGAGCATCAGCCTGACCGCCAATGCCGGTTCCCTGAGCCCGGACCTGTCCGGTCTGTTCAAGGGTGGTTCGGGCACCTGGTTGTTCCAGCCGCAAATCAACCTGCCGATCTTCAACGCCGGCAGCCTGCGCGCCAGCCTGGATTACTCCAAGATCCAGAAAGACATCAGCGTGGCGAACTACGAGAAGTCCATTCAAACGGCCTTCCAGGAAGTCGCCGATGGCCTGGCTGCCCGCCAGACCTACACCGAGCAGTTGCAGGCTCAGCGTGATTTCGTCAGCGCCAACCAGGACTACTACCGTCTGGCCGAGCGTCGTTATCGCATCGGGGTCGACAGCAACCTGACCTTCCTCGATGCCCAGCGCCAGCTGTTCAGTGCCCAACAGGCACTGATCACCGACCGTCTGGCGCAGCTGACCAGCGCGGTCAACCTGTACAAGGCGTTGGGCGGTGGCTGGAATGAACAGACGGCGAAGAACGAGCCGTTGAAAGAAGAAGCGCCGAAGATGAGGTTGTTCTGATAGCGCCGTAAACACGAAGCCCACCGTTTGGTGGGCTTTTTGTTGGCCGTGAATAAACCAGCCTGTTCACTTCACCCCCCGACTCCGTTGACCAGAAACACCGGCTCCTCCAGATAATCGAGCCCCAAGCGATTTTCGAACATCTCGTCGCGTAACGCCGCAGTGGTGAAGCTGCCCAGGCCCAGGGCGGTGGCCAGCAGTGAAAAGGTCTGACTCAGATGCCCCGCATCCATCAGCGCCACCCGCAGTGCGCGGCTGAACTCGTATTTCCAGGCCATTCGCTCGACCCGCGCCGTGGAAACGAACACCGCTGCCGCATCCTTGATCCACGCCTGTCCACCACAGGCCTCGCTGATCCAGGTTCGCGGATCTTCCAGGGAAATCAGCTCAAGCCCATGACGGCGTACTGAATAGTGGTAAAGCCCCCGCTCGAAACCCTGCACGTTCATCAGCACCGCATACACCTCGGTGCCCTGCAGCGATCCGCCGGCCGGCGAGGTCTTCTTCAGGAAGTAGTCGCCCATGCGGTTCTGCTCCATGACGGTCGCGCCCCAGGTGTAATAGAGCAACAAAGACAGTTGCGCCGAACTCAACGGCTGGTCGCTGAAGGTTCGTGACGTGCGGCGATTGCACAGCGAGTCCAGCAGCGTCGGCTGAGTGATCGCACAGGGCGTCAGCAGCGGATTTTCCAGGGCGATGAACGGATGGGACCAATAGTCCTTGAACGCCGAGGGCTGGCGTTGCGTCGAGGCCTTTTGCTCCAGCTCCGTATCCAGCTCGGCAACGCTGATGTAGGGCGTGTGCGAGCCGGTCCGGGTACTCAGGTAAAACTCCAGCGCGGCGTCCCAGCGGGTCCAAAGGTTGAGCGGATGCTTACCTTCGTTACAGGTGACCGAATCCGATTGATTCGCCACGGGCAGCAAAACACCCTGGCTGACCAGTGTCCTCAGAAACGCCAGGTTGTCGTCCTGTGCAGGACTTTGCAAAACACCCGGCAGCAACAAGGCACTTTCCAGCGTTTGCGGGCTCAGGAAATGGCGCAGTAACGGCAGCAACGTCGCGCCAAACTCCAGGCTCAGGTCTCGTTGCCGATCCCGAATAAAAAACGACTCCGTCCCGATGCTGAGCCAGGTGCTCTCCCTGAGTCGCAAAGGAGTCTGCGCATCCTCCGCCAGGGCCTCTTGCGCGCCCTGTTGATTACGGCCCCGCCAGAACAGGGCCTTGGGCTTCAAGGACTTGATGGCCTTGATCAACGTCAGCAGTTCCGCGTCATCGGTTCTGCGGGAAATATCCCACTCCAGGGTGATCGCTTTCACCGGGGATGAGGCGAACAGTTGGCGCAAGATCTCCCAATCCCGCTGCGGATGGCCGGTGTGAACCTCAATCAATCGGTCCAGCGGCAACGAACGCAAATAGTCGTTCAGGTCATACCCCTGGGTTCTGGCGGTCGCCATCGCGCTGTCCAGATCCAGGAGGAAACCCGCCCCGCTGCGCTCCACCACACTGGAGATGAATTCACCTTCGGGCAGTTCTTCTCCACCCGAGAATGAAAACAAGCGCGGCGCGTTTTCCAGCACCAGCAGTGTGGCCGTGAGCTCGCGCAATTCGATGGCATTGGCCACCACCGTGTCAGCCACCTCTTGGGCCAGGGTCGGCAAAATGAAATGCTGCGTGTCGCCACCGTGGAAACGCGACCAGGAAATATGCTCGGCCAGCCACGGCGAGCGGGTTTTGTCGCACAGTCGCCGCGTCATGTTCAGAAATTCGCGATCCATCGCGATCCCCACGCTGCCCAGGGACAAACTGGACGAATGCAGCAGGCTCGGTGTCTGCACGCCGACCTCGAGCAAGCGCGGCTCGAGGATGCAATGGGTCGGCTGAAATTCGACATAGTCAAAGTGCGGCAGGCCCTCGGCGAGAATCCGTTCGACGGTTGGATCAAGCCCTTCCTGCGAACTGTCATGCCGAGGACCGCGTCGCGGCAAGTGGTATTCCAGCCCTACCCCTGCCTCGGGAAATTGCGCAGCATCAAACATCGCCATGATCGCCTCCCGGGCTCAAGCGGTCGCACCCAGCGCACGCTCAGGCACTGTCGCCGGCGCCGTCTTGGCCATTAACCCGGCGTGCTTGCTCTCCAGTGCCCTGACTTCTTTGGCCAGGTTTTCCAGAAGCTGGCGTCCCTGGGGCGTGAAATCGCCACTGGCTTGCAGATCCGGCAAGGCCCGGATCAATCCTCGCATGATGAACGCCAGTCGGTTTTGCGCTCGCTGCAACTCATCGGACGAGCGCGAGCGGACCCGCTCCAGGTATTTGACCAATGCGATATACACGTAAAACGCATGAAAATAGCCGTACAAATCACGCTTCTGCCCTGACCACGGCAGGGTGAACGACGCCTCCCGCGAGGCGACTTCTTCGATCACCGGGCACATTTCGACAATGTAATAGAGCAGTTGATGAGTGGCCTCATGCACCAGTGACTCTTCCAGATCGAGTATCGAATTGTCCCGGCTCGACAACAGGATGACCCCGGTGTAACGGGACGCCGAACAACTTCGAAATGAGCCATCGGGCAAATAACAAATGGCCTTGACCAGCTTCTTGAACCGCTCATGGCAGGCGGGCCAGGTGTGCTCTATTCGCAACAAGGCAATACTCACGATATCGCTAAAGAAACGCACTGGGTGACCATCACGTTCCAATTGCTTGCGGGTCGCTTCATCTTCCGGAAACTTATAACTGGGTGGTGCCGCCATCGCGATGAGCGGATCGACATCGAATCGATACACCGGCGGGCAATCATGAATCAAACGGGATGTATCTTTTGCCTTTACCCGCGCCAGCATATCGGGAAATCCGATCAGCAGTTTTTCCAACTCGCCTGTCTCTTCAGATTTTTCGGTCAACACCAGATTGGTATGACGAAACGTCAGCCCCTGCCATATCTGAAATACCGGATCATTAATAATCGGATGCTGCTCCTGAGACTCAAGCAATATAAGATTCACCGCTTGTTCAAAAAAGACGGCCAAGCGTGGTGAATCGGGAAACAGTCTGAAAAGTTCGGCATACAGCACAGTAAAAGTCGTATAACGATTTCGGCTGACACGCTCCAGTAATACGTCAAATCGAGAGGACTCCGTATCAGGGAGAAATGTCGTGCCTTGAAATAAATCGTCGACGGATAACTCACGTTGTCCACTGTTCCCGATATCCATTTTTCAAACCTTCCCTTAGGCAGACGGCAACGGCTTCGCCATCGTCAGACTGGCGATGCCATAACCCAGTTGTTCATAAAGACCACGAGCCGCCTCGTTGCGGCCAAATACATGCAAGCGTATTTCCTCACACCCCGCCTGGCGCGCCCACGACTCGGCGGCCAACATTGATTGCCTGGCATAACCCCGACGGCGTTCGCCGGGCTCAATGTAGATATCCAGAATAAAAGCGCTCAGCCGGGTACCGGCATGTCGCAGGGCGATCCACAGTTCACCGATGCGCCGGTCTTCGTCCTTGATTACCCAGAGTTGATTGTTTTCAGTCAGTCGCCCTTGCGGCAACAATTGCTCGAAGACGTTCCTGGACTTTTGCGATGCCTCTTCCCGCCCCCACTCACCTGAGGCGACCATGCCCTGGCCATACTCGGCAACGGCTCTTTCGGCGAACGTCACGAAATCCGCGTTATCCATTGGAGCCAGGGTGACAGACATGGGGCATTCACTCCCTGTTCGACCACGTTGTTGTACTGGTATTGAATCGAGCCATTTGGCGTACCGCACAAATCGACCGGCTTTACGTGGCACGCCAAACGGCATCACCGATCGTTAATCCATTTGTGCCTGTACATTCTGTTGTTGGTCGAATATCGCGGCATTACCCAACTTGTCGCGAATACCCGCGCCGGCACTTCCCAGCTTTGCAGTATCAATGTTCTTTACGGCTGCGAGTTCAGTAGCAGTTAAGTGCACACCTATTCCTTTTACAGCGGCCTCGGTGTCTTTATGCAGTTGCTCAGCAAACTCCTTATCGAGAAGGGCGCGACCTAAAACCGTAGCAAGACGCTCCTGATTAACAGCTCTTGTGGGCATGGTGTTTCTCCTTGTTATTTCAGCCTGATAAAAAAGTACTCCTGACGAGGCATAAATTTCCTTTGCCTGCCCTGAGGATTTTGAATATAGCAAGACCTCCTTTGTTTTCCAGCAATGTCAGCAACTGTCTTTAAATCTTTTCACGATAACCGATAATGCCAATCCTTAAGTTTAACTGGCGATTACCCATATATCTTTAATTACAGAAATAACTGTAAGAAGCTTCTTACAACCAAAGCATTAAGCACTTCCATCTAACATAAAAAGCGCCATTCATAAAACACGCACCCGGATACCTGTTATCAACCCGAATAACGATAGGATTTGATTAAGAATGCCTCATACCGTCCGTGTCCCGGCTGGCGTCGATTAGCGTTCGATAATCGCCCAAAACCCCATCCACCCAATTGAATCCCCCTGTCCATCCCTCGCACCATTGCCCGCACCTGCAAAATCAATAACAACAAGGTCCGACACCATGACTACGCGCCCTCCCCGCTCCGGCTGACCCGATCCTTTATCCGAATTCGATTCTTGTGTCTGCGACCTCTTGGTTGCGGCTGTGTACTGCTTTATCCCTGACAATTAGAGAGACCCGAGCCCATGACTTCCTCCACCCCGCAGTATTTGTTTCCCAGCCTGATCGCCATCGCACTGGCCGGTGCGGCCCTGCCCGCCATGGCCGAGGAAGCGGGCTTTGTCGAAGGCGCCAAGGTCAACCTGAACCTGCGCAACTTCTACATCAACCGTAACTTCACCAATCCGACCAAGGCTCAGGGCAAGGCTGAAGAGTGGACACAAAGCTTCATCCTCGACGCAAAATCCGGGTTCACCCAGGGCACCGTCGGGTTCGGCATGGACGTGCTGGGGTTGTATTCGGTCAAGCTCGACGGCGGTAAAGGCACTGGCGGTACGCAGTTGCTGCCGCTGGATCACGATGGTCGCCCGGCGGACAACTTTGGCCGCACCAATGTGGCGTTCAAGGCGAAGCTGTCCCAGACCGAAGTGAAAGTCGGCGAATGGATGCCGGTGCTGCCGATCCTGCGTTCGGACGACGGTCGCTCGCTCCCTCAAACTTTCCGTGGTGGCCAGATCACCTCGAAGGAAATCAATGGCCTGACGCTCTACGGCGGCCAGTTCCGCGCCAACAGCCCGCGCGACGACAGCAGCATGAATGACATGTCGATGACCGGCAAAGCGGCGTTCACCTCAGACCGCTTCAACTTCCAGGGCGGCGAATACGTCTTCAACGACAAGCGCACTCAGATCGGCCTGTGGAATGCTGAACTCAAGGACATCTACAGCCAGCAATATATCAACCTGATCCACACCCAGCCGCTGGGCGACTGGACCCTGGGCGCCAATCTCGGGTTCTTCTACGGCAAGGATGACGGCAGCGCCCGGGCGGGCGAGCTGGACAACAAGACCTGGTCGGGCCTGTTCTCGGCCAAATACGGTGGCAACACCTTTTACGTCGGCCTGCAAAAACTCACCGGCGACAACGCCTGGATGCGGGTCAACGGCACCAGCGGCGGCACCCTGGCCAACGACAGCTACAACTCCAGCTATGACAACGCCAGGGAACGCTCCTGGCAAGTGCGCCACGACTACAACTTCGCCGCTCTGGGCGTGCCGGGCCTGACCCTGATGAACCGCTACATCAGCGGCGACAACGTACACACCGCCACCACCAGCGACGGCAAGGAATGGGGCCGTGAAAGCGAACTGGGCTACACCGTGCAGAGCGGCGCACTCAAGGACCTCAACGTCAAATGGCGTAACTCCACCATCCGCCGCGACTTCAGCAACAACGAATTCGACGAGAACCGGTTGATCGTCAGCTACCCGATCAGCCTGCTGTAAACCCCCAAACCAAATGTGGGAGCGGGCTTGCTCGCGAAGGCGGTGTGACATTCAACAATGATGTCGACTGATCCACCGCTTTCGCGAGCAAGCCCGCTCCCACAGGAATTGTGGAGGACAGTTACTCCCGCGATTCAACCCCCAACTCATCCCACACCGACTCGGCCAGGTGGAACGTCGCGTTGGCCGCCGGAATTCCGCAATAGATCGCGCTCTGCATGATCACTTCCTTGATCTCGCCACGGGTTACGCCATTGTTGGCGGCGGCGCGCAGGTGCAGTTTGAGTTCTTCGTTGCGGTTCATGCCGATCAGCATGGCGATGGTGATCAGGCTGCGGGTATGGCGCGGCAGGCCCGGGCGGGTCCAGATGTCGCCCCAGGCGTGGCGGGTGATCATTTCCTGGAACTCCGAGTTGAACTCGGTCAGCGCATTCAGGCTGCGGTCGACGTGAGCGTCGCCCAGTACTGCGCGGCGGACTTTCATGCCCTCGTCGTAACGTTGTTTCTCGTCCACAAAAAATCCCTCAATGACCTGAAAGAAACGCCAGCACCCGGTCGCTGAACGCAGCACCGGCCTGGACGTTGGACAGGTGCGCGGCGTAGAACTCGGCGTACTCGGCGCCCTGCACGTGTTGCTGAATGAAATGCCCGCCAGACGGCGGCGTTACTGCGTCTTCAGTGCCGGCGATCACCAGCAGCGGAGCCTTGATCGAGGACAGTTGGTCGCGGAAATCGGCATCGCGCACCGCCGCGCAGTTGGCCGCGTAGCCTTCAGGGGAAGTGGCCGCGAGCATGTCGGTAATCTGTTTGGCTACACCTGGATGCGCCGCAGAAAAGTCCGGAGTGAACCAGCGCGCAATCGACGCATCGCGCAATGCGACCATCGCCGCCGCGCCATCGCGCAGCACGGTTTCGATCCGTGGATTCCACACCGATGGATCGCCGATTTTCGCCGCGGTGTTGCACACGATCAGTTTGTTCAATCGCTGACCGGCATTGATCCCCAGCCACTGGCCGATCAACCCGCCCATGGACAGGCCACAGAAATGCGCGCGCTCGATGTGCAAGGCATCCAGCAGCGCCAGCACGTCGCGGCCCAGTTGCTCGATGCTGTAGGGCCCCGGCGTCACCAATGATTTGCCGTGACCACGGGTGTCGAAACGCAGTACGCGAAAATGCTCGGTGAAGGCCGGCATCTGCGCGTCCCACATGTGCAGATTGGTGCCCAGTGAGTTGGACAGCACCAGCACCGGTGCGCCTTCAGGTCCATCGAGTTGGTAATGCAATTCGCCTTCGGCGAGTTGTACGAATGCCACAGCAGTCTCCTTCAGGCAGTCAATGCAAAATGTTCGGCCACCGCGCGCTCGACCCAGGTATGGGCCTGACCGAGGTAATGGGCAGGGTCCAGCAGATGATCGAGTTCAGCGTCCGACAGTTCGGCGGTCACTTGCGGCTCGTCGCCGAGTACCGCGCGCAGATGACGTTGCTCGGCCACGGCGCGCTTGCAGCATTGCTCCAGCAGATGATGCGCGGTGTCGCGACCGACCCGTTGCGCCAGGACGATGCTCACCGCCTCGGCCAGCACCAGGCCCTGGGTCAGGTCGAGGTTGCGCGTCATCCGGTCGGCATCCACTTCCAGCCCGTCAGCCACCAACAGCGCTTGCTGCAGGCTGCCCGACACCAAACAGCAGATCTCCGGCAGGGTTTCCCATTCGGCATGCCACAGGCCCAGGCTGCGCTCGTGTTCCTGGGGCATGGCGCTAAACAAGGTCGAGAGCAAACCCGGCACCCGCGTTGCGGCCCCGATCAGCACCGCCGCGCCCACCGGGTTGCGTTTGTGCGGCATGGTCGAGGAACCGCCCTTGCCCGGCGCCGACGGTTCGAACACTTCGCCGGCTTCGGTCTGCATCAACAGGCTGACGTCGCGGCCGAGTTTGCCCAGGCTGCCGGCGATCAAGCCAAGCACCGCACCGAACTCCACCAGACGATCGCGCTGGGTGTGCCAGGGTTGTTCCGGCAAGGTCAGTTGCAGTTCCGCGGCCAAGGCTTCGGCAATCGGCATCGCCTGATCGCCAAGGGCTGCGAGGGTGCCGGAGGCGCCACCGAATTGCAGCACCAGCAGGCGCGGCTTGAGTTCCAGCAGACGCTGGCGGCTACGCGTCACGGCGCCCAGCCAACCGGCGATCTTCATGCCGAGGGTGACCGGCGTCGCGTGTTGCAACCAGGTGCGTCCGGCCAGCGGTGTGGCGACGTAACGCCAGGCCTGGGTCGCGAGGGTTTCCCCCAGTTGCGCCAGATCAGCGTCGATCAGTTGCAGCGCGCGGCGCAATTGCAACACCAGGCCGGTGTCCATCACGTCCTGGCTGGTCGCGCCCAGATGCACGTAGCGCTCGGCTTCGGCATCGCTTTGGGCGATCTGCTTGCCCAGTGCCTTGACCAAAGGGATCGCCGAATTGCCCGCCGTGGCAATCGCCTCGCCGAGGGCGGCGAAATCGTAATGCTCGGCTTTACAGGCCGCTTCAATAGACGCGACAGCCGCTTGCGGAATCAGGCCAACCCGCGCTTCGGCCCGGGCCAATGCGGCTTCGAAATCCAGCATGGCCTGGACCCGGCCTTGATCGCAGAACACCTGGCGCATGTCGCGCGCCGTGAAATAGGCATCGAACAATTGATTGCCCGGTCGCTGATTCATAAACAGTCCTTGCAGGCGAGGGCCAGTACGACCCCCGCGGAAAGATCAAAGGTCGTTTTCCAGGTACTTCGGCTGTTTCGGCAAGCGCAGGCTGAACAGGAACGCCACCGCCATCATCACCGTCACGTACCAGTAGAAGGAGTTTTCCATGCCCCCGGCTTTAAGGCTCAGCGCTACATATTCCGCCGAACCGCCGAAGATCGCATTGGCCACCGCATACGCCAGGCCGACGCCCAAGGCGCGCACCTCGGGCGGGAACATTTCGGCTTTCACCAGACCGCTGATCGAGGTGTAGAAACTGACGATCGCCAACGCCACGGTAATCAGCACAAACGCCAGCAACGGACTGCTGACACTTTTCAGGCTCAACAGGATCGGCACGGTGAACAACGTCCCGAGGGCGCCGAACCAGAGCATCGAATTGCGCCGGCCGATCTTGTCCGCGAGCATGCCGAACAGCGGTTGCATGCACATATAAAGGAACAGCGCGCCGGTCATGATGTAGCTGGCGGTCTTGGCGTGCATGCCGGCGGTGTTCACCAGGTACTTTTGCATGTACGTGGTGAAGGTGTAGAAAATCAGCGAACCGCCGGCGGTGTAACCCAGCACGGTGATGAAGGCTGCCTTGTGATCGCGGAACAGCGCACCAATGCTGCCGGCATCCTTGCTTTCGCGCATTTCCTTACTGCTGGTTTCCTTGAGCGCACGACGCAGGAACAATGAAATCAACGCAGCCACCGCACCGACCACGAACGGAATCCGCCAGCCGTAGGCACGCAACTCATCCTCGTTGAGGAACTGCTGCAGGATCACCACCAGTGACACCGCCAGCAACTGTCCGCCAATCAGTGTCACGTACTGGAACGACGCGAAGAACCCGCGCTGGCCCTTGAGGGCGACTTCGCTCATGTAGGTCGCGGTGGTGCCGTATTCGCCGCCCACCGACAAACCCTGCAGCAAGCGCGCGAACAGCAGCAGTATCGGCGCCCAGACACCGATACTGTTGTAGGTCGGCAGGCAGGCAATGAGCAACGAACCGAAGCACATCATCAGAATCGAGATCAGCATCGAATTCTTGCGCCCGTGTTTGTCCGCCAACCGACCGAAAATCCAGCCGCCGATGGGGCGCATCAGAAACCCGGCGGCAAACACGCCCGCGGTATTGACCAACTGCACCGTGGGGTTATCGGACGGAAAAAAGGCAGGCGCGAAATAGATCGCGCAGAAGGCATAGACGTAAAAATCGAACCACTCGACCAAGTTGCCGGACGAGGCGCCGACAATCGCGAAGATCCTTTTGTTGCGTTCTTCACGGGTGTAGAGAGCAGTGAGAGTAGTCATTGTTTTTTACTCTTTTGGGGACCGTGAGAGTCTAGACACATTTAGCAATAGCCCCGTTCCGCAAATGCATTAACGACACGATTCCCTGTGGGAGCGGGCTTGCTCGCGAAGACGGCGGCACAGTCAACATTGATGTCGCCTGACACACCGCTTTCGCGAGCAAGCCCGCTCCCACAGGTTTTGTGGTGTTCTCTCAATAATCGAAGAACACCGTCTCCGCATCCGTCCCCTGCAGAATCACATTCCACTGATAAACACCCGTAGCATCCTGCTTCGCCAACAAGGTGCCACGACGTTCGGCAGGCACGCATTCGAGCAGCGGATCCGCCACGTTGGCCGGTTCGCCATCAAAGTAAATCCGCGTCAGCAGGTGCTTCACCAACCCGCGAGCAAACACCAGCACCACCAGGTGCGGCGCCTGGGTCGTGCCCTTCAGCCCTTCCACGGTGCCCGGCTTGATCGTGGTAAAGCGGAAGCGCCCTTGCGCATCCACCGGCACTCGGCCAAACCCTTCGAAGTTCGGGTCCAGGGGTTTGTCCTGATCATCTTCGGGGTGGTCGTATTTGCCGGCGGCGTTGGCCTGCCAGACTTCGAGCATGGCGTCGTTGACGAAGTCGCCGTTGCCATCGACGACTTGCCCGGTGATCGCCACACGCTCGCCGAGGGTCTGTGCAACGGTCAGGTCTTCACGGTTCAGCCAGGTCAGGCCGATGTGGTAGTACGGTCCGACGGTGTGGGACGTGGTCGCGTTCAGCGTCATCTTATTTCTCCATCGGCGTGGCGTCGCGGCCGCGCAAAACGATGTCCCAACGATAAGCGAGGGCATAGGAAGGGATGGTTTTTTCCAGGTCGAAACTGGCGATCAAACGCTCTTTGGCGCTGGTATCGGGCACGCAGTTGTAGATCGGGTCGTAGGCCAGCAACGGGTCACCCGGGAAATACATCTGGGTCACCAGGCGCGTCAGAATACTCGGCCCGAACAGGGAGAAATGGATATGCGCCGGGCGCCAGGCGTTATGGTGGTTACCCCACGGATAAGCACCGGGCTTGATGGTCTGGAACTGATACCAACCTTCGGCGTCGGTCACGGTACGACCGGTGCCGGTGAAGTTCGGGTCCAGCGGCGCGTCGTGCAGGTCGCGGGCATGGTTGTAACGACCGGCGGCATTGGCCTGCCAGATCTCCACCAGAATGCCCGGCACCGGCAGGCCGTCCTCATCCAGCACACGGCCGTGGATGATGATCCGTTCACCCAATGGCTCGCCCGAGTGCTGGGCGGTCAGGTCGTTGTCCCGCTCCTGAATACGCTCGGCGCCGATGGTCGGGCCGGTGATTTCCGACAGCGAATGAGGCAAAAACACCAACGGCTTGGACGGCGAGCGAAGGTTGGTGGATTGATAAGGAGGGTGCAGGTATTCCGGCTGAGTGCCCGCTTGCGGGCGACGGTAACCAGGTTTGTCAGTCATTGCGCTTTCCTCAGTTCTTATTAGTCGACGCTTCTTATTCACAGCCAAGCGTGTCAGACCCGTTCGATCGCCAAGGCCAGACCCTGGCCGACACCCACGCACATGGTCGCCAGGCCTTTCGTGCCGCCGGTCTTTTCCAGTTGATGCAGTGCGGTCAGTACCAAACGTGCACCGCTCATGCCCAGCGGATGGCCCAAGGCAATGGCGCCACCGTTGGGGTTGACCTGGGCCGCGTCATCCGCCAGCCCCAGTTCACGCAGCACCGCCAGACCCTGGCTGGCGAAGGCTTCATTGAGTTCGATCACGTCGAAATCGCTCACCGCCAGGCCCAGGCGCTCGGTCAATTTGCGCACCGCCGGCACCGGACCGATCCCCATCACCCGTGGCGCGACGCCGGCACTGGCCATGCCGAGCACTTTGGCGCGGGCGGTCAGGCCGTGTTTTTTCACCGCTTCGGCCGAGGCCAGAATCAGCGCCGCCGCGCCATCGTTCACACCCGAGGCATTGCCGGCGGTGACGGTTTTGTCCGGGCCGTTGACCGGTTTGAGTTTGGCCAGGGTTTCGAGCGTGGTGTCGGCGCGAGGATGTTCGTCCTGGCTGACCACTGTTTCACCCTTCTTGTGGGCAATGCGCACTTCAACGATTTCTTCGGCGAAAAATCCTGCGGCTTGCGCGGCGGCTGTCCGTTGCTGACTGCGCAGGGCGAAAGCGTCCTGATCCTCGCGGGAAACTTCGTAATCGTCGGCCACGTTATCGGCAGTTTGCGGCATCGCATCGACACCGTATTGGGCTTTCATCAACGGGTTGATGAAACGCCAGCCAATGGTGGTGTCTTCCAGCTTCATGTTGCGTGAAAACGCCGCATCGGCCTTGCCCATCACGAACGGCGCGCGGGACATCGATTCGACGCCACCGGCAATCGCCAACTCCATCTCACCGCTGGCGATGGCCCGAAACGCAGTGCCGATAGCGTCCATACCCGAAGCGCAGAGGCGATTGAGGGTGACACCCGGAATGGTTTCCGGCAGCCCCGCCAGCAGCAACGCCATGCGAGCCACGTTGCGGTTGTCTTCGCCGGCCTGGTTGGCGCAGCCGAGGAACACCTCGTCCACCGCGTTCCAGTCCACCGACGGGTTGCGCGCCATCAGCGCCTTGATCGGCACGGCGGCCAGGTCATCGGCGCGAACCGCCGACAGGCCACCGCCGAAACGGCCGATGGGGGTGCGAATCGCGTCGCAGATATAAACGTCACGCATCAGGCTTCTCCGGGTGCTTGGCCGTGGGCCGCCGCGGTACGGGCTTCCAGATCACGCAGCGCGGTCAACTCGACTTCAGTTGGCTCGGCAGTGTTTTCAACGGTGTCGGCAAAACGAATCGGCCAACCGGTGGCCGCGATCACTTGCTCGCGGGTCACCCCTGGGTGCAGCGCGGTGACCACGAATTCATGGGTGCCGGCTTCCGGTTCCATGATGCACAGGTCGGTAATAATGCCGACAGGACCGGCGCCCGGCAGGCCGAGACGCTTGCGCGAATCACCGCCCTCGCCATGACCAACCGAGGTAATGAAGTCGAGCTTGTCGACGAACGAACGCGCCGACTGCTTGAGGATGATCAGCACGCTCTTGGCGGAACCGGCGATCTCCGGCGCGCCACCTGCACCCGGCAGGCGAACTTTCGGCTGATGGTAGTCGCCGACCACCGTGGTGTTGATGTTGCCGAAGCGGTCGACTTGCGCGGCGCCGAGGAAGCCGACGTCGATGCGCCCGCCCTGCAACCAATAGCGAAAAATCTCACCGGTCGGGACGACGGTGTCGGCGGTTTCCGCCAGCTCGCCGTCACCGATCGACAACGGCAGTACGCTGGGCTTGGCACCAATCGGACCCGATTCGTAGATCAGGACTACATCTGGCGAGGACGTCAGTCGCGCCAGGTTGGCGGCTTTCGACGGCAGGCCGATACCAACGAAGCACACCGAACCGTTTTTCAGGCGGCGGGCGGCGGCGACGGTCATCATTTCATTGGTGGTGTAAGTCATTACTTGGCCTCCGAAGCAGCGGCCAGCTTGGCCTGGAACTCGCTGAAGTCAGCGCAGCCATGGATGTACTCGTTGATCCAGGCGGTGAAGGTTTCACGGTCGCGGGCAATCGGGTCCCAGGCCTGATAGAAGCGGTTGTCACGCTCGGTGTAACCGTGGGCGTAGGACGGATGCGCGCCGCCCGGTACGTGGCAGACCGCGCTCAAGGCCCAGGTCGGCAGCACGCAAGCGTTCATCGGTGCATTGAGATCATCGACGATTTCTTCGACAGTGACGATGCAGCGCTTGGCCGCCAGCGCCGCTTCTTTCTGCACGCCGAGAATGCCCCAGAGCAGCACGTTGCCTTGACGGTCAGCCTTCTGCGCGTGAATCACGGTGATGTCCGGGCGCACCGACGGCACCGCCGCCAGCACTTCGCCGGTGAACGGGCAGGTGACGGTCTTGATCAGCGGGTTGACCTTCGGCAGATCGGAACCGGCGTAGGCACGCAGCACCGCGAACGGTAAGCCCGAAGCCCCCGCGACGTAGGCATTGGCCAGGTCGGCGTGGCTGTGTTCTTCGATTTCCAGCGCATGCGGCCACTGCCGCTCGACTGCGTCACGCAGACGGTGCAGCGAACCGACGCCGGGGTTGCCCCCCCAGGAGAAAATCAGTTTGCGAGCACAACCGGCACCGATCAACTGGTCGTAGATCAAGTCAGGCGTCATCCGCACCAGGGTCAGGTCTTTCTTGCCCTGGCGAATGATTTCGTGACCCGCCGCCGTAGGAATCAGGTGAGTGAAGCCTTCGAGCGCGACGGTATCACCGTCGTTGACGAACTGCTTCACCGCGTCATGCAGCGAAAGGATTTCAGCCATGGGGCAGGCTCCCGTTTTGTTATGAACCGACAGTGGTAGAAAAGGGCGCGAGGTTCAGCGCCGGAATGACTGAAGGTTAAGCCCCTGGAAAAACTCAAACAATCCGATAATCGACTGAGTGTTCGTTTATCGAACAGATTGTTACCTCGCTATCGTTCTCTCTCAGATCGTTCCCACGCTCAGCGTGGAAACGATCACATCTTGAAAGTCGCCCTCAGGTCGCATCCGCATGGCTGACCATGCCCTTGATCACCACCGCCGTGGTCGCCAACGCAGCCGGAATCACCAGCGCTGTCAGCACCTGCTCGAAGTTCCAGCCCAGGCCCAGCAACGTTGCGCCCATCCACGCCCCGAGGATCGCGCCGAAGCGGCCAATCCCAAGCATCCACGACACACCGGTCGCCCGGCCTTGCGTCGGATAAAACCGCGCCGCCAGCGACGGCATCGCTGATTGCGCGCCGTTGACACACATCCCGGCCACCAGCACCAGGGTCGCCAGCACCGCGATGTTGCCCAGGCTCTGTCCTACCGCGTAGGCAAACACCCCGGCCAATAGGTAGAACGTGCCGATGACCTTGTGCGGATTGAATCGGTCCATCGCCCAACCCACGCCCACCGCGCTCAACACCCCACCGAACTGGAACAGCGCACCAATGAATGCGGCCTGCTCCATGCTCGCGCCGCTGTCACGCATCAGGGTCGGCAACCAACTGGTCAGCAGATAAACAATCACCAGGCCCATGAAGTACGTCAGCCACAGCAACAACGTGCCGGTGCTGTAAGTGCCGGAGAAGATCACCGCGAACACATTGCGTGCCTTCACGGTTTTCTGTTCCGGCACGCTGAAGCTCGAAGCCTGGGCCACCGCCGCCGGGTCGATCGGCGCCAGGGCCTTGCGCACTTTGTCGGTACCGCGATTGCGTACCACCAGATAGCGCGCCGACTCGGGCAACCACAACAGCAATACGACGGCGAGTATCAGTGGCAGAATCCCGCCGATCATCAACAGGCTGTGCCAGCCAAAGGCCGGGATCAGTTTGGCCGAGATGAACCCGCCACCGGCCATGCCGAGGTTGAAGCCGCAGAACATGCTGGTCACCAGCAGGGACTTTTTGCGCTCCGGGGTGTATTCGGACAGCAATGTTGTGGCGTTCGGCATGCCGGCGCCCAGGCCCAGGCCGGTGAGGAACCGCAGTACCAGCAATTGATCGACATTGGTGCTGTAAGCCGACGCCAGACTGAAGGCGCCGAACAACAGCACCGCGCTCACCAGTACGACTTTTCGCCCGAAGCGGTCAGCCAACGGCCCGGAACCCAAGGCGCCGAAGACCATGCCGATCAATGCCGCGCTCATCACCGGGCCGAGGCTGGCGCGATCGATGCCCCAGTCCTGGGACAGTGCCGGCGCGATAAACCCCATGGCCGCGGTGTCGAGGCCATCGAGGAAGACAATCAGGAAACACAGGATCACCACTCGCCATTGGTAGCGCGAAATGGGTTGAGCATTGATGAAGGACTGCACATCGAGGCAGCTTCCTACAGCAGACTGAGGCTGGTTCATTATTTTTATTCCACGCAAAGAACGCAGTCGAACAAGTGCCAGCCGCGGCTGACGCTGTCGCAAGAAAAGGAGGTCGGGAATCAGGCGATCCGGTTTCGGCAGTTGAACCGGTGGGAACAGCGACAGTGGGGAAACGTGCGCATGACGATGCCTCTTCTCATTATTATTGGGTCGTCGCCCGGCAACTGCTGAGGGCCAGCAGCGCCGGATGACGCTGCCGCGACATTAATGATCCGAGGGAAAGAGCGTCAATTCGATAAACGCGACTCTGTGCGTTTATCGAACAGCTTAGGCGAACAGCTGCGCGCTAAGGTCGCGGCTGGCACTCAACAAACCGGGCAGGAAACGTTGCTCCAACTCGCTGCGGCTGACCCGGCCGGCATGGGTGCTGACGTTCAGCGCCGCCACCACTTGGCCGGAAGCGTCGTACACCGGAACGGCAATCGAGCGCAGGCCCTGCTCCAGTTCCTGATCGACGATGCACCAGCCTTGCCGCCGTACTTCTTGCAGGCATTCGAGCAACGCCTCGGGGGTATGCAGGGTGCGACTGGTCTTGGCTTGCAGCTCTGCATGGTCGAGGTATTCGCGCAGCGACGTATCGTCCAGCGCAGCGAGCAGAATCCTGCCCATGGAGGTGCAATAGGCGGGTAACCGTCCACCCACCGAGAGGTCGACGGAAATCAATCGCTGGGTGGTCGCCGAGCGCGCAATGTACAAAATGTCATCGCCCTCCAGCGTGGCCATGTTGCAGGCTTCGTGCAGTTGCTCGCTCATACGGTCCAGGTAGGGCTGGGCAGACACCGCCAGTGGGGTCGACGACAGGTAGGCATGGCCCAGGGTCAAGACTTTGGGCAGCAGCGAATAGGTGCGCCCGTCGGTGGTGGCGTAGCCGAGCTTGATCAGGGTGTGCAGGCAACGTCGCACAGCGGCGCGGGGAATTTCCGTGCGGTGGCTGATTTGCGCAATGGTCAGGTGCCGCTTGCGCTCCTGGAACGCTTGCACCACCGCCAGGCCACGGGCCAGGGAGGTCATGAAATCCGGGTCACCGGTCAGGGCCTGGATTCGCTTGGCGGGCGAGGCGACGATTGGCGGCGCCGCTGAAGCGAAGGAATTACGCATTTGATCGTTCATATCAGGTTGTTCCTACACGGATCAGCGACTATTACAAGCGGCTCGCGGTCTGACATACAAGCCACCGGCGGCCAGGATTGGGCGATTATCGAACCATTGAGCGATAATCGCAATTCTTTGTGCCTGCACCGAGCCATGCCGCTTTCGCTCGCCGCACAATACGGTTGTTATTTTCGGTCACTGGCTTATAGGTGGACGATGTAATAATTTGTCCGGCTTAATGGCGCCAGAAAGTCACCACTGCAACTGGCGTCGCTCCAACGTAGTTACCGCCAAAGTTGCGAGTACAAAACAATCACACATGAGGAACTACTTTTAACTGCCAAGAGATAGTGTTCTTCGGATCGACCGCTATAATGCATTTCAGTGGCGACCGGTTTTTTCGTACCGAGTCCGCCCACCGGCAGCGCGATATCCATCGCCGCTGTCCGCAGCAAGCCGCTTGACGCTCATTTCATATGTTCCGCCAACGCGCTCGCTGAAACAGGAGACTGATGCTGCGTCAGCTGTTTTTCTCTGGTGCCGTGGCCGCCTGCAACATCGACGTATTGATTGCGCCGCTGGAACGATGCCGTACAG
Source organism: Pseudomonas sp. FP1742 (assembly GCF_030687145.1). Taxonomy (NCBI): domain Bacteria; kingdom Pseudomonadati; phylum Pseudomonadota; class Gammaproteobacteria; order Pseudomonadales; family Pseudomonadaceae; genus Pseudomonas; species Pseudomonas sp. FP1742. The sequence goes on along the minus strand of NZ_CP117460.1, from coordinate 1,426,514 downwards.
GCATTGTCCTTCCAACGAGCATGGTCAATAGATCGATGCAGCGCGTTTCACCAGAATTAATCTCAACTCAATCAGGTAGCACTGTGACGAAAGACGAACTGCGCGCGGAACTTGAGCGCCAGGAACAACGTTACAAGGAAGTTTACGGCGGGGAAGTCACCACCTACGCCGCTCAGCCAGAACCCGAACGCAAACCCTGGCGTAAACGCGCCACTGTTCAGGATCAGGCCTTCACCCAGGAATTGCAGAAGATGGAAAAGGAACTCAAAGCCGAAGAGCCATGACTGCCTCGGTTTGAATCCTTTCAAGAGCCTGTATCTGCACCCGTTAAAAGCGGGTTGTATCGATGATGCTTTTCGCGCCCGCTACAAGCGGGCGGCGGTCCCCCTTATCCGCCAGATGAGGAAAATGGCTCCTGTCCGACCTTCTTCTCAGATATTTCACACAAGCATTCAAGCCTCTTGTCTCGACGAGAGAAACCCTTGTGGCAGTGCCTTTCCAAGCAAATTCAATGGCTTGTAGAACCCTGAAAAAACCCGGGATTCAGGGGATTGCTACAAATAAATTCGTTGAAGAATGTTACCGATGAGCAGCAAGTGCATCGATTAGCAGTCTTTTCTGGCATAATCGCGCCCCCTTACGACCGGGTCAGAAAACCTTCATGATCGATTTATTCAGCGGACTGGATGCTTGGGTGCTTGTGAGCCTCTTGCTCGCCCTGGCCTTTGTCCTCGCCTTCGAGTTCATCAACGGCTTTCATGACACCGCTAACGCGGTGGCCACTGTTATCTACACCAAAGCCATGCCGCCGCACCTGGCGGTGTTCTTTTCCGGTGTGTTCAACTTCCTCGGCGTTCTGCTGGGTGGTGTGGGTGTGGCGTACGCCATCGTCCATCTGCTGCCGGTAGAACTGCTGATCAATGTGAACACCGGTCACGGACTGGCGATGGTGTTCTCGTTGCTCGCTGCTGCCATCACCTGGAACCTGGGCACCTGGTACTTCGGTATCCCGGCCTCCAGCTCCCACACGCTGATCGGTTCGATCCTCGGTGTCGGCCTGGCCAATGCCCTGATCAACGATATTCCGTTGGCCGATGGCGTGAACTGGCAGAAGGCGATCGATATCGGTGCGTCCCTGGTGTTCTCGCCAATGGCCGGCTTCCTTGTGGCAGCCCTGGTGCTGATCGGCCTTAAATGGTGGCGTCCGCTGTCCAAGATGCACAAGACGCCGGAACAGCGCCGCAAGATCGACGACAAGAAACACCCACCGTTCTGGAACCGTCTGGTACTGGTGATTTCGGCCATGGCGGTCAGCTTCGTGCACGGCTCGAACGATGGCCAGAAAGGTATCGGCCTGATCATGCTGGTGCTGATCGGTATCGTCCCGGCGCAGTTCGTACTCGACCTGGGCAGCACCACCTACCAGATCGAACGGACGCGCGATGCAACCCTGCACCTGAGCCAGTTCTACAAGCGCAATGCCGATACGCTGGGTGAATTCCTGGCCCTGGGCAAAAGCGTGGAAGGTGATCTGCCGGAGAAGTTCCGTTGCAACCCGCAACAGACCGAACCGACCATCGCTGCCCTGCTCGACACCCTCAAGGGGGTAGCCGACTACCACTCGCTGCCGGCGGAAAGCCGCATCGAAGTGCGTCGTTACCTGCTCTGCCTGGACGACACGGCGAAGAAAGTCAGCAAGCTGCCTGGCCTCGCTGCCCGTGAAAAGGCTGACCTGGACAAACTGCGCAAGGACTTGACCACCACCACCGAATACGCCCCGTTCTGGGTGATTCTGGCGGTCGCACTGGCCCTCGGCCTGGGTACCATGGTCGGCTGGAAACGCGTGGTTCTGACCATCGGCGAGAAAATCGGCAAGCAAGGCATGACCTATGCCCAGGGCATGTCGGCGCAGATCACCACCGCGTGCATGATCGGCATGGCCAACATCTTCAGCCTGCCGGTTTCCACCACCCACGTCCTGTCCTCGGGCGTGGCCGGCACCATGGTCGCGAACAAAAGCGGCCTGCAAGGCGGCACCGTCAGAAACATCCTGCTGGCCTGGGTCCTGACCCTGCCAGCCACCGTGGCCCTGTCGGCCGGCCTGTTCTGGCTGGCATCCAAGGCACTGGGTAGCTGATACACCGCTACTGAAAAAGGCGCGTTCCGTGAGGTTCGCGCCTTTTTTATTGCTGCATTCTTCCAACACCACACATCAAATGTGGGAGCGGGCTTGCTCGCGAAAGCGGTGTATCAGTTGGCATTGATGTCGCCTGACACTCCGCTTTCGCGAGCAAGCCCGCTCCCACAGTAGTTCGATGTGCATCCGATAGAAATTCGCACAAAAAAAAAGGGCGACCGAAGTCGCCCAAAATGCCTTGCGTGCTCATTGCTCCAGAAAAACCTACGGTTTTCTCCGCTTATGTGAATCTTTCCAGATAAAAAAACCAAACCCTGCAAAAAACAGAACCATGAGGCCGACTGTCAGCACTCCGGCGATCACCACGTTATCGAAAAACATGACTGGCCTCCTGGACTTGCCTTGTTGCGATGGGGCTAAGTTAACCAATCGGGCAGGAGAGAAAATTGACCGGGATCAATGCCGCCCGCGACGGGGCGTAAAGGAGGGGAAATAACTGACCTGCATCAACCAATGCAGGGTGTTTTCAACGCTTTTTCGGTTTGTTCTTCGGCTTTTTCTTTGCTTTACCCAATGGCATGGCCTGTTCAAATGCCTGGCGCACTTCGTTCAGGCGCTTTTCATTAAGGTCATGAACCCGTTTGGCACGTTCAGAGTTGAGGTCGATCAGCTTGTCATCTTGGCTCATGGCGTTCAGTGCATCACTTGGAAATGAATTCAGCTGCCGGCTAAAGGCGACAGGATTGCGCCAATAATGCGGTCTGGCGCGGGCGCTGACCAGTGATCCGACACGTCAAATCTCGATATCGACCCACAATCCCTGACGTGGCTGATTCTCCATCAACGGCGCCACCGGCACGGTGTTGTCGGCATTGAGTTCGTTACCCGGGATTGCCAGGTGCTCTTCAGGATCTTCATCGGCCTCACGACGACGCCGCTCCCGTTCCTGCTGCCGGCGCTGTTCCTCGCGCAGCTGCAGTCCGGCCTCTTCCGGGTCGCGCTTTTGCAGATCGATGGTACTTTCGTTGGAGCTTTCCTGCACTGGCACCACGGGCGGAATATCCGGGCGCTGGCGGATCGGATCCTGCTGTGAAGTGATCGGCACGGCGCTCAAGGGGAGCATCGGTGGCAGCATATTATTGGTCTCCTGTCAGAAGGCTGTCGGCTGCGGGGGTGGCGACTTGAGCCATTGGTCGCAAACTTGTGATCCGCTTGGCACCGCAGGAGCTGGAGCAGCCTGCGATCCTTTGATCTTCAAGTCCTGAAAAGTTCGCAACCTTCGGCAGCTCCTGCGCACGTAAACCTTTGGTCTGGGGGCTGATTCCGTTAAGATAGCCCGCTTTTTCAAGGTGGGAGTCAGGCAGCATGGCGCAGCAGTATCAACCGGGGCAACGCTGGATCAGTGACAGCGAAGCCGAGCTGGGTTTAGGCACCGTTCTGGCACAGGACGGCCGCTTGTTGACCGTGCTCTACCCGGCCACTGGCGAGACTCGCCAGTACGCGCTACGGAATGCGCCCCTCACCCGCGTGCGGTTCTCGCCGGGTGACTCGATCACTCACTTCGAAGGCTGGAAACTGACCGTCCAGGAAGTCGACGACGTCGACGGCTTGCTGGTTTACCACGGTCTCAACGCGCAGAACGAAGTGGTTACCCTGCCGGAAACCCAACTGTCGAACTTCATTCAGTTCCGACTGGCCAGCGATCGTTTGTTCGCCGGGCAAATCGACCCATTAGCCTGGTTCTCCCTGCGCTACAACACCCTGGAACACACCAGCCGCCAGTTGCAGTCATCGCTCTGGGGCCTGGGCGGCGTGCGGGCGCAACCAATCGCGCACCAGTTGCACATCGCCCGTGAAGTCGCCGACCGCATTGCACCGCGGGTTCTGCTGGCCGACGAAGTGGGTCTGGGCAAGACCATCGAAGCCGGTCTGGTGATCCATCGCCAACTGCTCTCGGGTCGCGCCAATCGCGTGTTGATCCTGGTACCGGAAAACCTCCAGCACCAATGGCTGGTGGAGATGCGCCGCCGCTTCAACCTGCAAGTCGCGCTGTTCGATGAAGAACGCTTCATCGAAAGCGATGCCGCCAACCCGTTCGAAGACACCCAGCTCGCCCTGGTGGCGCTCGAATGGCTGGTGGAAGACGAGAAAGCCCAGGACGCGCTGTTCGCCGCCGGCTGGGATTTGCTGGTGGTCGACGAAGCACACCACCTGGTATGGCACGAAGACCAGATCAGCCCTGAATACTCCCTGGTGGAGCAACTGGCCGAAGTCATTCCTGGCGTATTGCTGCTGACCGCAACCCCGGAACAACTGGGGCAGGATAGCCACTTCGCCCGTCTGCGCCTGCTCGACCCGAACCGTTTCCATGACCTGCACGCCTTCCGCGCCGAGAGCGAAAACTATCGCCCGGTGGCCGAAGCCGTTCAGGAGCTGCTGGACAAAGGGCGCCTGTCGCCTGAAGCGCACAAGACCATTCACGGTTTCCTCGGTAACGAAGGCGAAGCGCTGCTGGCCGCCGTCAACGATGGCGATACCGAAGCCAGCGCCCGTCTGGTGCGCGAACTGCTGGACCGCCATGGCACCGGTCGCGTGCTGTTCCGTAATACCCGCGCCGCCGTGCAGGGTTTCCCGGAGCGCAAACTGCACCCCTACCCGCTGCCATGCCCGGCCGAATACCTCGAACTGCCGCTGGGCGATCACGCCGAGCTGTACCCGGAAGTCAGCTTCCAGGCCCAGCCGGACGCCAACGAAGAAGAGCGCTGGTGGAAATTCGACCCGCGTGTCGAGTGGCTGATCGACACCCTGAAAATGCTCAAGCGCACCAAAGTGCTGGTGATCTGCGCCCACGCCGAAACCGCCATGGATCTGGAAGACGCCCTGCGCGTGCGTTCCGGTATTCCGGCCACGGTATTCCACGAAGGCATGAACATCCTTGAGCGTGACCGCGCCGCCGCCTACTTCGCCGACGAAGAGTTCGGTGCTCAGGTGCTGATCTGCTCGGAAATCGGCAGTGAAGGCCGCAACTTCCAGTTCTCGCACCATCTGGTGCTGTTCGACCTGCCATCGCACCCGGATCTGCTGGAGCAGCGTATCGGCCGTCTCGACCGGATCGGCCAGAAGCACGTCATCGAACTGCACGTGCCGTACCTGGAAACCAGCCCGCAAGAGCGGCTGTTCCAGTGGTACCACGAAGCGCTGAACGCATTCCTCAACACCTGCCCGACCGGCAACGCCTTGCAGCATCAGTTCGGCCCGCGCCTGCTGCCGCTGCTGGAAAACGCCGACGATGGCGAGTGGCAAGCGCTGATCGACGAGGCCCGCGCCGAGCGTGAGCGTCTGGAAGCCGAACTGCACACCGGTCGCGATCGCTTGCTGGAGCTCAACTCCGGCGGCGCGGGCGAAGGGGATGCGCTGGTCGAGGCGATTCTCGAGCAGGACGATCAATTCGCCCTGCCGATCTACATGGAAACCCTGTTCGACGCTTTCGGCATCGACAGCGAAGACCATTCGGAAAACGCGCTGATCCTCAAGCCCAGCGAAAAAATGCTCGACGCCAGCTTCCCCCTGGGCGACGACGAAGGCGTGACCATCACCTACGACCGCAACCAGGCGCTGTCTCGCGAAGACATGCAGTTCATCACCTGGGAGCACCCGATGGTTCAGGGCGGTATGGACCTGGTCCTGTCCGGCTCGATGGGCAACACCGCCGTGGCGCTGATCAAGAACAAGGCGCTGAAACCAGGCACCGTGTTGCTGGAACTGCTCTATGTCAGCGAGGTGGTTGCCCCGCGTTCGCTGCAACTGGGCCGTTACCTGCCGCCGGCCGCTCTGCGCTGCCTGCTCGATGCCAATGGCAATGACCTGGCGGCCCGGGTGTCATTCGAAACCCTGAACGATCAACTCGAAAGCGTGCCGCGTGCCAGCGCCAACAAGTTCATCCAGGCTCAGCGCGACCAGCTGACGCCACGGATCAACGCCGGCGAAGAGAAAATCACCCCGCGTCACGCCGAGCGCGTGGCCGAGGCAAAACGTCGCCTCGCGGCCGATACCGATGAAGAACTGGCGCGCCTGACCGCCCTGCAAGCGGTCAACCCGACTGTACGCGACAGCGAACTGGTTGCCCTGCGCAAGCAACGCGAGCAAGGCCTGGCCATGCTCGACAAGGCGGCGCTGCGACTGGAAGCGATCCGGGTGTTGGTGGCGGGTTAATCCCCTCTGCTCCACCGCTAAAAAGAAGGCCCGCAGCGATGCGGGCCTTTTTTTGTCTGCTCGATTGTTGTGGTGTTCTTGAGGGCCTCATCGCGGGCAAGCCCGCTCCCACAGGTTATGTGAACGACAGACCTCCCTGTGGGAGCGGGCTTGCTCGCGAAGGCGATCAGGCAGTCACCGCAGAACCCGCAGGCTCAACCACCGCCACCAACCCTTCCTTCATCCGCTTGGCATCCCTGACAAAACACCGCGACGCCAAAAACAGAAACACCATGGTCAGAAACAGCGCCACCGGAATCAGGTACATGGCGTCATGCAGGCCGACAGCCTTGAACGCCTCGGTCATCTGTTCGGCGCCCGCCGAGAGCATCGCGCCATGGGCGAAATGATCGGACAGACCGCCCACCACCACCGGCCCCAAACCACCGCCCAACAGGTACAACCCGGCAAAGAACAAGGCCATCGCCGTCGCCCGCAGACGAGGTTCGACCACGTCCTGAATCGCCGTGTACACGCAGGTATAGAAGTTGTAGGCAAACAACCAACCCAGGCTGAACACCGCGACAAACACCCCGATTTCGATCCGCCCGGCATGCAATGCCCAAGCGGTGCACAGGGTCGAAATAACCAGGCTGAACGCGGCAAACAATAACCGCCCATTGGCCACCCGCTGGTGAATCTTGTCGGCAATCCAGCCACCGAGCGTCAGGCCGAACAACCCGGTCACCCCCACGATCATCCCCGTGGCCACCGCCGCGTCCTGCAACGGCATCAGGAAATAGCGCTGCAGCATCGGCACCAGAAACGAATTGCAGGCATACGTGGCGAAGTTGAAGCACAACCCCGCCATCACCAGCCACAGGAACGTCGGCACCGCCAGCACTCGACGGATCGGCCGGTCCACGCGTTCCTGCGAAACCTGCACGCTTTCCGCCGCGCCGCGTTTCGGCTCTTTGATGAAGAACATGAACACCGCCAGGATCAACCCAGGCACCGCCGCAATGAAGAACGGCGCACGCCAACTGTCGAACGCCTTGACCATCGCGCCAATCGTGAAAAAGGCCAGCAGCAGGCCCAATGGCAAACCGAGCATGAAAATGCCCATGGCCCGCGCCCGACGATGCGCGGGGAACAAGTCGCCGATCAGCGAGTTGGCGGCCGGCGCGTAGCTGGCTTCACCGATGCCGATACCCATGCGCACGATCAGGAAGCTCCAGAAACTGCCCACCAACCCGTTGATCGCGGTCAGCCCGCTCCACGCCGCCAGGCCCCAGCCCATCAGTTTGCTGCGCGAACCGGTATCGGCCAAACGCCCCAGGGGCAGGCCGGCAATGGCGTAAACGATGGTGAATGCGGTCCCGATGATCCCTAGCTGAAAGTCGCTGAGGTGCCACTCCATGCGGATCGGCTCGATGATGATCGCCGGAATGGTGCGATCGAAGAAGTTGAACAGATTGGCCAGAAACAACAGGAACAGAATGCGCCAGGCATTCGCCGCTTGGGTCGAGTTCTGCATGGGTCCGTCTCTTTTTATTGTTGTTGGGGCCGTCACTGTCCCCGGAACCTCCAATCTAGTCAGGCCCGTCAGGGCTGTCTGTCATTATTCGCAAGGTTGATATCAGCCCATGGCGCCACGCATAACTTGTGGGATCAATGCTGTCAGGGAGTCAGGTTTTTCACCATCAGTCGCAGGCTGGAAAAATACCTCCGCCCCCCCTTCCCAACGGCATGGCGAAGCCTAGAATAGCGGCCTTGTCTGCCCCAACCTACCCTCTATCCCTCCTTGATCATTGCCCATGTCCGAAGCCAGTCCGTGTCTGAATTGCGGTGCCTGCTGTTCTCATTTTCGCGTGTCTTTTTTCTGGGGTGAATGCACCTCGGCCGGGGGGACGGTGCCTGACGAACTCGTCGCGCCTATCAGCCCCAGCCGGGTGGCCATGCTGGGCACAGACTGCAAACCCGTTCGCTGTGTCGGTCTGGTGGGTGAAGTTGGCAGCACCGTGCAATGCTCGATTTACGATCAGCGCTCCAGCACCTGTCGGGAGTTCGACGCTTCGTGGGCCAATGGCGAGGCGAACGTGGATTGCGATGCGGCACGGGCAGCGTTCGGGCTCCCCGCCCTGCAACCCGAATTCGAAACGCCTTTGGAGCAGATCGCCTAGGGTTTGGCACCGGCCGTAATCAAGCCAATTCCAAAAATAATACACATCAATGTGCCATCACCCCTTGCGCTCTGTGTAACGCCTCTATACTGCAAGCATTCGCCAGCGCGCATGACGCAGGCCAGGATGACTCACAGACGGGACATGCTATGGAGTGGCTTGGTTTGCATTTCATGACCGGGCTACCGGAAAGCGGGCAGGTCATACTCAATTGCACCCATAACCCGTTTCTGGTGCTGCTGGCCTATCTGGTCGCCTGCACGGCCGGTTTCGCCACGCTGGACATGACCGAACGGGTGGGGCATGTGGCAAAATCCGCCTCACAACGACTCTGGCGCTGGATCGGCGCCGGGTGTCTGGCGGGCGGTATCTGGTCCATGCATTTCATCAGCATGCTGGCGTTCCTGGCGCCGATCGAAATCCATTACCACCTGCCCACCACCCTGGTCTCGCTATTGTTCGCCCTGACCGCCTCGTGGCTGGCCATGTACACCCTCAGCCATCCTCAACTGAATTTCCGGCAATACCTGCGCGCCGCAGTGTGGATCGGCCTGGGCATCGCGACCATGCACTATGTGGGCATGGCCGCTCTGCGATCGAATGCGCAAGCCTATTACCAACCTGTCCTGTTCGTGCTCTCCATCGCGATCGCCATCGGTGCCAGCCTGGCCGCCCTGTTGATTTCCAGTCACCTGCGCGATGGCACCGGCGTGAACCATCAACTGCTCAAATACACCGCCAGCCTGGTGCTCGGGGCCGGCATTGTCAGTATGCATTTCACCGGCATGGCAGCGCTCAGCCTGGTAGTGCCCGATGACAGCCTTCAGCCGCTGCCCGACGACAACAATCACCTGCAACTGGGGCTGACAGTGGCGGTGATGGCACTGCTGATCATCGGCAGCAGCATCAGTGCCGCACTGGCGGACAAGAAGCTGCAACACAAGGAGTCCGACCTGCAGCGGGTCAATGCCCTGCTCAGTCAACTGGATCAGGCACGCATGTCGCTGCAACAGGTGGCGCACTACGACCCCTTGACCAACCTGATCAACCGCCGGGGTTTCAACCAGATCTTCGCCGAAAAACTCATCGAGAAAACCAACGAAGGCGGCATGCTCGCGGTGATGTTCCTCGATATCGATCATTTCAAGCGGATCAACGACAGCCTCGGCCATGACGCTGGCGACGAATTGCTCAAAGTCCTGGCCAGCCACATCAAAGCCTCAGTCCGCAGCCATGAAGACGTGGTAGCGCGTTTTGGTGGCGACGAATTCTGCATCCTCATCAGCCTGTACGACCGCGAAGAAGCGCGGCAAATGGCCCAGCGCGTCATGCTGAAAATGAAGGAACCCATCGAGTTGTCCGGACGGCGCATGGTCATGACCACCAGCATCGGCATCAGTCTGTTTCCAGAAGACGGCAAGACCTGCGAAGAACTGCTGAAAAATGCCGACCTGGCGCTGTATCAGTCCAAGGACTGCGGTCGTAACGCCCTGCATTTTTTCAGTACAAACCTGAAAACCCGCGCCACCCTGGAGTTGCAGCTCGAAGAAGAACTGCGTCACGCCCTGCGCGAAAACACCGGGTTGATGCTGTATTACCAACCGATCTATGACCTGAGAACCGGCCAGGTCACCAAACTTGAAGCGCTGGTTCGCTGGCAACACCCGGTTCACGGATTGCTGACACCGGATCGTTTCATCGCCATCGCCGAGGCCAACGGCCTGATCGCCGACCTGGACAACTGGGTGCTGCGCAAGGCCTGCGAAGACTTGGGCGAGCTGTCCCGCCACGATTGCGAAAACCTCAAAATCGCGGTGAATTGCTCGCCCCTGAACCTGGCGCGGGAAGAACTGGCCAATGAAATCGAACAGGCCCTGCACCTCTTCGGGGTAGCGCCACAACGGCTGGAACTGGAAGTGACCGAGAATGCGCTGATGGGCAATATTTCCAATACCCTGGTGTTGCTGCGGCAGATTCGCGCCCTCGGTGTTTCGTTGTCGATCGACGACTTCGGCACCGGCTATTCATCCCTGGCCTACCTCAGACGCCTGCCATTGAACACGCTGAAAATCGACCGCTCGTTCATTCAGGACATCCCCAAGGCCACCCAGGACATGGAGATCGTCCAGGCCATTATCGTCATGGCCCACACCCTGCATTTGCAGGTCGTCACCGAAGGCGTCGAAACCTTCGAGCAATACGACTTTCTCCAACGCCACGGCTGCGATTTCGTTCAGGGCTACCTGCTGAGTCGTCCGGTGCCGCTGGCTGAGTTGCGCCCGGTGCTGGCCGAAATCAACCAGCGCAAGCACATGCATACCGTCAATCCGCTGAGTCTGGCTCACGGTATAGCTGCACTAACGTCGACGGATCCTTTTCCAGAAACCCCTGCCCTCCATGGAGGCGCATCAGTTGTGCGGCCAATCCACTGATCGGCGTGGCCGAACCCTGTTCGCGGGAAAACTTCACGGCGGTATCAAGATCCTTGAGCAGCGTGCGTACGTGCCACTTCACCGGCTCGAAACGGCTTTCGGCCATTTGCGGCGCGAGAATCTGCAACGGTTTTGAATCGGCGAAACCACCGGCCAGCGCCTCGGCGATCAGGCCGGCGTCGACCCCGGAACGCTCGGCCAGGGCCACCACTTCGGCAATGACCAAGGCATTACAGGCGACAATCATCTGATTGCAGGCCTTGGTCACCTGCCCTGCGCCGACCGCGCCCATGTGGGTCACGCGCTGACCGAGGGTCAACAAGACCGGGTGCACGCGCGCAAGGTCTGTCGCCTCACCACCGACCATGATCGCCAGGCTGCCGGCCTCGGCGCCGATCACCCCGCCGGACACCGGCGCATCGAGCCAACTCATACCGGTTTTACGGACCAGAGCGGTCGCCATTTCCCGCGTGGCCGTGGGTTCCAGGCTGGAAAAATCCACCAGCAACTGGCCGCTTTTCGCGCCCTCGGCAACGCCGGCAGTACCGAACACGACCTCTTGTACGACGGCGGTATCGGCCAGGCACAGCATCACCAGGTCCGCGTGCTGACACAGTTCGGCCGGCGTCGCCACTTGCCGTGCTCCGGCCTCGACCAGCGCCGCACACTTGGCCGGGTTGCGGTTCCACACCGTCAGCGGATAACCCGCCGCCATCAGGCGACGGCACATAGGCAACCCCATCAGGCCGATTCCGGCAAACCCCAGCGCAGGTAACGCTGCCATCATTTAGCCTCCTTTTGATTAAAGATCATCGAATATTGGCCGATTCATCATGATTAAGGAAAGGATTCCCCCGAGCGATGTTCAGGCCAATCCCCTGACGCTTGGGCCACATACGCGCTGCAAAAAGACGCGAGATCCCATTCCGTGATGACTCGATGACACTTGTCGCCGAGCCGACCAGTCCAGGTATATGGCGCACAATGACTTCTAAAAATAATCCGGCCCCCGCGGTATCCGACCTGACCCTGAGCCCCGCGGCGAACAGCCCCTCATCGTTGAAGCCATTGCCCCCGTCGCGTCCGCTGGCGACTCAGCAATACCTGTATTTCACCGAAACCAATACCGACCGCATCCTCGACAACCTCGATGGCCTGCGCGACCTGGTGTTCCCGCGCCCGCCCCATCTGGAAGGCGACAGCGAACAGCACAACGACCAGGAATTCCCCTCGGTGTGCCTGATCGGCCTGGGCCGCTGTGGGTCGAATATCGCGCTGGACGTGGCGGAACTGGTGTACAACGCCCGCAAGTTCTACCTCAACGAATTCAATAACGAAGACCGTCTGTCGCCGGACAAGCGCTACGCCGAAAAGGGCTACAGCCCGGCGCAGTGGATTCGCAACAACCTGCGCCTGGGGCCGAACAAGGCCAGCAAACCGGTGTTCCTGGTGGAACCGCTGGTGATGCTCGGCGACCTGGACAAGGACATCGCCGGCCGCATCCGCTTCTCGCGCAAGGGCGAAAAAAGCGGCTTTTTGCGTGACTACAGCAAAATGAAAATCATGGACTTGTCGGAAGTCCACGCCGGCGGCGCCGGTAACGCGCCGATCCTCGGCCAGTATCTGGCCAAGATCATCCTGAACAAGGACACCCAGCGCTTCTCCAGCCCCGACTGGAAGATGATTCACTCGTACCTGATCGACAGCTGCGGGATCAAGGCCAACCAGTCGCGCCTGTATTTCTCGATCTTCAGTGCCGGCGGCGGTACCGGTTCGGGCATGGCCTCGGAATTCGGCCTGGCCCAGCAGCACTCGTACATGAACAAGACGTTCGACACCAAGCCGATGGACGAACACGACGGCAAGAGCGGTCATTCCTTCGTCTTCGAGCCGATCTTCACCAGCGGTATTTGTGTCCTGCCGAACATTTCCGATCACCGCAGTGAAATGTCCGAGGCGCTGCACATCAACGCCGGTCGCCTGCTGTGCAAATACCTGTCGGAAGAGTGGGACTTCTCCTACAACTTCGCCAACGAAGACAGCAGCGAAGCCAGCGTCATGGGCCGTATCCGTCCATGGAACGCCATGATGCTGATCTCCAACGACATCATGCGCTATGCCGAAGAAAGCGATGACGGCAACATCCAGAACATCGACGTCAACGCGATGGAAAAGCACGCCAACCAGTACATCTCGCAGCAGATCTTCAACATTCTGACAGCACAGGCGGTCACCACCGACTACGACCAGAACTACTTCCGTCGTGCCGGCATCGACATCGGCGAAACCATTCGCCTGGACGCCAACGACCTGTTCATGAGCCTCGCCGGCCCGGTGGCGATTGCCTACGCCGAGTCCGTGGTGCCGGAAACCCCGCCGCCGAGCAATGACAAGTTCAAGGTGTTCGAGAAGGAGCCGCAGCGCCTGAACATCGATGACCTGTTTTTCCGCTCCATCGACCTGCCGCACTTCAACAAAGTCACCCAGGCAATCGAAGGCATCAGCCTGTTGCCGATCGAGTCCAAGCGCTATCGCGCCTCGCTCGAGCAGTACAAGAATTCGGGCTATGACGCGGCTGCACTGCACGACCTGCACTTCTTCAAGAATTGCTCGTCGGTGGTGTCGATTGTGTCCTTGCCCAAGGACTACAAGCTGTCCTATATGGACCTTAACCGCTTGAAGACCCACCTCAACAGCCTGTTCCCCAACACCACGCTCAAGCGCTATGCATTGGTGATCGGCGCCTCGGCCAACCTGTCGCTGACCACTTTGATCGCCAAGAGCCCGTGCCTGTCGGACGACTTCCTGACGCTGATCGTGGCGTTCATCAAGCGTTGCTTTGCGAAAAACCCGTACCGTTTTGATGACACTCTGGACAACTCGATCCTGGACTTCATCATCAATGAAGACTTCGACGAAGACCGCATCGACGAACTGCTCAACGAATTCGAAAACCCGGCGAAGATCCTCGATACCAACTGGTACGCGATCAAACCGATGTATGAGAAGAAGTACCGCGAGCTGATCAACGACAAAGAGAAGTTCGTCTCGATCAACGACATTCGTTTGTCGCGCGACTGCGTGAAGAAGGCGATCAAGTACCTGCGCGAGATCTACCGCCACCGGATTGGCAAGACCAAGGTTATTTCGCTGAATAACCATACGGGCAAGACCGCTTATTGAAGCTGGGCGTGAGCATTCCCACGCCCCGCGTGGGAACGATCACATCCAGAAACAATTGAGCAGCCCATCGGCTGCTCAATAAACTGTTCCCGTTACGTTTACGTCACCGTTATAGCGGCCTTTCTGTGGCCTTTCTCTACGGCAACCTGCCATCACGCTACTCGGCTACACACTTTTGTCCGACAAAACCAGGCACCAAATCGGTGCGCACCATCAAGACTTCGCCCTTTCCTGGATCATGATCCATGGCGAAACAACAACCGCCCACAGCTCGGGATCGCGCTCGAAAAGATCCAGCGCCCGCGTTTCAGACAGCTTGGCGACCTTGTCGGCAGCCAGCCAGGCAGCGACTTTCTCGCCTTCATCGGTCGCCACCGCTTCGGCTGCGGCGATCAAATCCAGACCAGGATCGACCCACAATAGGGCACCCTTGGCAAAGAACGGCTCCAACTCTTTCCAGGTAATAGATGCGGTTTCACCAAGCAGCTTGGCATAGAGGGTGCTAGGTTCTTGAGTCATGGGTTCCTGTCCGCAAAAAAAATCGATGTGAATGATAACGTCGGTGTTGGGCCAGAAAAACCCGGATGTAATTGCGTTACCGATTGAAAAACCCGGGAAAGCCAGGGAATGCTGCTGCTTCAAGTATTAGCCAGCTAACATCTCGCCGCGATTCTGTCTTTTTCTTTCAATAAAGCGACACCCTCAGGTTTTGCCCCCTGGCGCCAGCTTCCCAGGCCAACAATCGGCGCTCTACACTGTACCGGTACAGTTGCCGGGGGCATTTTCCGGAGGATATCGACGATATCTGACCCGGTTCTGCTGCTACGGCGCCAGGACTATAAAAACTACAACAGTAAGAGTGGAGCACTATGACTAAGGCTACTAAGCAGATTTCAAAACTGTTTGCCGCTATGGTTCTGGCCGGAGTTGCCAGCCATTCGTTCGCCGCCGACACCATCAAGATCGGCATCGCCGGCCCTAAAACCGGCCCTGTAGCCCAATACGGCGACATGCAGTTCAGTGGCGCCAAAATGGCCATCGAACAAATCAACGCCAAGGGCGGCGTCGACGGCAAGAAGCTCGTAGCCGTTGAATACGACGATGCCTGCGATCCAAAACAAGCGGTTGCCGTCGCGAACAAAGTCGTCAACGACGGCGTCAAGTTCGTGGTCGGTCACCTGTGCTCCAGCTCCACTCAACCGGCTTCGGACATTTACGAAGACGAAGGCGTGATCATGATCACCCCGGCTGCCACCAGCCCGGACATCACCTCCCGTGGTTACAAAATGGTGTTCCGCACCATCGGTCTGGACAGCGCCCAGGGCCCTGCCGCCGGTAACTACATCGCCGATTACGTAAAACCGAAAATCGTTGCCGTACTGCACGACAAACAGCAATACGGTGAAGGCATCGCCAGCGCCGTGAAGAAAACCCTCGAAGGCAAAGGCGTCAAGGTTGCCGTGTTCGAAGGTATCAACGCCGGCGACAAAGACTTCTCCTCGATGATCGCCAAGCTCAAGCAAGCCAACGTCGACTTCGTCTACTACGGCGGCTACCACCCGGAACTGGGCCTGATCCTGCGTCAATCCGAAGAAAAAGGCCTGAAAGCCAAGTTCATGGGTCCGGAAGGCGTGGGTAACGACTCCATTTCGCAGATCGCCAAGGAGGCTTCCGAAGGCCTGCTGGTGACCCTGCCGAAATCCTTCGACCAGGATCCGGCCAACATCGCCCTGGCTGACGCGTTCAAGGCCAAGAAAGAAGACCCGAGCGGTCCGTTCGTGTTCCCGGCCTACTCGGCTGTGGAAGTCATCGCCGAAGGCATCAAGGCTGCCAAGAGCGAAGACACTGCCAAAGTGGCTGCTGCCATTCACGCAGGCACCTTCAAGACCCCGACTGGCGACCTGAGCTTCGACGCCAAGGGTGACCTGAAAGACTTCAAGTTCGTGGTTTACCAGTGGCACTTCGGCAAACCGAAAACCGAAGTTTCGCCTCAGTAAGGCTTGCCTGACTGACTGCCAATAAAGCCCACGGCGTGCCGTGGGCTTTGTTTTACGAACGTATTGGGCCGCGCTGGCGTGATCCGCCAGCCTCCCCACCTGAAAATCTCAAAACCGTCATCAGCGGTTCGCTGGCAAACCTCGAATTCGAAGTGGATGCAGATCCATGGGGCTCGAGCGGGAAAATGACTCCACCAGTGAAATGCGTATCAGGTTTTTAGGAGCGCTGTAATGCCTGACATCTATCACTTTTTCCAACAGCTGGTTAATGGTCTGACCATTGGCAGCACGTATGCCCTGATCGCCATCGGCTATACGATGGTTTACGGCATCATTGGAATGATCAACTTCGCCCACGGCGAGGTGTACATGATCGGCTCCTACGTGGCGTTCATCGCCATCGCCGGGCTGGCCATGCTGGGACTCGACAGTGTCCCGCTGTTGATGACCGCCGCTTTCATCGCGACCATCGTCGTGACCAGTGCCTACGGTTACAGCATCGAACGGATCGCCTACCGCCCCCTGCGCGGCAGCAACCGTCTGATTCCGCTGATCTCCGCCATCGGCATGTCGATCTTCCTGCAGAACACCGTTCTGCTTTCGCAAGACTCCAAGGACAAATCCATCTCCAACCTGATCCCCGGCAACTTCGCCATCGGGCCAGGTGGCGCACATGAAGTGCTGATTTCCTACATGCAAATCGTGGTGTTCGTGGTGACCCTGGTCGCCATGCTCGGCCTGACGCTGTTCATCTCCCGCTCTCGCCTGGGTCGCGCCTGCCGTGCCTGTGCCGAAGACATCAAGATGGCCAACCTGCTGGGCATCAACACCAACAACATCATCGCCCTGACCTTCGTCATCGGTGCGGCACTGGCGGCTATCGCAGCCGTGCTGCTGAGCATGCAATACGGCGTAATCAACCCGAACGCCGGTTTCCTGGTCGGCCTCAAGGCCTTCACCGCCGCGGTACTGGGCGGTATCGGCAGCATCCCCGGCGCGATGCTCGGCGGGTTGGTGCTTGGGGTGGCGGAAGCCTTTGGTGCCGATATCTTCGGCGACCAGTACAAGGACGTCGTGGCGTTCGGTCTATTGGTCCTGGTGTTGTTGTTCCGGCCAACCGGCCTGTTGGGCCGTCCGGAGGTTGAGAAAGTATGACTAGGAATCTTAAACAGGCGTTGTTCAGCGCCTTGCTGGTGTGGGCCGTTGCCTACCCGGTACTCGGCTTGAAACTGACCATCGTCGGCATCAACCTCGAAGTCCAGGGCGCCAGTACCGCCACACTGATCACCATCGCCGCGTGCTCGGTGCTGATGTTCCTGCGGGTGCTGTTCGACCAGCAGATCAGCGCGGCCTGGAAATCCTCGCCAAGCCTGCCGGGGATGCCGGCCAAGGCCAGTAACTTCCTGACCCTGCCGACCACCCAGCGCTGGATCATCATTGCGCTGATCGTCGGCTCGCTGATCTGGCCGTTCTTCGGCTCCCGCGGGGCGGTGGATATCGCCACCCTGGTGCTGATCTACGTGATGCTCGGCCTGGGCCTGAACATCGTGGTCGGTCTGGCCGGCCTGCTCGACCTCGGTTATGTCGGCTTCTATGCCGTGGGCGCCTACAGCTATGCGCTGCTGTCGCACTACTACGGCCTGAGCTTCTGGATCTGCCTGCCGATTGCCGGGATGATGGCGGCCACGTTCGGCTTCCTGCTCGGTTTCCCGGTGCTGCGCTTGCGCGGTGACTACCTGGCGATCGTGACCCTGGGCTTCGGTGAAATCATCCGTCTGTTCCTGCGTAACCTGACCGGCCTCACGGGTGGTCCGAACGGCATCAGCAACATTCCCAAGCCAACACTCTTCGGGCTGACCTTCGATAAAACCGCCGCAGAGGGTCTGCAGACTTTCCACGAGTACTTCGGTCTGACCTACAACCCGGTGAACAAGGTGATATTCCTTTACCTGATCGCGGTGTTGTTGTCTCTGTTCGCCCTGTTCGTCATCAACCGCTTGCTGCGCATGCCCCTGGGTCGTGCCTGGGAAGCGCTGCGTGAAGACGAAATCGCCTGCCGTGCACTGGGTCTCAACCCTACGGTCATCAAGCTGTCGGCGTTCACCCTGGGTGCCTGCTTCGCCGGTTTCGCCGGTAGCTTCTTCGCCGCGCGCCAGGGCCTGGTGACACCGGAATCCTTCACCTTCATCGAATCGGCGACCATCCTCGCCATCGTGGTGCTGGGCGGCATGGGCTCGCAACTGGGCGTCGTACTCGCCGCCACGGTGATGATCCTGTTGCCGGAAATGATGCGTGAATTCAGTGAATACCGCATGTTGATGTTCGGCGCCTTGATGGTGCTGATGATGATTTGGCGTCCTCAAGGTCTGCTGCCTATGCAACGCCCCCACATGGAGCTGCGCAAATGAGCCGTGAGATCCTGAAAGTCACTGACCTGAGCATGCGCTTCGGCGGCCTGCTGGCGGTCAACAGCGTGGCCCTGAGCGTCAAAGAGAAACAAGTGGTATCGATGATCGGCCCCAACGGTGCCGGCAAGACCACCGTGTTCAACTGCCTGACCGGTTTCTACCAGCCGACCGCCGGCAGCATCGTGCTGGACGGCGAGCAGATCCAGGGCCTGCCGGGCCACAAGATTGCCCTCAAAGGCGTGGTGCGGACCTTCCAGAACGTGCGGCTGTTCAAGGAAATGACGGCGGTCGAGAACCTCTTGATCGCGCAACACCGTCACCTGAACACCAACTTCCTGGCCGGCCTGTTCAAGACCCCGGCGTTCCGCAGAAGCGAACGCGAGGCCATGGAATACGCCGAGTACTGGCTGGAAAAGGTCAACCTCAAGGAGTTCGCCAACCGCCCGGCCGGCACACTGGCCTATGGTCAGCAACGTCGCCTGGAAATCGCTCGCTGCATGATGACCCGCCCGCGGATCCTCATGCTCGACGAACCGGCCGCCGGCCTCAACCCGCGGGAAACCGAAGACCTCAAGGCGCTGATCGGCACCCTGCGTGAAGAGCATAATGTGACTGTGCTGTTGATCGAACACGACATGAAACTGGTCATGAGCATTTCCGACCACATCTTCGTGATCAACCAGGGCACACCACTGGCCAACGGCACGCCGGAGCAGATCCGCGACAATCCTGAAGTGATCAAAGCCTACCTGGGGGAAGCGTAAATGCTGCAGTTCGAAAACGTTTCCACCTTCTACGGCAAGATCCAGGCGCTGCACAGCGTCAACGTCGAAGTCCGCCAGGGCGAGATCGTGACCCTGATCGGCGCCAACGGTGCCGGCAAGTCGACCCTGCTGATGACCCTCTGCGGTTCGCCGCAAGCCCACAGCGGCAGCATCCGCTACATGGGCGAGGAACTCGTCGGCCAGGACTCGTCGCAGATCATGCGTAAAAGCATCGCCGTGGTTCCGGAAGGTCGTCGGGTGTTTGCCCGTCTGACCGTGGAAGAAAACCTCGCCATGGGCGGATTCTTCACCGACAAGGGCGATTATCAGGAGCAGATGGACAAGGTTCTGGGACTTTTCCCACGCCTGAAAGAACGCTTCGCCCAACGTGGCGGCACCATGTCCGGCGGCGAACAGCAAATGCTCGCCATCGGCCGCGCGCTGATGAGCAAGCCCAAGCTGTTGCTGCTCGACGAGCCATCGCTGGGCCTGGCACCGATCATCATCCAGCAGATCTTCGACATCATCGAACAACTGCGCAAGGACGGTGTGACGGTGTTCCTGGTGGAGCAGAACGCCAACCAGGCGCTGAAAATCGCTGACCGTGCCTACGTGCTGGAAAACGGCCGGGTGGTGATGACCGGAACGGGTGAAGCGCTGCTGACCGATCCGAAAGTGCGCGAAGCGTACCTCGGCGGTTAAGCCCTTGCGGTAAACAAAAAACGGCCTTCGGGCCGTTTTTTTGTGCCTGGCACAAACCTCACAACAATGAAGATCCCCTGTGGGAGCGGGCTTGCTCGCGAATGCAATCTGATATTCAACATAGGTGGTGACTGACCCACTGCTTTCGCGAGCAAGCCCGCTCCCACAGGGGATTCGTGGTGCCTTGAGGATTTTTTTAAAAAAAACTGCAGTCAGCTGTAACACCCCGCGTTGTCGTTTCTCTAGAGCGGTAAGCAAGCACAAACGCTTGCCAAACCAAGCTCAATTTCGGAGAAACATCATGACTGCTACCACCCGCACCCTGTCCGCCACCGCCCTGGTTCTGGCCCTTGGTTCTGCCCTGAGCATCGCCGCTGTCTCCACGGCCCATGCCGCTGACGCCAACATGGAAAAATGCTTCGGCGTGGCCATGAAAGGTCATAACGATTGCGCCGCAGGCGCCGGCACCACTTGCGCCGGCACCGCCAAAATGGATCACCAGGCCAATGCCTGGAAACTCGTCCCGAAAGGCACCTGCATGACCACCGAGAGCAAGACTTCGCCAACCGGTTTCGGCCAGCTGGAAGCCTACAAAGCCAAGTCGTAATCAGCCCCCAGCCTGAGTGTCGACCATGAACCATTCATTCTCCGGGCTCCCGCCCCGCTCCGGGCTGGGGCTCAAGACCGAGCACTTTCGTGAAGTGCTCGGTGCACAACCGGACATCGGTTTCTTCGAAGTCCACGCCGAAAACTACATGGTGGCCGGCGGCCCGTTCCATCACTTTCTGGGGTTGATCCGCGAGCAGTATCCGCTGTCACTGCACGGCGTTGGCCTGTCCATCGGTGCCGAAGGTCCGCTGGATGGTCAGCACCTGCAAAGGCTCGCCGCGCTGATCGAACGCTATCAACCCCACTCCTTTTCCGAACACCTGGCCTGGTCCAGCCATGGTCCGGTGTTTCTCAATGACCTGTTGCCCCTGGCCTACGATGCGCCGACGCTGAACCGCGTCTGCGAGCACATCGATCAGGTGCAGAACACCCTCAAACGCCCGATGCTGCTGGAAAACCCGGCGACATACCTGGCGTTCCAGAACTCGACAATCGATGAAGCCGACTTCATCGGTGAAGTCATTCACCGCACCGGCTGCGGCCTGCTGCTGGACGTCAACAACGTCTACGTTTCCTGCATCAATCACCAAAAAGATCCGCTGGCCTACATCGACGCCCTGCCGCTACACGCGGTGGGAGAGATTCATCTGGCCGGTTTTGCCGAAGACACCGACAGCCTCGGTGACCGTCTGCTGATCGACGATCACGGCGCCCCCATCGATAACGCTGTGTGGACGCTGTACTCGCGGGTGCTGGAGCGGGTCGGCCCGATCGCCACGTTGATCGAGCGCGACAACCGGTTACCGGCCTTCAGCGTGTTGCACGCCGAAGCCCGGCATGCCGATGAGTTGCTGCACCGCGCGGGGAGCCGGCCATGAGCGCTCAAGCCACTTTTGCCGCCGCCCTGCTCGATCCGCAACAGCCCTGCCCCGAGGGTTTGTGCAGCACCAACGGTGCCGATCCGGCCAGCCGTTTCGCGGTGTATCGCAACAATGTGCAGAGTTCGCTGATCAACGCCCTGGCCGACAGTTATCCGGTGGTTGTGCAGTTGGTGGGCGAGGAGTTCTTTCGGGCGATGGCGGGCTCGTATGTGCAGAGTTGCCCACCTCAAGGCCCGCTCATCAAGGATTACGGCAAGGACTTCGCCGGGTTCATCGACCACTTTGAACCGGCAGCCTGCGTGCCTTATCTGGCCGATGTGGCGCGGCTGGAGCGCTTGCGCGTTCAGGCCTATCACGCTGCCGACGCGCAGCCCTTGAGCCATGCACAAATCGCCACCGCGCTGGCGGACCCACAAGCGCTGAGCGAACTGACCGTCGGGCTTCACCCCTCCTTGAATCTGCTGACTTCAGCTTTCGCCGTGGTCAGGATCTGGGCGGCTCACCAACAGGA
Organism: Pseudomonas sp. FP1742; assembly: GCF_030687145.1. Classification (NCBI taxonomy): domain Bacteria; kingdom Pseudomonadati; phylum Pseudomonadota; class Gammaproteobacteria; order Pseudomonadales; family Pseudomonadaceae; genus Pseudomonas; species Pseudomonas sp. FP1742. The sequence continues at coordinate 1,404,516 of NZ_CP117460.1, read as the reverse complement.
CGCCTCGCTGGCCGGGGTCGATCTCGACCACGGACAAAACGCATTGGTTCTGCGCAACGGCCTGGAGGTTGAGGTCTTCACCATCGACCAGGGCGCCAGCACCTTCATTCAGAGCCTGCGACTCGGACAGCCCCTGAGCCAAGCGTTGGAAACTGCCCCCGCCTTCGACCTCAGCCAAACCCTGGCGCTGCTGATCAGCCACAACGCCATCACCCATTTACACCACAACCAGGTATCGCCATGAACACAAACACCATTACCCGCGCCATCGCGCTGCTGGAAAAAATCCCCCACAGCCTGATCGCCTTTATCGCGCGCTTTTCCATTGCCGCGGTGTTCTGGAAATCCGGGCAGACCAAGGTGGAAGGCTTGGCCATCGACTTGATCGACGGCACCTTTGAACTCGGCGTACCAAGGCTGGCGGACTCGACCATTCCGTTGTTCCAGAGCGAATATCACCTGCCGTTGCTCTCCCCGGAACTGGCGGCGCACCTGGCGGCCTTCGCCGAGCATTTCTTTCCGGTGCTGATCCTGATCGGCTTCGCCACGCGCTTTTCAGCCCTGGCGCTGCTGGGTATGACCCTGACCATTCAACTGTTCGTGTACCCCGATGCGTATCCGACCCACGGCACCTGGGCGGCGGTGTTGCTGTACTTGATGGCGACTGGACCTGGCAAGTTGTCGATCGATCACCTGATTGCCAAGCGATACCCGCGCTGAAACCAACCCCAGAACTCCCGGCAATGGAGATCCAACTGTGGGAGCGGGCTTGCTCGCGAATGCGGTATCACATTCGACAGATATGTTGGCTGACACATCGCCTTCGCGAGCAAGCCCGCTCCCACAAGGGTTGTGTGGTGAGAGGTTATCGTTGAAGCCGATCCAGCGCCTCGCCACTGCGCTTGAACCAACCGATCAAATAATCCGCCAGCACTTGGGTACGCTTCGGCAGCCCCCCCTGATACGGATGCACCAGATACATCGGCATGCTGCGGGTCTGATAATCGCGCAGGAGCCAGCGCAAACGTCCGTCGGCCAATTCCTCCTGCAACAGATACGACGGCAAACGCGCAATGCCGGCATCGGTCAGTGCCGCTTTCTTCAAGAGGTTGTAATGGTTGCTGGCAAACGGCCCCGACACTCGCACCCGCGTTAATTCGTGCTGTTGGTGATAGAGCCATTCTTCGCGACCGCTGTAATGACTGTTGAGCAGGCAGCGGTGTTCGGCCAAGGCCTGGGGCGTCAGCGGTTCACCGAATCGCTCGAGATACGCCGGGCTGGCGCAGGTCATCTCGTGCCAGGCCAGCAACGGTCGGGCCACCAGACGTTCGTCGTTGGCCACTTCCGAGCGGATCGCCAGGTCGAACCCGTCCCTGGACAAATCACGGTAGTGGTTGTTGAGCTCCAGTTCGATCTGCACCTCGGGGTACTGCCGGGAAAACTCCAGCAATGCGCCATCAAAGAACGTTTCCCCCAATGAAACCGGCACGGTCATCCGCACCGGGCCGGCCATGTCGTCTTTGAGCCGCGCCAACGCCTGACGCGCTCGCTCGACTTGCACCACCAGCGCCTGGGCCTGCGGCAACAGCGCCGCGCCCGCCGCCGTCAAGCTCAAGCGGCGCGTGGTGCGCTGCAGCAACACCACGCCAAAGCGCGTTTCCAGCAGGCTGATGCGCTTGGAGAGTTGCCCTTTGCTGCAACCCAATTGCTGGGCGGCCAGGGTGAAACTGCCCGCCTCGATCAACACCGCGAACGCTGCCAGGTCGTCCATTTCGCTCATGGATTGTTTCCATTTGAAAACCAAAGGTTGCCCATTAGCACGCTTATTTATAAAAAAAACCACACTAGACTTAACTTTAAATCCAACCCACTTGAGGAACTGCACGATGAAAATTCTGTTGATTGGCGCCTCCGGCACCGTCGGTTCGGCCATTGACCATGAACTGTCCCAACGCCACAAAATCATCCGTATCGGCCGCAAGAGCGGTGATTTCCAGGTCGACATCAGTGACAGCGCCTCGATCCGCAAACTGTTCGAACAGACCGGCAACTTCGATGCGCTGATCTGCGCCGCCGGCAGTGTCAACTTCGTGCCGCTGGCCACCATGACCGCACAAGATTTCGAACTCGGCTTGCGCGACAAACTGATGGGCCAGGTCAACCTGCTGCTGATCGGCCGGGAATTCGCCAATGACGGTGCGTCTTTCACCTTCACCACCGGCATCCTCAGCCACGATCCAATTCGTACCGGCAGCTCCGCGTCCCTGGTCAACGGCGCCCTGGACGCCTTCGTCCGTGCGGCGGCGATCGAACTGCCACGCGGTCTGCGCATCAACTCGGTCAGCCCGAACGTGCTGGTCGAAGCCATGGGCAGCTATGCGCCGTACTTCCGTGGTTTCAAACCGGTTCCCGCCGCCGACGTGGCGCTGGCCTACGCCAAAAGCGTGGAAGGCCTGCAGACCGGCCAGACCTATCGCGTCGGCTAAACCAGACTCGCCCACAGGAAAGCGAGAACATTGCAGGGTTGTGATGAACGGTCAGGCTGAGTAACGTGGCGGCACTTGTCAGGAGACTCAAAGATGCGTGTTGCCCGTTCCTTAGTGCTTGTTGCCCTGCTTCCGTTGTTCGCCGCTTGCCAGTTGCTCGATGGCCCACGGCAAAGTGCTTCCCATGTGGGCCAGACCCGCATGCAGGGCCAATTGACGGCGGCCGACGGCAAGCTGCTGTTCCAGCCGTGTAATGAGCAACGCAGTTTCGTGGTCAATGACATCGGTGGCACCAGCATCCTGCAAGAGGCCGCGACCCTGGCCGATGATCAGGGCAAGCTGTTCGCCGATGTGCGCGGCCGGATCGTTGCCAGTGGTGCTGACAGCCAACTCGACCTTACGCAGTTGTACCGCGTCGAACGCTCGGGCAGCGCATGCGACGACCCCAACTTTAAACAGCTGATCCTGCGCGCCGCCGGCCACGGCCCCGAGTGGAACGTCAAAGTCAGCGGCAAGGGCATGGTCATCGACCGCGTCGGTCAGCCCCCTCTGGCCGTGCCGTATGTTGAAGAACAGCTGGGCGATGGCCGCTTCAACCTCAGCACCGAAGCCAATAATCAGCGCATCGAGCTCTGGGTCGCGCCGCAACGTTGCGTCGACAGCAGCACCGGCAGCGTGCAGCACATGAGCGCCGAACTGCGTATCGATGGCCAGGTGCAACGCGGCTGCGGGTATTTTGGCGGATCGCGTAACGACTGATCGTTTTAGCCTCACGGGAATCATCCTTTGAGGCTTATAATCGCGGGCTTCAAACGCCTTGGCGCAGTTGTGCGCCCCGCGAACCGGATCCCGCCATGTTACGAATCACCGAACTCAAGTTGCCGATCGACCATCCCGATGAAGACCTGCGCCCTGCCATCGTGCAGCGCCTGGGCATCGCCAGTGATGACCTGCTCGACTTCACCTTGTTCAAGCGCAGCTACGATGCGCGCAAAAAGTCCTCCGAACTGTGTTTCATCTACACCATCGACCTCAACGTTCGCGATGAGGCGGCGGTGCTGCGCACGTTCGCCGATGACCGTAACGTCAACGTGGCGCCGGATGTCAGCTACAAAATGGTCGGCCAGGCGCCGGCCGACCTGAGCCAACGCCCGATCGTGGTCGGCTTCGGCCCGTGCGGGATCTTCGCCGGCCTGCTGCTGGCGCAGATGGGCTTCAAGCCGATCATCCTCGAACGCGGCACCGAAGTGCGTCAGCGCACCAAGGACACCTGGGGCCTGTGGCGTAAAAGCGTGCTCAACCCCGAATCCAACGTGCAATTCGGCGAAGGCGGCGCGGGGACGTTCTCCGACGGCAAGCTCTACAGCCAGATCAAGGACCCGAAATTCCTCGGTCGCAAGGTGCTGCACGAGTTCGTCAAGGCCGGTGCGCCGGAAGAAATCCTGTACGTCAGCAAGCCGCACATCGGGACGTTCCGTCTGACCGGTGTGGTGGAAAACATGCGTGAGCAGATTCGCGCCCTGGGCGGCGAAGTGCGCTTCCAGCAGCGGGTGACCGATGTGCTGATCGACGACGGCCAACTGGTGGGCGTCGAGCTCAACGGCGGCGAGCAGATCCATTCGAAACACGTGATTCTGGCCCTCGGCCACAGCGCCCGGGACACCTTCCGCATGCTTCACGGCCGTGGCGTGTACATGGAAGCCAAGCCGTTTTCGGTAGGTTTCCGTATCGAGCATCCGCAGTCGTTGATCGACCGCGCGCGCCTGGGCAAGTACGCCGGCCACCCGAAGCTCGGCGCTGCCGACTACAAACTGGTGCACCACGCCAAGAATGGCCGCTCGGTCTACAGCTTCTGCATGTGCCCGGGCGGCACCGTAGTGGCGGCAACCTCCGAGCCGAACCGCGTGGTTACCAACGGCATGAGCCAGTACTCGCGTAACGAACGTAACGCCAACTCCGGGATCGTCGTCGGCATCACCCCGGAAGTCGATTATCCGGGCGGCCCACTGGCCGGCATCGAATTGCAGGAACGCCTGGAATCCCACGCTTTTGTGCTGGGTGGCAGCAACTACGAAGCACCGGCGCAACTGGTCGGCGACTTTATCGCCGGCAAGCCGTCCACCGAGTTGGGCAGCGTCGAGCCGTCCTACAAACCGGGCGTTGCCTTGGGTGATTTGGCCCTGGCTTTGCCAGCGTTCGCCATCGAAGCGATTCGCGAAGCCTTGCCGGCGTTCGAGAAGCAGATTCGTGGCTACTCGCTGCACGACGCGGTGTTGACCGGGATCGAGACGCGCACTTCATCGCCGCTGCGGATTACCCGTAACGAGTCGATGCAGAGCCTGAACGTGAAGGGCTTGTTCCCGGCCGGTGAAGGCGCGGGTTATGCGGGCGGGATTCTATCGGCGGGTGTCGACGGGATTCGGATTGCCGAAGCGGTTGCCCGGGATATCCTCGGCCTCGAGGCCTGACACAAATTAAATGTGGGAGCGGGCTTGCTCGCGAATGCGGCTGATCAGTCAACATCTCTATTGAATGTGACACCGTATTCGCGAGCAAGCCCGCTCCCACATTGGTTTTCGGTGTGTCAGATATTGGCGCGCAACACGCTGACCGGCAACGGCTCGCCGCGTTCGACGCTGGCCGCCACGGCATCCATCAAGCCACTCAACTCATACCCTTGGGCCTTGAGCCAGGCCTGATCGTAATAGGTGTCGGCATAGCGCTCGCCGCCATCGCACAGAATCGCCACGATCGACCCCGACTCCCCCGCCGCCACCATCTGCTGGGCCGCCATCAAGGCACCGATCAGGTTGGTCCCGCTCGATCCGCCCACCCGTCGCCCCAAACGTTGCGCCAGATAATGCATGGCCGCCAGCGACAACGCGTCCGGCACCTTGACCATTGCATCGATGACTTTGGGCAAGAACGACGCTTCGACACGCGGCCGGCCAATACCTTCAATCCGTGAACCGTGATCCAGACGCAGACTGGCGTCGCCGGTCTTGTAGTAATCGAAGAACACCGAACGCTCGGCATCGGCACACAGCACGCGGGTGCAATGCTGGCGATAGCGCACGTAACGGCCCAGTGTCGCGGTGGTGCCGCCGGTGCCGGGGCTGGAAATCAGCCAGCTCGGTTCCGGGTGCTGCTCGAAGCGCATTTGCTGGAAGATCGATTCGGCGATGTTGTTGTTCGCCCGCCAATCGGTGGCGCGTTCGGCGTAGGTGAACTGGTCGATGAAATGCCCGTCGTGTTCGCGAGCCAGGCGTTCGGACTCAGCGTAAATCTGCGTCGGATCGTCCACCAGATGGCTCTTGCCACCGTAGAAAGCGATTTGCGCGATCTTTTCCCTGGATGTGCTCGCAGGCATCACCGCAATGAACGGCAACCCCAGCAAACGGGCAAAGTACGCCTCGGAAATCGCCGTCGAACCGCTGGAGGCTTCGATCACCGGCGCGCCGGGTTTGAGCCAGCCGTTACACAATGCATAGAGGAACAATGAGCGGGCCAACCGATGTTTCAGGCTGCCGGTGGGATGGCTCGACTCATCCTTGAAGTACAACTCGATGCCCGGCAACCCCGGCAGCGGCAAGGGGATCAGGTGGGTGTCGGCGCTACGCTGGAAGTCGGCTTCGATGATCCGGATGGCTTCGCGGGCCCACTGTCGGTTGTCGTTCATGGTGGTTTTCTCGTTGAATCAGGCAAGAGTCGGCCTTGTCGCAAGGCTCAGTCCACAAGCTTAGGAAAAAACCTACATCAAGCACAGATACAGCTGGGGCCCAATACGTCCGGCAACTGCTAGGCTCAGGCCTTTGCTGACCGACCACGTTGTAACGACATATAACAAAAAAGAATATAACTTTTGTTTTAACAACTAACGGTACGGGTTAGGGTGTGCCACCTTTTGAATTTATCGATGGAGAGCGACATTGCCTCTGCGTAGCACGTTCACGCGTTTCTTTCAGTTGGAAGCTGCCAGCGGTCTGTTATTGATCGCCGCGGCTGTCCTCGCCCTGATCATCAACAATTCATCGCTGTCATGGCTCTATAGCGGCCTGCTGGACACTCCTGTGGTGGCTCAGATCGGCGCCCTGAAAATCGCCAAGCCACTGCTGCTGTGGATCAACGACGGCCTGATGGCCTTGTTCTTCCTGTTGATCGGCCTGGAAGTGAAGCGCGAAGTCCTCGACGGCCAACTGTCGAAGCCCTCGCAAATCGTCCTGCCCGGCGCGGCGGCGATTGGCGGCATGGTGGTGCCGGCGCTGATCTACTGGTTTTTGAACCGTGACAACCCGACCGCGCTGAGTGGCTGGGCCATCCCGACCGCCACCGACATCGCCTTCGCCCTCGGCGTACTGGCCCTGTTGGGGAAACGCGTGCCGGTGTCGCTGAAACTGTTCCTGATGACCCTGGCGATCATCGACGACCTGGGCGCGATCATCATCATCGCGATCTTTTATTCCGGCGCACTGTCGACCCTGTCCCTGGCATTGGCCGCGGCCTGCATCGCGGCCTTGATCGGGATGAACCGACTGGGTGTGGTGAAACTCGGGCCGTACATGATCATCGGGCTGATCCTCTGGGTGTGTGTACTCAAGAGCGGCGTGCACGCCACACTGGCCGGTGTGACCCTGGCCTTCTGCATTCCACTGCGCACGAAAAACGCCGAGCCGTCGCCGCTGCTGACCCTGGAACATGCCCTGCATCCGTGGGTGGCCTACGGCATCCTGCCACTGTTCGCCTTCGCCAACGCCGGCCTGTCCCTGAGCGGCGTGACCGTCGAAAGCTTCACCCACCATGTGCCGATGGGCATCGCCGTCGGCCTGCTGCTGGGCAAGACGGTCGGTGTTTTCGGCCTGACCTGGCTGGCGGTAAAAATCGGCATCGCCGCCCTGCCCCAAGGCGCCAACTGGGGCCAGATCATGGGGGTGGCGATCCTCTGCGGCATCGGTTTCACCATGAGTTTGTTCGTCGGCTCCCTGGCCTTCGTGCCCGGCGCCAGTGAATACGCCGGGATGGACCGCATGGGGATTTTGACCGGTTCGATCCTGGCGGCATTGATCGGTTATGCGGTGACGGCGGCGGCAAGTCGCAAGAGCGCGGCACTGCAATCCTGAGTGATAGAGAACACTCTTAGCGACATTGAGGACTCGTCCTACAGCCATGATTAGCCACGTTCGATAACGTCGCGCAGCCCCCTCTTTGGGGGTTGCCGATGGACGCGCGAAAGGACAATCAATGGCTGGCAACAAGGACATCCCACGGGTGCAAAACCCACCGTCGGGCGACGGGCATCACGTCACCCACCGATTCATGACGGCCACCGAATTGGCCGAGCGTGATGCCAGACAAGACGCCTACGACGCCATGCTCGCGAGACAAGACGCCTTCGAGCGCAGTCGTGAGACCGTTGCGAAAAAGGAAGAATCGGTTCGTGCAGGTTGCGTATTCGCCAAGTCCTGCAAGCTGCCGGACGCCATCATCGATTACTCCAATCCCTCAGGTATGGTGCCCACCGACAGCCTGAAGGATTACGGCGAACTGATCCTGCTCGGTGCCCGCGAGGCTGATGAAACCGGTGTCGTGCCGCTGAAGAAAATCAGTGGCACCGCCATCCCTGCGGGTTTCGGCAGCTTCGCCCTGGGTGGCTCAGCGTTCGCCGCATTACCCGCCGTCGCCGTCAGCACCGCTGCGGCCACCTTGGCAGGCCTGATGGCCCTGGTCATACCGTCAAGCCTTGGTGACAGCTCGCTCTATACCGAAGATCAACTGCGATCTCTCAAACAGGCGCGCACCCGCGTTCGTCTGCGGGTAGAGCAACAGGCTGACGGCAGTCTCAAGGGATACGGTTTCTATACCGGTAAAAACCGTGACTGGGAGATGGTCGACGTCGTGCAATTCAGCTTGCGCGGCAGTCAGCAAGTGGCTGATCTCGGGGACGGCGTTGAGCTGATCTGGACGCCGGCCGAGGACGGCTCAAGCACCCTCGGCATCCCCGCTTTGGAAGCTGCGCCACAAGCGCCGCACGTCTGGGTTTACCCGCCGACTAAGGCGGCTGACAGCATCATTGTGAATCCGGTTTATCCACCTGAGTACAAGGATTTCATTCTTGTGTTTCCGGCGGACTCGGGGTTAAAGCCGTTATACGTAGTGGTGGCAAGGCCTATCAGTGGTGACCACAGTTATCATCCTCCACCAAAGGTTCTGCCGGCATTCCCCGATGCTATTCGTGTTCAGACTAAGGGAAATCGAAAACGCTGGGAAAGCAAGAAGCGCATTTATGAGTGGGATTATCAGCATGGCGCCGTCGAAGTGTACAACTGGGCAGGGGATCACTTAGGAGAGTTTGATGCAAAAACGGGCGAACAGACTGGCAAAGCAAAACCTGAGAGACGGACATCAACAAAATAACGATGAGGACCAAGAATGATATTTATTGAAATCTCCGGTTTCTTCGACGAGCCGAACCCGGACGATTCATTGCAATATGAAAAGGATGTACCGCAGGCCTTAGAGGGAGCGGTGCTTAATGTCATGGGCTGGTCAACCTTGTGGGATATACCCATGGGCGAGCACAAATTATCCCCCACTCAAGCCAACACGATTATGGAACTGGTTGGTGACTCTTTCAGAGACGACTTGGTGTACTACATGGGACTTTGCCAAGACTAACGATATTGAATCTGGCATAACCGAAAACAGCAGACACAAAAAAACCCGACCAGTCACCTGATCGGGGTTTTCTTTTTCCTTTCGTTTCCGCTTAGTGCGAAACGCGGCTGGTCCCACCCACAGTGGAAATCCGCACACGCTCACCCACACGGAACACTTCGTTTGGCTGAACTTCCTGCACGTAGGCGCGCATGCTGCCATCGTCTTCGCGCACGGTGATTTCAACGCCTTGAGTGCGGGTCAGGCCTTCTTCGGCAGCCGAGCCCACCAGGCCACCCGCTACAGCGCCGATGACCGCTGCAACGATGCTGCCGCGACCGCCGCCCACGGCGCTACCACCGACACCACCCACGACAGCGCCCGCAGCACTGCCGATCGGGGTCTTGGTGCCTTCGATTTTCACCGGACGCAGGGATTCGATAGTGCCCATGCGAATCGTCTGCACACGACGCGCTTCGTCACGGGAGTAGGAGTCACCGGTCAGGCTCGATTGGCAACCGGAGAGCAACATCGCCATCGTGGAAAAAGAAGCAACCAGCAGAACAGACTTACGCATAGCATCAAACTCCATAGGACAGGTATCCATTAAAACCCGCAGCTTGACGCCTGTCACGGCATCGCCCGGATAAAATTGGTTTCATTCAGGCCTGGTACAGGCACTTCTCGAACTCACCACAGTAGCGTCAAATTACAAAATCTGCGCCGCTGACCCAAGGATTATCATGGATTACTTCATCATTGTCGTCACGACCGTCGCCGGTTTGTATTTCCACTGGTGGCTGTACGTGCGAATCAGACGCTGGGTGGACCGCGATCTGGCGTTGTCACTGGCGGGTAAAGACCAACAGAAAAGAGCCTTCATGCTCCAGCAACTGGCGAACGCTCAAGCGCAGAAGATCAAGCGCCGGGATCTGCCGCAGTGGCTTGAGTCCGCTGCGGCAGGGTATTCCGATCGATAGACCGTTTACGGGGCCAGGCGTTCGCGCACCCAATCGGCGCCCTGCAAGCGGTAGTTGAGGCGATCGTGCAGACGGCTCGGACGGCCCTGCCAGAATTCGATGCGCTCGGGTAGCAAGCGATAACCGCCCCAGTGCTCGGGACAGTGCGGCTGGGTGTCGCTGAAACGTTGCTCGGTGTCTTTGAGCAGCGTTTCCAGTTCGCCGCGATCGGCGATCACCCGGCTCTGGGGAGATGCCCAGGCACCGAGGCGACTGCCCAGGGGGCGAACCTGATAGTAGGCGTCGGACTCTTCAGGCGTAACCTTCACCACCCGACCCTCGATGCGCACCTGGCGCTCCAGGGCCGGCCAGAAGAACGTCATGGCTGCAAATGGATTGGCTGCCAATTGCTGGCCTTTATCGCTTTCGTAGTTGGTGAAGAAGGTGAAGCCCTGCTCGTCCAGGCCCTTGAGCAGCAGAATGCGGCAATGTGGCCGACCGTCCTGATCGACGGTGGCCAACGTCATGGCATTCGCCTCCACCGGCGCTTGCTCGGTTTTCACCGCATCGGCAAACCACTGATGGAACAGCGCGAACGGCTCGGCCGGGGCTTGCGCCTCGGTCAGGCCATCTCGGGTGTAGTCGCGACGCATATCTGCCAAGGGCCGGGTCATGGCGCATTCCTTTTGGTTAACGAATCACTGCTTTGGGGCATCGGTGGCGGTGGCGCTCTTCGAATCGGCAGCGGCTTTGGCCGGTGCGGTCTTTTTCGCAGGAGCCTTTTTGGCTGGAGCCTTGGTGGCCGCTTTCTTGGCCGGTGCCTTTTTCTTCGCCGGGGCAGCCGCTTTTTTCGCAGCAGGTGCCGGGGTCACAGGCGTGGCCGCTGGCTTGACGTCTTGCGCGACGACCTTGGTCAGCGGCGCCGGCGCCGGCATGTTGTACTTGCTCAACAACGCGACCATGGTGTTTGCCGGCGTCACCAGCAACTCGACACGACGGTTCAAGGCACGACCTTCGGCACTGTCGTTGGCCGCACGCGGTGCCTCACCGCCCATGCCGCGCAGCATCAGGCGATCACGCTGCAGACCGCTGAGACGGAAGATCGCCGCCACTGCCTGGGCGCGTTCCTGGCTCAGTTTCACGTTGGCCGGTGCGGAACCCGACGTATCGCTGTGACCGAGTACCAGCACGGCAGTCTTTGGGTCGGCTTCGAGGATTTTCGCGACATGGGTGAATGGGCCAAGGGTCACCGGCAGCAGCATGGCCGGGCGGTCAGGGTTGAACGAGCCGTCTACCGGCGCCGTGACGACCAGCACGTTTTCACGGCGTTCGAGTTGCAGGTTGCTGCCCTTGATCGCTTCGCGCAGGCGCGGTTCGTAGTCGTCGAGCCAGGCCTGGGTGACTTTCGGGTCAGGCATCGGCACGACTTTGGCGGTGCTCTGCTCCTTGCCGCCGAACGGCCACCACCATTTGCCACCGGCATCGGCTTCAGCTTTGGTGACGGGGGCCGTGGCAGCAGGTTTCAGGGGCGCCGGGGCCGGGGCGGGTTCTTTAGTCGCAACCTTGTCGGAAGAACCGAATGGCCACCAACTGCTGCCACCTGCGGCATCATTTTGTGGGGTTTGTGCACAACCGGTGATAGCAAAGCACAGGGCCAGGGCGAGGGTTTTATTGGACGACATTGGGTATCCACAAAATGAGGTGATGAAAAGTCAGACCGGAGTTGCCCCCCGGTCAAACAGACGCTTTGAAACCACAAAAGCCTTCGGGTTCCGGCCCTGGCCCCCTTAAGCGCGATTTACAGACAAGTGGCCAGTACTCGCACAAGCTTTTGGGCTCGTGGATCCATCAAGACGTACGGTCCCAGGGTATTTGTCACAAAGCCGAAGGCCACATCATGCTCCGGATCAGCAAAACCGATGGAGCCGCCAGCCCCCGGGTGACCGAACGCCCGAGGGCCGAGGCCGTAGGTGGCGTTGGGTACATCCGGTTGATCGAGCATGCAACCCAGGCCGAAGCGGGTCCGGGTCAATAAGGTCTTGTCTTCGCCGATGCTGTGCTCGCGGGTCAGTTCGTCGAGCATTTCGCTTTCCAGCAGACTGCCATCGAGCAGACCGGCGTAGAAACCGGCCAGGCTGCGGGCATTGCCGTGGCCATTGGCCGCCGGCTGCTGCATGCGCCGCCATTCCGGTTTGTTGGTGCTGGTCATGATCGACGGCGGGTTGGTGAAGGCCCGAGTGGTCATGGCCGTCGGTTCACGCATGGTTACTTGCAGCAAGCGCTGGGCCGCGGCATCGCCGAGGTTGCCCTTGCTACGGGCGATGTGCGCCACGCGATGGAACTCTGAATCGGCCAGGCCGACGTGAAAATCCAGCCCCAAGGGCTTGGCAACCCGCGCCACAATGGACTCGCCCGGCCCACGACCGTCGGCGCGACGCAGCAATTCGCCGACCAGCCAGCCATAGGTGATTGCCGCATAACCATGACCTTGGCCCGGCGTCCACCATGGCGCTTCGGCGGCCAGGGCATTGACCATGGTCTGCCAGTCGTAAAGCGCCTCAGGGGGTAGCAACTCGCGCAGGGCCGGCAAACCGGCCTGATGGCAGAGCAAGTGACGCAAGGTCACGGATTCTTTGCCGGCAGCGGCAAATTCGGGCCAGTAACGGGCGACCGGGGCGTCGAGTTGCAGTTTGCCTTCGGCCACCAATTGCAGGGCCGCCACGGCGGTGAAGGTCTTGGTGCAGGAGAACAGGTTGGCGATGGTGTCGCTGTGCCAGGCCTCATGGCCGTCCTTGTCGGCGGTGCCGGCCCAAAGGTCAAGGACGGTTTCACCACCGATCCGGATGCACAACGCCGCGCCACGCTCTTGAGGATCGTCGAACAGCGCCGCAAACGCTTCACGCACCGCTTCGAATTTAAGCTCGTAATGACCCTGAATCTGCACCCGCAACGCTCCCGGATAGACGCTCAACAAAAGTGGCCGCATTGTTCCAGCCCTTGAAGGATTTGGGAACAGGATCGGGCCGGGCGGTCGCCCGCTCATGGAAATGCCACAGACATCAACGATGCAATCCCCGTGGCGAGGGGGCTTGCCCCCGTTCGACTGCGAAGCGGTCGCAAAAACCTGTATTCGCGGTGCATCTGTAAGCATGGGGGCCGCTTCGCGGCCCAACGGGGGCAAGCCCCCTCGCCACAGGTCTATCAGGAATCAGTGGCCATTGCCCGAATGCCCACCCGCATGGCCAGCGCCCTTGCCCGGGCCTTTGCCTGCCTCGCCTTTCCTGCCGCCCTCGACATCATGACTGGCTTTATCCGCTTCAGCGCGGGCCTTCTCGGCCTCTTTGCCGAGTTGATCGATAATCTGCCCGTTGCTTTTACGCACACTGTCGACAAAGCCCTGGAACGGCAGATCAGTAATGCCTACCAGACCGAAGTGCCCGTTCTCGCCATCCAGCAGGCGACCGGTCACCGGCTGATCGAGGTACTGGAACCAGTGCACCCCGACAATCGACGGCTCGCTCATCGCCTGTTTGAGGAAGTGGGCGTAAGCCGTGCCGCGGTCTTCCTCCTTCGCCAATTGCGTCACGCCACCCCAGAACGGGCCGCGATCTGCCGAGCCGAAGTTGAATTCGGTGATCAGCACCGGTTTGTCCAGACTGCGCAGTTTGGCGAAGTCGTAACCGTCCTGGGGTTGCAGGGTGTACATGTTGAAGCTCAACACGTCGCAGTATTGCGCACAGGACTCGACTGCCTCGGGGGAACTGACGGCAAAGCGGCCGCCCAGTAACAACTGGTTCGGCGCGTGCCATTTGAGCGAATCGGAAACGGTCTTGAAGTAGGTGTCGGCGAACACCTTCTGGAAGTATTTGAAGTCGGCTTCGATTTCCGGGTGTTCGGCGCTCGGCTCCGGTGGCACGAAGCCTGGGTCTTCCATCAATTCCCAAGCCGGCAGATCAATGCCCCAGGCTTTCGACAACCCCGCCTGGTTGCGGTACTTATCGCGCAGTTGCTTGAGGAAGGCGCGTTTGGCCGGAACGTCAGTGGTCATTTTCAAGGTGCCGTAGGCCAGCGCATAGCGGGACTTCGGGTCGTCGCCGGGACCGGCCCAGGCCAGTTCGTTGTCGGCGAAATAACCGATCAGCCATGGATCGTCGCGATGGTCGCGGGCGGCGATGGCCACGGCGCGTTCGGTAGCCATGGCGAAACGCGGATCGAACGGATCGGGCATGCCACCCCACCAATCGGTGCCGGTGCTGATGCTGGCGTAATCGCCGACGATCGACAGCGGCAAGGTGTACGGCACACGGTCAGCGTTGCCCAACACCGGTGCGCTCCAATTGCCGATCGTGTTGAAACCCCAGGCTTGCAGACGGTCGAGGGTGTGACTGGCCCAGCGTTGTTCGTCGACAGTTGCTTTGCAGGGTTCGGCGGCCGCCTTTTCGACCGACGCTTCAACCGCCCCGGTCTTGTCCGCTTCGGCAACACCGGTTCCGGACTCGGTAGGCGCAGGCGCGGCTGATTGCTCGGCGGCCTTGTCAGCCGTCGCCTCCACCGCATCGGCCTTGGCCGCTTCGGCGACACCCGCCTCGGTTTCGCTGCCCGGTGCGCAAGGGTCGCCATACAGACGCTGCAGGTTGGCGCCATAGAAATCGTACCAACGACCGGCGTTGTAGGCTCGGCCCTGATCGACACCGTTGCCGCCACGGTTGTCGCCTTCGCCATAGTGGCTGGCCAGGGGTTCGTCGGGTTTGGGCAGGAACTCGAACATCCACTCGCGACCGGCAACGTAGGTCTGATTGATGCTCGGGGTCACGGTGTTGACGCCAAGGGAATAGAACGGATGGCCTTCCGGGGTCACCAGATACCAGCGACCGTCACGCTTTTCGGTGCGGAAAAAGCCGCTGGCCTTGAACACCGGGCCTTTGCTCAAGCCGCCGAACTTGTCCAGGGGCGCCTTCTCGCGCTCGGCCAGCCAGGTTTTCAGCTGTTGCTGTTCTTTGGCGGCGGCGGATTTCAGTTGCTCGTCGCTGCTGATCTTCTCTGGCCATTTGGCCCGGGTCGATTGACCGTAAGCGTCCACCAGACCGCCATAAGCAGCTTTGGTGGCAGCCTCGCCGTCCTGCACGCCGAAGCGCTCGAGCAGGATGCTTTGGGCGACTTTCGGCTGATCCATCGACAAAGTCACCGACACCACCTGGCTGCGATCCAGCTCACCGGTGCTGCTGGCCAGCAATACACGCTGCCCCTCGACGTTGATCGGCATCGGCGGGCCGGCTTTCATGCCCTGGCTCAGCGGCGAACTCGGCTGCAGTGGTATCAACAAGGTTTGCGCCGGGCCGGCCGGCAAGTCGACACGGCTGACCAGAGTCTTGCCGTCGTTGCTCTGGATTTTCACGTACAGGGTCACGGCCCAGTTCATCGCGCTCTGGATTCGCAGGCTCATGGCGCCCGACTGCGACCAGTCCCAGGCACCGGTCTGCGGCGTCAGGCGCAAGGTCGGCTGGGCAGCCGGGTTGAAGGTCACGCGACGCAACACTTCGCCTTCGGCCGTTTGCTCCGCGTTGGATTGCGGCAGGCTGGCGTCCTGGGTCGCCACTTGAACCACATCGGCGGGACGCACAAAGTTGAACAGCGTCTGCTGGCCTTCAGGGGCCGCCAGCAAAGGGGCTGCAAACATCAAGGCAAAAACAGCGGGCAACGAACGGCGAATCATAGGAACGTGGTTCTCCCTTACGACCATTAATGAGCCAATGGAAAAGCGGTGGCAGTGAGGTAGACAACGCAGTGGGCAAATTTGCCCACTGGCGCATCAGGAAATTTCACGACGAAATGGCGGTAACGCATTGAGAATAGCTTTACCGTAGCGCTGCGTGACCAAACGACGGTCAAGCAAGGTGATGGTGCCGCGATCTTCTTCGGTTCGCAGCAGGCGACCACAGGCCTGGACCAGTTTCAGCGAGGCGTCCGGCACGGAGATTTCCATGAACGGATTGCCGCCACGGGCTTCGATCCACTCAGCCAGCGCGGCTTCGACCGGATCGTCGGGCACCGAGAACGGAATCTTGGCGATCACCACGTGTTCGCAGTAGGCACCGGGCAAATCCACACCCTCGGCAAAACTCGCCAGGCCGAACAGCACGCTGGAATCCCCGCCATCGACCCGCGCCTTGTGCTTGTTCAGGGTTTCCTGCTTCGACAGGTTGCCTTGAATGAACACTTGCTTGCGCCAGTCGCGATCCAGACCGTCGAACACGTCCTGCATCTGTTTGCGCGAGGAGAACAGCACCAGGGTGCCACGGGAACCCTCGACCAGTTCCGGCAAGTCGCGAATGATCGCCGCGGTATGAGCCGGCGCATCACGCGGGTCGGCTTTCAGGTCCGGCACCCGCAACACGCCCGCGTCGGCATGATGGAACGGGCTCGGGACCACGGCGGTCACGGCAGTTTTAGGCAGGCCGGCGCGCATGCGGAAACGGTCGAAGGTGCCAAGGGCTGTCAGGGTCGCCGAGGTCACCAGCGCCCCGTAAGCCACATTCCACAGGTTGCGCCGCAGCATGTCCGCCGCGAGGATCGGGCTGGCATTGACCTCGATATCGAACAGCGAACCGCTTTCGGCCAGGGTCAGCCAACGGGCCATGGGCGGGTTGTCTTCCGGGTCTTCGACGGTGAAGGCGGTCCACAACTCCCAGTTGCCCGAAGAACGCGACAGCAAGCTGCCGAACAGCGGATACCACTCTTCGGCCTGGTTGCTGGCGATGCCGATGTTGACCTCGCCGTCCATGCCTTCTTTGAGCAGTTCGGTGAGCCGGGTGAACAGGTCGGTCAGCCGGGCAAAGCCCTTTTTCAGCTCGATGCCCATTTCACGCATATGTTCGGGAATCACCCCGCCGACGAAACGGTGACGCGGCCGCTCGCGACCTTCGACGTCTTCGCCGGGTTTGAAGTCGGCAACCTGCTCACAGGCACTGAACATGAACTGCTGCTGGGTCTTGATCTCCCGCGCCAGCTCCGGCACCTGCTCGATCAACTTGCCCAGATCGCCCGGCAAAGGGTGTTGGGCCAGCAATTTGGTGAGGTTCTTGGCGGTGGCTTCCAGCCAGTCGGCGGTGGAGCGCAGGCGTGTGTAATGGGCGAAGTGGCCGATGGCCTTGTCCGGCAGGTGATGGCCTTCGTCGAACACGTAGATGGTATCGCGCGGGTCCGGCAGAACCGCGCCGCCGCCCAGGGCCAGATCGGCCAGGACCATGTCGTGGTTGGTGACGATCACGTCGACCTTGCCCATGCCTTCGCGGGCCTTGTAGAAGGCGCACTGGCCGAAGTTGGGGCAATGACGGTTGGTGCACTGGCTGTGATCGGTGGTCAGGCGCGCCCAGTCGGCGTCTTCGAGCGCGGTGGACCAACTGTCGCGATCACCGTCCCATTTATTGCCGGCAAGTTTCTCGATCATGCTGGTGAACAGCTTCTGACTGGCCTCATCGACCTCGATCTTGAAGCCTTCTTCTTCGAACAGCTGCGCGGTAGCGGTTTGCGCGTGACCTTCCTGGAGCAACATGTCGAGCTTGGACAGGCACATGTAGCGCCCCCGCCCCTTGGCCAGGGCGAAGCTGAAATTCAGCCCACTATTGCGCATCAGGTCGGGCAAGTCCTTGTAGACGATTTGCTCTTGCAGGGCCACGGTGGCCGTGGCGATCACCAGACGCTTGCCGGCGGCCTTGGCGGCGGGGATGGCCGCCAGGCTATAAGCGACGGTTTTGCCGGTACCGGTGCCGGCTTCCACCGCGACGATCGCGGGGTCGCCACTGCGCCGGCCTTCGTCGTCGGTGTCGATGTCACCGAGGACCTTGGCGATTTCGGCGATCATCAGGCGTTGGCCGTAGCGCGGCTTGAGGCTCTTGGCTTCGAGAAAACGCGTGTAGGCGCCCTGGATCGTGGTTTTGAGTTCAGTGCTGATCATGGATTGTCGGGCGCAAAAAGGCTGGATAAATTTTCAGTAGTTCGGTTCGGCCGCTATCATACCCCGCTAATTAATCCCGCGCAGAACGGAGTACCTCAATGACACCTTTTGGCATCGTTTATACCCTGCATGTCCTGGCCGCTCTGGTCTGGATCGGCGGCATGTTTTTCGCCTGGATGGTCCTGCGCCCCGCGGCGATGAAGGCGCTGGAAGGCCCTGCCCGGTTGAAGCTGTGGGTGGAAGTGTTTCAAGGTTTTTTCCGCTGGGTCTGGGTTGCGGTGGTGCTTTTGCCGATCAGCGGTGTGGGCATGATTCATTTGCAGTTCGCCGGGTTCGAAGCGGCGCCGCGGTATGTGCAGGTGATGATGGGACTGTATGTGGTGATGAGCGCGCTGTTTATCCGGATTCAAGCGTTGCTGCTGCCGGAACTGCGCACGGCGGTAGCGGCTCAGGATTGGCCGACGGGGGCGGCGACGCTGGGCAAAATTCGCCGGTTGGTGGGGATTAACCTGGTGGTGGGGTTGGTGCTGGTGGCGATTGCGGCGGCCAGGCCGTGATCGTTCCCACGCTCTGCGTGGGAATGCCTCAAGGGACGCTCCGCGTCCAGTGACGCGGAGCGTCACGGGCTGCGTTCCCACGCAGAGCGTGGGAACAATCGTTTCAGAAACTGCTTACAACCGCTGAATGCTCACCGAACCCGCCGCCCCGGCAGGCCCTGGCTGGCCGTCGGCACCAGGGCGACCGCTCTTGCCGCCATCGGCTTTATAGATAATGCAGCCCTTGGCCTTGCCGCCCGCTCCCGGTTTGCCACCCGGGCCGGCCGCGCCACCGACCCCGCCCGCCACCTCGACCTTGATCTGCTGCGCCGGATAGTCACGCGGCACCTCCAGCCGAACCAGCGCCCCCGGCGCACCCGGCTGGCCATCGCTGCCATCACTGCCGTCGGCGCCGCGACCGGCCTGGCCCCAGGTGCAACCCGGTGCTTGGCCGTTGGCCCCGTCAAGGCCGACAAACCCCGGAGCGCCCGCGCCACCGCGAGCGTCTACCGACAATTGCGGTGCGTTCAGCGCTTTGATCTGCACATTCAGATTGCGCCCTGAGCGGGCAGCCTTGAGATACGTTCCGGGAGCGCCCCGTGCGGTGATCTGGCTGCCTTCGGCCAACTCGGCACGGTTGACCTTCAATTCCAGAGCCTGTTCGCTCGGCACAATGGCGATCCGCGCGTCGCGTCCCAGGTGCAGCTCACCGACCGTTACTTCGGTCACATTCGAGGGGATCAGCAAAGTGCCGTAATCGGCGACTTCCAGCCGTTCCAGTTGCAAGGAACTGGTCGTATTGGGCAAGCGCATCAGCGAATTGGTTTCGACACTCACCACTTGGGCGCAGGCCAATGGGCTGATGAGTGCGGCGAGCAGACAGAGTTTACGCATGGGAAGCCTTCGCAGTGGCCGGGGCCGGAATGGTTTGCAGGTGGAAAACGCCGAAAAAGATAATCTTCAGGCGATCACGCCAGGGGTGGGCTCGACCTTTGAGGCTGCGATTGCAGAACACCAGCTCCAGAAGATGAGTCAGTGCCAACAGACTGCCGGCCAGGTTGACCAACAGGTGCAGTGGATGAATAAACGGAATGAGCAGATTGACCAGCACCACCAACCAGAACAGCAGGGTCAACAACTTCCCCAGCCCCCAAAACACCTTCATACGCTCCCCCGTCGAGAATTTTTATTTGCACGCACAGTAACGGCTTACACGCGGGATAAGCCAGAGGGCAGCAGAAAATTCTTCCGAAAGGCATCGAATGGCCGTCGGCTCCACCTTGATGGTCCTCCGACGGCTCTATCACGGGCCTCTTGATCGCCGAGCCTAGCGATTGATGTGCAACTCCACGCGACGGTTCTGCGCCCGCCCTTCTTCCGTGTCGTTGTCGGCCACCGGCTGGCTTTCACCCTTGCCTTCGCTGGTGAGTTTGTTCGGCGCCAGGCCACGACTCAACAGGTAGGCCGCCACGCTGCTGGCACGCCGTTCCGACAGTTTCTGGTTATAGGCGTCCGAACCCTGGCTGTCGGTATGGCCGACGACTTTGACGCTCACCACATCGGCGCTCTGCAATTTGGGCATCAGCGAATCCAGCTCACTGCGCGCGGCGGGCGTCAGCTCGGACTTGTTGTACGCGAACAACACGCTACTGCTCAGGGTGATGACTTCGGATTTCGCGGCTTCGGGTTCGGCAGGTTTCACGCTGGCCGGGTACTGCGGCAGCGGACAACCGTGATGATCGACAGGTGTATTGGCGGGCGTATCGGGGCAGCGATCCCGTCGATCGAAGACACCGTCACCGTCTTCATCGCCATCCTGGGCGTAACAGATCAAGCCACCGGTCAAGATCCCGAGCGCCGCGCCTCCCGCCGCCCAACCGCCACTTTCGATCGCGCCCAAACCTCCACCCACCAGTCCGCCAATGACACTGCAGATCGGCCAGGTACGTTGATTGAGGGGGGCAGTGCCATCGCTGTGAGTCGCGCAACCGGTCAGAAGGCTGCCAAGCAGCAGAACCGGCAAAACGGTCCTTGTGAGAACGCTCATTGTGTATGCTCCTGTGTCACCGGCCCATACCGGTCACACAGGAGTAAAGACCCGCATCCGCGACTGTACAAGCCGCGGAGCGCGAGGGGCTTAGCGGTCGATTTTGATTTCCGTACGCCGGTTCAACGCACGGCCGTCAGCGGTTTTGTTATCGGCCACCGGCTGGCTTTCACCGGCACCGGTCACAGACACGAAACTGCTGCGTGGCACGCCTTGGGAAATCAGGTATTCCACCACCGAATGGGCGCGTCTGTCCGACAGTTTCTGGTTGTATTTATCGCTGCCGACGCTGTCGGTATGCCCGGTGACGGTCAGCCTGGCGCTGGCGGATTCCTGTTTCAGGCGCGTGGCAACGGTGTTGAGTACCTCTTTATCGGAAGGAGTGAGCGTGGCTGAGTCGAACTTGAAGTGAACATCACGGATAACGATGACCTCTTCCTTGACCACCGCCTTCTCTTCGACCACTGGTGCAGGCGCGGGTGGAGGGCAGCCGTCGGCATCGACTCGCACGCCTCTAGGTGTGTGCGGGCACTTGTCGCGACTGTCCGGCACGCCATCGCCGTCTTCGTCGCCATCGCCATGCACCCAGCAATATGCCGCTGCCGTGCCGCCGACCAGCAGCGCGCCATACCCCGCCCATGAAGAGCTCTCGGTCGCGCCGAGCCCCGCACCGACGACACCACCGACCGCCGCACAGGTCGGCCAGTCGGTTTTCTGCAAACCTGCGCAACCAGTCAACACACTGGTTAGCAGAACCAAAGGTAATGCTGTCCGGACTATGCTCATCTAGTTTCTCCTGAGGGATCGGCTAATAACCGATTTCAAGGAGTAAAGACCGGACTTTTAATCTCCGCCAGCAATAGGCCATTGCTGTTTTGCCCTATGTTCACGGAAGATCGCTGCTTTTTGCTTAAACCGCTCAACAAGACAAGCTAGTCTTGGCGCTCTGATTGAGGATCTTCGATGATTGCAGGTATTTCTTCGCGCACGCCCCAGCAGGCGTTGGCCGCTTTGCTTGATCGTTACGCCCCGGCGCGTCTGCTGCTGATTGGCGCCAGTGAGTTCCCCGCGCTCGAGGCGTTCAAACTCGCGCACCCGGAGAGCATCGTCGCTTTTGCCGCGCCCGGAGCATTGCCGGCCGAACTGGCGGCGCAGCGGTTTGATCTGGCGCTGGTGGTCGACTGCCTCGAACACTTGCCCAAGCGCGACGGCCTGAATCTGCTCGGCGGGATCCGCAACCTCAATGCCAGTCGCATTGCGGTGCTTGCCGACTTGCCCGCCAGCGGCTGGCAGGAGACGGATTTTTTTTCCCTGGCCTTGCAAGCCAGCGAACGCTTCCAGCGCGACGAACAAGTGCTGACGCTGTTTACCTACGATCTGCTTGACTACAAACAGGTGCCCGACTGGCTCAACTCACGCTTCTGGGCCAATCCGGAAAACTTCGGGAAATACTGGTGGTAACGCAATGAGTACATCCATTTGCCCCTGCGGCAGCGGCACGCTGCTCGATGCCTGCTGCGGTCATTACCATGCCGGCCATCCGGCCCCTAGCGCCGAAGTCCTGATGCGTTCGCGCTACAGCGCCTATGTGCTGGGGCTGATCGATTATCTGGTAGCGACCACTCTGCCCGCGCAACAGGCCGGCCTGGATCGCCAATCGATCAGCGACTGGAGCGCCCAAAGCACCTGGCTGGGCCTGGAAGTGGAAAGTGCCGAGGTCTTCGGCGGTCAGCCGGAGCATGCCTTCGTCACCTTCACCGCTCGCTGGCACGACAGTGCCGGCGAACACAGCCACCGCGAACGTTCGTCATTCGTGCAGAACGCCGGCCGCTGGTACTTCATCGACCCTACCGTGCCACTCAAGGCCGGGCGTAACGATGCGTGCCCATGCGCCAGCGGGCAGAAATTCAAGAAGTGCTGCGCGAGTTATTTCGGCGCTTGAGGTGATGCCTGTAGCAGCTGCCGAGCCTGCGAGGCTGCTACAAAGGGAAAAATACGACCATGACCATCCGCCGGTGCGTATTACAGCTACTCACCTTGCTTCTGTGCCTGGGACTCGGCGGCTGCGCGTCATGGTTCAGCGACGACTTGCCGGACCCGCAGGTACATCTGGTCAAAGTCGAGGTGGTCCGGGCCAAGTTGCTGGAGCAGAAATTCCTGCTGCATTTTCGCGTCGACAATCCCAATGACGAAGACCTGACGGTACGCGCCCTGGAATATCGCATTCACCTGGGCGACATACTGCTGACCGAAGGCGAGCACGAACACTGGTTCACTGTCGGCCCC
The DNA here is from genome assembly GCF_030687145.1 of Pseudomonas sp. FP1742. Lineage (NCBI taxonomy): Bacteria > Pseudomonadati > Pseudomonadota > Gammaproteobacteria > Pseudomonadales > Pseudomonadaceae > Pseudomonas > Pseudomonas sp. FP1742. The sequence continues at coordinate 1,381,597 of NZ_CP117460.1, read as the reverse complement.
AAACGCAGCGCCTATTTCAAGGTGCCGATCCGCACCAACCTGTGGCCCAAAGTCCGGGACCTGGTGAAATTACTGAAAAAACCCGACCAACCCATCCCCTATCGCCTGGAAGGAACGCTGGAAACCGGTTTATTCATCGCGCACTACGTGCACCTGGCGCGCAATGGCGTGATAATCGCCGCCGATTTAATTCCGGAGCGACCCCGATGACCCAGCAACCCCACGTCCATGGCCCTGACTGCAACCATGATCATGACCATCACGACCATCACGACCACCATGATCACGACCATGGCCATGTCCACGGCCCGAACTGCGGCCACGCCCACCAGGAACCGGTGCGCAATGCCTTGAAAGACGTCGGCCGTAACGACCCTTGCCCGTGCGGCAACGGCAAGAAATTCAAGAAGTGCCACGGGGCTTGAGGCTTCGGGCGGATAATTTCTTCGCCTGTTGAATCGCCTTCGCGAGCAAGCCCGCTCCCACATTGAACTGCGTCAGCCACAAATTGTGCGTATACAGCAGATCCAATGTGGAGCGGGCTTGCTCGCGAAGACGGACTGACAGTCACCTCATTTCAAGATCTGTACAGTGCTGACGACCGTCGCATATTCCCCATGCAGATTCCCCAGCGACATCGCGTGCACTTCTTCAGCTGAATGGGCATTGCCGAAATAATCCGCTTTGTCGAAGGTAAAGCACGCATCCTCTACAACCCACGCCTCAAACCCCAGGTTGCCGGCCGTTCGCGCCGTGGACTCCACCGAATTGTTGGTCGCCACGCCAACGATGATCACCTGATCGATCCCCGCCTCGCGCAGACTCGCTTCCAGCCCGGCCGAACAGAATGCATCCGGCACCTGCTTCTGAACCACTTGTTCGCCGCTCAAGGGTTGAAAACGTTCCTGAAACTCCACCCCCGACTGCTGTGGCCAGAACACTGAATCCGCTGAGCGGGACAGGTGCTGCACATGAATCACCGGCCGCCCGGTGCGACGCCAATGCCCCAGCAATTCCAGGATGCGTTCTTCGGCCTGAGGGTTGTTTCGACGGCCCAACTTGGGATGCAGGATGCCTTTTTGTTGATCGATGATGATCAGCGCCGCGTTTGTCTTAAGCTCCATGCCGACTTTCCCCATGCAAGGTCATTGAATTTGCCGCACTTCAGCATCGCCTCTTGCTACTGGCAAGCCATCAAACGCAAACAGGACGACCTGATGCCGGCGATCACCGAGAAGAAATAACCCAGCCGCCGCTTGCGCGGCCACCTCCTGCTCACTAACGTAGCGCCTTTGTCGCGCCACTACCCCCGCAGGAGCTTTGCCATGGCCTCGCCAGCCCTTACACATTTTCTTCCCCGGTTCGGCGTTGCCGCAGCAGTGGCCGGTGTTTTGAGCCTGACCGGTTGTCAGACCTGGAACGCCCAGGACACCCTCCCGCCCACCTCCGGCGTGCAACCGCTCAAGGGCCTGGCGCAGAACGTTTCGGTTCGCCGCAATGCCATGGGCATGCCACTGATCGAGAGCAACAGTTTCCACGATGCCCTGTTCACCCTCGGCTACGTGCACGCCAGCGACCGCATCAGCCAAATGGTCACTCTGCGCCTGTTGGCCCAGGGCCGTCTGGCGGAAATGTCCGGCGCGGACCTGCTCGATGCCGACCGTTACATGCGTGCGGTCAATCTGAAGAAAAGCGCGGGTGAGCTGTATAAGGCCTCGTCGCCACGCCTCAAGCGGTTCTTCGAGGTCTATGCCCGCGGGGTCAACGCTTACCTGTTCCGTTACCGCGACAAACTGCCAGCGGACCTCGCGGCCACCGGCTACAAGCCTGAATACTGGAAGCCGGAAGATTCGGCGCTGATTTTCTGCCTGCTGAACTTCAGCCAATCGGCGAACCTGCCGGAAGAGATTTCCTCGCTGCTGCTGGCCCAGACCGTCAGCACCGACAAGCTGGCGTGGCTGACACCTTCCGCCCCCGACGAAAAACTGCCGATGACTGAAGCCGAAAAACTTCAGGGCATCAAACTCACCGGGCAAATCCCGGGGCTGAGCGAGATCAGCAAGGCCACCGGCCAACTGTCGGACCTGAATCTGCTGGGCGCCACCTCTTCGAACAACTGGGCGATCGCCCCGCAACGCAGCCGCAGTGGCAAAAGCCTGTTGGCCAGCGACAGCCATGGGCCGCTGGGGGTGCCGTCGTTATTCAGCTACGTGCAGATTCACGCGCCAAAATACCAGGCCGCCGGCGTGACCATCGCCGGGTTACCCATGGTGCTCGGTGGCTTCAACGGCAAAGTGGCGTGGAGCATGACCACGGTCATGGGCGACAACCAGGACCTGTTCCTGGAAAAAATCAAACGCCAGGGCAATGACCTTTCCTACGAAGTGGGCGGCAAATGGCAGCCGGCGATCGTGCGCAACGAAACCTACTTCGTCAAAGGCCAGCGGCCGATTCGCGAAGCCGTGTACGAAACCCGCCACGGACCGCTGCTCAACAGCGCCCAAGGCACCGCACTGGCGAATGGTTTAGGCCTGGCCTTGCAGACGCCGGACTTCACCGACGATAAAACCCTGGACGCCTTTTTCGATCTGTCCCGGGCGCAGAGTGTCGAGAAAGCCTCGGACGCCAGCCGTGAAATCCGCGCCATCGCCCTGAATATGGTATTTGCCGATGCCAGCAACATCGGCTGGCAAGTCACCGGTCGCTACCCGAACCGTCGCGAAGGCGAAGGCTTGCTGCCGTCGCCGGGCTGGGAAGGTCGCTACGACTGGGACGGTTACGCCGACCCGATGCTCCATCCGTATGATCAGGACCCGGCTCAGGGCTGGCTCGGCACCGCCAACCAGCGGGTCATTCCCCATGGCTACGGCATGCAGCTGTCCAACTCCTGGGCGGCGCCGGAGCGTGGCGAACGTATGGCCGAACTGGCGGGCGCGGGCAAACACGACACCCGCAGCCTGATCGCCATGCAATACGACCAGACCACCACCTTCGCCGCCAAACTGAAAAAGATGTTTGAAGCGCCGGGCATGTCCCAGCCGCTCAAACAAGCCATCGAAGCGTTGCCGGTGGCCGATCGCGGCAAGGCTCGCGAGGCGTATACCCGCTTGATGGCCTTCGACGGCAAACTCAGCCCGACTTCCGCCGACGCGGCAATTTATGAGTTGTTCCTGCAGGAAAGCACCAAACAGATTTTCCTCGACGAACTGGGCCCGGAAAGCAGCCCGGCGTGGAAAGCCTTTATCGCCAACGGCAAGTTGTCCTACGCGGCGCAAGCCGATCACCTGCTTGGGCGTGAGGACAGTCCGTTCTGGGATGACGTACGCACTGCGCAGAAAGAAGACAAACCAGCGATCCTCGCCCGTAGCCTGGCGGCTGCGATCAGCGCGGGTGACAGCCAATTGGGCGGCGATCACAAAGCCTGGCAGTGGGGCAAACTGCATCGCTACGAGTGGAAAAACGCCAACGGTCAGACCGTACGTGGTCCGCTGGCAGCCGGCGGCGACCACACCACACTCAACACCGCTGCGTTCGCCTGGGGTCAGGACTTCAACGCCACACAGGCACCGGCCATGCGCTTTATCGTCGATTTCGGCCAGGCCGAACCGCTGACGGGCCAGAACGCTACCGGTCAGTCCGGCAACCCGGCCAGCCCGCACTATCTCGATAGCATCGAGCCATGGCTCAAGGGGCAATACATGAGCCTGCCGATGCAACCGCAGAACTTTGACAAGGTATATGGCAAGACGCGGCTGACGTTGACACCTGGCAAATAACGCCCTCCTCGCGATCGCGGCCTCTCGTTCGTTTTTTGCAACGAGCCGGACACCGTCATCGCGAGCAGGCTCGCTCCCACCATTGACCGTTCCAGGCGCAAATTTTGCGCATGACATCGATTAAATGCGGGAGCGAGCCTGCTCGCGAAAGCGGCCGGATTAACGCCTTCATTTCTCCCTGAAAATAAATAGAACTTCTGGCTCCGCGCGAACCTCCTAGCTAACAGGCCTCTTCTCTCTGGTAACAATATGGACCTTGTTATCGCGCGTCCTGAAGGTTTGTACTGCCCGCCCGGGGATTTTTATATCGACCCGTGGCGTCCTGTCGACCGTTCAGTCATCACTCACGCCCATAGCGACCATGCTCGCCGTGGCAATCAACATTATCTGGCGACGGCACCGAGTGCGGGCATTCTGCGGGCGCGTCTGGGCCAGGACATCAACCTGCAAACACTGCCCTATGACGAGCCATTGCTGCATCACGGCGTAAAACTGAGTTTCCACCCCGCGGGCCATGTGCTGGGTTCGGCCCAGGTGCGGCTGGAATATGGGGGCGAAGTCTGGGTGGTCTCCGGTGATTACAAAATCGAGCCCGACGGCACCTGCGCGCCGTTCGAACCGGTGCGCTGCCACACGTTCATCACGGAATCGACGTTCGGCCTGCCGATTTACCGCTGGCAACCCCAGGCGCAGATTTTTGCCGAGATCAACCAGTGGTGGCAGGCCAACGCCGCCCTCGACAAAACCAGCGTGCTGCTTTGCTACTCCTTCGGCAAGGCTCAGCGGATTCTTCATGGCATCGATGCCGGTCTGGGTCCGATTCTGGTGCATGGCGCGGTTGAACCCATCAATCGGCTTTATCGCGAGAACGGTATTTACTTACCGCCAACGATCTACTCCGGCGAAGTAAAGAAGCATGACCCCAGAATACGCAAAGCCCTGGTCCTCGCCCCGCCTTCGGCTGGTTCCAGCCCTTGGGTACGGCGTTTCGGCGACTACAGCGATGGCTTTGCCAGCGGCTGGATGCGTTTACGCGGCCCCCGTCGGCGGCGCGGCGTGGATCGAGGCTTCGTGCTGTCCGATCACGCCGATTGGCCCGGCCTGCTCTGGGCCATCGAACAGACCGGGGCCGAACGAGTGATGGTTACCCATGGCTCGATCGGGGTGCTGGTGCGTCATCTGCGCGAACAGGGTCTGGATGCCATGGGCTTCAGCACCGAATACGGCGACGACGAGGATAACGCAGCCCTCGAACCCGAAAGCGCCGAGGTGTTGGCATGAAAGCCTTTGCCGACTTGTATGTCGAACTCGATGGCACTACCTCAAGTAACGCCAAACTGACCGCGATGCAGAACTATTTTGCCCAGGCCGCGCCCGAAGATGCCGCTTGGGCGGTGTATTTTCTGGCTGGCGGACGGCCTCGGCAATGGGTGCCGGTACGGCTGCTGCAAGAACTGGCGATCGAGCTTTCGGGGCTCTCACCGTGGCTGTTCGAAGAGAGTTACCAGGCGGTCGGTGATCTGGCGGAAACCATCTCGCTGGTGCTGCCCGAAACACGCCATACCTCTACCGACGGACTGGCCGTGTGGATTGAAAACAAATTGCTGCCGCTGCGCGGTGTCCCCCCGCGGACTCTCGCCAAACGCCTGTCTGCCCTGTGGGCGCAACTGGATCGCCACAGCCTGATGCTGTGTATCAAACTGATCACCGGCAGCTTGCGGGTCGGTGTCTCCAAGTTGCTGGTCACCCGCGCCCTGGCGGCCATGGCCGGGCTGGACAGCAAGCGCGTGGCCCAGCGACTGGTGGGTTACACCGATCTGTCGAATCGTCCGAGCGCCGTCAGTTACCTGAAATTGATCGCCCCCGAAGCACCCGACGAGCATGCCCAGCGAGGCGGCCAACCGTACCCGTTTTTCCTTGCTCATGCGTTGTCGCAACCGGTCGAGCAGTTCGAAGCCCTGCTCGGCCCGGCCAGTGACTGGCAAGTGGAATGGAAATGGGATGGCATCCGCGCCCAAGTGGTCAAGCGCGATGGGGGCTTGTGGATCTGGTCTCGAGGTGAGGACCTGGTGACCGAACATTTCCCGGAGCTTGACAGCCTGGTTCATGAGCTGCCCGATGGCACGGTGATCGACGGGGAAATCGTCGCCTGGAAAACCGCACAACCGGACACCAGGGATGCCTTCGATCCGCAGTTGTCGGCATTCCCTGCCGTGCAACCCTTCGCCCTGCTGCAACAGCGGATCGGCCGTAAAATCCTGGACAGGAAGATCCTCGACAAGGTACCCGTGGTCATCCTCGCCTATGACCTGCTGGAGTGGCAGGGTGAAGATTGGCGCAATCAGCCTCAGGTCATACGCCGTACCCAACTGGACCAACTCATCACCGCCTGCGCAAACCCGGTAGTACTGGCCTCGCCCGTGCTGACCGGCGAAGACTGGTTCGACCTCGCCCGACAACGGGAAGCCTCCCGCAGGCTGGGGGTCGAAGGCATGATGCTCAAGGCCCGAAATGCCCTGTATGGCGTCGGGCGGACCAAAGACATGGGCGTGTGGTGGAAATGGAAAGTCGACCCGTTCAGTGTCGATGCGGTGCTGATCTATGCCCAACAGGGCCATGGTCGCCGGGCCAGTCTCTACACGGATTACACCTTCGCCGTGTGGGACGGCCCGCCGGATGCCAGCGAGCGAGCACTGGTGCCCTTCGCCAAGGCTTATTCCGGCTTGACCGACGAAGAAATCCGTCAGGTCGACAGCATCGTTCGCAAGACCACGGTGGAAAAGTTCGGGCCGGTGAGCAGCGTCAAGCCGACCTTGGTGTTTGAGCTGGGTTTCGAAGGCATTGCCTTGTCGAGACGGCACAAGAGCGGGATTGCTGTGCGGTTTCCGCGGATGTTGCGCTGGCGGCAGGATAAGTCGGTGGAAGAAGCCGACAGTCTGGCGACATTGCAGGATTTGTTGACCTGATCCGGTGGCGAAGGGCCAAGCCCTGATGCCGGTAAGTCAGGCACAGAACCTGTGGAAGCATGACTTGTCCGCGAAGAACGATGACGCGTAATACCTGAAAAACCGCGGTGCATTCTTCGCGGGCAAGCCACGCTCCCACAGGATCTTCGTCGCTCAAACGTCTTCACTTCCCGGCATTGGGACCTGCCCCCATGACACTCAGGCAAGCCATTTCAGTCACGACGCACCATCCAGGCGCAGGAATCCGGCAATGCCCGTTTTCGTGCACAAACCCCGCTTTGCCATTTCCTGAATCATCTTTTAAAACGCTTGTTCGGGACTCTGGTTCGGAAATTGCTACTTTTAATAGGTCTTACGTTTTTCAGTAACAGGTACTTCTGCGCCACAAGCGCTCATATTGGTTCTTAGGGATTGAATAATGAAAAAAGCATTGCTGACCCTTTCTGCACTGGCGTTGTGCATGGCTGCCGGCTCCGCGCTGGCAAAGGAATACAAGGAATTGCGTTTTGGCGTTGACCCTTCTTACGCGCCGTTCGAGTCCAAAGCAGCCGATGGCAGCCTGGTGGGCTTCGACATCGACCTGGGCAATGCGATCTGCGCCGAGTTGAAGGTCAAGTGCAAATGGGTCGAAAGCGACTTCGACGGCATGATTCCGGGCCTCAAGGCCAATAAATTCGACGGTGTGATCTCTTCGATGACCGTCACTCCAGCCCGCGAAAAAGTCATCGACTTCTCCAGCGAACTGTTCTCCGGCCCTACTGCCTACGTGTTCAAGAAAGGCTCCGGCCTGAGCACAGACGTCGCTTCGTTGAAGGGTAAAACCGTCGGTTACGAGCAAGGCACCATTCAGGAAGCCTATGCCAAAGCCGTGCTGGACAAGGCCGGCGTGAAAACCCAGGCCTATCAGAACCAGGATCAGGTGTATTCCGACCTGACCTCCGGCCGTCTCGATGCCGCGATCCAGGACATGCTGCAAGCCGAACTGGGCTTCCTGAAGTCGCCAAAAGGCGCCGATTACGAAGTCAGCAAGCCTGTCGACAGCGAATTGCTGCCAGCCAAAACTGCTGTCGGTATCTCGAAAGGTAACAAAGAGCTGAAAGCACTTCTGGATAAAGGTATCAAAGCGTTACACGACGATGGCACCTACGCCACCATTCAGAAGAAACACTTTGGCGATCTGAATCTGTACAGCGGCAAATAATGCCCGGCGCCCATCTCGCGATGGGCGCTTTTTTTATCCGATCAGGTTGCTGATTTATGTTCGAAAACCTCTTACAAAACCTGGGGCTCTCAGCCTTCAGCCTTCAGGGCTTCGGCCCGTTGCTGTTGGAAGGCACCTGGATGACCATCAAATTATCGGTGTTGTCGCTGTTGGTGTCCGTGTTGCTCGGATTGCTGGGCGCCAGTGCCAAACTGTCGAAAGTGAAACTGGTGCGCGTGCCGGCGCAGGTCTACACCACGCTGATTCGCGGCGTACCGGACCTGGTGCTGATGCTGCTGATCTTCTACAGCCTGCAAACCTGGCTGACGTCGTTCACCGAATACATGGAATGGGAATACATCGAGATCAACCCATTCAGCGCCGGGGTCATCACCCTGGGCTTCATTTATGGTGCGTACTTCACCGAAACGTTCCGCGGGGCGATCCTCGCCGTGCCACGGGGCCAGGTCGAAGCCGCCACCGCCTACGGCCTCAAACGCGGCCAACGTTTTCGCTTCGTGGTGTTCCCGCAAATGATGCGTTTCGCCCTGCCGGGTATCGGCAACAACTGGATGGTGATGCTCAAGGCCACCGCACTGGTCTCGATCATCGGCCTCGCCGACCTGGTCAAGGCCGCGCAGGACGCCGGTAAAAGCACCTATCAACTGTTCTACTTCCTGGTGCTCGCCGCACTGATTTACCTGCTGATCACCAGCGCCTCCAATGTCGTCCTGCGCTGGCTCGAACGTCGCTACGCCGCCGGTTCCCGGGAGGCCGTACGATGATCGAGCTCTTGCAGGAATACTGGAAACCCTTCCTTTATACCGACGGCTACAACATCACCGGCCTGGCCATGACCATGTGGCTGCTCAGTGCGTCGATCTTCATCGGTTTTCTGGTATCGATCCCGCTGTCCATTGCTCGGGTTTCCCCCAAGTTCTACCTGCGCTGGCCGGTGCAGTTCTACACCTATCTGTTTCGGGGTACGCCGCTCTATATCCAGCTGCTGATCTGTTACACCGGCATCTACAGCCTGGCGGCCGTGCGCGCCCAGCCCATCCTCGATGCGTTCTTTCGCGATGCGATGAACTGCACGATCCTGGCCTTTGCCCTGAACACTTGCGCCTACACCACGGAAATCTTCGCCGGGGCGATTCGCAGCATGGCGCACGGCGAAGTCGAAGCGGCCAAGGCCTACGGCCTGTCAGGCTGGAAGCTCTATGCCTACGTGATCATGCCGTCAGCCCTGCGCCGCTCGTTGCCTTATTACAGCAATGAAGTGATCCTGATGCTCCATTCGACCACCGTGGCGTTCACCGCAACCATCCCGGATGTCCTGAAAGTCGCTCGTGACGCGAACTCCGCGACCTTTCTGACGTTCCAGTCGTTCGGCATCGCCGCGCTGATCTACCTGACCGTTACCTTTGCGCTGGTCGGCCTGTTCCGCCTCGCCGAACGCCGATGGCTGGCCTTCCTCGGGCCGACTCACTAGGACACCTCGTACATGCGCCACCAGATTCATGACCTGCTGGCCCCGCTGCCGGGGACCGTGCGACAAATTCACAGCTTCCACTTCGGCCCCCAGGCGGCCAAAGGCAAGATCTACATCCAGTCCTCCCTGCATGCCGACGAACTGCCCGGCATGCTGGTGGCCTGGCACCTCAAGCAGCGTCTGGCGGAACTGGAAGCCGCCGGCCGCCTGCGCAGCGAAATCGTGCTGGTGCCCGTGGCCAATCCGGTTGGCCTGGAACAAGTATTGATGGACGTTCCGCTGGGCCGCTACGAACTGGAAAGCGGGCAGAACTTCAATCGCTGGTTCGTCGACTTGAGTGAAGAAGTCGGCAACGAGATCGAAGGCCTGCTCGGCGACGATCCGCAACATAACCTGGAAGTGATTCGCGGCAGCCTGCGTGACGCCTTGGCGCGGCAGACCGCCAGCACGCAACTGCAATCCCAGCGCCTGACCCTGCAACGGCTGGCCTGCGATGCGGACATGGTGCTGGACCTGCATTGCGATTTCGAAGCCGTGGCGCACCTTTACACCACACCCGAGGCCTGGCCGCAGGTCGAACCACTGGCGCGCTACATCGGTGCCGAAGCCAGCCTGCTGGCCACCGACTCTGGCGGCCAATCGTTCGATGAATGCTTCACCCTGCTCTGGTGGCAGTTGAAAGAGCGCTTCGGCGAGCATTTCGACATTCCGCCGGGCAGTTTTTCGGTCACCGTCGAATTGCGTGGCCAGGGGGACGTCAATCATCCGTTGGCCAGCCTCGATTGCCAGGCGCTGATCGATTATCTGATTCACTTCGGCGCGATTGCCGGTGAGCCGGCGCCCTTACCGGAACTGCCCTACCCGGCCACGCCGCTGGCCGGGGTCGAGCCGGTGGCAACCCCCGTGGGCGGGCTGCTGGTGTTCACCGCCCTGCCCGGGGAATACCTGGAGGCCGGGCAACTGATCGCCGAAATCATCGACCCGATCAATGATCGCGTCACTCCTGTCCATTGCACCGCCGCCGGGCTGATGTACGCCCGTTCGTTGCGCCGCATGGCCACTGCGGGCATGGTGATCGCCCATGTCGCGGGCACCGAAGCCTATCGCAGCGGCTACCTACTTTCGCCTTGAGGATGCACGCCCCATGTACAAACTGACCATCGAAGGCCTGCATAAGAGCTATGGCGATCATCAAGTGCTCAAAGGCGTTTCGCTCAAGGCCAAAACCGGCGACGTCATCAGCCTGATCGGCGCCAGCGGTTCGGGCAAAAGCACCTTTTTGCGCTGCATCAACTTTCTCGAACAACCCAACGACGGCACCATGAGCCTGGATGACCAGAACATCCGCATGGTCAAGGACCGTCACGGCATCCATGTAGCCGACCCCGATGAGCTGCAACGGATCCGCACCCGCCTGGCCATGGTGTTCCAGCACTTCAACCTGTGGAGCCACATGACGGTGCTGGAAAACATCACCATGGCCCCGCGCCGGGTGCTCGGTTGCAGCAAGGCAGAGGCGGATGACCGCGCCCGACGTTACCTCGACAAGGTTGGCCTGGCCCCGCGTGTGGCGGATCAGTACCCGGCGTTCCTGTCAGGCGGTCAGCAACAACGGGTAGCCATTGCCCGGGCACTGGCCATGGAACCGGAAGTGATGCTGTTCGACGAACCGACCTCGGCACTCGACCCGGAACTGGTCGGCGAAGTGCTCAAGGTGATTCAGGGCCTGGCCGAAGAAGGCCGGACCATGATCATGGTCACCCACGAAATGAGCTTCGCCCGCAAGGTGTCGAGCCAGGTGCTGTTCCTGCATAAGGGGCTGGTGGAAGAAGAAGGCGCGCCGGAAGACGTGCTGGGCAATCCGAAGAGTGAGCGGTTGAAGCAGTTTTTGAGCGGTAACCTCAAGTAAAACGCCACCGTCCTGTAGGCGCGAGACTTGCCCGAGACGAAAGCGACACGGCCCATTGAGACCGCGTTATCGTTCATCGCGAGCAAGCTTCGCTCTTACGGGAGCGCATTTCAGCGACAGAGATCAGGCCACAGGCGCGGGCGGTGGCTTGTCCGGCACAGTGGGCTCTCCGGGTTCTTGTGGCTCTTCGTTGGGCGTGTCGGGATCCGGCTGAGTAGGGATGCCCCCTGCCATGACTGGCGGATGTGCCAACAAGGACCAGGCCAGCAAGCCAACCTGATTGGGCTCAAGCCTTGCCAGTTCGGCACTTATTTGCGGATCGATCTTCATGAAGCACTCCTGAGCGATGGCCCGATCCGCCTTGCGCGAATCGGAGCAGTACATTCCATAGAGTGTACGCCCGCTCAGGAATTCCAACGGTTTGTCAGACGGTTGACTCAGGTGCGCGGCAGGGTCACGCCGCGCTGGCCCTGGTACTTGCCGCCACGGTCCTTGTAGGACACTTCACATTCCTCGTCGGACTCGAGGAACAGCATCTGCGCCACGCCTTCGTTGGCGTAGATCTTCGCCGGCAGGTTGGTGGTGTTCGAGAACTCCAGGGTCACATGGCCTTCCCACTCGGGCTCGAGCGGGGTCACGTTGACGATGATGCCGCAGCGGGCGTAGGTGCTCTTGCCCAGACAGATGGTCAATACATTGCGCGGAATGCGGAAGTATTCGACGGTACTGGCCAAGGCGAAGGAGTTTGGCGGGATGATGCACACGTCGCTGTGGATGTCGACGAAGCTGCCAGCGTCGAAGTTTTTCGGATCGACGATGGCCGAATTAATGTTGGTGAACACCTTGAAATGATTGGTGCAACGCACATCGTACCCGTAGCTCGACACACCATAGGAGATCACACGACTGTCGTCACTGCCGCGCATCTGACGTTCCACGAAGGGCTCGATCATGCCGTGCTCTTGCGCCATGCGGCGAATCCACTTGTCCGATTTGATGCTCATGGCGGGTGTCCTGAATAGCGAGGTGGAAAAATTCTGTCCGGCATCTTACCGGGCAGGCGCTCCGGGTTCAAAGTCCGGGCGATAATTCTCGCCGATCCCCCGTGAATTCCGGGCCCTCACTGCTATTCGACACACCGTCAGTCATTAAAAAAGAGAAACCTTCGCAAGAACCATTGGCACGTTCCGGAAAAAGGGTTAAGGTGGCGCCACTGTGCTGCTTGTGTCACTGAGAATCTCTACACGATATGTTGAATTTCGATCCAACCATCTACAAGAATTTTTCCTGCTCTTTGCACTCAGTCTCGGCCAGGGTTCTTCCTGAGTCGCAGTTATCTTTGTTCAAGGAGTTACACCATGTCTAATCGCCAAACCGGTACCGTTAAGTGGTTCAACGATGAAAAAGGCTTCGGCTTCATCACTCCACAATCCGGTGACGACCTGTTCGTTCACTTCAAAGCTATCCAATCCGACGGCTTCAAAAGCCTGAAAGAAGGCCAACAGGTTTCTTTCATCGCTACCCGCGGTCAGAAAGGCATGCAAGCTGAAGAAGTTCAAGTTATCTAACTTGTAACTGCTTTAGTAAAAAGCCCCGCCCTTAAAAGCGGGGCTTTTTTGTGCCTGTGTGTTTTGTGTGGCAAAAAAAATCGCAGCTTTCGGCAGCACCCACAGGTGTGGAGCTGCCGAAAGCTGCGATCTTCTTTGGCGTGTTACCAGGCCACGCCAAACCCTGCGGTGTACCGGGTCTTGCTCAGGTCAGCCTTCTCGCTGCCGCTGATGATGTCTCTTTCGGCCTTCAGGTTCAGCGACGCCCAATCGGTGACCTTGTAACGCAGGCCAACCTCGGCGTCGACGGCGTAATCCGCCACGTCCGACAAAGGCTTGCCTACTTCACCGTTGGTGAAGAACTCAACCTTCTTGCCGACCAGATAACGGTTGTAGTCCCACTTCATTGCCAGGGAATAGAAGTTTTCCTTGCTGCCATTGGAATACTCATAATCGGTGTTATTCAGGAGCGAACCCAGGGAGAAAGCACCCAGTTCGTCATCCCAGAATTGATAACCGGGGCCGGTACCGACGGTGCGTTGTCGGGACAGCTCTTCGACCTTGTCGCGCTTGTAATTCAAACGGCCTTGCCAGAACCACTTATCGGTAAGGAATCGGTCCAGAGAATACTCGGCACGCCAGTTATCAGTGGTAACGACGTCATCCTGGAACTCGCGGTTGTACTCACCTTCGGCCGTATGACGCCAACGACCATGACGCGCGCTGGTTTTGAAGCCGACGTCATAATCATCGGTATCTTTTTCGGCCCGCCGATAATCCAGGGCCATGTCGACATTACCTTTCCACACCAAATCCTCGACCACCGGCTTGGGCTTGAGCATCTGCTGGATACTGGCCAACTCTACGGTCTTGGGACCATCGCCGTTGGCCAGGGTGACCTTGCCGTCCTCCGCCGCGTGCAATGACTTGGCCTTCTCGCCAGTGTAGGCATCCTGCTTGACCAGCATTTGCTGATCGCTTTCCAGGGTTTTGACCTCTTTCCAGTCAATCGGAACCGCCCCGGCATACGGGGTCTGGATCAACAGCTTGCCGCCATCGAAGAGCGTGATCTTGCCACTCAGTTTGTCACCGTTCTTCAACCAGACCGTATCGGCGAACAAGGGAGTGGAGGCACTGACGACAGCGAGGCACAGCAGGGTTCTGGACAACATAAGCGAATCGAAGGCTCAACTTTGCGAAAAAAAGTCGGCATTATTCTTGGGAATAAGGCCCTGGCAAGGACTGACCCGACGATTTCTATTGAGTTCATTTCTCAATTGTCGATCCAGCATTTACTCTACAGACGGTCAATGCGTATTTTTTTCAGGAACCCCGGACGTGACCGACTCAACCGCTGAAACCGAAAGCGCGGCGCAAATCCGACGCACGGCGCTCTACCTGACACTGGCCCAAGTGCCTGAGGGTAAAGTCGTGAGTTACGGTCAGCTCGCCGAGCTGGCGGGACTGGGTCGCGCCGCCCGCTGGGTCGGGCGAACGTTGAGCCAACTGCCCGGTGACACCAAATTGCCCTGGCACCGCGTGCTGGGTGCCGGCGGTCGGATCAGCCTGCCCGCAGGCAGCCCCTCGGGGGATGAACAACGGGCCCGATTGCGCATGGAAGGCATCAGCGTTCTGAACAATCGTGTTGATATTCAGCGCCATGGCTGGCGCCCGGTAGAGCACAGCGGTTAGAGTGCGCGCTTTGTTTCCGTAATTCTTGAGGCAGACTTCAGCCCATGCCCCGTAAAACCTGGCGCGCCGCGCTCGCCGCCTATGCCAGCCCCTCAACGCTCGTGCTGTTGCTGCTTGGTTTCGCCGCCGGCTTGCCCTACATGCTGGTGTTTTCGACGCTTTCAGTCTGGCTGCGCGAGGCCGGTGTTGCCCGCGAAACCATCGGCTATGCAAGCCTGATCGGCCTGGCCTACGCCTTTAAATGGGTCTGGTCCCCGCTGCTCGACCAATGGCGCCTGCCATTGCTCGGCAAGCTCGGTCGACGACGCTCCTGGCTGGTGCTGGCCCAGGCACTGGTGATCCTCGGCCTGATCGGCATGGGCTTCTGCGACCCGCAAAAGCACTTGTCCTGGCTGATCGCCATTGCCGTGGTGGTCGCCTTCGCTTCGGCAACGCAAGACATTGCCATCGACGCCTATCGCCTGGAAATCGCCGACGACACTCGCCAGGCCGCACTGGCCGCCAGCTACATGGCCGGTTATCGGGTCGCGGCGCTGCTGGCGACGGCTGGCGCACTGTTCTTCGCCGAAGGCTTCGGCTCCACCGGTTTCAACTACAAGCATGGGGCGTGGACCGGCACCTACGTGCTGTTCGGCGTACTGATGATCCCGGCGCTGCTGACTTCCCTGTTCATGCGCGAACCGCCGGTGCCACTGCGCACTCAGCTTCAGGCCGGGCGCTACAGCTTTGTGCATCAATTGGCGTCAGTGTTCGTGCTGATCGTGCTGCTAGTGTCCGTACCGGCCATGTTCACCCAGCTCTACAACACTGACTTTGCCAGCGTACTGTTCAACGGCGTCAGCCTGCTCGACCTACTGCTCGAAGACCGCGCGTTCCTGCGGGCGATTCTCTACACCACGCTCACCGCGCTGTGCCTGTCAGCCATGGGCCGTCGTGGCCTGGCGCCAGTGCTGACGCCGGTCAACGACTTCATTCTGCGTTACCGCTGGCAAGCCCTGCTGCTGCTCGGGTTGATCGCCACCTATCGGATGTCGGATACGGTCATGGGCGTGATGGCCAACGTGTTTTACATCGACCAGGGGTTCACCAAGGATCAGATCGCCAGCGTCAGCAAGATTTTCGGCCTGATCATGACCTTGGTCGGCGCCGGCATGGGCGGCCTGCTGATCGTGCGCTTCGGCATTCTGCCGATTCTGTTCATCGGCGGCGCTGCATCGGCCGCCACCAACCTGCTGTTCCTGATGCTCACGGACATGGGCGCCAATCTGCACATGCTGATCGTCACCATTTCCCTGGATAACTTCAGCTCGGGCCTGGCGACTTCGGCGTTCGTCGCCTACCTGTCGAGCCTGACCAACCTCAAATTCTCCGCCACCCAGTACGCCCTGCTCAGCTCGATCATGCTCTTGTTGCCACGCCTGATCGGCGGCTATTCAGGGGTCATGGTGGAGAAATTCGGCTATCACAACTTCTTCCTGATCACTGCCCTGCTGGGCGTTCCGACCTTGCTGCTGATCGCCTTGCACTGGTTCCAGGAAAACCGTCGCGCAGGTCCGACCCCGACGCCAGAACCGGCCCAGACCCCAGTCACCGAAGAGTCGAAGGTGCTGTAGGAAACGTCGCAGAGGGTGAGCAGATTCTCGCCCTCCTGCCACACGGCCGCCCACACTCCTGTACGTCGGCAGATCTCGCCCGTACAATGTTCCGTCATTTCTCGTCATCAGCAACCGACAACGGCCAACCATGCGCACCAGTCAATTTTTGCTCGCCACACAGAAAGAAACGCCTTCCGATGCGGTCGTCATCAGCCATCAGCTGATGCTGCGCGCCGGCATGATCCGCAAACTCGCCTCGGGCCTGTACACCTGGCTGCCGATGGGCTTGCGAGTAATGCGCAAGGTCGAAGCCATCGTGCGTGAAGAAATGAACGCCGCCGGCTCTCTGGAAGTGTTGATGCCGAGCACGCAACCGGCTGAGCTGTGGCAGGAATCCGGTCGCTGGGAAGAATACGGCCCTGAATTGCTGCGCTTCAAGGATCGCCACGGGCGAGATTTCTGCGCCGGCCCGACTCACGAAGAAGTCATCACCGACCTGATGCGTAACGAGTTGAGCAGCTATAAGCAGCTGCCGATCAACCTGTATCAGATCCAGACCAAATTCCGTGATGAAATCCGCCCACGCTTCGGTTTGATGCGCGGCCGCGAATTCATCATGAAGGACGCCTACTCGTTCCACGCCGACCAGGCATCGCTGCAGGTCACCTACGACCGCATGCACCAGGCGTACTGCAACGTGTTCACCCGCCTGGGCCTGAAATTCCGTCCGGTTGAAGCCGATAACGGCTCCATCGGTGGTGCCGGTTCCCACGAGTTCCACGTGCTGGCCGAGTCCGGCGAAGACGACATCGTCTTCAGCAACGGTTCCGACTACGCCGCGAACATCGAGAAAGCCGAAGCCGTACCACGGGAAACCACTCGTGCCGCGCCGACTGAAGAGCTGCGCCTGGTCGACACGCCGAACGCCAAGACCATCGCGCAACTGGTGGAAGGCTTCAACCTGCCGATCGAAAAAACCATCAAGACCCTGGTGGTGCACGCTGAAGAAAAAGGCAAGCTGATTGCCCTGATCATCCGTGGCGACCACGAGCTGAACGAAATCAAGGCCGCCAACCAGCCTGGCGTTGCCAGCCCGCTGGTCATGGCTTCCGAAGCCGAACTGCGCGACGCCATTGGCGCCGGCGCCGGCTCCCTCGGCCCGCTGAACCTGCCGCTGCCGATCATCATCGACCGTTCCGTCGAGTTGATGAGCGACTTCGGCATTGGTGCCAACATCGACGACAAGCACTACTTCGGCGTGAACTGGGAGCGTGATCTGCCGGTTCCGACCGTCGCCGACCTGCGCAACGTTGTCTCCGGCGACCCAAGCCCTGACGGCAAAGGCACCCTGGAAATCAAACGCGGCATCGAAGTCGGGCACATCTTCCAGCTGGGCAACAAGTACAGCAAAGCGATGAAGTGCGAAGTGCTGGGCGAGAACGGCAAACCGGTGACCCTGGAAATGGGCTGCTACGGCATTGGCGTATCCCGCGTGGTGGCCGCCGCCATCGAACAGAACAATGACGAGAACGGGATCATCTGGAGCGACGCTCTGGCCCCGTTCCAGGTTGCTCTGGTACCGCTGCGCTATGAAACCGAGCAGGTTCGCGAAGCCACCGACAAGCTCTACGCAGAGCTGACTGCCGCCGGCTTCGACGTATTGCTGGACGACCGCGACAAGAAAACCAGCCCGGGCATCAAGTTCGCGGACATGGAGCTGATCGGCATTCCACACCGGATCGTGGTCAGTGACCGCGGCCTCGCCGACGGCAATCTGGAATACAAGAGCCGCACCGAGGCCGAGGCGCAAGCGCTGCCGGTCGCTGATGTGCTGTCTTTCCTCCAGGCCCGTATCCGCCGCTGACACCAGATAGAGACGTCATGTTCAAGCGAAACACCTTAGGCCTCGGTGGTGCCGCCCTGTGCGGCGCCCTGCTGGTCAGCGGCTGTGCCAATCAGATGTCACAACGCAGCGAGCACGAAGAGCGGGTCGAGCGTAAATTGCTCGATCACAGCCTGCAGATCGATGTCGGCGAGCCCAAAGTGCTGGAACTGCCGCAACGTCGGGTGAAAATCCACGAGCAGAAGACCTTCGAAGTCACCGAGTTCGAGGTCACGCGCCACTATGATCGCTATACGCCGTACCAACCCTGGCGGGAGGTCTACGAGATCCCGCTGGGCGCGGTGGCCGTGGTGGCCGGTGTCGGTGCGAACGTGGTCAACGTGTTCGCCCTCGGCAATCTGCCGGACAGCGTGACGAAGGACTGGCTCAGCTATGGTTTCGCCGGGCTCAACCCGTTCATGAACGTGCAGTCTCACGGTCGCGCGCAACAGAACCTGGCAGGCATCGACGAAGTCCAGCGTGACAAGCGCACGGAATACTCGAGCCTGCCCTGGAGCGAGCGTCCGGTACAGGTCAAGGCCGGCAAGAACACGTTCGAGTTGAGCACCGACCGCAATGGCGTGTTGCGCCTGAACCTGCTCGACAGCCCGTTCGCCGAACATGACCTCAATCATCTGGGCAAGCTGCAAATCAGCGTCGAGGACAACAAGGACGACGTGCACACCGACTCGTCCCTGGCCATCAGCAGCAACTTGCGCGGCAAGCTGCTTGAAGCCCACGGGCTGATTTACGACGACCTCGAAGACGACGAAGTGAGCCAGTGGGTGCACCGGGTCAAACGTCTGTCGGAACTGGGTCTGGAAGAAGAAGCCAGCGAACTGGAACAGAGCCTGATCGAACTGACCCGCAACGATCCCGAGTTGCAGGCCGAATTCCTCAAGTCACTGACCAGGGATGCCGGGCGACTGGTGGCGGATCCGGGGCCGAATTAGGGCCTAAAAGCTTCTCGAGCAAGCCCGCTCCCACATTGGTTTTGTGAATACCATAAATCCACTGTGGGAGCGGGCTTGCTCACGAAGGCGTCATTACATTCACCACCACACCAAAACCCCGCCGCTACCGCTCAAACAACTCCAACTGCTCAAACCCGCCGCGCAAATCCTCCAGCCTCACCCCAATCCCCAACAACCGCACCGGTTTCCCGCCGCGATTGAAGGCCTGGGCCAGCAACAACTGATAACTCCCCAGATCCCGCCCTGCCCCGGCTTGCTCCAACGTGGTCTGGGTAAAATCATGGAACTTCACTTTGACGAATGGCTTGCCCGGACGATAGCTGCTGTCGATCCGCGCCATGCGGCCATTCAGGGACTCCAGCAGCTCGGGCAATTTATCCAGGCAACTCACCAGATCCGGCAGGTCCACGTCGTAGGTATTTTCGACGCTGATCGACTGCCGACGACTGTCGTTGTGCACCAACCGCTCATCGATCCCACGGGCCAGGCTCCAGAGGCGCTCGCCAAAACTGCCGAATTCGCGCACCAACGCCAACTTGCTCCACTCGCGTAATTGCGAGCAGTCGGCGATGCCGAGCTTGCCCAGCTTGTCGGAGGTCACTTTGCCAACGCCGTGCAGCTTGCTCACCGGTAAACCGCTGACAAAGTCTTCTACCTGATCCGGCGTGATCACGAACAAGCCATTGGGCTTCTTCCAGTCACTGGCGATCTTGGCGAGGAACTTGTTCGGCGCCACGCCGGCCGATACGGTGATGTGCAACTGATTGGACACGCGGCGGCGAATATCCTGGGCAATTCGCGTGGCGCTGCCGCCGAAATGCGCACTGTCCGAGACATCAAGGTAAGCCTCGTCCAGGGACAGCGGCTCGATCAGGTCGGTGTAATCGCGAAAGATCGTATGAATTTCCTTCGACGCTTCTCTGTAGGCCTCCATGCGCGGCTTGACGATGGTCAGGTCCGGGCACAGTTTCAAGGCATGCCCGGAAGACATGGCCGAGCGCACGCCATACGCCCGCGCCTCATAGTTACAGGTGGCAATCACCCCACGCCGATCCGCCGAGCCGCCCACCGCCAAAGGCTTACCGGCCAGGCGCGGGTCGTCACGCATCTCGATGGCGGCGTAGAAACAGTCACAATCGACGTGGATGATTTTTCGCTGCGTCATATAAAAGCGGTGTTCATGGCGAAGAAATGAAGGATTGATGGGTCGTACCGGCAGTATCTCACTGACACCTGTATATAGCACCAGTAGTCTGAATCTTCTTTTCAAGCGGTAGGAAAAGCACCGGGGAATTTATTTTCTCAATCGAAAGAGTTCTCTCGATAGAGCCAGAAGCCTTGCCCTGCCTGCGTTCCAGCCCGATCACCGGCCCCGATTTTCACCTAAGCGATTGAACAGGAACAGGTTTTACCGAGATTGAAGGTTGACAGCCCGGCGATCCTCTGTAGAATGCCGACACACAGACGCGGGATGGAGCAGTCTGGTAGCTCGTCGGGCTCATAACCCGAAGGTCGTCGGTTCAAATCCGGCTCCCGCAACCAAACATCGAAAAAGGCTACTCGAAAGAGTGGCCTTTTTTGTGTGCGCCTGTTTTATAAAAAATAGGCGCTCCATGCCTTGCCGCATGGAAACGAGAAATCGTTCTGATTCCGAAACTTAGCGCGCCTCTGCGACCGTTCGCCGCTGATTCTGGTTTATTTGATCCATACTTGGATTAACGGTTGACACTCCGGCGTTCGCCTGTAGAATGCCGCCACACAGACGCGGGATGGAGCAGTCTGGTAGCTCGTCGGGCTCATAACCCGAAGGTCGTCGGTTCAAATCCGGCTCCCGCAACCAAACACCAAAAAAGGCTACTCGAAAGAGTGGCCTTTTTTGTATCTGTTGAAAAAGTCCTTTCGCAACAATGATCTGTCACTGTGCAGTGAGCCGTTCAGGGTCGCCAGACTGTGAGTTCAGACCTAGGCTGAACCGCAAGGGAAACCCTCGATAGCTGGTGATGCGCCATCGCCGATACCCGGTGAGACGCGTTAATATTTGTGATTATTTTTTTCTACAGGGATTGGTAACTTGGCTGGATACCCCCATCCTGTCGCGCACAATCCAAGAGGTGATTGATGCGCGCCAACTCGTCTGATCCACAAGACACCGTCACAGCGACACAACCGATCAAAGCCGAGCGCTTGCGCTTGCTGGATCGAATCAGCAAATACCGTCAACCCATCGGTCTGGCGGTCACGTTGCTGTTGTTCGCCATCGCGCTGATTGCCTGTCGTCACTTGCTGAGCGAACTCGATCTGTATGCGCTGCATGACTCGATCCTGGATGTGCCGAGACCGGCCTTGCTGGGTGCGTTAGGCGCGACCGTCGTCGGCTTCATCATTCTGCTGGGTTACGAATGGTCGGCCAGCCGTTATGCCGGCGTGGCGCTGGCGCCACGAGTCGTGGCACTGGGCGGCTTCACCGCCTTCGCCATCGGCAATGCCATCGGCCTGTCGCTCTTGTCGGGGGGCTCGGTTCGCTACCGTTTATATGCACGTCATGGTGTGGGGGCTTCCGAAGTCGCACACATGACGCTGTTTGCCAGCCTTTCGCTCGGTTGTGCCCTGCCCCCCCTGGCCGCCCTCGCTACCCTCAGCAACCTGCCAGCCGCCTCGCTGGCCCTGGGGTTCTCCCAGACGTTGCTGGGTGCTATTGCAGTGGCTGTGCTGCTGCTCACCTCGGTACTGGCCATCGGTATCTACCGCCGTCGCTTGCCGGAACAGCCTTACCCGGACAACCTGCTGGTCAAGGTCGGCCGTCGCACCTTGCGCCTGCCGGGCCGCCGCCTGACGTTCCTGCAACTGGTCATCACCGCGCTGGACGTGGCTGCCGCCGCGACGGTGCTCTATCTGTTGCTGCCGGAAGCGCCGCCCTTCGGGGCATTCCTGCTGGTCTATCTCCTGGCCCTGGCTGCCGGCGTGCTCAGCCACGTACCCGGCGGCGTCGGGGTGTTCGAAGCGATTTTGCTGGCGGCCTTCGCCGATAAGCTCGGTGCCGCGCCACTGGCTGCTGCCCTGCTGCTCTACCGCCTGATCTACGTGATCTTGCCGCTGCTGGTGGCTTGCATACTGCTGCTGATCAACGAAGGCCAGCGCCTGTTTCAAACCCGCCAGTCGCTACGTGCCGCATCAGGCCTGGCCGCACCGATTCTGGCGGTGCTGGTGTTCCTGTCCGGCGTGGTACTGCTGTTCTCCGGCGTGACACCGGAGATCGATACCCGTCTTGAACACATCGGTTTTCTGATCCCCCATCGACTGGTCGACGCCTCACACTTCGGCGCCAGCCTGGTGGGCGTGCTCTGCCTGCTGCTGGCTCAGGGCTTGCGTCGCCGCCTGTCGGCCGCGTGGATGCTGACCACCATTCTGTTGTTGGTCGGCGCCGTGCTCTCTCTGCTCAAAGGCTTCGACTGGGAAGAAGCCAGCCTGATGACCCTGACGGCAAGTTTGCTGGGGGTTTTCCGGCGTTCGTTCTACCGTCCCAGCCGCCTGACCGAGCTGCCGTTTTCGCCGCTGTATCTGGTGTCGAGCCTTTGCGTACTCGGCGCATCGATCTGGTTGCTGCTGTTTGCCTATCAGGACGTTCCGTACAGCCATCAACTCTGGTGGCAGTTCACCCTCGACGCCGACGCCCCACGAGGCTTGCGCTCATTGCTAGGTGCCGCGGTCCTGCTTGTAGTGGTATCGCTGACGTGGCTGCTGCGCACCGCGCGTCCGATAATCCACCTGCCAACCTCCGATGAACTGGAGCGCGCGGCAAAGATCCTCATGGCTTCAAACCAACCGGATGGCGGCCTGGCCCTGACCGGTGACAAGGCGCTGCTGTTTCACCCCAACGACGAGGCGTTCCTGATGTACGCCCGCCGTGGCCGCAGCCTGGTAGCCTTGTATGACCCGATTGGCCCGACCCAGCAGCGGGCGGAGATGATCTGGCAGTTCCGTGACCTGTGCGATATCCATCACGCTCGCCCTGTGTTTTATCAAGTGCGTGCCGAGAACCTGCCGTACTACATGGACATCGGCCTGACCGCGATCAAGCTCGGCGAAGAAGCCCGGGTCGATCTCAAGCGTTTCGATCTCGAGGCCAAAGGCAAAGAGATGAAGGACCTGCGCTACACCTGGAACCGTGGCACCCGTGACGGGCTGTCGCTGGAGATCCATGAGCCAGGGCAAGCGCCGATGGACGAGCTCAAGGTGATTTCCGATGCCTGGCTGACCGGCAAGAATGTGCGCGAGAAAGGCTTCTCGCTCGGGCGTTTCAGTGATGACTACCTCAAGCACTTCCGCGTTGCGGTGATTCGTTTCGAAGGGCGCCCGGTGGCGTTCGCCAACCTGCTCGAGACCTACGGCCATGAACTGGCCAGCCTCGACCTGATGCGCGCGCACCCGGACGCCCCGAAGCTGACCATGGAGTTCATGATGGTCGGCCTGATTCAACATTATAAAAATCATGGATACGCGCGTTTCAGCCTGGGCATGGTGCCATTGTCGGGGTTGCAACCCCGGCGTGGCGCACCACTGACCCAGCGCCTGGGCTCGATGGTGTTCCGCCGTGGTGAGCAGCTGTACAACTTCCAAGGTTTGCGCCGCTTCAAAGACAAGTTCCAGCCTGACTGGGAACCCCGTTATATGGCCGTGCCCGCCGGACTCGATCCGCTGGTGGCCCTGGCCGACACTGCCGCCCTGATTGCGGGCGGCTTGACTGGATTGGTGAAACGCTGATGATTCAACGCTCCCTGCGGTACGTACTGGCCACACTGGTAGTGCTGGCCCTGATTGTCGGTGGCGGTTACTGGTACCTCAAACGTCCGGCCCCCGAACCGACCCTCGAACTGCTGACGCCGGCCGATGGCGCCGCGATGACCCGCGTCATCCCCGGCACCACGCCGCGCGCGCAGGTGCTGGTGGCGGTCAATGAAGAACAGAAACTCAGCGACAAACAATTGATGACCCTGAGCCGCAGCGGCTCGGCGCAGATCGTCCAGGTGATCCTGCCCAAGGACTGCATCCTGCAAAGTCGCGCCCTGCAAGCAGGTCTCAGAGAACTCAAAGGCCCGGCAACCCTGGTCAGCGGCATCGGCCCTGGCGCCGTGCTGGCGTGGCGCTGGCTGGCCGAGCAGAAGAACGACAAGGCCCAGGCCATTTCGGTTGACCTGGCCCTGGAAAAACCCGGTTGCACGCACCTGCTGCCAAAAAGCGCCGCCCACGGTCACTGGCTGGTGGCCTGGAACGACAACCCGGACGACACCAGCGCCGGCTTCGTGCGTGACCAGCCCAACGCCGAAACCAGCATCAGCGACTACGACATCAACCTGCCGCAAGTGCTGAACAACGAACTGCGTAAAACCCTCGTCGGTGGCGATAAAGCCGCCGGCGGCCTGCAGATCCCGGTGGTCGAAGTGCCGGCCGGCCAGGCCAAGGACACCGTCACCCTGTTCCTCTCCGGCGACGGCGGCTGGCGCGACCTGGACCGCGACGTGGCCGGCGAGATGGCCAAGATCGGCTATCCGGTGGTCGGCATCGACACCCTGCGCTACTACTGGCAGCACAAGAGCCCGGAGCAAAGCGCCCTGGACCTGACCGAACTGATGCAGCACTACCGCCAGAAATGGGGCACCAAGCGCTTCATCCTGACCGGCTACTCATTCGGCGCCGACGTCCTGCCAGCCATCTACAACCGCCTGCCGGAATCAGAACAGCAGCGCATCGACGCAATCATCCTGCTGGCCTTCGCCCGCACCGGCAGCTTCGAGATCGAAGTCGAAGGCTGGCTCGGCAACGCCGGCAAAGAAGCCGCCACCGGCCCGGAAATGGCCAAGCTGCCGCCGGCGAAAGTGGTGTGCATCTACGGTGAGGAAGAAGTCGACGAGAGCGGCTGCACCGACAAGACCGCCGTGGGCGAAGCGATGAAACTGCCTGGCGGCCATCACTTCGACGAGAACTACCCGGCGTTGGCGCAGCGGTTGGTGGATGCCATCGTGAAGCGTCAAGCGAAGGAGACGGCGGCTCAGGAGTGATCTGAGTCCCCGGACACAAAAAAGCCCCCGACACCTTATGGTTGCGGGGGCTTTTTTACATGTACAAACATGAAGCGCCAACAGCTAGCCGGTATGTCGATGCACTGTGCATTCCAAGGCTAAAGCTGAACATCTATCCACGTTACGTCATCTTCAACAGCAATAAAGTCGCTATCCGGTGCTGCCAGCAAGCTTCTCTGCTGAGATTCCGTTAACTCCGCCCAGAAACCATCGGTTACGAACACCAGTCGCTCACCGACGACCAACTCATGAAAAACAAAGTCCGGGTCCGGGACACGATTCACCTTCAGGCATCGGGTCACCCAGTTTCGAGCCGGATCTTGCGCCAGCTCACGGTGCGAACGGTCGCGCCTCCAATTGGCCATGCAGTGAGGAGGTGTAATCCACTCGATCCTGCCTGCCGGTGTCACTACACCGCACGAACAGTCACCCTCATACGCAAGCGTGAGTTTCCCATGAGCAGCGAAACCGATCAGGTAACACGTGGTCCCTGTCTGGTCCGCGAACAAAGTGGGGTGAAGCTCGGCCAGCACTGAACGAAGTACCTGCTCAACTGCTCCATGTTCAGTGAGATCGCCCCCCTGATCTATATGTTTCGGGCAGGCAGCTAAAACACCTCTTACGAAGCATTCAGCCAGTTGGCCACTGCCGGGACTCGACGTACCGTCCGTGATGACGAACAGCCCTCTGTCGCCGTCGCAAAGAACTCCAGCACAGTCATGATTGGCTTTCCTGGTCCGTCCAATTACTGATCTGGTGTCGTATCTCATGCGTTGCCCAGGTCCTTCATGCGCATGTGTATGATTCGCCCTCTACCCGGATTAGCCTGGACCGAGCCCGAGCTTTCAATCACGTAGTCGATACCACTGAGCATTGTGAGTTCTCGAATTCCAGTCGTGATGTATTCCTTGAGTTCAGACTCGGCTTGGCGAACCTCCTCCAAAAGCTCTGGACGACCATCAATCAAGATGATGATGTCTTCAACGTCTTTGTGGTAAGGGTCGCCCTCACCGCGACCGCTAAAGGCCTCTAGTTTCGTAGCAAGAAAGTAAGTCGGTTTAAATATCTGGATTACGGTGCCGCTGGGCAACGTAAATTTATCAGCCCTCGCCAGCCCCTCCACGAACCAACGGTTGGCATATCCGAGAACAGCGGGGTCAGAAGGCATCACGTCAACGACGACGTCGTTGAAGCGGAAACGACAGTTGACTTCATCCTCACCGGTGATCTTGAAGTTCTTGGCCGCCAGCCGTTCCGTGAGGTGTTGCCAGGCGCTAATGCCTGCCAGCTCGATCACCAAGTCGACATCATCGGTGAAACGAATGTCGTCCAGCACAGCAGCATCAGTGACCAGCATGGCTGTGGTGCAACCGCCGACAAAGGCAACCTCGGCGAGAAACGCCTCCCCCAAGCCGTCTGCAACAAATTCTATGAGCTCGTAATTGTGATCAGCATTTGATGACATGTTATTTCAGCCCCATCCCTGCTTTTAGAATGCTAACCGCCACACCACACTCTCGTGGGCCACCAAGACGGATCGCATCAGCAAGCGCAAGATAGTGATAAAGGATTCTGTCCCTCTTCACCGCTTCCGGCACCGTCTTGTAGAGCGGCTCTATCGCCTGACCACGCTCAGTTCCGAGTGCATCAGGCCAAACCGGAATCAACCCGCCAGCGCTCTTGATGCTTTTGGACAGCGCCGGCGCTGCGAAGCCTGTTGGAATACCGCGAACCATCGCGCCCGGCTTCACGGGGAAAAAGTATTTCAATGCATGCTCGGTGATTTTCAGCAGCTCTCGCCGATTAACTTTCGGCAGCCCGGTGTCGTAGTCATTGGTGAGCAATCCAGACTCACGACACCTGGCTATAGAGTTTGATACCTCGCTTTTGCTTAGCCCAAGGGACGCAGACAACGCACGCAACGAGTAACCTTCACTCCAACTCGCCAGCGGCGGAGTAGACACAGGCTCCGACCACCCTTCCCACCCATCCTCGTCACCCAAGGGTGAATCGAACTCCTGGCGGTGGAATACAGTTTCCTCATCATCAGCGGGGTGGGTGACTAGCGGCTGCTGGGACTTCAACAACTCCTCAACCATGTTCGAATTCGACTCAGATTCCATCTTCCCAAAAAGATTTTCTTCCTGGGCGTGCAGGCTGGCCATCTTGAACAGAAGCAAAATGTCTTGACTCTTCATGAAGCTAGAAACTCCAAGTGTCCACATTCCATAAAACGTGGACACTTGTCTCATTGGAAATATCGAGTAGTCAAGTTCTTTCGGACTTCACTGGGAAACCCTGCAAAAAATCCAGCGACTTGTATAATCGCCGCCGCGTTTAGTTTCGTTTATTACAAGGTGTCGCAATATCGGATGACGCCCGCAGACCTTGTAGGCAAACTCCGAAACTCGCTTTTTGGGCACTTTGCCGCCTTGTTGCGTTTTTCTTCGAAGGGATACTCTCCGGACGTCGCTGACCATTCAGCGATCGGGCTTGGAAACCCGTCGAGCGAATAGCAACAACGTGCCCAACATGACCGCAGACCCTTACGGCTGCAATCTTGCGTCATGGCGGTTGTGCGCGGGACGTCTTCGGACGTGCCGGTTTCCTAGGCTCCCGGTTTTCCAACCTGCGCACAGCTGCCACCCATTCGCTTGGAAACGAACGTGGCAGCTCCTCAAGCTTAGGAAAGAGACATGACTAAAACAGATTCAAGCGCGATTTCAGAACTAAAAACCCTCGGCTTCACCCCGCTCATCTACTGCTCGGATCAGGCGCTATTCAACGTCCGCGCCGGCGTCCCCATCGTTGATGCATTGTCACAAGCCTCCGATCTGCTGTTCCTCGCCAAATCATTTACCGAGGACGCCGCCTACGTAAAAGACACCGACCGCCACGCCTGGGCCGCGCATTATTTGACGGCGATGAGTAAGGCGGTGATTGATGATGTGGTGAAGGTGCTGACACCGCGACCCGCCCGAACAAAGACCGAATCTGAAGAAGAATTGCCTGAAAGCAAGTAAAGGCACAGACACAAAAAAGCCCCCGCTACCTTCATGGCAACGGGGGCTTTTTCATGGGGGCTTACATCTCGACCTGGGTACCTAGTTCAATCACCCGGTTCAGCGGCAGATTGAAGAAGCGCAGGTTGCCATTGGCGTTCTTCAGCATGAAGGCGAACAACGCCTCGCGCCAGCGGGCCATGCCTTCGAGCTTGGAGGCGATGACCGTCTCGCGGCTGAGGAAGTACGTGGTGCGCATCGGGCTGAAGTCCAGGTCATCGAGATGACACAGCTTCAGCGCTTGCGGCACGTCCGGCTCGTCGGTGAAACCGAAGTGCAGGATGACCCGGAAGAAGCCTTCGCCATAGGAATCAACCTCGAAACGTCGTTGCGGCGGGACGCGCGGGATGTCTTCGTACACCACTGTCAGCAACACCACTTGCTCGTGCAGCACCTGGTTATGCAGCAGGTTGTGCAACAGCGCGTGGGGCACGGCATCCGGGCGAGCGGTAAGGAACACAGCGGTGCCCTGGACCCGATGTGGCGGCTGCACGCGGATACTGCTGATGAAGATCGGCAGCGGCAACCCGCCTTCGTCCAGGCGATCGACCAGCAGTTGCTTGCCGCGTTTCCAGGTGGTCATCAGGACGAACAGCGCGATACCGGCGATCACCGGGAACGCACCGCCCTGGACGATTTTCGGCACGTTGGCGGCGAAGTACAAACCGTCTACCAACAGGAAGCCGAGCAACACCGGGACCGCAAGAACCGGAGGCCATTTCCATAGCAGCAACATCACCGCCGACACCAGAATCGTGGTCATCAGCATGGTCCCGGTCACCGCCACGCCGTAGGCCGAGGCCAACGCGCCGGAGGACTCGAAGCCCAGTACCAGCAGGATTACGCCGACCATCAGCGCCCAGTTCACCGCGCCGATATAGATCTGCCCTTGCTCGGCACTGGAGGTGTGCCGAATACGCATGCGGGGAATGTAGCCGAGCTGGATCGCCTGACGGGTCAGGGAGAACGCACCGGAGATGACCGCTTGCGAGGCAATCACCGTGGCCATGGTCGACAACGCTACCAACGGGATCAGCGCCCAGTTTGGCGCCAACAGATAGAACGGGTTGCGGGCGGCTTCCGGATCACCGAGCAGCAAGGCGCCCTGACCGAAGTAGTTCAGTACCAGTGCGGGCAGCACCAGGATAAACCAGGCCCGAGCGATCGGCTTGCGACCGAAGTGGCCCATGTCGGCGTACAGCGCCTCGGCACCGGTCAACGCCAGCACCACGGCGCCAAGAATCGTGATCCCCATGCCTGGGTGGTCCAAGAAGAAGCGTACGCCCCATACCGGGTTTATCGCTTGCAACACTTCCGGGTGCTGGCTGATGCCATACACGCCCAACGCGCCGAGCACCAGAAACCAGGTGACCATGATCGGCCCGAACAGAATGCCGATCCGCGCCGTGCCGTGACGTTGAATCAGAAACAGCGCCACCAGCACCACCAGCGACAATGGCACCACCCAATGGTCGATGCCTTCGAACGCCAGCTCCAGCCCTTCAATCGCCGACAGTACGGAAATCGCCGGAGTGATCATGCTGTCGCCGTAGAACAGCGCCGCGCCGATCAGCCCGCAAACCACCAGCAGCGTGCGTAATTTTGCATGCCCCCCCGCCGCCCGTCGTGCCAGCGCGGTCAAGGCCATGATTCCGCCTTCGCCCTGGTTGTCGGCGCGCAGTACGAACAGCATGTATTTGATCGACACGACCCAGATCAGCGACCAGAAGATCAGCGCCAGAATGCCCAGCACGCCGTCATGGTTGACGGGCACGCCATAGCCACCGGAAAAAACTTCTTTGAGGGTGTACAACGGGCTCGTGCCGATGTCGCCATAAACCACTCCGACCGCCGCAACCAGCATGCTGATCGGCTTCGCCGCCGAATGTCCGCCGGCTATCGCCTGACTACTTGCCTGCCCCATCCATCACTCCTACTACTCAGATCCGGGCTTCTTCGAAGAAGCACTATGATTTGTGGTGCAGCATGCACTGTTTTACTTGTTGTTACAGACGATTTATTGACTGTAAAAAATCGGTAAAGCGTAACGGCGCGAAGCATAACGCAGCACTCGTCGTATTTCCCTGCATAAAGCTGGTCAAGTGCGCCGCCCATCGTTAGAATTGCGCACTTTTTGACCAGAGGGTGCAACATAGCGCCCGTCTGTCGCCTTGCCGTCTTCGGCTGGAGGCGTCACAAACACCGAGGTTAGACATGTCCACCACTCCTGCGCCGGCCAATCCAAAGGTTGGCTTCGTATCCCTGGGTTGCCCGAAAGCACTGGTCGACTCCGAGCGCATCCTTACCCAGCTGCGCATGGAAGGCTATGACGTTGTGTCCACTTATCAGGACGCCGACGTCGTGGTGGTCAATACCTGCGGCTTTATCGACTCGGCCAAGGCTGAGTCCCTGGAAGTGATCGGCGAAGCCATCAAGGAAAACGGCAAGGTCATCGTGACCGGCTGCATGGGCGTGGAAGAAGGCAATATCCGCAACGTGCACCCGAGTGTGCTGGCCGTGACCGGTCCGCAGCAGTACGAGCAAGTGGTCAACGCCGTGCACGACGTCGTGCCGCCGCGTCAGGATCACAACCCGCTGATCGACCTGGTGCCGCCGCAAGGGATCAAACTGACCCCGCGCCACTACGCCTACCTGAAGATTTCCGAAGGCTGCAACCACAGCTGCAGCTTCTGCATCATCCCGTCGATGCGCGGCAAACTGGTCAGCCGCCCGGTCGGTGACGTGCTCGACGAGGCCCAGCGCCTGGTCAAGTCCGGTGTCAAAGAGCTGTTGGTGATTTCCCAGGACACCAGCGCCTACGGCGTCGACGTGAAATACCGCACCGGTTTCTGGAACGGCGCGCCGGTGAAAACCCGCATGACCGAACTCTGCGAAGCCCTGAGCACCCTCGGTGTCTGGGTGCGTCTGCACTATGTTTACCCGTACCCGCACGTCGACGAACTGATCCCGCTGATGGCCGCCGGCAAGATCCTGCCGTACCTGGACATCCCGTTCCAGCACGCCAGCCCGAAAGTCCTTAAAGCGATGAAACGCCCGGCCTTCGAAGACAAGACCCTGGCCCGGATCAAGAACTGGCGCGAAATCTGCCCGGACCTGATCATCCGTTCGACCTTCATCGTCGGCTTCCCCGGCGAAACCGAAGAAGACTTCCAGTACCTGCTGAACTGGCTGACCGAAGCCCAACTGGACCGCGTCGGCTGCTTCCAGTACTCGCCGGTCGAAGGCGCACCGGCCAACGATCTGGACCTGGAGATCGTTCCGGACGACGTCAAGCAAGACCGCTGGGATCGCTTCATGGCGCACCAGCAGGCCATCAGCTCGGCACGCCTGCAAATGCGCATTGGCCGTGAGATCGAAGTGCTGGTGGACGAAGTCGACGAGCAAGGCGCGGTCGGCCGCTGCTTCTTCGATGCCCCGGAAATCGACGGCAACGTGTTCATCGACAACGGCAGCAACCTGAAGCCGGGCGACAAGGTCTGGTGCAAAGTGACTGACGCCGACGAATACGATCTGTGGGCTGAACAGATCTAAATGCAAAAAATACGAAAAGCCCTGCTCTCTTGACGAGATGCGGGGCTTTTTTACGTCTATCGTTTTGTGGGAGAAAGAACTCGCGTCATCCATGGAAGAGAGGCCAGCGGGCATGCGCCAACACTCGGTCATTCATACGCCGAAACAGAGCGACTACGAAGAACTCACCCAAGTGTGGGAGGCCTCGGTGCGCGCCACCCATGACTTTTTGCCCGACAGCTATATCGAACTGCTGAAGAATCTGGTGCTGACCCGCTACCTCGACGCCGTCATGCTGATCTGCACCAAAGACTCGCGCCAGCGCATCACCGGGTTCGCTGGTGTCGCGGCGGGCAAGATCGAAATGCTGTTCATCGACCCGGATCACCGTGGCCAGGGACTGGGCAAGCAATTGTTGCGCTACGCCCTGGAGCACCTGAACGCCGATGAGCTGGACGTCAACGAGCAGAACCCGCAGGCCCTGGGGTTTTACTTCAAGCAGGGCTTCGAGGTGATCGGTCGTTCGGAGCATGACGGCATGGGGCAGCCTTATCCGTTGCTGCATATGCGTTTGCGCCAAGGCCAGCAACGTTCACAGCATGGCTGACACAACGCGGGACAAATGTGGGAGCGGGCTTGCTCGCGAATGCGGTGTGTCATTCAACAGATAAATTGACTGATCTACTGCCTTCGCGAGCAAGCCCGCTCCCACATAAAAACACCTGAGGCAAATGGACTCGCGATTAACCCGCGCCCAGCAGGTACAATGCCCACCCCTTTTTTGTTACGGCCCTGTCATGACTGACCCGATTCGTCTCTCCAAACGCCTCATCGAACTCGTCGGCTGCTCCCGTCGGGAGGCTGAGCTGTTCATCGAGGGCGGCTGGGTCACCGTGGACGGTGAAGTCATCGACGAGCCGCAGTTCAAGGTCGACACCCAGAAAGTCGAGCTCGATCCAGAGGCCAAGGCCACCGCGCCGGAGCCGGTGACCATCCTGATGAACGTTCCGGCGGGCATGGACGCGGACACCGCCATGGCGACCCTCAGCGCCGCGACCCTGAGCGAAGAACACCGCTACGGCAAACGTCCGCTCAAGGGCCACTTCCTGCGCCTGACCGCCAGCGCCGACCTGCAGGCCAACGCCAGCGGTCTGCTGGTGTTCACCCAGGACTGGAAGATTTTGCGCAAGCTCACCGCCGATGCCAGCAAGATCGAGCAGGAATATGTGGTCGAGGTCGAAGGCGACATGGTGGCTCACGGCCTCAACCGCCTGAACCACGGCCTGACGTACAAGGGCAAGGAACTGCCGCCGGTCAAGGCCAGCTGGCAGAACGAAAACCGTCTGCGCTTTGCCATGAAGAACCCGCAACCGGGTGTGATTGCCCTGTTCTGCCAGGCCGTAGGCCTGAAGGTCGTCGCCATCCGCCGCATCCGCATCGGCGGTGTGTCCATCGGCAAAGTGCCGCTGGGGCAATGGCGCTACCTGTCCGGCAAAGAGAAGTTCTAAGGCTTTTCCCGCCGCCATACATTTCGGCGCCGCAGCTTCATGCGGAGCCCACAGCGAAATATCAGGACTGCACACATGATTCATAACGACGTACTGCGCAGCGTGCGCTACATGCTCGACATCAGCGACAAGAAAGTCATCGAGATCATCAAGCTCGGCGGCATGGACGTCACGCTGGAAGACCTGGTGACGTACCTCGACAAGAAAGAAGAAGACGAGGAAGGTTTCGTACGTTGCCCGGACGAAGTCATGGCGCATTTCCTCGACGGCCTAGTGATCTTCAAGCGTGGCAAGGACGAAAGCCGTCCACCGCAGCCGATCGAAGTGCCGGTCACCAACAACATCATCCTGAAGAAATTGCGCGTCGCCTTCGAACTGAAGGAAGACGACATGCACGCCATCCTCAAGGCCGCCGAGTTCCCGGTGTCCAAACCTGAGCTGAGCGCGCTGTTCCGCAAATTCGGCCACACCAACTACCGCCCGTGCGGCGACCAGTTGCTGCGCAACTTCCTCAAGGGCCTGACCCTGCGCGTGCGTCCGCAGTAAATCGCGCCGCGCGCCCTGTAGGAGCCGGCTTGCTGGCGATGGCGATCTTGAGAACGCCATCGCCAGCAAGCCGGCTCCTGCAAGAGCGGTCGCAGCCCAATCTGTATAGATGTTCATTCCGCGCAAAAATAGTGGCTCCGCTTCCGGCGGCTGAAGACTAGGGTGTATTGACCCTCAGCTCTCAGGACTCGCCATGCATCCCTACTTCTCCCTGCAAGGCCGCACCGCTCTGGTGACCGGCGGCACCCGCGGTATCGGCAAAATGATCGCCAAGGCCTACGTGGAGGCCGGCGCCACCGTGTACGTATGCGCCCGGGACGCCGAAGCCTGCCAGCAAACAGCCGATGAACTGAGTGCTTTCGGGGTTTGCCATGCCGTGGCCGCCAACCTGGCGCATGAAGAAGGCGTTCAGCAGCTGGCTGCGCACTTGAGCGAACAGATCGACCAGCTGGATATTCTGGTAAACAACGCCGGCACCACCTGGGGTGCGCCGCTGGAGAGTTACCCGGTCAAGGGCTGGGAAAAAGTCATGCAACTCAACGTGACCTCGGTGTTCAACTGCATCCAGCAATGTCTGCCGCTGCTGCGCAAGGCCGGTTCGCCGGCGAATCCGGCACGGATCATCAACATCGGTTCGGTGGCCGGGATTTCGTCCTTCGGCGAACAGGCGTATGCCTATGGCCCGAGCAAAGCCGCCCTGCACCAACTGTCGCGGATTCTGGCGCGGGAACTGGTGAGCCAGCACATCAACGTCAACGTGATTGCCCCGGGGCGCTTCCCGAGCAAGATGACTCAGCACATTGGCAACGATGAACAGGCGCTGGCCGAAGACACGGCGTTGATTCCGATGAAGCGCTGGGGCCGGGAGGAAGAAATGGCGGCGCTGGCGATCAGCCTGGCGAGTACGGCCGGGGCGTATATGACCGGGAATGTCATTCCTTTGGATGGTGGGTTCAGCCTCTGATCCGCGGTGCGGCCTTCGCGAGCAAGCCCGCTCCCACAGGTTTTATGCCATCCACAACATTTGTGTTCACTCGAGAACCCTGTGGGAGCGGGCTTGCTCGCGAAGGCGATCTGTCAGTCACCACCGACCCAAGGGCCGATCGGGTTATCATGCCCGCCCACATCCCCGCCTCGACCCAGACCATGACCTACAGCGTTTCCCCCATCGGCTTCGTGCGCTCCTGCTTCAAGGAGAAGTTCGCCATCCCGCGCCAGCCACAACTGGCCCCGGCCGCTCGGGGCGTGCTGGAACTGGTGGCGCCGTTCGATCAGGGTGATGCGGTGCAAGGGCTGGAGCAGGTCAGCCATGTGTGGCTGCTATTCCTGTTCCACCAGGCCCTTGAAGAAAAGCCACGCCTCAAAGTCCGCCCGCCGCGCCTGGGCGGCAACAAATCCATGGGCGTGTTCGCCACCCGCGCGACACATCGTCCCAATGGCATCGGTCAATCAGTGGTCAAGCTGGACAAGGTCGAAGCCAATCGGCTGTGGATTTCCGGTATCGACCTGCTGGACGGCACCCCGGTTCTCGACATCAAACCCTACGTACCCTACGCCGACATCATCGACACGGCGTCCAACAGCATCGCCAGCGCCCCGCCGCTGCTGATTCCCGTGCAGTGGATGGACTCAGCCCTGCAACAGGCCCATGGCCACGCTCAGCGGCTTGGCGAGCCCCTGGTCGAGTTGATCGAGCAATGCCTGGCACAAGACCCACGCCCGGCGTACCAGATTCCTACGCCTGAGCGCGAATACGGCGCGCAGTTCTGGGATCTGGATGTGCGCTGGCATTACCCGGAAGCCGGGCTTATCCGCGTTCTCGAAGTCATCCCCGTGTCCAACGCGTAGGCGATTGCGTCGGGCATAAAAAAGCCCCCATTGCCTGCACAGGCAATGGGGGCTTTTCAGTGATGCGGTGTGCTTACTTCTCGACGAACGCCCGCTCGATCAGGTAATCACCCGGCTCGCGCATCCGCGGCGAAACGGTCAGGCCGAAGCTGTTCAACACTTCGCTGGTCTCGTCGAGCATGCTCGGGCTGCCGCACAACATGGCGCGGTCGTCCTGCGGGTTGATCGGCGGCAGGCCGATATCGCTGAACAGCTTGCCACTGCGCATCAGGTCGGTCAGGCGGCCTTCGTTCTCGAACGGCTCGCGGGTCACGGTCGGGTAGTAGATCAACTTGTCACGCAGGGCCTCACCGAAGAACTCGTTCTGCGGCAGGTGCTCGGTGATGAATTCGCGGTAAGCGACTTCGTTGACGTAACGCACGCCGTGGCACAGGATCACCTTTTCGAAACGCTCGTAGGTTTCCGGGTCCTGGATGACGCTCATGAACGGCGCCAGACCGGTGCCGGTGCTGAGCAGGTACAAATGCTTGCCAGGCTTCAAGTCATCCAGCACCAGGGTGCCGGTAGGCTTCTTGCTGATGATGATCTCGTCGCCTTCCTTCAGATGCTGCAACTGGGAAGTCAGCGGGCCATCAGGCACTTTGATGCTGAAAAACTCGAGATGCTCTTCCCAGTTCGGGCTGGCAATCGAGTAAGCGCGCATGAGCGGCCGGCCGTTGGGCTGTTGCAGGCCGATCATCACGAACTGACCGTTCTCGAAGCGCAGGCCCGGATCGCGGGTGCACTTGAAGCTGAACAGAGTGTCGTTCCAGTGATGAACACTGAGGACACGCTCGTGGTTCATGTTGCTCATGTACGTGGGACTCCTGGAGATTTTGCCTGCGCCAATGATATGCACAATTGCATCGCATTCTAATGGCAGCGACAATATCTGTTAAATGGATTATTAAGATAAGGGTTATCGGTTATATCGATATGCGATTTACTCTCCGTCAACTTCAAGTATTCGTCGCCGTCGCCCAGCAGGAAAGCGTATCCCGTGCTGCATTGACGCTCAACCTCTCACAATCGGCGGCGAGCACCTCGATCACCGAGCTGGAGCGTCAGTGCAGCTGTCAACTGTTCGATCGCGCCGGCAAACGGCTGAGCCTCAACGCCCTCGGCAAACAGCTGTTGCCGCAAGCGGTGGCCCTGCTCGATCAGGCCAAGGAAATCGAAGACTTGCTCAATGGCAAATCCGGTTTCGGCTCCCTGGCGGTCGGCGCGACCCTGACCATCGGCAATTACCTGGCAACGCTGCTGATCGGCAGCTTCATGCAGCGCCATCCGGAAAGCCAGGTGAAGCTGCACGTCCAGAACACCGCCAACATCGTGCAACAAGTGGCTCACTATGAAATTGATCTGGGTCTAATCGAAGGCGACTGCAGCCATCCGGACATCGAAGTGCAGAGTTGGGTCGAAGATGAACTGGTGGTGTTCTGCGCGCCCCAGCATCCGCTGGCTCAACGCGGTATTGCCACCATGGAGGAGCTGAGTCATGAGGCGTGGATTCTCCGAGAACAAGGCTCGGGCACGCGGCTGACCTTTGACCAGGCCATGCGTCACCACCGCTGCGCGCTGAACATTCGCCTGGAACTGGAACACACCGAAGCGATCAAGCGCGCGGTGGAATCAGGTTTGGGGATTGGCTGCATTTCGCGCCTGGCGCTGCGCGATGCGTTCCGCCGCGGCAGCCTGGTGCCGGTGGAAACACCGGACCTGGATCTGGCGCGGCAGTTCTATTTCATCTGGCACAAACAGAAATATCAGACCTCGGCGATGCGCGAGTTCCTCGAACTGTGCCGCGCCTTCACCGCCGGGGTTCAGCGCAGCGACGAGATCGTTCTGCCCAACATCGCTTAAAGCAGGATCACCGCCCACACCAGTGCGATCATGCTCAACGCTACGAGTTGAGCGGCGCTGCCCATGTCCTTGGCGTTCTTGGACAGTGGGTGCAATTCCAGGGAAATGCGGTCGATGGCCGCTTCCACCGCCGAGTTGAGCAATTCGACGATCAGCGCCAACAGGCAGACTGCAATCAACAGCGCCTGCTCGACACGACTGACGTTCAGGAAGAACGACAGCGGAATCAGGACGGCATTGAGCAACACCAGTTGCCGAAAGGCCGCCTCACCGGTGAAGGCCGCGCGCAGACCGTCCAGGGAGTAGCCGGAGGCGTTGAGGATGCGTTTTAGGCCGGTCTGGCCTTTGAAAGGTGACATAGAGTAAGCAACTGACCAAAAAGGAGTGGGAAAGCTAGATCAAGCAAGGTCAAAAAAGCGTGAACATGTAACGCCTTAGTGGCTCGAAATTGACTCAAGTTGTTGCAAGAGCAGCGCCGCCTGAGTGCGGGTGCGTACATTCAGCTTACGGAAAATCGCCGTGACGTGGGCCTTGATCGTCGCTTCGGAAACGCTCAATTCATAAGCGATCTGCTTGTTCAGCAAACCTTCACAGACCATGGTCAACACCCGGAACTGCTGGGGCGTCAGGCTGGCCAGGCCTTCGCTGGCCGCCTTGGCTTCGTCGGAAACGCTGACGGCTTCGAAGGCCTGGGGCGGCCAGAAGACATCACCATCGAGCACTGCGCGCACGGCTTTCTGAATAACGCTCAAGTCACTGGACTTGGGAATGAAACCGCTGGCGCCGAACTCACGGGACTTCACCATGATCGACGCTTCTTCCTGCGCCGACACCATCACCACTGGAATCTGCGGGTACTGACCGCGCAACAGCACCAGCCCGGAAAAACCGTAAGCCCCCGGCATGTTCAGGTCCAGCAACACCAGGTCCCAATCGGCCTTTTCGGTCAGACGGCTTTCCAGCTCGGCAATGCTCGCCACTTCCACCAGACGGACATCCGGGCCCAGGCCCAGGGTCAACGCTTGATGCAGGGCACTACGAAAAAGAGGGTGGTCATCGGCAATCAGGATTTCGTATGTGGCCATTTTTCAAATGATCCTGTTTTTTGTGGGATGCCCGATGCATTCAGGCCTCGCCAAAACAACTCGAGGTGCAGCCACGCAGCAGCACCAACAGGGCACGTTCAACGCCAATCACGTGGCTTTCACGTAAGAAATACGGCGTATCAAACCTTGGCCGCGCCCTAATCGGCGCCAAGCATGCCCAGCGAAGCCGGGGTGGTCAAGCTGCCAGCACCTCTCCTCCCTTGCAGTATGGGCGACGTTCAGCAGATGGCGGGCACCGCGTGCTGTACAAAGGGCATCAGCTCGGCGTGGGCCGGTGTCTCGACATTCATATCCAGCTGATGTTTAGCATCCAGGTAATGCTGGCTGAACACATCGAAATAAGCGTCCAGGGCCGAGGCGGCGTCTGTATCACCGGCAAGATCGAGGCACAGCGCCGCCACTTCGGCCGTGCACAAGTGCTCGCTACGGGTGGATCTGCGCAATCGGTACCGCGAAAGCTTCTCGGGGAGCAGGCTCAGAATCGGTAATGCATCAAAATATGGGCTCTTACGGAAAATCTTCCGGGCTTCGGTCCAGGTGGCGTCCAGCAGAATGAACAGCGGGCGCTTGGTGCTATCGACCTCGACGCTGTGGGTAACTCGCTCGGGTTCGACATATTCGCCCGGAAACACCAGGTACGGTTGCCATTGCGGGTCGGCCAACAGCGCCAGCAGTTGTTCATCGACCTCAGTGCGCGACCAGATGAACGCATGGTTGTCGCGCACCACATCGGCAATCAGCCAACCGGTGTTGCTTGGTTTGAACACTTCTTTGTTGGTCATGATCAGGCACACGCCGCTGCGGGTTTCGACCTGCGGGCGCCAGGCGCACAGACAGTGGCTCTCGATCACGCGACAGGCCCGACAACGCGGCGCACGCCAGCCACGGGCCTGAATAGGCTTGATGCCCGCCTCTTCGCGCTCATCGCGCAAACGGGCTACGGCATTCTTCGCAAAGTGTGCGGGGGTTTGACTCATCGCAGGCAACGCCGACGGCTAAGGAAAATCGACACAAAAAACACTCGGCAAGGCAAAAAGTGCCGGCAGTTTACCAGAGCGGTCGGCGCAAGCCTGTACCGTCCAGGCCACTGCCCTTATAATTCGCCGCCACTGAACGCACCGTCACGTGGTTGGTCGAACCACCAGTCACTGAACCAGGAGAGTTTCATGCTGCGCCTTATCGTTCCCACCGCTGCCGTTTTGCTGGCGTCGTCCTTCAGTGCTCAGGCTGCGTCCTTGAGTGAGCAGAATCTGAACAGAGAGCTGCGAAACGTCGCCGTGCAAAGCAGCGTTGGCACTCCACGAGCGATCAACGAAGACATTCTCGATCAGGGTTATACGGTCGAAGGCAAAGAGCTGATCAACCATCTGAGCGTTCAAAGCAGCCATGCCCAACAGATGCGCGCCGATCCGAAAGCCGTGTACTTCCAGCTTGGCGCCTCCGTATGCAGAAACCCAGGGTTCCGCAAGCTGATGGCCAAGGGCGCGATCATGCGTTATGACTTCACCGAAGTGAAAACCAACCGCCCGATCGGCTCCGCAAGCTTCCAGGAATCGGACTGCCCGAAAGAGACCCCAGCGAAGAAGAAGTAATTATCGGGAAGTAGCGCGCCGCTGTTCATCCTCGGCGCGCAGCTCCGCCAGCAGCGCCTGCAAGTAGCGCGAACGCCGCTCCCCGCCCTCCAGGCGTCGGCAGCACTCCTCTTCGAGACTCAAATGATGGGTCTCGGCCGAAGCTTTCAACAATCGATACAGTTGCGCATCGATTTCCAGAGTGACTCTGGGCATGCTTTCCCGCCTCCCTGCACGGCATTGATCGCCGTTGATCACGCGATAAATCCCTGAATGACTTGAACGCTGCGTCCTGTCATCGACGCAAAGTTGTCGTATCACGCCTGTAACTTAGTAAATCAGAGCATAGAACAGGCGGCTTGCGTTCAGACGAGCGGTGAAAGCACCTTGCAAATCGTCAATAAGCGGTTGCCAGGAAAGACTTTGCGGCGCAATGATCAAACCAGCGCAAATCGTTGCGAGGGTCTAAATTCAAAGTGTTCATGTTGTTTTTTGAGGGCAGAAAAGGGGCTGCCCATTGCGTGTCTTATTGTGCGAACGTTTCTTTCATTCAAGGGATAAACAGAGCCCGTATGGATGGCTCGATTGCAACCGAGTCAGGTGGAGCGCCCAGGCAAGGGCTTGGGCAGACAGCGACACAAGGGGTGTCGCGGCGCCGACGATTGTTTTGTCGGGCCGAGGGTTCTGTGCAGAAGGAGAAGTTGAATGCCTTACCAACCGAATGACCTCCTGAGCCGTCATTTTCAAGAAAGCGGCTACGACCTCACCAGCAAGGTCGAAGAACAACTCAACCTGGTTTCACCCAACAGCCCCAACATCCCGATTTACCGCGACATGATCCTGACTGTGCTGCGCATGGCTCAGGAAGATCACAACCGCTGGAATGCCAAGATCACCCTGCAAACCCTGCGTGAACTCGAGCACGCTTTCCGTGTGCTGGAGCAGTTCAAGGGACGGCGCAAAGTTACCGTTTTTGGCTCGGCCCGCACGCCGATAGAACACCCGTTATATGGTTTGGCCCGAGAACTGGGCGCCGCCCTGGCGCGCTCGGACCTGATGGTCATCACCGGTGCCGGTGGCGGCATCATGGCGGCGGCCCATGAAGGCGCCGGCCTGGAACACAGCCTGGGATTCAATATCACCCTGCCCTTCGAGCAACATGCCAATCCCACCGTCAACGGCACCACCAACCTGCTGTCCTTCCACTTCTTCTTTACCCGCAAGCTGTTCTTCGTCAAGGAAGCCGATGCGCTGGTCCTGTGCCCAGGCGGTTTCGGTACGCTGGATGAAGCACTGGAGGTGCTGACCCTGATCCAGACCGGCAAAAGCCCGCTGGTGCCCGTGGTGCTACTGGATGCACCAGGCGGCACGTTCTGGCAAGGCGCGCTGGACTTCATTCACCATCAACTGGAGGAAAATCGCTACATCCTGCCGACCGACATGAAGCTGTTGAGCCTGGTCTACAGCGCCGAAGAGGCCGTGGAGCAGATCAACCAGTTCTATAGCAACTTCCACTCCAGCCGCTGGCTCAAACATCAGTTCGTGATTCGCATGAACCACAAGCTCAGCGACCGAGCGCTTGAACACATGCAGGAGGCATTCGCCGACCTGTGCCTGAGCGATCATTTCCATCAGCATGCCTACAGTGGCGAGGAGCACGACGAAGCGCAGTTCAGCCATCTGGTGCGATTGTCCTTCACCTTCAACGCTCGTGATCATGGCCGTTTGCGGGAATTGGTGGATTACATCAACCTGCCGGAAAACTGGGCCCAATCCAAACCCCAGGCGCAACAACGCACACGGGAACCGTCCAAGGTAACGTGATGCAAAAAAACGGCCCGCTATCGAAATAGCGAGCCGTTTCAGTCAATCGTCCATCCCTCGGCCGCTGAACAAGCGGCTGATCATTTCCATGGAATATCCCCGATAACTCAGGAACCTGCCCTGTTTGGCACGTTCCCGGGCATCTATCGGTAAATGCCCGGAAAATTTGCGCCGCCAGGTATCTTCCAGTTGCTCCTGCCAGTCGATACCACTCTCGCGCAAGGCAAGTTCGATGTCAGTACGCTGCAGACCGCGCTGGCTGAGCTCTTCACGAATTCGCAAAGGGCCATAACCGGAGCGGGCACGGTAGGAAACAAAGCTTTCGAGGTAACGGGATTCGGACAACAGGCCCTCTTCCGTCAAGCGGTCGAGTGCTGTGTCGATCATTTCAGGGGGGGCGCCGCGCTGACGCAGTTTACGCGTCAGCTCGACTCGACCGTGCTCGCGTCGCGCGAGCAGGTCCATTGCGGTTCGCCGCACCGCGACGAGTGTATCGAGTACGGCGGTCATCGGATCAATCAGATATCAGCGTCAGCCAGGTCGTCTTCAGTCTCTCTGACTGCCGAAGCCTTGACGTCCGGCGCCGGGGTCAGCAGCTTGTCGCGCAGCTGCTTCTCAAGGGTCGCGGCGATTTCCGGGTTATCTGCCAGGAACTTGGCCGAGTTGGCCTTGCCCTGACCGATCTTGGTGCCGTTGTAGGCATACCAGGCACCGGACTTCTCGACGAAACCGTGCAGAACACCCAGGTCGATCATCTCACCGTTGAGGTAGATGCCCTTGCCGTAAAGAATCTGGAACTCAGCCTGACGGAACGGCGAAGCCACCTTGTTCTTCACGACTTTGACGCGGGTTTCACTACCGACGACTTCATCACCTTCTTTCACCGCGCCAGTACGACGGATGTCCAGACGAACCGAGGCGTAGAACTTCAGCGCGTTACCACCGGTGGTGGTTTCCGGGCTGCCGAACATCACGCCGATTTTCATGCGGATCTGGTTGATGAAGATCACCAGGCAGTTGGCATTCTTGATGTTGCCGGTGATTTTACGCAGCGCCTGGGACATCAGGCGGGCTTGCAGGCCCACGTGCATGTCGCCCATTTCGCCTTCGATTTCAGCCTTCGGCACCAGAGCGGCCACGGAGTCGACGATGATCACGTCTACCGCGTTGGAACGCACCAGCATGTCGGTGATTTCCAGGGCCTGCTCGCCGGTGTCCGGCTGGGAAACCAGCAGGTCGTCGACGTTGACGCCCAGTTTGCCGGCGTACTCAGGGTCGAGGGCGTGTTCGGCATCGACGAATGCGCAGGTCGCGCCGGCTTTTTGAGCCTGGGCGATGACCGACAATGTCAGGGTGGTTTTACCGGAGGATTCAGGACCGTAGATTTCAACGATACGGCCTTTTGGCAGGCCGCCAATGCCGAGCGCGATGTCCAGACCCAGAGAGCCAGTGGAAATGGCCGGGATCGCCTGACGGTCCTGATCGCCCATACGCATTACGGCACCCTTGCCGAATTGACGTTCGATCTGACCCAGGGCCGCAGCCAAGGCTTTCTTCTTGTTGTCGTCCATTAAAGTCCTCACGTAATCAATAAGGCCTGACGGCCAACACCTGTATAAGTAGCCAGTATTATTCCACAGCGTTTCAGGATCGCCTACCCCTGATTTGAGATTTCTCCAGCGGCATGCCGCAGCAGCCCCTCTAGCGCGGCCTTCACCGTTTGTCGGCGGACCTCGTCGCGGTTACCGGCAAAGTGCTGGACCTCGCTGAACACCTGCTCACCGACACCCCAGGCCAGCCACACCGTGCCCACGGGCTTGCTCGGCGAACCGCCGTCCGGCCCGGCCACACCACTGACCGCCACGGCAAACCGCGCCCGGCTTTTTTCCTGTGCACCGCGGACCATGGCCTCGACCACTTCGCGACTGACCGCCCCTACCGTCTCGAACAACTCGGCCGGGACATTCAATTGCTGGGTTTTCTGGCGGTTGGAGTACGTGACATAACCGGCCTCGAACCACGCCGAACTCCCCGGAATACGGGTGATCGCCTCGGCAATCCCGCCCCCGGTGCAGGACTCGGCAGTGGTGACGTGGGCATTGAGAACCTGCAAGCGCCTGCCAAGCTCGGCGGCCAGCTGAGTAATATCTTTCACGGCTCTCTCCTGATCGAGCGGAATGAGCACTACCGTACACGAGCGGATCACGCTTGCAAGGCTCAGGATCGATCAAAATGTTAGCGAGCGAGGGCTCTGACGTAGGCCTGACAGGCCTGCAAGGCAATCAGTCCATTATCGCCTGCGTCGGTGATGGCGATAATTCGTTGAGCATGCGCCGGGTCAAGTCGGGCTCGCGGGGCGCCATGATCCACGCCGCCGGCGCCGGAGGCGGCTGGCACTGCACAGGTTGAGGCAGCGTCATGGGCATCGAGGAGGACTGACAGGCGCACATCAGCAGTGGCAAGACGATCGCGCAGGCGACCTTGATCACGTTCGGCATCGCTAAGCGCTCGATAATGGGTTTGTTCACTGGCCGACAGTCGCTGCTCCAGGGCCAGACGCCTGTTTTGTTCGGCCTGTTGCTCGGTGGCGGTCGCCAAAGTCAGTTGATTAAGGGTCTCGGCGTGCAGCCTGGCCTGTTCCGCCAGTTGCTGGCCATAGCGCCAATCCTGAAACTGCCAGGCCAGCGCCGCCGAACAACCAGCCAGCACCAGCAGACCGATCAATCGCCAACCGTTCAGACCGAGGACTGGCATAGCACCGCCCTCGCCCGCGCCCAGATTTCCAGGCGATCCTGCAACCCGTTCAAACCGCCGTTTATCCGGCGGGTGATGCTGTTGAACTGGTCGCGGTCGGCCAGTTCATTCAGGCCGTTTTGCTCCCAAAAC
This sequence comes from Pseudomonas sp. FP1742, assembly GCF_030687145.1. NCBI lineage: Bacteria > Pseudomonadati > Pseudomonadota > Gammaproteobacteria > Pseudomonadales > Pseudomonadaceae > Pseudomonas > Pseudomonas sp. FP1742. The sequence continues at coordinate 1,336,702 of NZ_CP117460.1, read as the reverse complement.
CACGCCGCTGATTCGGCTGCCCACTGAGGTTGCTCCAGCAGTTCAGGCAGAGCCAGCAGACGCTCATCGCCGAACAGGCCGAGACTGCATTGGCGGTAGTTGTTATGCCCGGTGATCTGGATCAGGCCTCGGCCACGGTACTTTTGACCGTCGCCGTCGGGTTCTGGAGTGTTGCCCAAACGGGCGGCCAGGGTGCCGGTGTCGTATTTGCTCAGGTATTGCGTGCTGCCCAGTTCACGTACGTACTGCAATTGCCCCGATTCGTGGCCGACTTGCGCGAGGAAGGCGGCGATGCGCTTCGGGGTGTTGATGTTGCGGTGAGACATGGCGGTGTTGAGGGCGGAAATGAAAACGCCCGCTTGGGAGCGGGCGTTGGGCATAACTTTAAGCAGCAGCCATTTTGTTAGCGGCATAAATTGACCTCTACTTACTTTTGTTTGGTGCGAAAAAGTGAGAGCAACGACTTCGTCGGTTCCTTGGGTTCATAAATCGCCAATATCGGCCACACCACCTCAAAGGGAAAACCGACTTGCTGTTCGATGCGACTCAACATAACGCAATAGCGTTTCCAGTCCAGTAGTGTCGATTGCTCTTGTTGCGTAGCATCGCCTAGGTCGACGGCATATTGTAGTGGAGCAATACGCAACACGGCATCGCGTAAATAATTATCTCGATCCGCCAAAACTATTGCCGCTTCACTGTTACGCTTAGCCGATTCATCAAGCTGCCAACCACCGTCGCCCCATACATGAAATGCACCAGGCCAGACTTGCTCTGTCAGTCCCTCCGGCAGTTCACCCAACTCCACCCACCGTTCACTGGCGCCTGTGTCGACTCGATAAACAGTACCTCTCTTGTCAGGAACCTGAACTACTCCTCCCTCAACCAAAGCCCATACGAAACCAACAGCAGGTGTTTCCAAAACATCAGCAAATGCAATGGAGTTGCTGGGTTGCAATGCACCTAATCCCGGTATGACTGGAAACACTACAGGTCCAATTAACGCCTGAACATCATCAACTAAATAATTAACCATAGCACTCTCAAACAACCTTTATCCGGCCTGGATAGGCGATGTTCAGTGGGCGGGTCTCACTGGAAGAGCGACCACCGATCATTCCCTCAACAACTACCCATCGATTAGTCGAAGCCCCTGCATTCACCCCAATCTCAGCAATGTTTGCATTCATCTGATTACCTGAGTTAAGAGTTACACTGGTTGAGCCTTTGCTTTGATTGAGCAGAGCATGACCGTGCTCCTGCAATGTATCGGTCTCTCTGGAACCTGCGACACGACCAGGATTCACTCCACGACTCTCATCAAGTACACGCAAAAACTCTCCACGCCCTTCTGGCCCTCTAAAGGTGGAAACACCGTCTCCACTGGTCCAGCCGCCTTCATATCCAACGCGCGCAGTCTCCGTTCTTAACATGCCGGACTGTTGAGCATGATCCCATAGCCAGGGCCATTCATTGCGGTAAAGCACGGCCCCGTTCAATGCCCCATATCCTCCAGGGCTGAACAATGTTGTTGTTTCAAAGACCGGTCGTCCAAGCGCCGTGTTATCAAAACGTCCTACAGGCCACCAACTGCCGGAAGCATCACTGCGCAGGTGCCACCAATCACCCGCGCCCATCAGTACCAAAAACGGATAACCCGTAGCACGCAGATGGGTATGAAACTTAATGGTGTCAGTGCCTGAACACTGAACGAGCAAACGGTTACCACTGTTATCCATCCGTCGAATGATGACATCACGAATGCCCAAACTCGTATTGACAGCAGGCAGTGTAAGCGTGGTGGTCCCCGACGCTCCACTCACAAGAACAAGACCCAAGTCTTCAGAGGTTAGTTCTTTTGTCGCCGTAACATTTGTTACCAGCGACAACATTGGACTTGCCTTGGTCATCATTAACTTAATAGCTTTGAGCAACTGAGCATTATCAGCTTCAGAGGGGACTAACCCAACTGAACTGATAACACTCAATATTTCTTGAGTAACACTGTTGCCCCAGACTGAAGGGACCAACGATCCCGGCGTGCCGGCGATGGGATCCTCATCCACAAACCTGCCATTGACCAACCCTATGTTGGGTACGCTTTTTGGATAGTCCACACGTTCATCCTCCCTCGAAATAAAAAATGCCCCTACCAGCGCGGCAGTTGATATGGCGAGGTTCAAAATTGTTTTGAATAAAAAAAGGCCCACTGAGGAGAGGGCCGAGGGAATTGCGCATTGCCACGAGCTTTAATCAGCAACGCTCGCAACGGTTTGACGAATCGCTGCAATCGCTTCTTCGCAGGTATTTCGGGCCAGGTCTATATTGCCTTTGGCCGCCTGCACCTTGATCTGCTCTTTGGTCTTGAGGCGCAGGACGCGCAGCGCCAGCAACGCTTCATGGAATTGTGTTGCCTTAGCCAGGATCTGGTCCGCAGCCTGCTTGGCCGTCCGACCTTTAACGACCCACGCGGACACAGCCAGCGGCACGTCCTTTTTCGGATAGCCCGCGTCCTGAAAGGCTTGGGCGTCAGCGGCCGCCTGAGCGTATTCCATGGCTTTGAATGGATCACCGGCCAGAGCAGTGCGTGCAATGTCTGCGGCGGCATCGACTTTGGCGCACAGGCGTTCGGCTTCCTGCTGTTCCAGCTGAGCAACTTTCGCGGCGTCCAGCAGCCATTTTTCACCGTCCCAGTCATGGGCGGCAGAAGGTTGCGCAGGACGCAGACCGTCTTCGAACTGATGAAGCTCTTGAATAACGTTCATCGGATCAACTCCCAAGACACAAGTACGTTAACCGCCGCCGCAAAGTTGATCGCAATACCGTTTGCATAGTCAGCTTGAGAAAAGGCCTTGAGACCCATACCAAAAAGCAACTCATCACTGCTCGCATTACTGGCGCCGTACGTATGCTCGGCTTGATAAACCTGCCAAAGCGAGCGCAGCTCCGAGTGATCGAAGCTTGCGGTCAGTGAAGAAACCGTCGTGTCGTTAACGACGTTGCTGGTAAAGATGCCAACAGAAGCCCCTGCCGTTCCCCAGCCATCCCAGTTATTGGAATAGTTAACGGTTGGATTCAGATAGCAATAGTTGCCGCCTTGCCATCCGCCCGGCGCAAAGGACACACTGGTAATAGCTGTGGGATGGGGAGTCGGGTTACCCACCACCAGACGTGCTGCACGCGCATGTGGGTCCAGCGGCAGATAAACCACGCCGCTACCATTCACCGTCTGAGTCCATGACAACCGGTTGCGGTTATACATCTGTCGTATTGTTGGCGTCGTACCAGGGGCTCCGGTCGCGATCCAGGCGATGCAAATATCCAGCGGCGTAGACTGAAAGCCTCCACCAGCCCCACCATTGACAGTACCTTTCAATCCTTCGGGAGCAGCGTCATAGATTGTTCCTCGCTGCGTATAGAACGTCAGCGCTCCCCCTATCACTTGCGCTCTCAGGAAGTAGCCCGCGTTAGCCAACAAATCCAGGCTGCTCCAGCCCGTGGTCACAAATGTACGGGAGCGCCCCAACTGCCCGGCCACGACTTCCTGACCGAGACTGATGTACACACCAGCCGGAATCGAAACCTTGCCACCGCCGGTAGAAACAGCGGCCGGGGTCACTGGCAAACGGGCATCGACGGTCGCTACTGTCGGCAATGGCAAGGCCGTTAGGGGCAATGCCAGGTCCTGGTTCCAGCCTTTGGCGGCGACTGTCTGAATCGCTTGCAGCAACTGGTCGCTTTTCGCCTCATCCGGAGTCAATTCCCCAGCCTTGATGACGTTCACAATCTCCTGCGTCACCCCATTCCCCCATTCCGCCGGAATCAACGACCCTGGCGTCCCGGTCAGCGGGTTCTCATCCACAAACTTCCCATTCACCAACCCGGCGCTGGGCACACTTTTCGGATAATCCATCTCTCTATTCCCTAGTCATAATTGATGTGCACCTTGGTATGTGCCGGTGCGCTGCGATGGATCAGGCACTCCAGCGCCGAGCCTGGATTCACGCCGAAACGCTCGCCCCAGTAACTCGCCCCAAAACGCCGGCCCAACAGCAATCGCCCACCGGTATTCAGCGTCCACATGAACTGCGCCTCCCAAGTGCCCCAGTGGGCCGCACCGAAACGCGAGCGGCCCATGCGCGGGGCTTCCAGTTCGGTGATGGTGGCGTTCGGGTAACCCTGGCTTTTGGCGATTTCGAGGTAGTAGCCGACGGCCTGGCTGCCGACCGCGAGCAGGCGGCGGCGTACCGCGAGACGGCGGTCGTCGAATAGCGGCGTGGCGCCCAGGCATGGGTCGGGAAGGTTCATTACCCGCTCCCAATCGGGCACCAGTTCGCTGACCCCAGCCGGGTCCATTTCGTTGAGCAGGTCGGCGGCGCGGGCGTCGAGGCGGGCCAGTTCCTGGGCGACGCCTTCGAGCACTTCTTCGAGCTCAGGAACTTGTTCAGGGTCCCAGGCCGGCCCACTGGGCAGCAGGCTGCGCAGTTGGGCGTGGTATTGCGCGGCGGTTCTTATGCCCCCCATACGCAACCTCCGAATGTCAGCAATTCGCTTTGATTGGCGGGGACATCGGCGACAGGCGAGGTGAGTGAATGGTCGTATTCACCACTGGCGCTGCTGATGGCTTCACGGATGTGACTGATCAACAGTTTCTGGCCGAGGTCGGCTTCACGGTTATGCAGGTCACGTAATTGCGCCTCGACTGCCGCACGGACTGCCGTGGTGTCGGGATTCACGCTGAGGTGATAGACGACCGGTACCTGAACCGGCCGTTGCACATGCACCTCGGCGGTGACCGGGCGCAGCGGCTCGATGTAGGCCTGGACTTCGGCCAGTTGTTCGTCGTTCGGCACCGGTTGCGGGTCGTCGTCACGCATGATGAACAGGCTGACCGTGCCCGGCCCCAACAAACCGCCACGGCACCAGGCGCGGGTCACGCCAGGGCATTCCAGCGCCCAGGTTTCATAGTCCTGAGCCGAACCGCCGTGGGGGATGATGCGGTAGGAGCGAATCACCCGTGCACGCAATGACTCCAGGCTTTCCCGCGCCACACCGCCGTTGAGCCCCGGCGCCAGCACGGTAAAGCTATTGCCGACGATTCCCGCAATCGGTTGCACCGGAATCAACGTCATGCCCGCCTCGGCGTTACCCAGGCTACCGGCCTCGAGCGCGGCGATGGTGGTGGTGTTGAGGCCATTGCTGGTGGTGCGCGCGGCGGTCACTTTGTAGGTGCGACCATCGCTCGATTGCAGCAGGGTGTCGACGTCCAGCACGGCACCGGCGCTGGCGGTAAAGCTGACGCTGCCGCTGGCCGCTTGCGCGGGTTTACGCGGCTGGTTCAGGCGCAGTGCGGCGATCCGTTCCAGGGTCGATTCATCGGCCTTGTCCGGGAGGATCTGCTCGGCGATCCAGTCCAGGTAGCCATACAGGCCATAGGCGGCGCCACCGAGGGTGCGGGCCAGCACTTGTGCATCGGACTGGCGCAGCGAATCGCTGGCCAGGTCGCTTTGGGTGCGCTTGATCAGCACCGGCAGCGAAGGGGTTTCAAACGGCATAGATCACCTGCCAACTGTTATCAGGGTTGATGTCCAGGCGTTCGCCATCAGCCAGGGTCAGGACCGTGCGCAGGTTCAGGCGCTGGGCGTCGAGGCGTTCGCTGATGATGTCGATGGCGCTGCAGTGGCCGTCGTCGATCAGCCATTGCAGGGCTTCACGGGCATAGAACTCGGCGTCCATCTGGGTCTGGCGGGTCAGCTTGACCCGGCGCAACAGCCACAGCCGCGAGCCGATGCGGTCGTCGGCCACCGTAGGAAAGCTGTCGCCCCACCAGCCGAAACGCTCTTCATCGTCGAGGGCATCGTCATCGGCGGCGCGGCGCCAGGTGAACAGGCTGATCAGCACCGAGCGGGTCAGTGCGGCGTGGAGGTTTTGGCTGATCAACATCACTGCCCTCCCGCCGGTACGCCGGTCTGGCCGTTGCCCGCTTGCACTCCGCCATGCACGTGTTTGATCTGGCTGATGCCGCCGGCAACCTGATCGCCGGTGGAGACGATTTTTCCGGTCTGATTGATCACGGGTGTATCGAAGTTCACCGCGCTGCTGGCGCGGATGTTCAGGGTGGCGGTTTCGATGTCGATGATCCGCCCGCGCTTGAAGTGGATCTTGTCGCCTTCGTCGGTATAGATCGCCACTTCGCCAGCAGCCAGGGACTGCAGGCGGTAGCGACGATCGGCGACCACCAGCACGATGGCGTGGGAGCGATCACCGCCCAGAAACGTGGCGACACCTTCGGCGCCGGCCAGTGGGTTGCTGGTGAAACCGTAGGGTTCGAAGTGCTCCATGTCGTCGTTCACTTCGCCGGCGGTGAGGCGCATTTGCAGCGATTGAAGCTTGGTGGCCGAGTTGGCGAGCACGACAGTGCCGCGCGCCAGGAGGCGTGTCAGTAGGCTCATTGGGTTTTCCTTCAGAGAATTGGCCCGGACACGATCAACTGTGGGAGCGGGCTTGCTCGCGAAAGCGGTGGGCCAGTCGACTTCAGTGATGAATGATCAACCGCATTCGCGAGCAAGCCCGCTCCCACAGGGTTCGGTGCAAGGCTCAGGTTTTCTTGGCAGGCTCGGGATTGGCGTCGAAGGTATGCGGCGGTGCGACTTGCAGGGTGGTGATCGAACCTTGCGCCGACAGCGAGTAGGTCACTTTGGAAATCAGCATGTCGTCATCGAACCCCAGCACCGGATCCTTGACCCGCACCAGCGTGTTATGCCGCCACAGATCGCCGTTGGATTGCCGCCAGCCCTGCACTTGATAGGTGGTGGTTCTGGCCTTGCCCACGCGGGTGGCGCTTTCCCAGTTGGCCCGTTGCAAGGCGAGATCGGGATTGATCTGCATGCCTTCGTTGATCACCGTGACCCGCCGACGCTTGTAGCTCAGGTCGGCGGACACCGATTCAACTTCGCTGACTGCCGCCCCGCTCTTCTTGTCCGTGCCCTTGTGCTGGCCGATGACCCGGTATTCGGAGAACACCTGGCTGTAATCCATCGGCGCGTTGGCCGACAGAATATTCTTGCCCAACTCCAGCGCATCGCTGGCCCGGCCCCCACTGCCAGGTCGGGCCAGCACCAGCCGGCCCTGGGCATCATCGGTAGAAAATACCCGGAACAGCGTCAGCAAGCGGTCGATGGATTGAAACACCGTTTCCCCCGGCACGATGGTGTGACTGCTGAGCCGGGCGGTCTCGGGAATTTCGCTGACCACAAAGACCTTGTAGGTGATCGCCAGCGCTTCGACGATGCTCAACAGCGACTGCTCATGCCATTGATTCGGGCGGTTGGTCGCGGCGCAATCCACCAGGTCCTGGGTACAGGAACTGCCTTCGATGTTCAGGCTGATCTGCCGTCCGTCATAACTGATCGGGGCCTTGAACACATACCCGGTCAGCACCAGATCCTGGCCGATGCGCACTTCACAGGCGTCGCCGGGCTGGATCCGTTTGTCCACGGTCTGTCCCGGCCATTGCCAGGTGATGTTGAGTTTGAAGGTGCGGAACTGGCGCTCCAGATCAGCGGTGATCTCCACGCTTTTCCAGCCACCGTATTCCAGGCCGCCGACGGTCAGGGTGACCCGGTTATCCATGTCGCTCATGGCTCACTCCCTGGAGACTTTCACATCGTTCGGCGGCAGGAACAGTGGATGGGCAATACCGTTGCGCTGAGTCACTTCCGTGACCCGCGTGGCATCGGCAAATTGCCGATAGGCCACAACGACGGCAGGCAAGCTCTCTTGAAAAGATTTGCTGACCAGCCGCACGCCGGACGACGCCACGGCTTTTAGGTGCGCATTCAACGCCTGCTTAACATCGTTGATGGCCTGATAGTGCGCGGGGTTGGCCTTGTTCAATGCCAATTGGATCGCTTCGTTCAATTCCCTTTGCAACAGCTGCAAATCGTCGGTGACCGGCACTTCCTGACGAGTGACCGGTTGCACGGTCTGATGATCCAGCGACGGCTGCGACGTCAGTTTCACGGGTGTCGACGCCACCGGCATCGAGGCGACCCATTGCGCCACTTTGACCAGCAATGTGTCCTGCACCAGATCGGCCATGGCTTGAGCCGCGGCCGTGGTGTCCTTGCCGGTGGTGAGCTTCGGCGCATCGGCCTTGCGGATGGCTTCGAGCTGTTGGGACACGTCGGCAATCACGCCACGATAACCCTCCTTCGCGAAGTCCTTGAGCGATTTGATGTCGCCAAGCAATCCCTTGAATTCCGCCGCCACTTCCTTGGGCAGCTCCTTGACCGCTTTGACCAGCTCGGTGATCTGCCGGTACTCCTCGATCAACGGTTTGAGCTGTTCCTTGATCACGTCATACACCCCGGTCAGGCTGTTGCGCAGATTGTTGATACCGATCCGCGCTGCCTGGATCCGGGTCATGACCTCTTCGAATCGCGCCACCGCCGAACCCAGCAAGGTGTCGGCTTTGACCAGCAACACCTTCTGCGTGCTGACCGTAGCCGTCGGAAACGGCAGCGGTTCATCGGGGTAAAACTTCAGCGTGAACGTCACCAGCCCGCCGTCCTGGCGGGTTTGGGTCATGTCGCATTCGCCGACCTTGACTTGTAGCCGCCCCAGCCATGGGTGGACCAGTTCACCACTGCCCAGCTCCAGCGCCTTGAGCAGCTTGTCGCGCTGCTCCAGGCAATCGGGGCCGACGATGAACGCCGTCAGATCATGGATCTTCGCCTGTTGGCCAAGGCTCTCGAAAAACGGCAGGTCCCGCTGCGGATACTCGTGCAACTGGCCCTTTTTACCGACCGGGGTTTTCGCCTGATCGACCCAGAAACCGACACCGCGAAAGGACGCCGGCAACAAACGGTCACGCCAACTCATTGGAGCCTCCCAGGGAAAGTGAGCGGTAGCCGATGCGCGAGTTGAGCGACAGCCCCGGTTGATTGGTTTGCGGTTGATCGGTGCGCAGCCCGGCCGGCGCGTTTTCGAAGCGCACCGTCAGGCCGCCTTCGAGCTGCGTGCGGTTGTTGGCCGCGCTTTGCTGGATCAGGGTGTTGGAGTTTTGGGTCAGAGAACCGGGCTGCATCGACGACTTGAGCGGCAAACTGCCGGGAGTCGCCAGCGCGTTTGAGGTTGGCTCGGAAGCGGCATTGATGAACGCCGCCGCCGGCGCAAACTCACCCTTGCCTTCAGCATTGGTTTTCTTTTGCACCTCGGTGAAGCTTTCGACCTTGCCGGTAATTTTGGCGATAAAGCCGCCAAAGCTACCGCCCAGCATTTCCTGGATCGGCGCCAGAATGGCCCGGAGCTTTTCCGCTTTTTCACTGAAAAACTGAACCACAGATGCCCATGTTTCGCTCAGTGCATCCAAGGGCGACCAAGTGAATAGCCCGCTGAGGTAGGAAAAGAACGCCTGCGCTCCAAGCTTGATCGACTCCCAGTAGCCCGAGAAAATGACAGGCACCTGATCCCAAGCCGCGGCAATGGCGTCCAGCGGCACCCAGTCGAACAGGCTGCGCAGTTTCTCCTTTACCGGCACGGTCAGTGCCACGAGCAGATCCCAGATCGCCGCAAACAAACCGACAACGGCCCCCCAGTTGTTCAGGATCATTCCGTAGGGCGTCCAGGCAAACCACGCTTTAAGGAAATCGAATCCCGCACTCACGACTGCTTTTACTTGATCAAAAATTGCCGAGAAAACGCCGCTGATCGGCGCCCAATAACCGACAACCTTTTGCCAGAGCCCGGCGAAAAACGTCGAAATCGGTTCCCAGTTGGCAATGATCAAACCAGCCGCCAGGGCGATACCCATGGCCATCAGCATGATCGGATTGGTCTTGAGCACCATGCTCATCAGATCGAACACTTGCGTCGCGCCAGTCACGGCCGTTTGCATTGCCGAAAATGCGATGGCACCTGCCGCCAGCCCTTCGACCAATTTCGGGTTGTCATCGAGCAGGCTGCCAAATCCAGCCAACAACGGTTGAAGACCTGCCGTTACGGTCGCGACAGCAGGCTGCAAGGCCGTGTTGGCCGCGATCGATACCTGCTCCATCGAGCGACTGAACACATTCATGTTTTGCGTAGCGCTTGCCGGCGCCTTCGGTAAATCAACGCCTTCGGCCGATTCGCTGACCTCGGTCAATTTGCCCTTGAACGCGTCGGACGCCTTGATCGCATCCATGAACGGCGTGATCACGCTACCGCCCTTGAACAAGCCGCTGATGTCCAGTTTGCCGAGGCCAGTCTGCTCCAGATTTTTCTTGAAGCCCTCGACTTTTGCCCGAAGGGCACCGAGCTTGGGCGACAGTTCATCGATGCCCGTGAGCAGCACCGAGGTTTTCTCTTTCGTTTCTGTGTCTGCCATCACTGCACCTGCTGCATCGCATTGATCCGTTGCGCGTGCTCCAGTGATTCGCGGAGCACATCCAGTGGCCTGGCCATCATCTGTTCGGGGTCAACCTTCCAGAACCAGGCCAGGTCATAGGCGACTGCGATCAGGTCGGTGATGGCGCCGACGCCGCACTCATGAAAAAACTCGCGACGGCCCAACTCAACGTGTTGAGGTCAGCCAGGTCCAGCTGGTTGACCGACGACGGCGGAATGCCGGCGCACACGGCGATGTATTTAGCCGCGACGTCCATGTCGAGGCTGACCTCTTCGCTCTTGTCGATCTTGTACGGCAGCGCCTTGATCGCCCGCACTTCCTGCACCGTCGGGCGGCGCAGGTTGAGCTCGGTCAAGGGCTCGCCGTGGGCTTCGATCGCAACTTGAAGCTTCACGGCGTTGCTCATTGCCAGGTCCCCTTGATGCCTTCGAATTTCAGTTCGATGGTGGCGTCATCGCCTTTGGATACCGGCTCTTCCACCAGGTACGCGCCGGCCAGTACATAGACTTTGCCGTTGCTGAATTCGCAGGTGACGGTCATGTCGGAACCGGCAATCAGTTGCTTGAGCGGGAAGTCCGCTGTGTGCAGCGCCGTCACTTTGAACGACGGCGCGATGTCGGTTTCCTTGTAGAAGCCCGGCACGACGGTTTCCCGTTTAACGGCCATCAATGGTGCTTCGCAGCCGCCGTTGATGGTCAGTTGAGCGCCGTCCACTTTGACGTAGCAGGTGCCCGCAATCAGTTGACCCATGGTGTTTCTCCCTTCAAATAAAAAGCCCACACGCGGTGGGCCGAATTCATACAGTCAAAGGCAGCGATCAGGCTGCGTCGTCGTACTGCAGACGGAACTGGTTGAGCAGCGCGAATACGCGCAGGCCGTTGATGTAGTCCGGCGGGAACAGCACGTTGACCCGGCTCGGGTCCTGGGTGTCGCGCTCGACGATCAGGTGTTCGGCGAACAGCTCGGCGTTTTCCACATGGCCTTCCAGTTCGAGCTTGGCGTACTGGGCGATCAGCTCACCGCGAATGGTGCTCGGGGTAACGATGGGCTGGCCGGCGCCGAAACGGGTGCCGTCGGAGGCCAGTTTGTGGCGACCGTATTTGCTGGTGATCACGCTTTGCAGACGACGTACGATGAACGCCGACTGGTGCATGGTTTCGCTGTCCAGGTAGGAGTTGTCTGCCTGACCATAGGCGTTCTTCTGATAGGTGGTGATCGAACGCTGAATGCGCACGTAGCCGCCTTCGTAATACGCGGTGGCGATGCCGTAGTTGAGCAGCGACTGACGCTCGGTCAGGGTGAACCGCTCGCTCGCCGGAGCCGGGTCGAGACCTGGCAGGCTGCCGCTTTGGGTCGGACGGCTGGCGTCGGCCGAGATAAACACCGAGGTACGTGCAGCCAGTGCAGCGGCCTGCACCCAGAACGGTTGCGGTACACCCGGTTCCAGCGCCTGGATAGTCATGTGCTGGTCGTTACGCGCTTGCCCTGCCGCCACCAGCGTGCCGACGGTGCCACGTTTGGCACTGTAGACGTGACCGAACAATTGCTTGGCCCAGGACCAACGACCGGTGCTGTCATCCATGACCGCTTGCCAGGTGTTGAGGGTCGACAGATCCGACCACGGCATGCAGATGAACTCGAACGGTTCATCGCCCAGCGCCGCCACGGCGGCCACTTGATCCGGCACACCGGCGCCGCCGGTCATGGCGGTGATGGCCGAGGTCAGGCCCGCCGGGGTTACTTCGCCGTTGCTCTTGCCCAGGCGATTGAATTGCAGGCTGATGTCGTTACCGCTGTCGCCAGTCCATTTGGCGCTCAGGGTGACCACGCCTTCGACCGCCGCCGCAGTGACTGGCAGATCGGCGCTGGCATTGATTTTCAGGGCCAGGGCCGTGGCCGCTTGCGCCGCGGTGGCACCGTTGACGATGGCCGCCTGAACACGAACGCCGCCGACGTACAGGTTGAGCACGCCGCTTTGGGTCGCCGCACCGGTCAGGGTCAGCACGCCTTTGGCAATGCTGCCTTCGGTGTTGTGCAGCGGCAGGCACCAGATCTCGCCGATCGGGTCAGTCTTGCGCCAGGTTTCATACATCGAGGCGAGCATCGAGCCCTGGCCGCCAATGCTTTTGGCCAGCGCCACGCTGGACACCAACACCAGTTTGCCGACATCGGCCGGCGCGATGTTGTCGTTGACCTGAGCGACGATCAGGCGGCGCATCGCCGACGACGCGCTATTGGCGGCCGAGTTGTCCATTTCGGCATAGAACAGCGGAACACGAATGTCCGCGGGGATGTTGCTGAATCCGATCGCCATTATTTGGCTCCCTGTGGTTTCGCCGCTTTCACGGCTTTGGTAGTGATATCGCCATCGGCCAGACGTCGACGCCACCAGGCGTTGTCCGGCACTTCACGGCCCTCGAGGGGCAACAGATCGCCCGCTTCCGGGTCCGGCACGACACGGCCCGGGGCCGGCAGCACGGTGATGCGTTTGCTCATGGGGTTACGTCTCCAGAGAAAGTCAGTTCCAGGCGTCCGTCGGGGCCTGGGCGTTGCAGATTGGGGTCGGCCGGGTCGATCGCATCGACCCGCACGGTGACCCCGGTAAAGGACGACAAGCCGTCCAGTTCACGCTCGTGCCAGCTCTGCGCCGGTTGCCCCGGCAAATTGCGGCCGAGCTGGAATTCGGTGAAAAAGCGCAGGCGATAGAGCACACGGCTGCTGTTGATGGAAACCAGTTCGCCGCCGTCGTAGGCAGTGGCGCTGTAGTCGCTGCCGGGCTTGAACCCCACCAGCGCGCGCCACAGTTCGGCGCGCAGGTCGTGCAGTTGATCCAGCGCTGCAGCGGCGTCCGTGGTGTCGAGCACCAGGGTGACTTCGAAGCGGTCGCGGATCGGCTGCAACATCAGGTTTTGCGCCACGCTTTTGCTCGCCACATCGGCAATGGGGACGATGTAGGCGCAAGGCGTGGCGAGCGGGTTGCTGGCTTGCAGGGTGGCGAGGTCGATGCCCGCGGCCACACGATTGGCCAGGGTTGGGCATTGCGCACGCAACTGCGTGAGGATCGGCGTGATCTTCATGAGGGCGCTCCAATATTTTTTGAGGGTGCGATTGAACCTGTGGGAGCGGGCTTGCCCGCGATAGCGGTGGGTCAGGCAACATTGATGTTGAATGTGCTGCCGTCTTCGCGGGCAAGCCCGCTCCCACAAGGGATGTGCGTCAGGCCTTGGCGTCCAGGCAGGTCGCGTCAATCTTGCAGCGATAGCTTTTTTCCCGGTCGCCGCTGGCGGTGACCTTGTCGATCGACCACCGACCGCGCATGAAGTCCGGCCAGGTGGGGTCCAGTAGAACAATCCCTTCAGCGGACAATCCCGGATTGCCGGGGCATTCGATCGTCACCTTGAGTGCTTCGCGCATCATCCGGCGGGTCTCGCCTTCGGCGGCGGCACGGGCATCGTCTGCGCTCTGAAACCGCTGGCGAAGGGTCTTGAACGGCGCGATGCCGCTTTCCTCGACACGCACTTTGCCGGCCGCCGCGTCCCACCAACTGGTCTTGCAGCCCTGGTATTTCGCCCGGGCGGTTTCATCCAGAACGGCGGAGATGAAGGCGTGATCCCCTGGGCGATTGTTGGTGGTCACCGACAGCTTTATGGTTGGCAGAACTTTGCCCGATAACGATTTCGCCTGACCGCGCCGTGCCAGCACATACAACTCGTTGACCGGTTTGGCGACGGCGTCATGCAAGTAGGCCAGTCGCGTCAGAAAACCCATGTCGGTTTCGTTGGACTGGTCGATGTGCGCGATTTTTATCAGCGACAGGTCCGGGGCCACACGAGGGGAAAACCCGTGCCTGGATGTCAACTGGCGAAACAATGCACCCAAGGTCGTCGGGCCATGGCTGACCGATCGGCGCTGTTTGAATCCGGTCTGATCCGCCGCACTGAACGGCGCCGCCGTGGCCACCAGTGTCAGACGCAGGGGAAACAGAGTCGGCGTGCGCCGGGTAATGACGAACTCGCCTTTATCCACCAGCCCCGACTCCAGATAACCGACCCGCAGTCCGATTTTCCCGCCCAGGCTGGGCAACCCTTCAAGCCCATCCAGACTGATGAGGAGCGTCAGTTGATCAGACTCGATCCCCGCCGCGTCGATGTGCGTCCAACTGAGCAATCGTTCGTTGAGCAGCGCAGCATTTGCGCCGTAAATTTCTACCGCAGGCGTGAAACCCAGTGACATGCTGCCTCCTTAATCCCAGGCCGAAACCGGTGTGGGTGCGACGGGTTTCGAATCCACTTCCGGCAGCACAACCCATACCCCCGCCGGCAATATCGGCCCCCATTCGGCAAGTTCCGGATTAAGACGCCAAAGCGCTTCCTCGGTAGCATCGTCACAACGCTCAAGCTCGCGGTACAGCAACAGATTCACCGAATCACCGGCGATACTTCGAACCCTACGCATTGGCGAACTCCGTCAACTCGATAATCCAATCGACCACCATCGCGGTGCCGTCATCAAGGATGTTGTTTTGGGTTTCCGACACCTTGTTGATCTGCCACAGACCCCAGTTGCGGCCGATGCCGTCAACCAAGGGCAAAGGGATGCGCAGCGCCTGCAAGGCACGCAGTTCATCGAGCCGATCCATGGCGGTCGCGTACATCGACTTGCCTGTTATCGTCAGCCCTTGCAGGCCTTGGCCGACCTGACTGGATTTGGGTTTGCTGGTGAGGATGTCGATGCTCTTCCAGCCGCCGTCCGAGGTGTGCAGCAGGGTGTGGTAAGCGAAGTTTCTCGACAGGCCGAAAATGAAACTGCCGAGTGCCATTTGCTGACGCATCACGTACCTCCGTCAGTCAGGGCCGCGTCACTTCGCATGGCGAGTGAGTTGGGCATGGTCATGAGTCCGAATTGGCCGGAAATCTGTTGCACCACCAGGTTCGCCAACTGGCTGGCGTTGGCCTGGTCCTGGCCATTGATGTAGATGTTCGCGTTAACCGTGTTCTGCTGATTACTCGTCTGGGCGTTGGTCAGGTCTTTGCTGACCTGATCTGGAGCGGCGAGCTTGTCGGTGGGTGCAGCGAGTTTCTCACCCAGCCATTCCCCTCCCCAACCGCCCGCCATCCCCCCCAACAAACCACCGATCACGCCACCGACCGCCGTGCCCAGAACAGGCACCACGCTGCCGATCAGGGCGCCGGCAGCAGCGCCAGCATAAGTACCGGCGAGCCCGCCACCGGCCGAGCCCAGCGCCCCGCCGACCGCTTTGGTATCACCCGCCTGCAAGCCTTTGACGGCATCGTAACCAGCACTGAGCAGCATCAGCGGCGCGACCCGTCTGGTGACTGCCGAACCCATTCTGGCGGCACCCAGCAAGCGACTCCCGGTAGACATGCGTGGCAGCCTCGTAGCGCTTTTGGGGATGGCGCTTTTTCCGGTCCTTGCGCCTCGGGGTTGCTTTTTACCTTTACGGCCACGCTCCTTGGCATCAGCTGTCAGATCCCCCGCCTCGGGAATCTGTCGCGCGCCGGCCAGAGCCAGAAGTTTTGTCGCAGCAGCAGTGATCGCGGACGCCATCGCAACCTTGATTTCAGCGCCGCGCGCCAACGCAACGGCTCCCGCGAGCACCAGCAATCCTGCAGTAGCTTTCGGTTGTGCTTCAGCGACCCCGCTCAAGCCATCGGCCAATGCGCCGAGCGACACCATCAAACCATCAGTCAACGGTGCCAGAGCATTGCCGCCCGCCGCGAACATCCGGTTTTTACTCGCATCCAGCGCATTCCACCGCCCTTGCGAGGTTTCCCCTAGCGCCTCGGCGGTTTTCGCTACAGAGCCGTTGTATTTCGGCAACGTCCCGTCGGAGGTTCGCTCGGACACCAGCAAAAACGCCTTTTGCACGTCTTCCGGTTTTTTCAGCAGTTCAAGAATCGCTGCGTTATCACCGAACAATGTCTTGGTCAGTGACTGCTGTTCTTCCGCAGTTTTTTTCTTCAGTGCTTCAAGCACCAAGTTGATCGTTCCCGGTGCGTCCTTGCGCAGGCCATCAGCCAACATCCCGGGATTGAATTTACCGTCCAGGTCAGCCCAGGCCTTGCGCTGTTCCGGTGAAGCCGCGTCCCCCTTGGCCAAACCCGTGGTGAAACCTTTCAAAGCCTCACCGGCACCGACCTTGTCCGCGCCGCTGTTCAAGAACGCCGCCGCGAGGGCCGCCATCTGTTCCGGCGTCATTCCCGCCGCGATGCCCGCCTCGCCACTGCGTTGCACCACAGAACCGATGTCTGCCGCTTTGACATTCAGGCCGCTGTTGCCGAGATGGTTGGTTGCATCCGCCAGATTCAGGCTTTGTCCGCGATCCAGCTTCATTGAGGTGCGCCAGCCCAACAGCATCTCGCTGGCGGCCTTGACGTCGAGATTGAACGCCGACGCGGTCACCGCGCTATCGCGGGTGAAGTTCAGCAGCTCATCCTGTTTTTTGGCCGGGTCAAGCCCGTTCCCGATACCCGCCTTCGCCGCCGCCAACTCGACCTGAGCCAGTTGAACCGCCGTTGCCCCGCTCGGAGCAACCTGCTTGTCAGTGGCCATTTTCAGATTGGCCTGCGACAGTTTCTGCAACTGGACGTTGTCCAGTTTCAGTACCTGGTTGAGCTCAACCATCGCCAACTCGGTCGCCATCGCCGACTTGAGCAGATCCGGCGGCGTGCGCTGATCGATCTCAGCCTTTAACTTGGACTTTGGCTCACTGCTTGCCGCAGGCACCGAAGCATTCGCCTTGAGCAGCGACTGCTGCGACGACAAAGCAATGTTCAACAACGCCAGCGCTTCGCGAAGTTTTACCTGTTCCGACACCAGCAGACGGATGTCGAGGCTGGCCGTGGTCAGTGCCAGGTTCAGCCCCGACGTTTCAGACGTGCTGCCCAGTGGCGGCAACTCGATGCTCGCCGCACCGGACAGCGAATACTTACTGTCTGCCATCCCGCTCTACTCCTGTTTCACGCCAAGGCGAGTGATCGCGATGTCGTAGCGGCGCAAGGCCTTGCCGGCGTCCCACTCCAGAATTTCCGCCTCACTTACCGAGTAAATGAGCGGCACCACATCGAGGATTACTTCGATGTCGCGCTCCGAAAGAAGTCCGCCGGTTTGTTTAAAAAATCGTCGATGCGTACCTGAAGCTGTGTCCAGTCGGGCACGGTCAACAAGTCCAGATCGGGCAGCATCAGCCCGGTGCAATGGGCGGTGATGAACTCGGCGCGTTCTTTGGCCGTCTTCAGTTTTTTCATCGCCTTGGTGGCGCGCAGCACCGGCATTTCCAGGGTCAGCGAGGTCATGCTGCGGCCCGCCACGTTGAGCGGTTGCAGCAGTGGCACTTGATCGGGGTCTACCGATTGTTCGTCCTGCCGTTCAAGAAAGTACGAAGCAGGGCGAGTCGACATCTCGTGCACGTACTGCGCGATGCTCACGTAGTCCGGGCGTTTGAGCTGGTCCAGTTCCTTGACCGACAACCCCGTGGCCAATCTGGCCAGCTCGAAGAACTGATCGTCCTCATCATCGCCGGCACGGGCCAGGGCCTCTTTCTGCGCGGCGTAGTACAACGGTTTGAGTTGGATCTGCTCGATCTCGGATCCGTTATCACCGGTAATCGGCGACAGCAAGACGTGAACAGGTGGCGTCCAGGACATGAAATGAATTCCTTGGTGGATCATGGGGAGGTGTTGCGCAATGCCGGTCAGACAACGCAGATCTCAAGGCTGGCGAGCCTCCCCTGTGGGAGCGGGCTTGCTCGCGAAAGCGGTGGGTCAGGCAACGCTGACGGTGAAG
The DNA here is from genome assembly GCF_030687145.1 of Pseudomonas sp. FP1742. Classification (NCBI taxonomy): domain Bacteria; kingdom Pseudomonadati; phylum Pseudomonadota; class Gammaproteobacteria; order Pseudomonadales; family Pseudomonadaceae; genus Pseudomonas; species Pseudomonas sp. FP1742. The sequence continues at coordinate 1,318,506 of NZ_CP117460.1, read as the reverse complement.
CGGATGGCCTCTTCGCGAGCAAGCCCGCTCCCACATGGACTGCGTTTAACTGACTGGCATTGAGGGTATTGAGGTGTTACGGCAGCAACACGGCGCGGCGGGCATCACCGAGAATGTCGACGCCGTTGAGCACGAACTTCTGGGTGCGCACGTCGACATCGATCACTGGAACGCCGTTTTCCAGGCGGTTGTAGGTGCGGCAGGAGAGCTCCAGGGTGGTCTTGGGCTTTTCACCCATTTTCACGATGGCTTCCTCGAGGACCTTCAGCTTGCCGCCGACGGTGTGGTAGGTGAACCAGGTGTTACCGTCCTGATCCTGACCGGCTTCACGCACGTTCAGCAGGATGTCGTCGCCCAGCTTCACGCCCAGCGCCAGCATCACTTCGGGACCGGCGCCCTGCAGGATCAACTTGGCGCCCAGGGCCTTGGCGCTCTTGGCCATCTCCTCGACGATGAAGCGGCCGCCGACCATGTTTTCCATGTCGAACTCGATCTTCGGCGGTGTGAACTCTTCCACGGTCGCCGACAACGGCAAGCCTTGCAGGGTGGCCGCGATGGCCTGTCTTACGCGGTTGGTAAACATTAGAGAACGTCCTCCAGGAACTGCTCGATGATTTCATCGCGGGCGTTGAGTTGATAAATCATGTGTTCGTTCGGTGCGTAGCGGCCGTAGTCGATGACCACGTACCAGGTACCGTTTTTGTACTTCTCGACGCTGTTCAATTCCGGGTGCAGGTACACGCTGCCGCCAGGGATGGTTTCGTCGGCGACCAGGGTTTGCAGCCAGTCGTTGATGCGCTTGACCTCCTGATCCATGAACGACTTGGTCAGGTTCTTGGCCATGGCCTTCTGACCGGCCTTCACCAGCTTGCGGCTGATTGCATCTTCAAGGCCGACGTAGCTGATGAACTTGCCGGTGACGGAGCGGTTACCCAGCAGCGAGAAGCCGCCGAGGATGGTCCGGGCGTAGTAGCTGATGCCGTAGCGGTTGAGCAGATCGCCTTCGGTGGAAGTGTCGAGGATGTTGTATTCCACGACGCGCGAAACGTCTTCGGCGTAGGTCACCTGGTTGCCCGGGCTCTCCCATTGCTTGACCTTGGCGAGCGCGGCAATGGCCAGGCTCGATGGCGCCAGGAACACGTTTTTCTTCGCTGCCTTGGAGTACACCGCCGGCATGTTGTGCACCAGCAGGCAACGGTCGAAACCAAGGTCCGCGCCACCCAGTTCCTGGCTGTAAGTCACTTGATCGGCGACCGCGGCATCCTTGCCGTCGAGTACCACCCGAGCCTTGATGCGTTTGCCGAACGAGGCGAACTCACTGGCCACTGCTTTGGTGCCGGTGAAACCCGGTGCACCGATGATCGTCAGGTCTTCCGGCACACCGCCAAGCGCGGCCAGCCCCAGTTTGCGACCGGTCGCCGGCTCGATACCGCCGATCACGTTGTTCACGGTGTCGGCCGGGGTAGCCCCCTCTTCGACGATGACCACGTAGACCGGCACCTTGACCACTTTGAGGATCTGGAACACCGCGTGAAACAGCGTGCCCGATTCAGTGCCGGTCGGATCCAGCAGTGCCTGGGTGGTGAAGCTGTTGATGCGCAACGGGGCGTTACGCGGGATCAACAGATCCGCTTTCGGCGCAGTACCGACCAGACCGATGACGTTGTCACCCAGGCCACCCATGGCCTCGGGAGATTCAGTGGCATTGACGGTAATGCCGTTGTGCTCGAAGTTCAAAACCTCAGCCATGGTTATTCAGCCTTCTTGGCAGCGGCCTTTTTGGCCGGGTTGGATGTAGAGGCCGATTCGCCGGCCTCGGTTTTTTTCAGCTCCAGACGACCAGCGCTGCGCAACGCACTGGCCTCTACGTCGAGCAGGTCGAGTTCTTGGCCGACGCTCGACCAGTGACCACCTCCGGTGGGGAATGGGACGAGCACGGTGTAGGTTTGGCGTAGTGCCATTTGGGTTTCTCCAGATACGAAAAAGCCCCTTTTTGAGGAAGAGGCTTTCGGGTGTTGTTGGCTGTTTGGGGGAAAAGAAAACGCCCCGACGGTGCGGGGCGTTACTCGGAAAGGCTGAAGGTCTCCAGAGGTGGGTCGTCGAAACCCTGAGCTACCAGCCAGGCAGCCGCCAAGGCATCGTTCGGGCTGGTCGGCCATTCACTGTCCTGGGGTGCCCCTCCAACGATATCGACACGATTGAGTTCAACGCCGTAGATTTTCCAGGACCGGAGACCCGCGATCTCGGTTTCAGTGGCAATATCCAAATCCACTGCGTTTTGCAATGTGGCAATCATGTTTGCGCTGAACTGCGTCAGCAGCGCTTTCTTCCTGGCGGCTTTCTTTTTCAGGGCGTCTGTAGTTGCGACCTCATCGACGACCCATTGATCGTCCTGCCATTTATCGAACTTGGTCGCTGGAGCTTCACGTGTATAACCTTCGGGCAAGTCACCCAACGTCTCCCAGACTTGCGCCTCACCGGTCTCGGTGCTGTAGACCGTCGTTCCACGGTAGTCCGCAACAATTTTCCACCCGTCGCCTGAAACCTTGACCGCTGTGTGACCAGGCTCCAGTGTTGGCGGCTCACACTGATAAGCATGCGCGGGGATCAACCAGGTAAAAGGTTCCAGAGGACTGGGGTCCGCGACTCCAGCGCCAATGAACTCACCGGTAACGGGGTGCACATTACAGATGGTCGGTGGTGTGACCTCATCAGCGAGCCACCAGGACACCTCGCCTTTAACGGCCATGCGTTCGTCTGACATTCTCAAAAACTCCAATGTGGTTCTGATTAATATTTGATACAGGCGAGAAAAGCCGTGTTGAGTGGCCTGGCTTCAGTGCCACCGGAACTGGCAATGGTAATCGCGTGAGTGTGATCACCGGCGGCACTGGTCGGCGCCCCCGCAGACCCGTAGTAGGGCTCGTCACCCCACACCGCATTGCCGTCAGTGCCCGGCCCACGATCCAGGTTTATCCAGATCGAGTGCGTATGGCTCCCGGCTACGGCCGCGCTGCCTGTATGCACGTGAGCGGCGTTCTGACTCGTCTGGGCGCTGCCGAGAACACGGCCCGAATCGACGTTTCGCCCGTCATCGAACCCACGATCGAAATGAGCACGAGAGTCCGGCAGGTTGAACGTCGTAGAACCATCCCCCGCCCCGTACAGTGTGCCGATCCTGGCGAATAGCGCGGCATAGGTCGTTCGTGATACGGCTGCTCCATTGCGTTTCAAAAAGCCAGCCGGCGGCGTTGCCATGGCGAAGTGCGTGACCTCCCCTACACGATCACCCGCCACGCCAAGCGCAAATGCCTCGACCTGCGCCTTGGTGTAAACATCTGTCAGTCCGTAACCCGCCACCGTGGTCGGGTTGTCCCCCGCAATGGCCCGACCGTACTTATCAACGGTCAACCCCCGATAGCTACCAGGCTGAATGCCTGTCCTGCCCGCGAGCATTTCGAAGGTCAGTGCGGTAGTACCCAGCGTGATGGGGCCGTTGGTTGTCAGGTGCCACAGAGAGTCGCCATTCGCGACCCCTTCTTCGACCATGACCGTCAGGCCGGGCGATACCTTGGCGCTGGTATTGGCATCGAAGGCCCGCGACCAACCGTTATTGGACACAACCCAGATGCCACTATCTTTGGCCAACGTCTGATAAGGCAATAGCACACGATCACCCGCGACCAATGCGACACCGTCAATCTGCTGAGCCCCGCTCAACACTACGTTAGCGGTGGCGGCAACCCGCACCGATTGCTTGCCATCGAGTTTACCGAGCTCTTCGGCGAGGTAACTCATAACCCACGCACGAGTGGCTTTCACCACCGTGTCGTCAATCAACAACGTCACCAACGCCGCATTACTGGTCTCGAAAATCGAACGAATGTAGAACTCTTTCCCCGACCCCGAAGTCGCCAGCACCGGCTTGAACGACTCCGGATACTTGACGATCGCATACAGAATCCCGGTATCAGTCCAGATCCCGGCCTCACGCACATACCAACCGCCCACTTCAGGCGGGATAGTCACTTCGGCCAGCAACCAACTCGGATTATTCTCATCCTGGAACAGTGCATTGAGTGGCCCGCGCCACACTTCGCGTTTCAGTGCCGTGGCAGTGGCAGCCGGGTTGTAAACCGCGCCGCCGCCGTCACCGACGGAAATCTGCGACAGTTTGATCGGTGTGCCCGCTGCCTTGCAGGCGGTTTCGTAGGCGATCCCCGCATTGGTGAGCAGGGTGTAATAGTCGGCCATTTAGGACCCCTGAGGATAAATAGTGGAGGTTTCGACGGTGTAGAGCCCGGCGGCCATGAAGGCCTGACCCCAGGCTTCAAGCCCTTCGATGACGATCGGATACACCGTGGTCAGCTCGCCGCAGACGGTGGCGGCGCCGATGACGTGACTGCCGAATGCGCTCAAGCCGACAGAAACCTTCAAGGTGTCGCGTTCGCTTTTGGCATCGGCCAGGCGTCGGTCGAGACGGGTGTCGATTTCTTCGCTGTAGGGCTGTTCGGTGAAGGCCCTGACGGAAAAGCTGTAAGGCGGGCCGGGTGGTGTTTGCTCGTACCAGGCGCGCACCTCAGGCATCAATTGCAAACCCTTGGCCGCGTTTTCCAGTGCTTTTCGCGTCCCGGCCTGCCGTGCGGTGGGCCAGGCGAGTTCCACCGTCAGGCGTTTTTCCGCCTCGGTCGCCTCGGTGCTCCATTCGCTGACCCCGCGATCCGCGCCCAGGTACGGCAGGAATGCCAACGGTGTTTTGGCGGGGTTCATCAGTTCGGGGAACGGCGGGTCAATGCGCTCAAGCAACCGAGCGAAACCGAGATCAAGCGCCCTTTCCAGTGGTGAGCTGTTGGCCGGCAACAGGCTCGGGCGAGGTGTGTCGTCACTCATAACGTATCCACCTCGACCTCGACGCCCGTGCAATACGGCGCTTGAAACGCATTCGTCACGATCGGCGCTACCGGCTCAAGGATTTGCAGCTGAACCGCGCCGGCGCTGTGCAGCGTGTAGTCGATCCAGCTCGGGTCCACCCGCCCTTCCAGGCGATGACAGGCATCGGCATACGCCTGCAGCTGCTGTTGCGCGGCAACCTTGGTCAGCCCGGAATCGGGGCCCGGGTTGATCTTCGCGATCACCCGGATTTTGTAGTTCTTGATTTGCGCGCCCTGCACGGTAACCAGGTCCGTTTCGGGCCGGACATCAGGCCGGGCGAAATGCTGGCGAACACCGTCGAGCAGCGCTTGGGATGGCGTGCCATCGCCCTCCCGGGAAAGCACCGTGACCGTGACTTCGCCAGGCGCGGTCCGGCGTCCATTACCGTCCTTGATCTGCGCGACATAGCCGTCCGGGTCGAAGGTGTAAGTGACCGTCACCACACCCGCCGCGGTGGTTTCCACCTTCACGGCAGGCCGTTCGCCAAGGGTGAAGATCTCGCGCCGATACTGCATGCGTGAGCCGGCCGCCGGTGCATGGGGCGCCAGGTAATAACGCAACCGGGCGTCGTCGTCGCTCTCGTAGACCGGATTGATCGGCGGGAATGCCGCCGGGTCGCCCGGGTCCAGCAACTGGCGCTCAAGCCCCATGTCCGCGAGGCGGGCATCGAGGTTGGTGCCGGTGGCCCACCACGCCAGCATCTGCTTGATACGGGCGTTGTATTTGCGTTCATGGGTTTGCAACCGTACACAAAACGCCTCAAGCGCCAGGGTCAGCAACTCGCTTTCGTTTTCCAGGCTGACCGCAAGCTTGGCCGCGCTCTCGGTGGAACGGGCACCGACGTACTCGACGACGAAGGTCTTGAACTCTGCGAGCAGATCCTCGAACGCTTCGACCGTGACGATGGCCGGTTCGGCCAATTGGTTCTGGCCAGGTATCAACATACTCATGCCACCACCTCGAAGGTCTGTTGGCGGTTTTTCCAGGTGCCGGCAAAGCGCAACAACAACCCGGCACCGTAGCGGCTGGCCACAATGACCTGCGGCTCGAAATCGTCGATGCCGTTGTACTTGTTGTAAAACGCTTGGGCGGCATGGCTCTGGGCGAGAATCAGCAGGTCGTCGCCGAGGTTCTGCCCCAGCAACTCGGTGAGTGCGCAACCATACAAAGGGCGCTTCTGACGCGTGCCCAACGGCGTGGTCAGCGCCCGGGTGGCGCGCTGCACAAACTGCAGCCAGTCGTCGACCGTTGCGCCGGTGTTTCTATCGATTCCGATCATGGGAAGCTCTTTATGCGGTACTGATGACGCGACCCTGGTGATCCACCAACGGGCCGCTCAGATGCACACCGGAGGCGTCGAGCCGCAGGCCGACGGCGCCCAGTTGCAATTCGATGGCCTCAGGCGTCATCGCCAGCCTTGCCGGGCCGATGCTCAATTCGAGGGATTCACGGGAGCCGGTGAACGCCGTCGGGCCGTTCTTCCAGTGCAGGACATGACTGGCGTGGTCGTAACCGTTTTCCGTGCCGTCCTGATAAAGGCGACGCGTCAGCGATGCCTGTGTCGAGACGGGCGGGAACTGACCGCCGTTGAGACCGAACAACGCCACCGACTGCCCACCGCCCTCGCCGCCGCCGTGGTTCAACAACAAACATTGCTCACCCACGGAAGGGATCCGCGACTCGCTCTGTGCTCCGGCGCTCGGGTTGAAAAACCGGATCGCCGGGGTGAGCAGTTCCCCATGCCTGACCTTGCAGGTATTGCTGGCCGCATCGACCTCCTGACACACGCCGATGCGACAGAAACTGTCGGCACGCCGATGCAGGTCTTCGAGCTCGGTTTCCATCTCGGCCAGACGCTCAATGATCGGCCCCAGTTGCAGACGTAAAAGCGCATCAAACATCGGTCAGCCCTCCAGTGCGGTGTATTGATCCGGGTCGTCGATGTTCGACACTTCCCAGGTACGGGCAAATTTCGGGATGCCCAGCGGGTCTTCGAGCAGCGTCGGGCCGAGGTACAGGGTTTGAGTAAATGAAACGGTCCAGGCGGTGTACGCCCGTGTCTCGCTGACAAACGTGGACGGGATGCCCTCAATACTCATCGGCAGGTCGCATTGTTCGCCTGGCAGTGTCCAGCGGTTATCGGCGACCAGGTTTTTCAACTCACTGGCCAGATCGCAGGCCGCCAACCCCGCGCCGGGCAACACGGCTTGCAAGGAAATCGTCAGGACATGAGCAATACGTCCATCGTTGGCACGGTTGCCCGGCGCGTCACGCTCGATGGCGATCAGCACCCAGGGCTGATCGCCGGTGCCATCGAAGTCTTGATGAGTCCCGACGTTCAAACCGGGAATGGCGGAGCGCAACGTCTCGGCAATGGCGGAAAACAGCTGCGACGGTTTTTCGATGACAGCGGGCATCAATGGCCTCCTATTCCTATGGCAATACGAAGATCAGCGACGCCGGTTCACTGTTGATCGGGACGAGAATCGCGCGGTGGTACTTCACAAACGCCAATCCGCTTGGCGGCCCAGCGTTCGTATAGCCCGATGGCCACGTCCGCCCCAGCCATCGCCGTCAGGCAACCAAAGGCACCGGCCGCCCAGATCGACAAGCCGGCGGCGTACAGCAGCATGATGGCCGAGACCCCGCAGATCATGCAGGCCCCGGAGCGCAAGGCCAGGCGCCGCAGCAGTGACCAGCCACGGGCGCCCTCCTTGTCGGCGCGCCACATTTCGCCGGACACCCCTCCTGCCACGGCGAGGAGGATGACGAGCCAGATCGGCATGTCCAGCAACGCTTGTTGCTCGTTTGTCATGTCACGCCTCCTGGGGTGATTGATGAGTGATGTGTGTTGGATTCAATCGATGTCTCTTGAGGTAGGCATTCCAAAAAGCCCGGCAATGAGCCGGGCTTTTCAGTAATGCGGTCCTGCTGACTTTTCGGTGCTACTGGCACGGTACGAGTCCATTCAAATTGTTTTTCCGACCGCGGTCCCTGCCCGCCGGATAACTGCTTCTGGTGCTTTACGCTGCACACCCGGGTCAGTTGCCAACCCTCTGAACCGTTGAGGCCGGTTCATCGCTGCCTTTGTAGTGGAACTAAAGAGCTTTGTTTCCAGCCGCCTTGTTGGGCGGCTTGAGACAAAGAATATGCATGGATGCATATACAGTCAATGCATAAATGCATTTATTTATGCATCAGAAATGCACAGACGCATGAAAGCCTTGTAGACAAAGGCGTTTTGCAGTTTTTGGCAGGCGAAAAAAAACCCGCCGGAGGCGGGTTTTATCTGACAGCGGTGAGGTTAACGGGCGTACATGCCCCACCAGAAGACGTGACCAAGGATGACGATTTGCTCTTCCTGGATTTCCTGGAAGCTGTAGTCCTCGTCCGGATGCTCATCGCGATTGAAGCTGCGCAGGCGAATCCCGGTCGGCAGGCGATAAAGCTGTTTCACCCGCAACTGACCGTTGTGGTTGATGGCATACAGGTCGCCGTCGACGATGTCGCCAATCCCGCATTTGCCGGCATTCACCCCAACCGTGGCACCGTCACGCAGCACCGGCAACATGCTGTTGCCGCGCACGGTCACGCATTTGGCCTGGTCGAACTGCACACCGTTATGGCGCAAACTGCGTTTGCCGAAGCGCAGGCTAGAGCGCTCGCTCTCTTCGATGACGAATCTTCCTGATCCAGCAGCCAATTCAACCTCGCGAAGAAAGGGGACCGACACCTCGTCGTCATCGACAGGCGTATCGTCGTCCCACAGGCTTATGTCCTTGAGTTCCGAATGCAACTCATCGCGCCCGGCGCTGGCGGCCGGCGCGACATCCGCGCGCCCCCGCAACTGATCGGTGCTCACGGCGAAATACTCGGCGATCTTCGAGATGTGTTTATCCGAAGGATCGACGATCTTCCCGCTGAGGATGCGCGAGAGAGTGGATTGAGGCACGCCGGTGCGACGGTGAAGCTCCGTGGGGGAGATCCCGTGCTGATCGAGCAGCGCTCTTAAGACGGTAGAAACATTGCGTTTTTGCATAACGCGCATAGTGCTTGATCTTTTTTTGGAAGACAAATGCAAAATTGCATAATTTGTGCATAGACCCACGAAAAATTGCCCTGGGGCTTTCATGCCTGCGTCGGGCGGACCGCCCATGGTAACCTTGCGCCCATCGCGAAAAAGCCGGGCCGATGCCCCTCCTTTGCCCCACACCTTTTAACGAATTTGCCGATATCCGATGAATAAAGCCGTCTCCGATCTGTCCTCCCACACGCCAATGATGCAGCAGTACTGGCGCCTGAAGAATCAGCACCCCGACCAGCTGATGTTCTATCGCATGGGCGACTTCTACGAGATCTTCTATGAAGACGCGAAGAAGGCCGCCAAGTTGCTGGACATCACCCTGACGGCTCGTGGGCAATCGGCGGGTCAGGCGATTCCGATGTGTGGGATTCCTTACCACGCCGCGGAAGGTTACCTGGCGAAACTGGTGAAGCTCGGCGAGTCGGTGGTGATCTGTGAGCAGGTCGGCGACCCGGCCACCAGCAAAGGCCCGGTAGATCGTCAGGTGGTGCGGATCATCACGCCCGGCACGGTCAGCGATGAAGCGTTGCTGGATGAACGTCGGGACAACCTGATCGCGGCGGTGCTGGGTGACGAGCGTCTGTTCGGTCTGGCGGTGCTGGACATCACCAGCGGCAACTTCACGGTGCTGGAGATCAAGGGTTGGGAAAATCTGCTGGCGGAACTGGAGCGGGTCAACCCGGTTGAGCTGATGATCCCGGATGACTGGCCGAAGGACCTGCCGGCAGAGAAACGTCGTGGGGTTCGTCGTCGCGCACCGTGGGATTTCGAGCGCGACTCGGCGCTGAAAAGTCTTTGCCAGCAGTTTTCCACCCAGGACCTGAAAGGTTTCGGTTGCGAGAACCTGACCCTGGCCATCGGCGCCGCCGGTTGCCTGCTCAGCTACGCCAAGGAAACCCAGCGCACCGCCCTGCCGCATTTGCGCAGCCTGCGTCATGAACGCCTGGACGACACCGTGGTGCTGGACGGCGCCAGCCGGCGCAACCTGGAGCTGGACACCAACCTGGCCGGTGGTCGCGACAACACGTTGCAATCGGTGGTCGACCGCTGCCAGACCGCCATGGGCAGCCGTTTGCTGACCCGCTGGCTGAACCGTCCGCTGCGGGATCTGACCGTATTGCTGGCCCGTCAGACGTCGATTACCTGCCTGCTGGACCGTTATCGTTTCGAGAAATTGCAGCCGCAGCTCAAGGAAATCGGCGACATCGAGCGGATTCTGGCGCGGATCGGCCTGCGCAATGCCCGTCCTCGTGACCTGGCGCGTCTGCGCGATGCCCTCGGCGCACTGCCAGAGTTGCAGGTGGCAATGGCCGAGCTTGAAGCCCCGCACATCATTCAACTGGCGACGACTACCAGCACCTATCCGGAGCTCGCAGCGCTGCTGGAAAAAGCCATCATCGATAACCCGCCCGCAGTCATTCGTGACGGCGGTGTGCTGAAAACCGGTTACGACAGCGAACTCGACGAGTTGCAATCGCTGAGCGAGAACGCCGGGCAGTTCCTCATCGATCTGGAAGCCCGCGAAAAGGCCCGCACCGGCCTGGCCAACCTGAAAGTCGGTTACAACCGCATTCACGGTTACTTCATTGAGTTGCCGAGCAAGCAGGCCGAGTCGGCACCGGCGGACTATATCCGTCGCCAGACCCTCAAGGGTGCCGAGCGCTTCATCACCCCGGAACTGAAAGCGTTCGAAGACAAGGCGCTGTCAGCCAAGAGCCGCGCCCTTGCGCGCGAGAAGATGCTCTACGAAGCACTGCTCGAAGACCTGATCGCCCAGTTGCCGCCCTTGCAAGACACCGCCGCCGCACTGGCCGAACTGGACGTACTGAGCAACCTCGCCGAGCGGGCGCTGAACCTGGACCTGAACTGCCCGCGTTTCGTCAGCGAGCCGTGCATGCGTATCAGCCAGGGTCGCCACCCAGTGGTCGAACAAGTACTCACCACGCCGTTCGTGGCCAACGACCTGAGCCTCGACGACAGCACCCGTATGCTGGTGATCACCGGTCCGAACATGGGCGGTAAATCCACCTACATGCGCCAGACCGCGTTGATCGTGCTGCTGGCGCACATCGGTAGCTTCGTGCCGGCGGCCAGTTGCGAATTGTCCCTGGTCGACCGGATCTTCACCCGGATCGGTTCCAGCGATGACTTGGCGGGCGGACGCTCGACGTTCATGGTCGAAATGAGCGAAACCGCGAACATCCTGCACAACGCCACAGAGCGCAGTCTGGTACTGATGGACGAAGTCGGGCGCGGCACCAGCACCTTCGACGGCTTGTCCCTGGCGTGGGCCGCGGCCGAGCGTCTGGCGCAGCTGCGGGCCTACACACTGTTCGCCACGCACTATTTCGAGCTGACGGTGCTGCCGGAGGCCCAACCGCTGGTGGCCAACGTGCACCTCAATGCCACCGAGCACAACGAACGCATCGTGTTCCTGCACCATGTGCTGCCTGGGCCTGCCAGCCAGAGCTATGGCCTGGCGGTTGCGCAGCTGGCCGGGGTGCCGAGCGAAGTGATCGTGCGTGCCCGTGAGCATCTGAGCCGACTGGAATCCACGGCGCTGCCCCATGAAGCTCCGACTCCGATCAAAGGCAAACCTGCCGCGCCGCAGCAAAGCGACATGTTCGCCAGCCTGCCGCACCCGGTGCTGGATGAACTGGCCAAACTTGATCTGGATGACCTGACACCGCGCAGGGCTTTGGAAATGCTCTATACATTAAAGACACGGATCTAACGCACTTGCCTGCAAGCTGTTAGAATCTCGCGCGGTTTGGGATGCTGCAGGCCCATAGCCTGGCCTGCAGACTATCGCTCCCGAACCTGGCGACCCCGTCCTGAAGGGGCTCCGCTGCCGCCGCCTGAGGAGAAAATTAGAAATGACCTTCGTCGTCACCGACAACTGCATCAAGTGCAAGTACACCGACTGCGTAGAAGTCTGTCCGGTGGACTGCTTTTACGAAGGCCCGAACTTCCTGGTGATTCACCCGGATGAGTGCATCGACTGCGCCCTGTGCGAACCCGAATGCCCTGCCGTGGCCATCTTCTCTGAAGATGAAGTTCCGGAAGATATGCAGGAATTCATTCAGCTGAACGTTGAGCTGGCAGAAATCTGGCCCAACATCACCGAGAAGAAAGAATCGTTGCCCGACGCCGAAGAGTGGGATGGCGTCAAAGGCAAGATCAAAGACCTCGAACGCTGATTACTCCCGCGTTCCCGAAAAGGCCCCTTGTGGGCCTTTTTGCTTTTCTGCGGACAAAAAAAGGGGCGGTTTGACCCGCCCACATTTTTTCCCTATTCCCTGTGTTCCTTTTCATCGTCCTGATGAATCGCTTCCTGCGATATCCATTCCCCTCCTCCTTGAAGGGCGTGTCTATCCCTCGACACAGTTCAAATACTAGAGAATTCCCCACCAAGAGCAATCGGCCTCTATGGCTGATAGCAGCTGTAACATGCTATTAATATTAAAAAATAATCATATAAATCAATTAGATACACAACTAACACGCGCCATATAGACAACTGCCGGGGTGTAAAAATAGTGAACACTTACGAAAGAGTAAGCAAAAACTTACACCACGAGACTACAAACCCGAGGTGGTATTAAAAAGAACAGTTATCCCATAGTCCCGGCAACAAAAAACCCCGAACCAGTCGGGGCTTTTTGCAACCAGTGAACGAGTTGCTTATTGGAACAGCGACTCACTCGACAGGCCGTTTTTCTCGAGAATCTCTCGAAGACGCTTGAGGCCTTCAACCTGGATTTGCCTGACCCGCTCCCGGGTCAGGCCGATTTCCAGGCCGACATCTTCAAGCGTGCTGCTCTCATGACCTCGCAAGCCGAAGCGGCGTATGACCACCTCGCGTTGTTTGTCGGTCAGTTCCGAGAGCCATTGATCAATGCTCTGCGACAGGTCGTCATCCTGCAACAGCTCACATGGATCGGTCGGACGGTCATCGGTCAGGGTGTCCAGCAGGGTTTTATCCGAATCCGGACCCAGCGAGACGTCGACCGAAGAAACCCGCTCATTCAGGCCGAGCATGCGCTTGACCTCGCCTACCGGTTTCTCCAGCAGGTTGGCGATTTCTTCGGGTGAGGGTTCATGGTCGAGCTTTTGAGTCAGCTCCCGAGCAGCCCGCAAGTACACGTTGAGCTCTTTGACCACATGGATCGGCAACCGGATGGTCCGGGTCTGATTCATGATCGCGCGTTCGATGGTCTGACGAATCCACCAGGTGGCGTAGGTCGAAAAGCGGAAACCGCGTTCAGGATCGAACTTTTCCACTGCCCGGATCAGGCCGAGGTTACCCTCTTCGATCAGGTCCAGCAGCGACAGCCCACGATTGACATAACGTCGGGCGATTTTCACCACCAGCCGCAGGTTGCTTTCAATCATGCGCTTGCGTCCGGCCGGATCGCCACTTTGCGACAAGCGTGCAAAATGAACTTCTTCTTCCGGGGAGAGCAATGGGGAAAAACCGATTTCGTTGAGGTACAGCTGCGTGGCATCGAGTGCCCGTGTGTAGTCGATGTACTTGTGTTGCTTTAGCGAAGCGGAGTGTCTGGATTTGGCACGAACGGAAGGTGGTGCGTCCCCTTCATCATTCGACATCGAATCCGTAGCGATGCCGGTCTCCATCAGGAGAACCTCATCGTCGATGTCAAACTCCGGCACTTCTTTACTGAGAGCCATTGTTATAGTCCTTTGGTGAGTTCGACCTCAAGCTCAAGCGGCGCCTTGATCCCTGGCAACGCTGGAGCCTGTTCCCTCTACGCGACGGAACAGGCTGGTGAACAAATCAACGACGCGGCAGGAATTGCAGCGGATCTACAGGTTTACCTTGTCGGCGAATCTCAAAATGCAATTTCACCCGGTCTGTACCCGTTGACCCCATTTCGGCAATTGTCTGTCCGACCTTGACCTGCTGCCCCTCCCGAACCAACAGCCTGCGGTTGTGACCGTAGGCACTGACGTAGGTATCGCTGTGTTTGATGATGACTAATTCGCCGTAGCCCCTTAAGCCACTCCCGGCGTATACCACCGTCCCATCAGACGCAGCTAAAACAGGCTGTCCCAAATCTCCGGCGATATCAATTCCTTTATTCAAACTACCGTTTGAAGAGAATTTTCCAATCAGAATGCCATTAGAAGGCCACCCCCAGCCCGTCGGGGCCGGACCGGCAGGAGGCAGTGGCGCGGGTGTCGGCTTGCTGGCGACGGACGGTGCAAGCACCGCTGTAGTGGTCGTCGTGCCGTTTGCCTGGCGCCGAATTACCGTTGTTTTGCTCGACGAGGAAGGCGAGGAACTGGACGAACTCACGACCGCCGTCGGTGTTGAATCGTTGCGACCGTCGAAGCGAATCGTCTGACCCGGATGGATCGTGTAAGGCGTAGGAATGTTGTTCCTTGCCGCGAGGGCTTTGTAGTCCCAGCCATAGCGAAAGGCGATGGAGAACAATGTGTCCTTGGGTCGAACAATGTACTGGCCGGTGGTTACGGCCGGACGCTGGGCGACCGCATTGTTGCGATCGACAACTCCCACGCTACTCGATTTGGTGCTGGAGCAACCGACCAGCAAGGTACTCAAGACAAGACCAGTCACCAGACGCTGAAAGCTCGTTATACCCATTCGCTGCGCAATGACTGTGAGACTCACCCGCCGCTCCCTTTGTGGTGGCTGAAAATATGAATTGCCGTGTTTCGGCACGAAATGTCGCAAGTATAACGGGCCGAACAGGCTTTACCTTTAATGAAGCGGATTGGCTTCACGCACACGTTTGCTGTCTGACGATGAATTGCGTTTAACCCATCGATGCCGCTGTAAGACCCGGGCAATCGAAGAGAATTCAGCGCGCCAAAACAAATGCTCAGGCCAGCGGCCCGTTGAGCAATGGCACAAAGCGCACCGCCCCCAGAACACGCCTGGAAAAGCCCTGTTCTTCGCGAATGATCAACATCAATTGTTGCACCTCGCCGGAGCCGACCGGAATCACCAGCCGCCCGCCCGGCGCCAATTGATCGAGCAGTGCCTGAGGCACGTCGGTGGCCACCGCGGTGACAATGATGCCGTTGTACGGCGCCAGCGCCGGCCAGCCTTCCCAGCCATCGCCCCAGCGAAATACCACGTTGCGCAGGTTCAGTTCCACCAGGCGCTCCTTGGCCCGGTCTTGCAGAACCTTGATCCGCTCCACGGAAAAAACCCGCTCGACCAATTGCGACAGCACCGCCGTCTGGTAACCCGAACCGGTGCCGATCTCCATTACCTTGTCCAACGGCCCGGCTTCCAGCAGCAGCTCGCTCATGCGCGCCACCATATAAGGCTGGGAGATGGTCTGGTTATGGCCAATCGGTAGCGCCGTATCTTCATAAGCGCGGTGGGCCAGCGCCTCGTCGACGAACAGGTGACGCGGCGTGCGGCGGATGACCTCCAGCACCTTGGCGTTGGACACCCCTTCTTCATAGAGACGCTGAATCAGCCGCTCACGGGTCCGCTGGGAGGTCATCCCGATGCCGCGGTGCAGAATATCGTCTTGTTCACGAGCCATTAGCGCAGCCCCTCCAGCCAGCCATCGAGACTTCTGAAGGCATCATTAAAGGTGCGATCCAGTTGCAGTGGCGTGATTGAAACATAGCCTTGCATCACCGCATGGAAATCGGTGCCCGGGCCGCCATCTTCGGCGTCCCCCGCCGCAGCGATCCAATAACCGGATTTACCGCGCGGATCGACTACTTTTATCGGCGCAGCGGCCCGGGCGCGATGGCCCAGGCGGGTCAACTGGATACCGCGGATATGTTCCAGCGGCAAGTTGGGAATGTTCACGTTCAGTACCGTGCGCGGTGGCAGATCGAGGTCCGCGTGAGCCTCAACCAGTTTGCGCGCAAAATAGGCCGCCGTGGGAAGGTTCTCCACTTGCCGTGAGACGAACGAAAAGGCAAACGAAGGACGCTCCAGGAAACGTCCTTCAAGGGCCGCCGCCACAGTACCGGAATACAGCACGTCATCCCCCAGGTTCGCACCCAGGTTAATTCCGGAAACTACCATGTCCGGCTCGAACTCCAGCAAGCCGTTAAGGCCCAGGTGCACGCAATCGGTAGGCGTTCCGTTGAGGCTGATAAAGCCATTGGCCAGGGTATGCGGGTGCAACGGACGGTCGAGCGTCAGCGAGCTGCTGGCGCCGCTTTTGTCCTGGTCCGGGGCGATAACCACGCATTCGGTGTAATCCGCCAGCGCAGCATAAAGCGCGGCGAGACCGGGTGCGGTTACCCCATCGTCGTTAGAAATCAGAATACGCATGGGCTGTCCGTCTGCCCCACCGGCACCAGATCGACGAGTTCACGCACCAATACGGTGGCGAAGCATCCGGCCGGGAGGACGAATTCCAGTTGCAGAATGTCAGGCTCGGGATAATGCCACGTCAACCCGCCAATGGGCAGCCGCAGGATGCGACGTTCGTGACTCATTCCGGCGTTAATCAACCAATCGCGCAGATCCGCTTCGCGCGCGGCGATTGCCTGCTCCAGTTCATGGACAGCGCCCGACGCTGGTGAGTCACCTTCGCCCCACTGCGGGCCGGTCGGGTGCAGGTCGAGAATCGCCAGACGAGGGTCGCTGCACTCGGCTTCACCCGCCGGGAAAAAACTGCGGCTGTCGGTGAACGCCAGCAGATCGCCCACCTGAGCACGCTGCCAGGTGCCATCGGCGACACGTGCCGCCAGCACCTGGTTAAACAGAAAACTACGCGCGGTGGAGAGCAGGCGCGAACGCACATTGCGCTGTTCCGGCAGGGCCTTGCGCGCTGCCCAGGCACGGGCGTCGACGACGTTGCCGCCGTCATGCCCGAAACGCTGGGCGCCGAAATAATTGGGAATACCTTGCCTGGCGATCAGTTGCAGACGCTCTTCGATCGCCGCCTTGTCACCGGCGAACTGAGTCAGACGCAAGGTGAAGCCGTTGGCCGAGTGGGCACCGCGTTGCAGTTTGCGTTTATGCCGACCGGTCTTGAGGATTTTCAGCGTGTCGTTTTCCGCAGCCGACAGATCAGGATCGGCCTTGCCCGGCAGTTGCACGCTGAACCACTGACGAGTCAGCGCCTGCCGGTCCTTGAGGCCCGCGTAGCTGACGGTACGCAACGACACACCCGCTGCCTTGGCAATCCGCCGTGCCGCTTCCTCGGTATTCAAGCCGCGTTTTTCCACCCAGATCCACAGGTGTTCGCCATCGCCGCTCAGGGGAATATCGAGGACTTCATCGACCTGGAAATCTTCCGCCGTGGCTTTCAGCACAGCGGTGCCGAGGGCTTGACCATAGGCCCGTGGGCCGAGCAATTGCGCCTCGTTCATGCGCGCAGCAACAAGGCAACGGAGTGCACGGCAATACCTTCTTCGCGACCGACAAAGCCAAGCTTTTCGGTGGTGGTAGCTTTCACGTTCACTTGATCCAACTCAATTTGAAGATCCGCGGCAATCAGCGCGCGCATCGATTCGATATGCGGGGCCATTTTCGGGGCCTGGGCGACGATGGTGTTATCGACGTTGCCGACTTTCCAGCCCTTGGCGTGGATCAGTGCGACGACATGACGCAACAGCGCACGGCTGTCGGCGCCCTTGAATTGCGGGTCGGTGTCCGGAAAATGCTTGCCGATATCACCCAGCGCGGCAGCACCGAGCAACGCATCGCTCAAGGCGTGCAGCAGGACATCACCGTCGGAATGGGCAAGCAGCCCGAAGCTGTGTGCAATCCGCACCCCGCCCAGCGTGATGAAATCGCCCTCACCGAAACGGTGCACATCATAGCCGTGGCCAATACGCATAAAAAAACGCCCCGATTTTTGTCAGGGCGTGATTCTACCTGCATTAGGCGCTTAGAGCGCGCGCGTGATGCTGCAAGTGTTCATCGATAAAACTGGCGATGAAGAAATAACTGTGGTCGTAGCCAGGTTGCAGCCGCAACGTCAGCGGATGACCAGCCAGTTTGGCCGCCTGTTGCAGGGTTTCAGGCTTGAGCTGGGTGGCGAGGAAATCGTCGCGGTCGCCCTGATCCACCAGCAGCGGCAATTTCTCGTCGGCCTCGGCGATCAATGCACAGGCATCCCACTCGCGCCATTTCGACCGGTCTTCACCCAGGTAGCGGGAAAAGGCCTTCTGCCCCCACGGGCAATCCATCGGGTTGTTGATCGGCGAGAACGCTGACACCGATTGATAACGTCCCGGATTGCGCAAGGCGCAGACCAACGCACCGTGGCCACCCATGGAATGGCCGCTGATGCCGCGCTTTTCCGATGCCGGGAAATGAGCCTCAACCAATGACGGCAATTCCTGCACGACATAGTCATGCATCCGATAGTGCCGCGACCAGGGTTCCTGTGTGGCATTGAGATAAAACCCGGCTCCGAGACCGAAGTCCCAGGCACCGTCCGGATCGCCCGGCACTTCAGGGCCGCGCGGGCTGGTGTCCGGTGCGACGATGATCAGCCCCAGCTCGGCGGCCATGCGCATGGCACCGGCCTTCTGCATGAAGTTCTCATCGGTACAGGTCAGGCCAGACAACCAGTACAACACTGGCAGCTTGCCGCCCTGCTCCGCTTGCGGCGGCAGGTACACGGCAAACACCATGTCGCAACCGAGCACATCGGAGCGATGGCGATAGCGCTTATGCCAGCCGCCGAAGCTTTTCTGGCAGGAGATATTTTCCAGGCTCATGAGCGACCTCAGAAATGAATGACGCTACGGATGCTTTTGCCTTCATGCATCAGGTCAAACGCCTTGTTGATATCTTCCAGGCCCATGGTATGGGTGATGAAGGTGTCCAGCGGGATCTCGCCGGTCTGGGCCATTTCAACATAGCTTGGCAACTCGGTACGGCCGCGCACCCCACCGAACGCCGAACCGCGCCAGACGCGACCGGTGACCAACTGGAACGGACGAGTGGAGATTTCCTGGCCGGCGCCGGCCACACCAATGATTACCGACTCGCCCCAACCTTTGTGGCAGCACTCAAGTGCGGCACGCATCAACTGCACGTTGCCGATGCATTCGAACGAGAAGTCGACGCCGCCATCGGTCATGTCGACGATCACTTCCTGAATCGGACGATCGAAGTCTTTCGGGTTCACGCAGTCGGTGGCGCCCAATTGCCTGGCGATTTCGAACTTGGCCGGATTAATGTCGATGGCGATGATCCGGCCAGCCTTGGCTTTGACCGCGCCGATCACGGCAGACAATCCGATGCCGCCCAGACCGAAGATAGCGACGGTGTCACCCGGCTTGACCTTGGCAGTGTTGATCACCGCGCCGATGCCGGTGGTGACGCCACAGCCCAGCAGGCAGACTTTTTCCAGCGGTGCTTCTTTAGGAATTTTGGCGACGGAGATTTCCGGCAGCACGGTGTACTCGGAAAACGTCGAGGTGCCCATGTAGTGGAAAATCGTTTCGCCCTTGTAGGAAAAGCGCGAAGTGCCATCCGGCATCAGGCCTTTACCCTGGGTTGCACGAATCGCTTGGCAGAGGTTGGTTTTGCCCGACAGACAGAATTTGCACTTGCCACATTCCGGGGTGTACAGCGGGATCACATGGTCACCGACGGCCACCGAAGTCACGCCCTCGCCGATCGCTTCGACCACCGCGCCACCTTCGTGACCCAGGATCGACGGGAAAATACCTTCCGGGTCCGCGCCCGAGAGGGTGTAGGCATCGGTATGGCAGACACCGGAAGCGACAACGCGCAGCAGGACTTCACCGGCCTTGGGCATGGCGACATCGACTTCAACGATCTCGAGGGGCTTCTTGGCCTCGAAGGCAACGGCGGCGCGCGACTTGATCATGCTGACTCTCCAGTGAATAAAAACGAGACAGGGAGTGTAATACAGCGGCCTACGATGAATAATCAGGACAAAAGCAAAACATTATTGCCATACAGGGATAATCCTGATGTCCGAAAACCGCTGGGAAGGCATCGACGAGTTCGTCGCCGTGGCCGAGTGCAGCCAATTCACCGCCGCGGCTGAACGCCTTGGGGTGTCTTCCTCCCACATCAGTCGCCAAATCGTACGACTGGAAGAGCGCCTGCAGACCCGCTTGCTCTATCGCAGCACCCGCCGGGTCACGCTGACCGAGGCCGGGCAAACCTTTCTGCAACATTGCCAGCGTTTGCAGGATGGCCGCGAAGAAGCATTGCGCGCGGTAGGCGACCTGACCAGCGAACCCAAGGGCATGCTGCGCATGACCTGCGCCGTGGCCTACGGCGAACGATTCATCGTGCCGCTGGTGACTCGCTTCATGGGCATGTATCCGCAACTGCGTGTCGATATCGAACTGAGCAATCGCCCGCTCGATCTGGTGCATGAAGGGCTGGACCTGGCCATCCGACTCGGCCGCCTACAGGATTCAAGATTGGTCGCGACTCGTTTGGCACCACGGCGCATGTACCTGTGCGCCTCACCGTCCTACCTGGAACGGTATGGTCGCCCACACAGTTTGTCGGAGCTGAGTCGTCATAACTGCCTCATCGGCAGCTCGGACATCTGGCAACTGGAGCAGAACGGGCGGGAATTTTCCCAGCGAGTACAGGGAAACTGGCGCTGCAACAGTGGGCAGGCGGTGCTGGATGCCGCGTTACAAGGGGTTGGACTGTGTCAGCTGCCGGACTACTACGTGCTGGAACACCTGAAAAACGGCGATTTGATTTCGCTGCTGGAAGCCCACCAACCGCCGAACACAGCGGTGTGGGCGCTTTATCCGCAGCAACGGCATCTGTCGCCGAAGGTGCGCAAGTTGGTGGATTATTTGAAGGAAGGGTTGGCCGAACGACCGGAGTACCGGAGTTAGCTCTATCAGTGAGTGTCAATGACAGGTTCATTGCCTCAGCTACCGCTTTCGCGAGCAAGCCCGCTCCCACACTGGTTCTGCGTCAGCCCCCAAACATGCAACCGACCGAGATCAAGTGTGGGAGCGGGCTTGCTCGCGAAAGGCGCGACGCGGGGCCCCGCCTGAACACGAAAAGACTTAGCAGCGGTTAGCCCAACGCTGGCGTAACCACTCCAGGTCTTCGGGGCGAGTGACTTTGATGTTATCGGATCGACCTTCTATCAGGCGTGGCGCCATGCCTGCCCATTCCATCGCCGAAGCTTCGTCGGTAATCACCGCATCGGCCACCAGACTGTCCGCCAACGCCCGATGCAACGCGCCAAGGCGGAACATCTGCGGCGTATACGCCTGCCAGATCACACTGCGATCCACGGTTTCCAGCACTCGCCCATGCTTGTCGACCCGTTTGAGGGTGTCGCGCGCAGGCACCGCCAACAGGCCGCCTACCGGATCGTCAGCCAGCTCACTGAGCAATTTATCGAGATCATCGCGCGCCAGATTCGGTCGCGCGGCATCGTGAACCAACACCCAATCCTCATCGTCAGCACCTTGGGCATGCAGATGCAGCAAGGCATTGAGCACCGACCCGGAACGCTCGGCACCACCTTCAACCCGCTGAATACGCGGATCGGCAGCACAGGCCAGGTTCGGCCAGTAAGGATCGTCGATGGCAAGACTGACCACCAACCCCTTCAGGGCAGGATGATCGAGGAAACAGCCGAGGCTGTGTTCGAGAATAGTGCGCCCGCCCAGCTGCAAGTATTGCTTGGGACGGTCCGCGGCCATACGGGCACCGACGCCCGCGGCAGGAATCACGGCCCAGAAGGCCGGTAACAACTCATTCATTGGGCCAACTGGTAAAGGGTTTCACCATCCTTGACCATGCCCAACTCATGGCGAGCCCGCTCTTCAACGGTCTCCATGCCCTTTTTCAATTCGCTGACTTCAGCGTCCATCACCCGATTACGCTCCAGCAACGTCTCGTTCTCGGCGTGCTGATCCGCAATCTGCTGCTTCAGTTCGGCCACTTGCGCCAGGCTGCCATTACCCACCCACAGGCGGTACTGCAGGCCGGCCAGCAGCAAGAGCAAAACGAGGAACAACCAATTGGGACTGCGCATCGAATATCAGGTATCCAGTGAAAAAAGACAGCCATGCCAAAACTTTGAAGCTTCTGATAGCACGAAGCCTGGAAGAACCAGGCTTGTGCTCTTAAGGCATCAGATTAGTGGCAAATCCGTCGCTGTCGCGATTTTTCCGACACAATCCGGTGTCTTTTTATCGTTTACCACTCAGCCGCGGAATTCGCTACGGCCGTTGTACTTGGCTTTGCCATTCAACTGCTCTTCGATACGCAGCAGTTGGTTGTACTTGGAAACGCGGTCGGAACGGCACAGCGAACCGGTTTTGATCTGGCCAGCCGAGGTGCCCACGGCCAGGTCGGCAATGGTCGAATCTTCGGTTTCGCCGGAGCGGTGCGAGATCACGGCAGTGTAACCAGCGGCCTTGGCCATCTGGATGGCTTCCAGGGTTTCGGTCAGGGTGCCGATCTGGTTGAACTTGATCAGGATCGAGTTGGCGATCTTTTTGTCGATGCCTTCTTTCAGGATCTTGGTGTTGGTCACGAACAGGTCGTCGCCTACCAGCTGAGTCTTCTCGCCGATCTTGTCGGTGAGGATTTTCCAGCCAGCCCAGTCGGACTCGTCCAGACCGTCTTCGATGGAGATGATCGGGTAACGCTCGGTCAGACCTTTCAGGTAGTCGGCGAAACCTTCAGCGGTGAACACCTGGCCTTCGCCGGACAGGTTGTACTTGCCGTCTTCGTAGAATTCGCTCGCCGCGCAGTCCAGGGCCAGGGTCACGTCGGTGCCCAGCTTGTAACCGGCGTTGGCCACGGCTTCGGAGATCACTTTCAAAGCGTCTTCGTTGGAAGCCAGGTTCGGTGCGAAACCACCTTCGTCACCGACCGCGGTGCTCAGGCCACGGGCCTTCAGGACGGCTTTGAGGTGATGGAAAATCTCGGTGCCCATGCGCAGACCTTCCGAGAAAGACTTGGCGCCAACCGGCTGAACCATGAATTCCTGGATGTCGACGTTGTTATCGGCATGCTCGCCACCGTTGATGATGTTCATCATCGGAACCGGCATCGAGTAAACACCCGGGGTGCCGTTCAGGTTGGCGATGTGAGCGTACAGCGGCAGGTCCTGGTCCTGTGCTGCGGCCTTGGCCGCGGCCAGGGAAACGGCGAGGATCGCGTTGGCGCCCAGGGTCGCTTTGTTTTCAGTGCCATCGAGCTTGATCATCGCGTGATCCAGCGCTTTCTGGTCGCTTGGGTCTGTGCCCAGCAACAGGTCACGGATCGGACCGTTGATGTTGGCTACGGCCTTGAGCACGCCTTTACCCAGGTAACGGCTCTTGTCGCCATCACGCAGCTCGAGTGCTTCACGCGAGCCAGTGGAAGCACCGGATGGCGCGCAAGCGCTGCCGATGATGCCGTTATCGAGAAGCACGTCTGCTTCCACAGTGGGATTGCCACGGGAGTCGAGAACTTCACGACCTTTGATGTCGACGATTTTTGCCATTGTTGTAAACACTCCAAAGTTGACGAAAACGACGCAGCTGAAGGAAATCTTTATCGTCGGCAAGGGACAGACAGCGGGCAGTCTTGCAGACGATAAGGCTCAAGCCCGAGGGCCTGAGCATTTAAACCGTGCGGTACTTTACCGGAGAAATGAGGTTTACGCGGTTTCTACCGTCGGAAAACTCTTCACCAGTTCGTCCAGTGCTTTGAGCTGGGCCAGGAAGGGCTCCAGTCTGTCCAGACGCAGGGCGCAAGGGCCGTCGCATTTGGCGTTGTCCGGGTCCGGGTGGGCTTCGAGGAACAGCCCGGCCAGCGACTGGCTCATGCCGGCCTTGGCCAGGTCAGTGACCTGGGCACGACGACCGCCAGCGGAATCGGAACGACCGCCAGGCATTTGCAGCGCGTGGGTCACGTCGAAGAACACCGGGTATTCGAACTGCTTCATGATGCCGAAGCCGAGCATGTCGACCACCAGGTTGTTGTAGCCGAAGCTCGAACCACGTTCGCAGAGAATCAACTGATCGTTACCGGCTTCCACGCATTTGTTCAGGATGTGTTTCATTTCCTGAGGCGCGAGGAACTGGGCTTTCTTGATGTTGATCACCGCGCCGGTCTTGGCCATCGCGACCACAAGGTCGGTCTGGCGCGACAGGAAGGCCGGCAACTGGATGATGTCGCAGACTTCAGCGACGACCGCGGCCTGGTCAGGCTCGTGGACATCGGTAATGATCGGCACGCCGAAGGCTTGCTTGATGTCCTGGAAAATCCGCATGCCCTCTTCCAGGCCAGGGCCACGGTAAGAGGTCACAGAAGAACGGTTCGCCTTGTCGAAACTGGCCTTGAACACGTAAGGAATACCGAGTTTCTCGGTGACCTTTACGTACTCTTCGCAGACCTGCATCGCCATGTCGCGGCTTTCCAGCACGTTCATGCCACCGAACAGCACCATTGGCTTGTCGTTGGCAATCTCGATATCGCCTACGCGGATGATCTTCTGCGTCATAAGGTTTACGCCTTCTTCTGGTGTTGAGCCAAAGCGGCTTTAACGAAACCGCTGAACAACGGGTGACCGTCGCGTGGCGTCGAGGTGAACTCTGGGTGGAACTGGCAAGCGACGAACCATGGGTGATCCGGTGCTTCAACCACTTCAACCAGCGCGCCATCACCGGAGCGACCGGAGATTTTCAGGCCGGCCTCGATGATTTGCGGCAGCAGGTTGTTGTTCACTTCGTAGCGATGACGGTGACGCTCGACGATCACATCCTTGGCGTAGCAATCGTGCACCAGGGAACCTGGCTCAAGCAGACAGTCCTGAGCGCCAAGACGCATGGTGCCGCCCAGATCGGACGCTTCGGTACGGGTTTCGACGGCGCCGGTGGCATCTTCCCACTCGGTGATCAGACCGACCACCGGGTGACCGCTGGTGCGATCGAACTCAGTGGAGTTGGCATCTTTCCAGCCCATGACGTTACGAGCGAACTCGATAACGGCCACTTGCATGCCCAGGCAGATACCCAGGTATGGAACCTTGTTTTCGCGAGCGTATTGAACGGCAGTGATCTTGCCTTCCACGCCACGCAGACCGAAGCCGCCCGGCACCAGAATCGCGTCGACGCCTTCCAGCAGCGCGGTGCCCTGGTTTTCGATGTCTTCGGAATCGATGTAGCGCAGGTTGACCTTGGTACGGTTGCTGATGCCGGCGTGACTCATGGCTTCGATCAGCGACTTGTAGGCGTCCAGCAGTTCCATGTACTTGCCGACCATGGCGATGGTGACTTCGTGTTCCGGGTTCAGCTTGGCGTCGACCACGGCTTCCCACTCGGACAGATCGGCGCTGTCGCATTGCAGGCCGAAACGCTCGACGACGAAATCATCCAGGCCCTGGGAGTGCAGAATGCCCGGGATCTTGTAGATGGTATCGGCGTCTTCCAGCGCAATCACCGCACGTTCTTCAACGTTGGTGAACTGCGCGATCTTGCGACGCGAAGAGATATCGATCGGGTGATCGGAGCGGCAAACCAGCACGTCTGGCTGCAGGCCGATGGAACGCAGTTCCTTGACCGAGTGCTGGGTTGGCTTGGTTTTGGTTTCGCCGGCAGTGGCGATGTACGGCACCAGTGTCAGGTGCATCAGCATCGCGCGCTTGGCGCCGACTTCGAAACGCAGTTGACGGATCGCTTCGAGGAACGGTTGCGACTCGATGTCACCCACGGTGCCGCCGATTTCGACCATGGCCACGTCGGCATCGCCGGCGCCCTTGATGATCCGGCGCTTGATTTCGTCGGTGATGTGCGGGATCACCTGGATGGTTGCGCCCAGGTAATCACCACGGCGCTCTTTGCGCAGGACGTGTTCGTAGACACGGCCGGTGGTGAAGTTGTTGTTCTGGGTCATGGTCGTGCGGATGAACCGCTCGTAGTGGCCCAGGTCCAGGTCGGTCTCGGCGCCGTCGTGGGTGACGAACACTTCACCGTGCTGGAACGGGCTCATGGTGCCCGGGTCAACGTTGATGTACGGGTCCAGCTTCAGCATGGTGACCTTAAGTCCCCGCGCCTCCAGGATGGCCGCCAATGAAGCCGAGGCAATGCCTTTCCCCAATGAAGAAACAACACCGCCCGTGACGAATATGTAGCGCGTCATGAAAAACCCTAGAAGTCTGCGTTAAAGCGGTCCGAGCCGCCGGGGAAAGCGAAGGAAGGCCGAAGCCCCCGATCACCTGCATTAATCACAGTGCACCTTTCAAAAAAACCGCCGCGTTGGGACAGACCGGAAGATGAAACACCGGTAGGTTGCTCGCTACACATTTTTTGGAATCGCCCAGCAAAGACTGCTTGGTAATCGGCAACTGCTGCGATTCAGGCGAATCCACAGAAGTTGTATCAAGAAGGGAGCGTAGTCTACCGGAAAGCCCCTTTCAGCTCAAACCTTGATCTTCGATCGGCGGCTGCCAATGCAAATACCAGCCGCCGTGCGTACTGCCATTTAGCCCCCGCAGGTTCGCCACCGCCAGCAATTGCTCGTCCCTGTAGACCAGCGGCAATCTGCCACGGGCGAAGTTCGGCAGACCGCTTTCGTTAAGCAAACGCTTCAAGTCACGGTGACCACGACCAGACAGATTCATGACCTCGCCGCCCTCACGATAGCGGATCTGCAACGGGCCATCGGGGATCTGACCGGTGAGCGAAAGCACACCATTACCCGGCAACGCCTGTGATACCGAGGGATCAGCCCAGGACACCGGGGGTGGCGAACCGCGCAACCAGCCACCCGACAACCACCACAGACGCCCACCGGCCCGATGCATTTCGCCCGCCGCCAGCCGCCAGACCGGACGCGCATCGCCGGTCGCATCGCGCAAATTCTCCCAACCCGACCAGTGGTCACTGTCTGGCAAAGATGTCAGCGGTTTGAGCCAATGACTTAACGCGTTGCGTTGACGAGCGTCGGACAGGGATTGCAGCGGCGCCAGCTCCAGCGACCGCAGACCCAGCCAATCGAAATCACTGGGCGTGCTGGCCCGGGCCAGATCAATTTGCGCCAGGTCGTCGAGCAACCCCTGCGCTTCACTCAGATGCGCAGCACTGCGAGCCATGGTCGCCACCGCTTGCGGCCAGCGCGCGGTCAATACCGGAAACACCCGATGACGCAGGTAATTGCGCGAGAACTGCCGGTCCTGATTCGACGGATCCTCGATCCAGCTCAACTGATATTCAGTGGCGTAGGCCTCAAGCTCGGCGCGAGTGACATCAAGCAACGGTCGCAGCAGATGCCCCCGCCCCAAAGGACGCTCGCTCGGCATCCCCGACAAGCCCCTCACCCCCGCCCCACGCAGCAGCCGAAACAACAGGGTCTCGGCCTGATCGTCACGGTGCTGGGCAGTGAGCAGCACTTCACCGGCCTGAGTCGCCGCGATGAAGGCGCTATAACGCGCATCCCGCGCCGCACGCTCAAGGCTGGCGCCGGGTTCAACCTGAACGCGCACAACCTCCAGCGGCACTCCCAGCGCATCACAGACCGACTGACAATGTTCCGGCCACGCATCAGCCACAGCCTGGAGGCCGTGGTGGACATGGATGGCGGTCAGCGCCGGCAGGGATTGTTTTTTTGCGAGGTGCGCGAGAAGGTGCAGCAGGACGGTGGAATCGAGACCACCGGAGAAGGCGATGCGCCAGGTTGTGGCGGTGCGCCAAGGCGTGAGGGTGCGCAGGAGTCTGGCAGACAGATCAATCGCAGGCTGACTCATATCGATCACTTCGCACAAATCAAATGTGGGA
Organism: Pseudomonas sp. FP1742; assembly: GCF_030687145.1. Classification (NCBI taxonomy): domain Bacteria; kingdom Pseudomonadati; phylum Pseudomonadota; class Gammaproteobacteria; order Pseudomonadales; family Pseudomonadaceae; genus Pseudomonas; species Pseudomonas sp. FP1742. The sequence continues at coordinate 1,290,773 of NZ_CP117460.1, read as the reverse complement.
GCGGGCTTGCTCGCGAAGGCGGCGGAACAGCCAACAAATACGTTGAATGTTACATCGCTTTCGCGGGCAAGCCCGCTCCCACAGTTTTTTCTATTGTCAGCCGAATCTGCGTCAGATCAGAGACCGTAGCTCATCAGACGCTCGTAACGGCGGGCCAGCAGCGCGTCGTTGTCGAACTTCTTCAGCATCGCCAGTTGCGAGCTCAGCTCGGCGCGGATCAAGGCTGCGGCAGCGGCCGGATCACGATGAGCGCCGCCCAACGGCTCGCCGATCACTTTATCGACAATACCCAGGCCTTTCAGACGCTCGGCCGTGATGCCCATGGCTTCAGCGGCATCCGGAGCTTTCTCGGAAGTTTTCCACAGAATCGAGGCACAACCTTCCGGCGAAATTACCGCGTAAGTCGAGTATTGCAGCATGTTCAGCTGATCGCAGACGCCGATCGCCAGTGCACCACCGGAACCACCCTCACCGATCACGGTGGCGATGATTGGGGTTTTCAGACGAGCCATGACGCGCAGGTTCCAGGCAATCGCTTCGCTCTGGTTGCGCTCTTCGGCGTCGATGCCCGGGTAAGCGCCCGGGGTGTCGATGAAGGTCAGGATCGGCATTTTGAAACGCTCGGCCATTTCCATCAGGCGGCACGCCTTGCGGTAGCCCTCAGGGCGCGGCATGCCGAAGTTGCGACGAACCTTCTCGCGCACTTCACGGCCTTTCTGGTGGCCGATGATCATCACCGGCTGGTCGTCCAGACGGGCAACGCCGCCAACGATGGCAGCGTCGTCGGAGAAGTGGCGGTCGCCGTGCAACTCATCGAACTCGGTGAAGATATGTTCGATGTAGTCCAGGGTGTACGGGCGACGTGGGTGACGTGCCAGACGAGCGATCTGCCAGCTGGTCAGTTTGCCGAAGATATCTTCGGTCAGCGTGCTGCTTTTGTCCTGCAGGCGGGAGATCTCATCGCCGATATTCAGCGAATTGTCATTACCGACCAAGCGCAACTCTTCGATCTTGGCTTGCAGGTCGGCGATCGGCTGTTCGAAATCTAGAAAATTCGGGTTCATAGGCGTCCGTCTTGGGTCGACGTCCAAGATAGCTTGGGCCGGCCGGTTGTCTATTCGCGCCCTACCTTAAGGGACAGGCGCGTTCAGGTCGAGATTAAAAGTTTTGATCGAGATCGGGTGCGTTCCAATGGTAAGGAATGGCACCTGACCGTCAACGGTATTGGAGGAAGACGTTGTCTCGCCCGAACTGGTCACGCAGGGCTTGAATCAAGGCATCCGCCGGGTCGATCCGCCAGGTCTCGCCGAACTGCAACAAGGCCTTCGCATCGGGACTGGTGTACTCCATGGTAATCGGGCACGCGCCGCGGTGGCGCTTGAACAGCTCACCCAGCCAGCGTAGCTGATCGCCTTTCAAATCCTTGGTATGCAACTTCAGGCGCAGGCTTTCGGCCAGGTTGGTGCGCGCATCTTCCATGCTCATCACCCGCTTGACCCGCAACCGCAGGCCGCCGGAGAAGTCGTCGTTGCTGACCTCGCCTTCGACCACCACCATCGCGTCGGTCTGCAACAGCGACTGCGCGGAATGGAACGCATCGGCGAACAACGAGGCTTCGATCCGCCCGGAGCGGTCGTCGAGGGTGATGAACCCCATTTTGTCGCCCTTTTTGTTCTTCATCACTCGCAGGGCGATGATCATGCCTGCGACCGTCTGGGTATCGCGAGCCGGCTTCAGGTCGATGATGCGCTGCCGGGCGAAGCGACGGATCTCGCCTTCGTATTCGTCGATCGGGTGCCCGGTGAGGTACAGGCCCAAGGTGTCTTTCTCGCCTTTCAGGCGCTCCTTGAGGGTCAGCTCCTTGGCCTTGCGGTGATTGGCGTAGACATCGGCGTCTTCTTCAACGAACAGACCGCCAAACAGATCGGCATGCCCGCTATCGTGAGTGCGAGCGGTTTGTTCGGCCGCCTTGATCGCCTCTTCCATCGCGGTCAACAACACCGCGCGGTTGCGGTCGATGTTGGCCTGATAGGCTTTCTGCTCATCGTGGAAATACGGGCCGAGGCGATCCAGGGCACCACTGCGGATCAAACCGTCGAGGGTGCGTTTATTGATGCGCTTGAGGTCGACCCGGGCGCAAAAATCGAACAGATCCTTGAACGGCCCGTCTTGCCGCGCCTCGGTAATCGCTTCGACCGGGCCTTCGCCCACCCCCTTGATCGCACCCAGACCGTAGATGATGCGGCCTTCGTCGTTCACCGTGAACTTGAACTCCGAGGTGTTCACGTCCGGCGCGTCGAGGCGCAGCTTCATGGTCCGCACTTCTTCGATCAAGGTCACGACCTTGTCGGTGTTGTGCATATCCGCCGACAGTACCGCAGCCATGAACGGCGCCGGGTAGTGAGCTTTCAGCCACGCGGTCTGGTACGACACCAGGCCGTAGGCAGCGGAGTGGGATTTGTTGAAGCCGTAACCGGCGAATTTCTCTACCAGGTCGAAAATGTTACCGGCAAGGTCAGCGTCGATATTGTTGGTGGCGCAACCTTCAATGAAGCCGCCGCGCTGCTTGGCCATTTCTTCGGGTTTTTTCTTACCCATGGCTCGACGCAGCATGTCCGCGCCGCCGAGGGTGTAACCGGCCATGACCTGGGCAATCTGCATCACCTGTTCCTGATACAGGATGATGCCGTAAGTCGGCGCCAGGACGGGCTTGAGGCCGTCGTACTGGTAGTCCGAGTGCGGATACGCGAGTTCCGCGCGACCGTGCTTACGGTTGATGAAGTCGTCCACCATGCCCGATTGCAGCGGGCCCGGACGGAACAGGGCCACCAGTGCGATCAAGTCTTCCAGGCAGTCGGGCTTGAGCTTTTTGATCAGCTCTTTCATGCCGCGCGACTCGAGCTGGAACACCGCCGTGGTTTCGGCCTTTTGCAGCAGTGTGTAAGTCGGCTTGTCGTCCAGCGGGATGAACGCGATGTCCAGCGGCGGCTCGTTGACCTTGGCGCGGTCGCGGTTGATGGTTTTCAGCGCCCAGTCGATGATCGTCAGGGTTCGCAGGCCGAGGAAGTCGAACTTCACCAGACCGGCAGCCTCGACATCGTCCTTGTCGAACTGGGTTACCAGACCGTCGCCCGCTTCGTCGCAATAGATCGGCGAGAAATCGGTGAGCTTGGTCGGCGCGATCACCACACCACCGGCGTGCTTGCCGACGTTACGCACAACGCCTTCGAGCTTGCGCGCCATTTCCCAGATTTCCGCGGCCTCTTCATCGACCTTGATGAAGTCGCGCAGGATTTCTTCCTGCTCGTAGGCTTTTTCCAGGGTCATGCCGACTTCGAACGGAATCATCTTCGACAGACGATCCGCCAGGCCGTAGGACTTGCCCTGCACCCGCGCCACGTCTCGGACCACAGCCTTGGCCGCCATGGAACCGAAGGTGATGATCTGGCTCACCGCGTTACGGCCGTATTTCTCGGCCACGTAATCGATCACACGGTCACGACCGTCCATGCAGAAGTCGACGTCGAAGTCGGGCATGGAAACCCGTTCCGGGTTCAGGAAACGTTCGAACAGCAGGTCATATTCCAGTGGGTCGAGGTCGGTGATCTTCTGTACATAAGCCACCAGCGACCCGGCACCCGACCCACGGCCAGGACCGACGGGTACGCCGTTGTTCTTGGCCCACTGGATAAAGTCCATCACGATCAGGAAGTAACCGGGGAAGCCCATCTGGATGATGATATCCAGCTCGAAATTCAGCCGGTCGACATAGACTTGGCGCTTGGCTTCGTAGTCTTCGGTGGTGTCCTTGGGCAGCAGAACGCTGAGGCGTTCTTCCAGGCCGTCGAAGGAAACCTTGCGGAAATATTCGTCGATGGTCATGCCATCGGGAATCGGGAAGTTGGGCAGGAAGTGCTTGCCCAGTTTCACTTCGATGTTGCAGCGCTTGGCGATCTCGACCGTGTTTTCCAGCGCCTCAGGCAGATCGCTGAACAGCTCGGCCATCTCCTCGGCGCTTTTGAGGTATTGCTGATCACTGTAATTCTTCGAACGCCGCGGATCGTCAAGGGCACGGCCCTCACCGATGCAAACGCGGGTTTCGTGAGCTTCGAAGTCTTCCTGCTTGATGAAGCGCACGTCGTTGGTCGCCACCAGCGGCGCGCCGATTTTCTCGGCCAGGGCCACGGCGCCGTGCAGTTGTTCTTCGTCGTTGGGGCGGTTGGTGCGCTGGACTTCCAGATAGAAACGATCCGGGAACACTGCCATCCACTCGCGAGCCAGGGTTTCAGCTTCGTCCGGATTGCCGCCGAGCATCGCCAGACCGATCTCGCCCTCTTTCGCCGCCGACAGCATGATCAAACCTTCACTGGCTTCGGCTACCCACTCGCGCTCGATGATGATCGAGCCGTTGCGCTGGCCGTCGATGAAGCCACGGGAGATCAGTTCGGTGAGGTTGCGATAACCCGTGGCGTTCATCGCCAGCAGGCTGATCCGGCTCAAGGGGTTGTCCGGATCCTTGTTCGACAGCCACAGGTCGGCGCCGCAGATCGGCTTGATCCCGGCCCCCATGGCAGCTTTATAGAATTTGACCAGAGAACACATGTTGTTCTGGTCGGTGACCGCCACGGCAGGCATGTTCATGCCGACCAGGGTCTTGACCAGCGGTTTGATCCGCACCAGACCGTCGACCAGGGAATATTCAGTGTGCAGGCGTAGATGAACGAATGAAGCCGGCATAGTGATCCTGTCTAGAAACTAGAAACGTGAAGACAACAAGGCCCGGATTGTACCGGGCCTTGGCGAAAACATCAGCCTGCGACTAACTCTCGATCAGGTTTTCCCGCGCCTCGTAAGCCAGGCGTACCGGCGCGAACGAGCGCCGATGAATCGGTGTCGGCCCCAGCCGTACCAGCGCCTCCAGATGAACGGGTGTCGGGTAGCCTTTGTGACCGCCGATGCCGTAACCCGGATAAATCAGTTCGAACGCCGCCATTTCACGATCACGGCTGACCTTGGCCAGAATCGACGCCGCCGCGATGGCCGGGACCTTGCCATCGCCCTGCACCACCGCTTCGGCGCGCATCGAGAGTTTCGGGCAACGGTTGCCGTCGATCATCGCCAGTTTCGGCTGAATGTGCAGCCCCTCGACCGCACGCTGCATGGCCAGCATCGTGGCATGGAGAATGTTCAACTCGTCGATCTCTTCGACTTCGGCGCGAGCGATGCACCAGCTCAGGGCTTTTTCGCAAATCTCGTCATAGAGCTTTTCGCGGCGGGCCTCGGTGAGCTTCTTCGAATCGTTGAGGCCGAGGATCGGCCGGCTTGGGTCGAGAATCACCGCAGCGGTCACTACGGCACCGCACAGCGGGCCGCGACCGACTTCATCAACCCCCGCCACCAGATCTTCAACTTCATCGACCAGCATAAAATCCAGGCCCAGCTGCTTGCTTGCTTTGCTCATTATGCTCTGCCAATCAGGTTCAGTACCGCGTCCGCGGCCTGATTGGAGGCGTCCAATCGCAGGGTTCGGTGGATTTGGTCAAAACCCCGGGTCTGCTCCTCGCCACCGTCGATCAGCGGCGACAGAGTCTGGGCCAGGGCTTCGACAGTCGCATCGTCCTGCAACAACTCTGGCACCAGCAGGCGCTGGGCCAGCAAATTCGGCAACGAGACGTAGGGACTCTTCACCATCCGCTTGAGAATCCAGAACGTCAGCGGTGCCAGGCGATAAGCGACCACCATCGGCCGCTTGTACAGCAATGCTTCCAGGGTGGCGGTGCCCGAAGCGATCAACACCGCGTCGCACGCCGCCAGCGCCAGATGGGATTTGCCGTCGAGCAAAGTCAGCGGCAGATCGCGCCCCGTCAGCAGCTCTTCCAGCTGGGCCCGACGCTCCGGGCTGGCGCACGGCATGACGAATCGCACGCCCGGACGCATGGCCCGCAGGCGCTGGGCAGTGTCGAGGAACAATGCGCCGAGGCGCCCGACTTCACCACCACGACTGCCCGGCATCAGAGCAACCAGCGGCCCGTCCGGCAAACCGAGTTCGGCCCGCGCAGCGGCGCGATCGGCCTCAAGCGGGATCGCATCGGCCAGGGAATGCCCGACAAACCGTACCGGCACGCCCTTCTCTTCATAAAATTTAGCTTCGAACGGGAACAGCGTCAGCATCAGGTCGCAACCTTCGCGAATCTTCAGCACCCGCTTCTGTCGCCAGGCCCAGACCGACGGGCTGACGTAATGCACGGTCTTGATCCCGGCCTGACGCAGCTTGAGTTCGATATTGAGGTTGAAGTCCGGGGCATCGATACCGATGAACACGTCCGGCTTCGCGGCGATCAGGTCCGCAACCAGTTTCTTGCGACGGGCCAACAGCTCGCGCAAACGGCCCAGTACTTCCACCAACCCCATGACAGAAAGGCGTTCCATCGGGAAATACGAGGTCAGGCCTTCGGCCTGCATCAGCGGACCACCGACACCGATGAACTCCACCGCCGGATGCTGAGCCTTGAGTGCACGCATGAGACCCGCACCCAGAATGTCACCGGAAGCTTCACCCGCCACCAGCGCAATAAGCAGATTGGCCATGATTAGCGGGTGATGCCGCGGGTCGAAGACTGGATGGAATCACGGAATACCGCGACTTCCGGGAACTGCAGCGACGCCTCGGCCAGTTCGGCCAGCGCTTGCTCAACTGTCAGGCCCTGACGGTAAACCACCTTGTAGGCACGACGCAGTGCGTGGATCGCCTCTTCGCTGAAACCGCGACGGCGCATGCCTTCGAAGTTCATGCTACGGGCTTCGGCCGGGTTGCCGAATACCGTGACGTAGGCCGGAACGTCCTTGCCAATGGCTGTGCCCATGCCGGAAAAGCTGTGGGCGCCAATGTGGCAATACTGGTGAACCAGGGTGAAGCCGGACAGGATTGCCCAGTCTTCGACGTGCACATGGCCCGCCAACGCGGTGTTGTTGACCAGGATGCAGTGATTGCCGATGACGCTGTCGTGACCGATGTGGGCATAGGCCATGATCAGGTTGTGATCGCCCAGGGTGGTTTCCGAACGGTCCTGAATGGTCCCACGGTGAATCGTCACACCTTCGCGGATGACGTTGTGGTCACCGATGACCAGACGGGTTTCTTCGCCCTTGTACTTCAGATCGGGTGTGTCTTCGCCTACCGAGGAAAACTGGTAGATGCGGTTGTGCTTACCGATTCGGGTCGGGCCCTTGAGAATCACATGCGGCCCGATCACTGTTCCCTCGCCGATTTCCACACCTGCGCCGACGATCGACCAAGGGCCGACTTCGACGTCGTCGGCCAGAACGGCCGTCGGATCGATGATTGCGCGAGGGTCAATCAAACTCATAGTTTGCGTTCCGCGCAGATGATTTCAGCGGAGCAGACTGGTTTGCCATCGACCGAAGCCTGGCACTCGAACTTCCAGATCTGACGCTTGCAGCTGATGAACTTGGCTTCAAGAATCAATTGATCGCCCGGCAGCACAGGCTGACGGAAGCGCAGCTTGTCGGAGCCGACGAAGTAGTAAAGCGTGCCATCGGCCGGTTTCACGTCGAGCATTTTGAAACCAAGGATCCCGGCAGCCTGAGCCATTGCTTCGATGATCAGTACGCCCGGCATGATTGGATGCGCAGGGAAGTGACCATTGAAGAACGGTTCGTTGATGCTGACATTCTTGTAGGCGCGAATGCGCTTGCCTTCCACATCCAGATCCACGACCCGGTCCACTAGCAGGAACGGGTAACGGTGAGGCAGGTATTCGCGAATCTCGTTGATGTCCATCATTTCGGGGGGAAGCCTATGTAAAGATTGGGAGCGCGCGACTGACGCGCACTCCGCTAGCAAATCAAGGAGGCAGTCTAGTGGCTGTGCACACTTGATATGGAAATGGTATCAGCCATCTGATGAAGCATTACCGTCAGGGGTCACGTCCCCTACACGCTTTTCCAGCTGTCGCAGACGTCGCGCGATGTCATCGAGCTGACGGATACGTGCCGCGCTTTTGCGCCATTCGGCTGCCGGTTGCATCGCCGTACCGGAAGAATAGGAACCCGGCTCGGTAATCGAGTGGGTCACCATGGTCATCCCGGTCAGGAAAACGTTGTCGCAAATATCGATATGCCCCACCAGCCCCACGCCACCCGCGAGCATGCAATGCTTGCCGATTTTGGTGCTGCCGGAAATGCCCACGCACGCGGCCATGGCAGTGTGGTCACCGACCTGGACGTTGTGGGCAATCTGAATCTGGTTATCGAGCTTCACACCATTACCAATGACGGTATCGGCTAGCGCGCCGCGATCGATAGCCGTATTTACGCCTATTTCCACGTCGTCTCCAATCGAGACACCGCCGATCTGGGCGATTTTCTGCCAGACACCCTTCTCGTTGGCAAAACCGAAGCCTTCACCACCGAGCACGGCCCCGGATTGAATCACCACCCGTTTGCCGACGCGCACATCGTGATACAGCGTGACGCGCGGGGCCAACCAGCCACCCTCGCCGATTTCGCTGCGCGCACCGATGAAGCAATGAGCCCCGACGGTCACGCCGGCGCCAATACGCGCGGCACTTTCGATGACCGCGAAGGCACCGATGCTCGCCGCCGGATCCACCACCGCATCCGCCGCCACTACCGCTGTCGGATGAATACCGGCAGGCGCCTTGGGCTTGGGATCGAATAGATGGGAAATGCGCGCATAGGCCACATACGGATCAGGCACCACCAGTGCATCACCGGCAAAACCTTCAGCGTCAGCGGCCTTCAGCAATATGGCTGCAGCCTGACTGTCAGCCAGGTATTTACGGTATTGAGGGTTTGCCAGAAAGCTCAACTGAGCTGGGCCAGCCTCTCGCAAAGTGGCTAGCCCAGTAATTTCTTTCTTCGGGTCGCCACGCAGGGTGGCGCCGAGGAACTCGGCCAACTGGCCGAGCTTTATAGTCGCTGTCATGGGTTACTTCAGCTGATTCATGCGCTCGATAACCTGGCGAGTGATGTCGTACTGAGGCTTGACATCAATCACTGCGCCACGCTCGAAGACCAGGTCATAAGCACCTTTCTTGATGACTTCTTCCACAGCGCTGTCCAGTTTCGGCTTGAGCTGCTTCAGCATTTCACGGTCGGCAACAGCTTTGGCTTCGTTCAGTTCCTTGGACTGGAACTGGAAATCACGGGCCTTTTGCTTGAATTCGAGCTCCAGACGCTCACGCTCGCCTTGCTGCATCTTGTCACCACCGGCCATCAGACGGTCCTGGATACCCTTGGCGCTGCTTTCCAGGCTCTTGAGCTTGGTCAGTTGCGGGCCGAACTTCTTCTCGGCATCCACGGCGTACTTCTTCGCCGCGTCGGATTCCAGCAGCGCCATCTGATAGTTCAGAACGGCGATTTTCATGTCGGCAAAAGCCGGACCTGCAACCAGTACGGTCGCCAGGAGAACCAATTGAGTCAACTTACGCACGATGCACTCCTACAAAATCCATTGTCGTTATCTTGGGTCAGACGCTTAGAACGTCTGGCCGAGGGAGAATTGGAACACTTGAGTCTCAGCGTTATCCGGTTTCTTGACCGGCATGGCCAACGCGAAGCTCAAAGGACCCAGCGCGGTGACCCAGGTCACGCCGACACCGACGGAACTGGCCATGTTGCTCAGGCTGATGTCGTTGCACTGCGTCGCAGAACTCGAACCGGTGCTGGCATTCGTCGTCTTGTCGCATTTAGAGTCGAATACGTTACCAACATCCCAGAATACCGAAGTACGCAGGGAACGCTGATCCTTGACGAATGGCAGCGGGAACAGAACTTCGACGCCGCCCTGAATCAGCACGTTACCACCGAACGGTAGTGGATCCTGATCCGGGTCAGCAAGTGTGCCGGTGTTACCCGTCACGGCCGCACCGCGGCTAGGGGTACTGCGAGGCCCCAAAGTACTGTCCTTGAAGCCACGAACCGAGTTGAAACCACCTGCGTAATAGTTTTCATAGAACGGCAAGCCATCGGTCGAACCATAACCATCACCATAGCCCAGCTCGGTGTGCAGGCGCATGGTGTAGTTTTCGGTCAATGGCTGGAACAGCTGGCCACGATAATCGAGTTTGAAGAACGACAGGTCACTGCCAGGCGTCGTGGTTTCCAGGGTCAGGCTCTGGGAGTGACCACGGGTCGCCAGCACGCCCTTGTTCAGGGTGGACTCGGACCAACCGGCCGAGGCCTTGAAGTTCAGGTAGCTGTCGCCTTCCTTGTTAACGAAGTCGAAAATCTCGTCAACGGTGTACTGGCCAGTCTTGATCTTGTCCTGCTGTGCAGACAGGCCGAAGGTCAGGCGCGAAGTCTCGCTGATCGGGTAACCGACGCTCACGCCCGCACCCAGGCTGTCTACGGCATAGCTGGCCACGTCGACGTCGAGGTCTTTGTAGTCAGTGGTGCGATAGAAAGCATTGTAACCCAGGCTCACACCGTCAGCAGTCCAGTACGGGTCGACATAACCGAAGTTATAGCGGCTCTGGTATTGACTGCGAGTCAAGCCGATGCTGACCTTGTTACCGGTACCCAGGAAGTTGTTCTGAGTGATCGACCCCCCGAGGATCAGACCGGCGCTCTGGGCAAAACCGACGCTGGCGGTAATCGAACCGGACGCTTGCTCTTCAACGCTGTAGTTCACATCAACCTGGTCGTCGACACCCGGGACGGCAGGTGTTTCAACGTTGACTTCCTTGAAGAAGCCCAGACGTTCAAGACGGGTCTTGGACTGGTCGATCAGGTAGGTCGACGCCCAGCCACCTTCCATCTGGCGCATTTCACGACGCAGCACTTCGTCTTCGGACTTGGTGTTGCCACGGAAGTTGATGCGGTTCACGTAAGCACGCTTGCCCGGATCGACAGCGAAAGTGATATCGACGGTGTGGTCGTCATCGTGAGGCTGAGGCACGCCGTTGACGTTGGCGAAGGTGTAACCCTCGTTACCCAGGCGACGGGTGATCAGTTCGGAGGTGGTGGTCATCAGCTTGCGCGAGAACACCTGGCCTTTCTGAACCAGCAGCAGGGACTTGACCTGGTCTTCAGGCACTTTCAGGTCGCCGCTGAGCTTGACGTCACGAACGGTGTACTTCTCGCCTTCGTTGACGTTGACAGTGATATAGACGTGTTTCTTGTCCGGGGTGATCGATACCTGGGTCGAGGCGATATCCATGTTGATATAGCCGCGATCCAGATAGTAGGAACGCAGACGCTCCAGGTCGCCGGAGAGTTTTTCGCGGGCATACTTGTCATCGTTCTTGAAGAACGACAGCCAGTTGCTGGTCTTGAGTTCGAACAGGTCGATCAGGTCTTCATCAGGAAAGACCGTGTTGCCCACCACGTTGATGTGCTGGATGGCCGCAACGGTACCTTCATTGATGTTGACCTTCAGGGCAACGCGGTTACGCGGCTGCGGCACCACTTCGGTGTCGACGGTAGCCGAGTAGCGGCCCTGAGCGACGTATTGACGCTGCAGTTCGTTACGCACACCTTCGAGGGTGGCGCGCTGGAAGATCTCGCCTTCGGCCAGACCGGATTGTTTGAGGCCCTTCATCAGGTCTTCAGTGGAGATCGCCTTGTTGCCTTCGATCTCGATACTGGCGACCGACGGACGCTCGACTACCGTGATGACCAGGACGTTGCCATCGCGACCCAGCTGGATATCTTGAAAGAACCCGGTTTTGAACAGCGCACGAGTGGATTCCACCAGGCGACGATCATCCGCCTGCTCGCCGACGTTCAACGGCAAGGCACCAAAGACACTACCCGCGGAGACCCGCTGGAGGCCATTGACGCGAATATCAGAGATAGTGAAGGACTCGGCGTGAACTTCGGCGATCATCAATACGGTGAGAACCGCAGTTAGCAGCAGACGTTTCATGAAGTCCTTTCTTATTCCAACTGGCAATAAAAACTGCCGCAAAATGCGGCAGATTCGCAATTCAGCGAAGCGTTACAGTCGACTCAAATCATTGACCAGAGCAAGCAACATCACCCCGACCACCAAACTGATACCGATCTGTATCCCCCAACTTTGCACCCGATCCGACAAGGGACGACCACGCGCCCACTCGATCAGATAAAACAACAAATGCCCCCCATCCAGTACCGGAATGGGCAGCAAATTCAGAACACCCAGGCTAATACTCAGATAAGCAAGGAAATTCAGGAAATCAGCAACGCCCGACTGGGCAGAAGCGCCCGCCACTTTAGCAATGGTTATCGGTCCACTCAAGTTTTTTACCGAGAGCTCACCGAACAACATTTTCTTGAGCGAGTCGAGGGTCAGTACGCTCATGGTCCAGGTGCGTCGGGCACCCTCCCCAATCGCAGCCACCGGACCGTAACTGACTTCGCGAATCATCTCTGGTGGCCAATCGACCGCTTTGACCCCAGCCCCCAGATAACCACTGGGTGCCTTGCTCTCGCCGCGGGCAGCCAGCGTCACAGGGACGTCGATTTGAGCACCATCGCGCTCAACGCGCAGCATGATTTTGGTATCAGGATGCATGCGGACGATATCGACCACTTGCTGCCAGTCATCCAGCGCCTTGCCATCAAGGGCCAACAGGCGGTCACCGGTTTTCAGTCCCGCAGCCTTCGCCGGTCCTTTCGGATCAAACTCGGCCAGGACCGGCGGCAATGCCGGACGCCAGGGGCGAATACCCAGCGAGCGAATCGGATCCGGCTCATCAGCCCCCTTGAGCCACTTATCCAGCACCAGCTCACGAGGGGAATCCACCGTGGAACCCTGTTCGCGGACCAGCAATTGAAGGGAACCACTCTCGCCCAGACGACGGACCAGTTGCAGGTTTACCGCGGCCCAGCCAGAAGTTGGCTCGCCATCGATGGCAATAATTTCCTGACCCGGACTCAAACCTGCCTTAGAAGCAATACTGCCGGACTCGACCGCACCGATAACCGGCCGCACTTGCTCGCTGCCCAGCATGGCCAACGCCCAGAAAAACACCATCGCCAACAGAAAGTTGGCGATTGGACCCGCCGCCACGATAGCAATGCGCTGACGGACGGACTTGCGGTTGAAGGCGTGATCGAGCTGATCGGCCGGAACTTCGCCCTCACGCTCATCGAGCATCTTTACGTAGCCACCCAGCGGGATGGCGGCGATCACGAACTCAGTGCCCTTACTATCGTGCCAGCGCAGCAGCGGCATACCGAAGCCCACGGAGAAACGCAGCACTTTGACCCCACAGCGACGTGCGACCCAGAAATGGCCGAATTCGTGGAAGGTGACCAGCACGCCCAGCGCTACCAGGGTGCCGACAATCATATAGAGCGCGCTCATCTACTTTCTCCGCAATCCTATCAGTGCTGCATGGACCAACGTATTGCAGCACTTATCGCCCGTGACGACTCAACCATTGTCCGGCCAGTACCCGTGCTTTCGCATCGGCCGTAAACACTGCCTCGAGATCATCTACCGCAACCACAGGCTCGAGGTTCAATACTTCCTCGATAATACTCGCGATTTCCAGATAGCGAACCCGTCCGTCGAGAAAGGCCGCCACAGCCACTTCATTCGCGGCATTGAGCATGGCCGGCGCGCTGTTACCAGCCTCGGCGGCTTGACGCGCAAGGCGCAGGCAAGGGAAACGCTCTTCGTCGGGCGCCTGGAAATCCAGGCGAGCGATGGCGAACAGGTCTAACGGCGCAACACCTGAGTCGATCCGCTCCGGCCAGGCCAGGGCGTTGGCGATCGGCGTGCGCATATCCGGATTGCCCAACTGCGCCAGCACCGAACCATCGACATAGTCGACCAGCGAATGAATCACGCTTTGCGGGTGAATCACCACTTCGACCTGAGAGGGCGTAGCGTCGAACAGCCAACAGGCCTCGATCAGCTCGAGCCCCTTGTTCATCATGCTGGCCGAATCCACCGAGATCTTGCGCCCCATGGACCAATTTGGGTGAGCACACGCTTGTTCAGGGGTAACATGCGCCAGTTCGGCCATAGGTGTCTGCCGGAACGGGCCGCCAGAGGCTGTCAGTAAAATCCGACGAACACCGACCGCCCCCAACCCACGGGCAAAATCCTGTGGCATGCACTGGAAAATCGCGTTGTGCTCGCTGTCGATCGGCAGCAGCACCGAACCGCTTTTACGCACAGCCTGCATGAACAGCGCACCGGACATCACCAGCGCTTCTTTATTGGCCAGAAGGATCTTCTTGCCGGCTTCGACCGCCGCCAGGGTCGGACGCAGGCCTGCCGCACCGACGATGGCGGCCATCACGGCATCGACTTCCGGATCGGAGGCGACCTGACACAAGCCCTCCTCCCCCACCAGAACGCGAGTCGACAGACCGGCCGCGCGCAAATCGTCCTGCAAGCCCCGGGCAGCGCCTGCCTCCGGCACAACCGCGAAACGTGGTGCGTGACGCTCACACAGCGCCAGCAACTCACTCAAACGGGTGAAACCGCTCAAGGCGAAAACCTGATAGCGCTCGGGATGACGGGCAATGACATCGAGAGTGCTCAGACCAATCGAACCGGTCGCCCCCAGCACGGTAATCTGTTGCGGGCGGCTCACGGCGCTGCCATCCACAGCAGCACGGCGAACACCGGAATCGCTGCCGTCAGGCTGTCGATGCGGTCCAGTACGCCGCCGTGACCCGGCAACAGATTGCTGCTGTCCTTGATCCCCGACTGACGCTTGAACATGCTTTCGGTGAGGTCGCCCACCACTGAAATGAACACGATGACCGCAGCACCGAACAGGCCCATCAGAACCTGGGCGAAACTCCAGTCCCGCACCAAACCGACGATTGCCGTGATCACCAGGCTCACCAGCAAGCCACCATAAACACCTTCCCAGCTTTTGCCAGGACTGACCTGCGGTGCCAGCTTGCGCTTGCCGAAAGCCCGTCCGGAAAAGTACGCCCCGATATCGGCCCCCCAGACCAGCACCATCACCGCCATGATCAGCCAGTTACCCAAGGGCTCCTGCTTGATCAGGATCAGACCTTGCCAGGCCGGCAGCAGAATCAACAAACCGATCGCCAGTTTGCAGGCGGCACTGGCCCAGTGTTCGCTGGACCGTGGATAGGTCAGCACCAGGTACGTGGCCACCCCCCACCAGAGCACCGAGGCGCCCAACACCCAAGGCGCGAGCCCCGGCAGAATGTGCATGACAAACAGCATCAACGCGACCACGGCTGCAAAGGCAACGCGGATCGCCTGGCCAGCGAAACCTGCCAGGCGCGCCCATTCCCATGCACCCAGTGTCACCACCAGCCCGATGAACAGCGCAAAACCGGACCCTTCGAGCAGGAAAAACCCGCACAGGGCGATCGGCAGCAGAATCAGTGCCGTGATGATTCGTTGTTTAAGCATTAAACCCGGGCTCCAGCCTCGACCTGCTCACTCGTTTTACCGAAGCGACGCTGGCGAGAAGCGAAATCGGCCAGCGCTTTACGCATGGCGTCGTGTTTGAAGTCCGGCCAGAACAGGTCGGAGAAGTACAACTCGGCATAAGCCAGTTGCCACAGCAGGAAGTTGCTGATGCGATGCTCGCCACCGGTACGGATGCACAAGTCCGGCAACGGCAGATCACCGGTTGCCAGACAGGTTTGCAACAGCTCGGGAGTGATGTCTTCCGGACGCAGATGCCCGGCCTGAACTTCGCGCGCCAGACGCTGTGCGGCTTGCGCGATGTCCCACTGACCGCCGTAGTTGGCGGCAATTTGCAGGATAAAGCGGTTGGCGCCGACAGTCATCGCCTCGGCTTCGCGCATGGCAGCCTGAAGCTCAGGATGAAAACGCGAGCGATCACCGATGATGCGTAAACTGATGTTGTTGTCATTGAGGCGCTTGGCCTCGCGACGCAACGCCTTGAAGAACAGATCCATCAAGGCGCTGACCTCATCGGCCGGACGCTGCCAGTTCTCGCTGGAAAAGGCGAACAGGGTTAGCACTTCGACCTTGGCCTCGGCACACACCTCGATCACCGCACGCACCGCATCTACGCCCGCTTTATGCCCGGCGACACCCGGCATAAAGCGTTTTTTCGCCCAGCGATTATTACCATCCATGATGATCGCGACATGGCGCGGCACCGCGGACGGCGCAGTCTGCTTGGTCTTATCCATGAAAAAGCGACCCTTATACGGCCATCAGGTCTTTTTCTTTCTGCGCCAAATCCGCATCGATTTTAGCCACGTACTTTTTGGTCAGATCGTCGATCTCGCCAGTGGCGCGACGCTCTTCGTCTTCGCTGATTTCTTTTTCCTTGACCAGGTCCTTCAGCGAGCTGTTGGCATCACGACGGATGTTGCGCACGGCAACACGAGCATCTTCAGCCACATCACGAGCCTGCTTGGTGAAGCCCTTGCGGGTTTCTTCGGTCAGGGCCGGCATGGAGATCAGCAGCAACTCGCCCAGGTTGGTCGGGTTGAGGTTCAGGCCAGCACTACCGATAGCCTTGTCGACAGCACCCAGCATGTTGCGCTCAAAGGCAACGACTTGCAGGGTACGGGCGTCTTTAACGGTAATGTTCGCGACCTGCTTGATCGGGGTGTCAGCACCGTAGTACGGCACCATCACGCCTTCCAGAATGCTTGGGTGCGCCTGACCGGTACGGATACGACCGAAGTTGTGCGCCAGCGATTCCAGGGACTTCTGCATGCGCTGTTCAGCGTCTTTCTTGATTTCGTTGATCATTGTTGGCCTTCCTCGATCAGGGTTCCTTCCGCGCCGCCATGCACGATGTTCAGCAAGGCGCCGGGCTTGTTCATGTTAAATACGCGCAGCGGCATCTTGTGGTCGCGACACAGGCAAATGGCCGTCAGATCCATCACGCCCAGCTTGCGATCCAGCACTTCATCGTAAGTCAGATGATCGAACTTCTCAGCATGCGGGTCCTTGAACGGATCGGCGGTGTAGACGCCATCAACCTTGGTCGCCTTGAGCACGACATCGGCATCGATCTCGATCGCTCGCAGGCAGGCTGCCGAATCCGTAGTAAAGAACGGATTACCGGTACCAGCCGCGAAAATCACGACTTCCTTGGAGTTCAGGTGGCGCATGGCTTTGCGGCGATCATAGTGATCGGTCACACCAACCATGGAAATGGCCGACATCACGATGGCCGAGATATTGGCACGTTCCAGCGCATCGCGCATCGCCAGGGCGTTCATCACAGTGGCCAGCATGCCCATGTGGTCGCCAGTAACCCGATCCATGCCGGCCGCGCTGAGCGCTGCGCCGCGGAACAGGTTGCCGCCGCCGATCACCAGACCGACCTGGACACCGATGCCGACCAATTGGCCAACTTCCAGTGCCATGCGATCCAGAACTTTCGGATCGATCCCGAACTCTTCCGAGCCCATCAGGGCCTCGCCGCTAAGCTTGAGTAGAATGCGTTTATAGCGAGCCTGATAACCACTGCCCTGCTGAGCCATTGCGAATCTCTCCTGCGGCGTATTTTAAAAATTCTTTGCGAGCTGTTTACAGCTGGCGTTCACTCTAGCTTGGCGCTGCTTCAGCGCCATCGGAACATGGCTTTGTAAGCCAGTTCCAAAGGAAACCAATTAAAATTGGTAACCCCATCTGAAAAGAGGCTGCGCGCGTAAGCGGGCAGCCTCTTCAGGGCGACAGTTAAAAAACCGTCTTATTGCTTGGAAGCAGCCGCTACCTGAGCAGCAACTTCGTCAGCGAAGTTGTCTACCGGCTTCTCGATGCCTTCACCTACTGCAAAGCGAGTGAAGGAAACGATTTCAGCGCCGCCCTTCTTGGCCAGGGCACCTACGGTGATTTCCGGGTCCTTGACGAAAGCTTGCTCAACCAGGCTGGCTTCGGCCAGGAACTTGCTGATACGGCCGCCGATCATTTTTTCAACGATTTCAGCTGGCTTGCCTTTCATCTTGTCTTCGTTGAGGCTCATGAACACGGCTTTTTCGCGTTCGATGGCTTCAGCGGAAACTTGCGACGGCAGCAGGAACTCAGGGTTGCTGGCTGCTACGTGCATGGCGATGTCTTTGGCCAGGTCGACGTTGCCGCCTTTCAGGACAACAGCTACACCGATCTTGTTACCGTGCAGGTAAGTACCGACCACGTCACCTTCAACGCGAGCCAGACGACGGATGTTGACGTTCTCGCCAGTCTTGCCAACCAGAACCAGACGGTCAGCTTCACGAGCTTCGATCAGCGGAGCGACGTCGGTCAGCTTGTCGGCAAAAGCTTTTTCAACGCTGGCAGCGACGAACGCTTTGAAGTCGTCTTGCAGGGCCAGGAAGTCGGTCTGCGAGTTGACTTCAAGCAGAACGGCAACTTTACCGTCGTCCTTGATAGCGATCGCGCCTTCAGCAGCAACGTTGCCCGCTTTTTTGGCTGCCTTGATGGCGCCCGAAGCACGCATGTCATCAATGGCTTTTTCGATGTCGCCGCCAGCCTTGGTCAAGGCTTTTTTGCAGTCCATCATGCCTTCGCCAGTACGCTCGCGCAGTTCTTTGACCAACGCTGCAGTAATCTCTGCCATTTTCAAATTCCTCTTGGATAGGTTTTCAACCATTCCACCCGATCGAACGGGCGTTCAATTCTTCCCGAGCCACCCTTGTTAGCCGCTGCACGTTACAGATGCTGTAGCTGCGCTGCTCACAAATGGTTTTCGAGGTGGCAAAAAGGGGGCCAAGCCCCCTTTTTGCTTACTGAGTCAACGCCAGGGCGTCAATTACTCAGCTGCAGCTGCCGGAGCTTCTTCAACGAACTGCTCGGTACCGCCAGCAACGTGGTTGCGACCACGGATAACAGCGTCAGCCATCGAACCCATGTACAGCTGGATAGCGCGGATTGCGTCATCGTTGCCTGGGATGATGTAGTCAACGCCTTCCGGGCTGCTGTTGGTATCGACTACGCCGATAACCGGGATGCCCAGCTTGTTGGCTTCGGTGATCGCGATGCGCTCGTGATCAACGTCGATAACGAACAGAGCGTCTGGCAGACCGCCCATGTCCTTGATACCACCCAGGGAACGATCCAGCTTCTCAAGATCGCGAGTGCGCATCAGCGCTTCTTTCTTGGTCAGCTTGGCGAAAGTACCGTCTTCGGCTTGCACTTCAAGGTCACGCAGACGCTTGATGGAAGCACGGATGGTTTTGAAGTTGGTCAGCATGCCGCCCAACCAGCGGTGATCGACGTACGGCGAACCGCAACGTGCTGCTTCTTCAGCAACGATCTTGCCAGCGGAACGCTTGGTGCCGACGAACAGAATCTTGTTTTTGCCCTGGGCCAGGCGCTCTACGAAAGTCAGAGCTTCGTTGAACATTGGCAGGGTTTTTTCAAGGTTGATGATGTGGATCTTGTTACGCGCGCCGAAAATGTACTTACCCATTTTCGGGTTCCAGTAACGGGTCTGGTGACCGAAGTGCACACCGGCCTTCAGCATATCGCGCATGTTGACTTGGGACATGATAGTTCCTTAATAAGTCGGGTTTGGCCTCCACGTATCCCAATGACCAACCAGCAGCATCAGCTGAAGGCACCCAGGTCATCGTGTCGACACGTGTGTGGATTTAAGCTTTTCAGGGTATCCCCGGAAAGCGGCGCATTTTATACCACAGGGCAGGAAAAAACGGAACCCGGATTCTGAAAACCTGGCGAATGCTTTTGCCCCCGCCCTTGGAATCCCCGCAGAATGCGCCATCCTATAGATAGAAGCGATGCACAGAGGCTCAGATTTGCCCTGATCGTCTGGTAGAATCGCATTTTTCAGGGCCGCGACGATCGCTCGCGCAATGCCCATTTCGTTTTAGAAGGCGCCATTGAGCGCAGAGAGAGCCTGTATGACCGTCACCCTCAAAACCCCAGAGGACATCGCAAAAATGCGGATCGCCGGCAAATTGGCCGCCGATGTGCTGGAAATGATTGCCGATTATGTCAAACCGGGCGTCACCACCGAAGAGCTGGACCGCATCTGCCACGACTACATCGTCAACGAGCAGAAAGCCATCCCTGCCCCGCTCAACTACAAGGGCTTCCCGAAGTCGATCTGCACCTCGATCAACCACGTGGTCTGCCACGGCATCCCGAACGAGAAACCGTTGAAGGATGGCGACACGCTGAACATTGACGTCACCGTGATCAAGGACGGCTACCACGGCGACACCAGCCGCATGTTCCACGTCGGCACCGTACCGGTCTGGGCCGAGCGCCTGTCCCAGGTGACTCAGGAATGCATGTACAAGGCCATCGAGCTAGTCAAACCCGGCTGCCGCCTGGGCGATATCGGTGAAGTGATCCAGAAGCACGCGGAAAAGAACGGTTTCTCGGTGGTTCGCGAGTTCTGCGGCCACGGCATCGGCAAAGTGTTCCACGAAGAACCGCAGATCCTGCACTACGGCCGCGCCGGCACCGGCATGGAACTGAAAGCCGGCATGACCTTCACCATCGAGCCGATGATCAACCAGGGCAAGGCCGACACCAAGGTGTTGGGCGATGGCTGGACCGCGATCACCAAGGACCGCAAGCTGTCGGCGCAATGGGAACACACCCTGCTGGTGACCGACACCGGTTACGAGATTTTCACCCTGCGCAGCGACGATACCATCCCGCGCGTTTCGGCCTGATCCCGACCGCTCCGCTCCCAGCCTTATAGAAAGGAAAGCCAATCGATGCCGCAGGTGGATCCCGAACTCTTCGACCGCGGCCAGTTCCAGGCTGAATTGGCCCTGAAGGCAAGCCCTATCGCTGCTTTCAAGAAGGCGATACGTCAGGCTCGCGAGGTGCTCGACGAGCGGTTTCGCCGCGGCCGGGACATTCGCCGGCTGATCGAGGATCGCGCCTGGTTCGTCGACAACATCCTGCAACAGGCCTGGGAGCAGTTCAACTGGAGCGAAGACGCCGATATCGCCCTGGTAGCGGTCGGCGGCTACGGTCGTGGCGAGTTGCATCCCTACTCCGACATCGACCTGCTGATCCTGCTGGACAGCGCCGATCACGAAATTTTCCGTGACTCCATCGAGCGCTTTCTGACGTTGTTGTGGGACATCGGCCTGGAAGTCGGCCAGAGCGTTCGCTCGGTGGACGAATGCGCCGAGGAAGCCCGCGCCGACCTGACGGTGATCACCAACCTGATGGAAAGCCGCACCATTGCCGGCCCCGAACGCCTGCGCCAGCGCATGCTGGACGTCACCAGCACAGAACACATGTGGCCCAGCAAGGAGTTCTTCCTGGCCAAGCGCGCCGAGCAGAAAGCCCGCCACCACAAGTACAACGACACCGAGTACAACCTGGAGCCCAACGTCAAAGGTTCGCCCGGTGGCCTGCGGGATATTCAGACGATCCTGTGGGTCGCCCGCCGCCAGTACGGCACCCTGAACCTGCGAGCCC
The DNA here is from genome assembly GCF_030687145.1 of Pseudomonas sp. FP1742. Classification (NCBI taxonomy): domain Bacteria; kingdom Pseudomonadati; phylum Pseudomonadota; class Gammaproteobacteria; order Pseudomonadales; family Pseudomonadaceae; genus Pseudomonas; species Pseudomonas sp. FP1742. Next base: position 1,269,400 of record NZ_CP117460.1, on the reverse strand, counting down.
TGGCAGGCGAAGGTTTCCTGGTAGAGAGTGAAAACGCCCTGCTGGCCTCGTCCCAGGAATTTCTGTGGAAAGTGCGCTACGCGCTGCACATGCTCGCCGGCCGCTCCGAAGACCGCCTGCTGTTCGATCACCAGCGCACAATTGCCGGGCTGCTGGGGTTCGAAGGCGATGACGCCAAGCACGCCATCGAAAACTTCATGCAACAGTACTATCGGGTGGTCATGAGCATTGCCCAGCTCAGCGACCTGATCATCCAGCACTTCGAAGAAGTGATCCTGGCCCCGGAAGACGAAGCACCGCCGCAGCCGATCAACTCGCGCTTCCAGCTGCACGACGGCTACATCGAGGCGCGTAGCGACAACGTGTTCCGCCGTACGCCGTTCGCCATGCTCGAAATCTTCGTGCTGATGGCCCAGCAACCGGAAATCAAAGGCGTGCGCGCCGATACCATCCGCCTGCTGCGCGAGAACCGTCATTTGATCGATGACGACTTCCGCAACGATATTCGCAACACCAGCCTGTTCATCGAACTGTTCAAGTGCAAGATCGGCATCCACCGCAACCTGCGGCGGATGAACCGTTATGGCATCCTCGGGCGCTATCTGCCGGAGTTCGGCTTTATTGTCGGGCAGATGCAGCACGATCTGTTTCACATCTATACCGTCGACGCACACACCCTGAACCTGATCAAGCACCTGCGTAAGCTGCAATACACCCAGGTGTCGGAAAAATTCCCGTTGGCCAGCAAGCTCATGGCCAAACTGCCCAAGCCGGAACTGATTTACCTGGCGGGTCTGTATCACGACATCGGCAAGGGCCGGCATGGCGACCACTCGGAAATCGGTGCAGTGGATGCAGAAGCCTTTTGCCAACGCCATCAGTTGCCGATCTGGGACAGCCGCCTGATTGTCTGGCTGGTGCAGAACCACTTGGTGATGTCGACCACCGCCCAGCGCAAGGACTTGTCCGACCCGCATGTGATCCACGATTTCGCGCAGATTGTCGGCGATGAAACCCGCCTCGATTATCTGTACGTGCTGACCGTTGCCGACATCAACGCGACCAACCCGACGCTGTGGAACTCCTGGCGCGCAAGTCTGTTGCGCCAGCTCTACACCGAGACCAAGCGCGCCTTGCGGCGCGGCCTGGAAAACCCGGTGGATCGCGAAGAGCAGATCCGCCAGACCCAGAGCGCGGCGCTGGACATTCTGGTACGCGGCGGCACCGACCCGGACGACGTCGAGCAGCTATGGGCGCAACTGGGCGATGACTACTTCCTGCGCCACACCGCCGGCGACGTGGCCTGGCACACTGATGCAATCCTGCAGCAGCCGGCCGACGGCGGCCCGCTGGTGCTGATCAAGGAAACCACCCAGCGCGAGTTCGAGGGCGGTACGCAGATCTTCATTTATGCGCCGGACCAGCACGACTTCTTCGCCGTGACCGTGGCGGCGATGGACCAGCTCAACCTGAACATTCACGACGCCCGGGTCATCACCTCCAGCAGCCAGTTCACCCTCGACACCTATATCGTGCTCGACACCGATGGCGACTCGATCGGCGACAACCCGGCGCGGGTCAAGCAGATCCGCGAAGGCCTCACCGAGGCCCTGCGCAACCCGGACAACTACCCGACGATCATTCAGCGTCGGGTACCACGCCAGCTCAAGCACTTTGCCTTTGCGCCACAGGTGACGATCCACAACGACGCCCAGCGTCCGGTGACCGTGCTGGAACTCAGCGCGCCCGACCGCCCGGGGTTGCTGGCGCGGATCGGCACGATCTTCCTCGAGTTCGACCTGTCGCTGCAGAACGCCAAGATTGCGACGCTGGGCGAGCGCGTGGAGGACGTGTTCTTCATCACCGACGCAAACAACCAGCCGCTGTCCGATCCATTGCTGTGCAGCCGTTTGCAGGACGCAATCGTCAAACAGTTGAGTGTCAGCCAGGAACCCGACATCAAACTTTCGCGAATCAGCATCTGAATCAACAAATTCCCCCCTGTGGGAGCTAGCCCATGTGGAACTGGCTTGCCTGCGATAGCATCTCCTCGGTGCATCCGACACACCGAGGCGCCTGAATCGCGGGCAAGCCCGGCTCCCACATAAAGCCTGCTCCCACATTAAAAGAGGCCCCCATGAACAACGCTCTGAACCAGTTGCAGCCCTACCCGTTCGAAAAGCTCCGCGCCCTGCTCGGCAGCGTCACGCCAAACCCGGACAAGCGCGCCATCGCATTGTCCATCGGCGAACCGAAGCACCGCTCGCCAAGCTTTGTCGCCGAAGCCCTGGCAAGCAATCTGGATCAGATGGCCGTGTACCCGACCACCCTCGGCATCCCGGCCCTGCGTGAAGCCATCGCCGCGTGGTGCGAACGCCGTTTCAGCGTCCCGCACGGCTGGCTCGACCCGGCGCGCAACGTGCTGCCGGTCAACGGCACCCGCGAAGCGCTGTTCGCCTTCACCCAGACCGTGGTCAATCGAGGCGATGACGCCTTGGTGGTCAGCCCGAACCCGTTCTATCAGATCTACGAAGGCGCGGCGTTCCTGGCCGGAGCCAAGCCGCATTACCTGCCATGCCTGGATGAAAACGGCTTCAACCCGGATTTCGATGCCGTTTCTCCGGACATCTGGAAACGCTGCCAGATCCTGTTCCTGTGCTCGCCGGGCAACCCGACCGGCGCGCTGATTCCGGTCGACACCCTGAAAAAACTGATCGCCCTGGCCGACGAATACGACTTCGTGATTGCCGCGGACGAATGCTACAGCGAGTTGTACTTCGACGAACAAACCCCACCACCGGGCCTGCTCAGCGCCTGCGTCGAACTGGGTCGCAAGGATTTCAAACGCTGCGTGGTGTTCCACAGCTTGTCGAAGCGCTCCAACCTCCCGGGCCTGCGCTCCGGGTTTGTCGCCGGTGATGCCGACATTCTCAAGGGCTTCCTGCTGTACCGCACCTACCACGGCTGTGCGATGCCGGTACAGACGCAACTGGCCAGCGTTGCCGCGTGGAATGACGAAGTGCATGTACGGGCCAACCGCGCGCTGTACCGTGAAAAGTACGATGCCGTGCTGGAAATCCTCAGCCCGGTGATGGACGTGCAGCGTCCGGACGGCGGCTTCTACCTGTGGCCCAACGTAAATGGCGACGACGCGGCGTTCTGCCGGGATCTGTTTGCCGAAGAACACGTGACCGTGGTGCCGGGTTCGTACCTTTCCCGTGATGTGGACGGCGTCAATCCGGGCGCTGGTCGTGTGCGAATGGCACTGGTAGCCCCGCTGGCGGAGTGCGTGGAAGCGGCTGAACGGATTCGCGCGTTCATTACCCGCCATAAGTAACCCGTGCATGCCCGTACCAGGCAATCTGGCGCGGGCATTTTTCATATCAAGTTACAAGTTCATATAACTTTATACCTCACACGCCTGCCGACCGGACATTAGTCTGGTGGCAGCGCATCTCGTTGCGCCTGAATACATCCTTATCATTAACTTCAAGGAAGAAGTAACGATGAACGATCTTCTACACTGCAGGCTGATGCAGTGGCCAGACGACCAAGCAGCATATGAAGCAGCAGTCACTGAAAACCCTGCTAATGCAGGCATCACCACCGGTACCCGCCGCAAACGCTCGGTGTTCAACTACTCAAAACTGTGGGCCAACGGTCGCACCTTGAAAATCGCCTTCATGGACAGTCCCGAGGCGGAGCATAAGCAGAAGATCATCGACGCAGCCAGCCAGTGGTTGCCGTATATCAACCTGAGCTTTGATTTTGTCGATGACTTGCAAGGCGACATTCGGATCGCCACCAGGAACAACGACAACAGCTCAATGCTGGGCACCGACGCGTTGTTGATTCACCCCGACTGGCCCACCATGAACCTGGGCGTCAAACCCGAACATGAGGACTTCGAGGTGATTGTGATTCACGAGTTCGGGCATGCTCTGGGGGCGATGCATGAGCACCAGCATCCACAGGCAAACATCCCCTGGGACAAGCCGAAAGTGTATGAGTTTTACCAGAACCGCGAGATGAACCCGCTCACTCGGGAGGAAGTGGACAGAAACCTGTTCGCGCCATTCAATACAGTGGATGCGATTTATACCTCCTACGATAGAAAATCCATCATGCACCACCCGGTGGCGAATACATTGACGGTGGGCGACTGGCAAGTCTCGATCAACCGCAAGATCAGTAAAAAAGACAAGCGACTGATGAAACTGCTTTATCCAAAATAACAATAAACGCCCAAACACAGAAAGTTCGCAGAGTGCAATGCCTGCGAGCTTTCAATATCAAGCAACACAACCAACAAACACTTTACTTCTCCCACCCCACAACACTCATTAATATACAACCAACAAACATATAACCCGACACACTCGACAACAGAACGCCCTGCAAAACAAACATCAATTAATTTCAGAAAACACAAGTACGGATACTTAATCATGAACTCTGCAACAACTTGCCTCACCGGAAAACCGGAAGATAATCAGGCTTCGTATGAAGCCGCCATCGCCGAGAACCCTGCGAACTGCCCAACCTCCGCCTCCGGTCGCCAGAAACGGGCAGTCGCCATTCATACAAAATTCTGGGCCCCCGGCCGCACGTTGCGGATTGCATTTTTAAATGGCAGTCAAGCTTTCAAGGACGGTGTGAAGGCCGCTGCAAGTAACTGGTTGCCACATATCAATCTGAAATTCGACTTCGTCGAAGGCGAAGTCGGCGATATCCGAATTCGCACCGAGCCAGGGACCTACTGGTCAAAAATCGGTACCGACGCTCTACTTGTAGAAGAAGGCCCAACCATGGTCATTGCGGACTGGATGCTTGTGCCCAAACTCTTCGCCCACTATGTGATGCACGAGTTTGGTCATGCATTGGGAGCCGAGCATGAGCACCTGCACCCTGAGGCGAATATTCCCTGGAACAAGCCAGCGGTTTACCTGGCTCATGGGGTACCTGAGGACGCTGATGAAAGTGACTTCAGGCGAAAAACCGTTGACGACCGCTATTTCAATCTTCTCGACACCAGCGAAGTCAACTACTCGCCTTATGACCCAAAGTCGATCATGCACTATGAAATCCGCCAAGCCTGGACGCACGGTGACTTCCAGATTTTCCTCAACCTTGTCCTCAGCGAAAAGGACAAGGCATTCATGACCAAGGCCTATCCTTATCCTGAGCAAACAACCGAATGACGCAATTGATTCGTTCAGGCTATTTGACCTGAACCCGGCTCGCCTCACTCATATCCAGCGCTCCCAACACTTCCCGGAGCTGTCATCCCCCATCTGGTGATGACGGCTCCGACTGTACACCTCCAAGCGTTGCGCCCCAGCGCCCGCCGCTCCGGCAAATCCCATCCGAAACACCAGCGCCTGGTCTTCGGCCGAATCGTTGAATACTTCAAACAGACAAACCCGACCACAGCCGACGCGAAACCGTCCGGTCATGGCATAATCCGTCACCTTTTATTTTCAGCACCTGCAAAGGGGGCAATTCCTTGACCGTTTCAAGCAAAACGTTGCACCTTTTCGGCATCAAAGCCTGCGACACCATGAAAAAGGCGCGCACCTGGCTCGATGAACACGCTGTGAGCTATGACTTTCATGATTACAAAGCGGTCGGAATCGACCGTGAACACCTGACCCAATGGTGCGACGAGCACGGCTGGCAAGTGGTGTTGAACCGCGCAGGCACGACCTTTCGCAAGCTCGACGACGAACGCAAAGCCGATCTCGATCAGCCGAAAGCCATCGAACTGATGCTCGCACAACCCTCGATGATCAAGCGCCCGGTGCTCGATCTCGGTGACAGAACCCTGATTGGCTTCAAGCCAGATATCTACGCGGCAGCACTCAAGTAAGGCAGCCCGTTCCATTTTGTTAGAGGTATCAACATGTCCACTACCCTGTTCAGCCTGGCCTTTGGTGTCGGCACTCAAAACCGTCAAGGCGCATGGCTGGAAGTGTTTTACGCGCAGCCACTGCTCAACCCGTCGGCCGAACTGGTCGCTGCCATTGCGCCGGTTCTGGGCTACACCGAAGGCAATCAGGCCATCGCCTTCAGCACTGCTCAGGCGTCGCAACTGGCTGAAGCGCTGAAAAGCGTCGACGCTGCACAAGCTGCGCTGCTGACCCGTCTGGCCGAGAGCCACAAGCCGCTGGTCGCCACGCTGTTGGCCGAAGACGCGCAACTGAGCTCCACGCCTGAGGCTTACCTCAAGCTGCACCTGCTGTCCCACCGTCTGGTCAAGCCCCATGGCCTGAACCTGGCCGGAATCTTCCCGTTGCTGCCAAACGTCGCCTGGACCAGCCAGGGCGCCATCGATCTGGCCGAACTGGCCGAGCACCAACTGGAAGCCCGTCTGCGCGGCGAGCTGCTGGAAGTGTTCTCGGTGGACAAATTCCCGAAAATGACCGACTACGTGGTTCCGGCCGGCGTGCGTATCGCTGACGCGGCACGTATTCGTCTGGGCGCCTACGTCGGCGAAGGCACCACCGTGATGCACGAAGGTTTCGTCAACTTCAACGCCGGTACCGAAGGCCCGGGCATGATCGAAGGCCGTGTGTCGGCTGGCGTGTTCGTCGGCAAGGGTTCGGACCTGGGCGGCGGTTGCTCGACCATGGGCACCCTGTCGGGCGGCGGCAACATCGTGATCAAGGTCGGCGAAGGCTGCCTGATCGGCGCCAACGCCGGTATCGGTATCCCGTTGGGCGATCGCAATACCGTTGAGTCGGGCCTGTATGTGACCGCCGGCACCAAAGTGGCGCTGCTCGACGAAAAAAATCAGCTGGTCAAAGTCGTCAAGGCCCGTGAACTGGCCGGTCAGCCTGACCTGCTGTTCCGTCGCAATTCGGAAACCGGTGCCGTGGAGTGCAAAACCCACAAGTCGGCCATCGAACTGAACGAAGCGCTGCACGCTCACAACTAAGCGTCGCATGATCACCTGTGGGAGCGGGCTTGCTCGCGAAGAGGCGCTTGAGGCTGCTAAAAGCTTCGCGGGCAAGCCCGGCTCCCACAGGGTTCGGCGTAACCCCACCAGGGCCCGATAGCATGATGATTCCTTCTCCCTGGCGCGCCGATTTTCCGGCCATCGCCGCATTGCAACGGCAAGACCAGACCTATCTGGACAACGCCGCCACCACACAAAAACCTCAAGCCCTGCTGGATGCCCTGGCGCATTACTACGCCAACGGCGCGGCCAACGTGCATCGGGCGCAACACTTGCCCGGCGCCCATGCCACCCAGGCGTTCGAGGACAGCCGCAGCAAAGTAGCGCAATGGCTGAACGCCGGCGATTGCGGACAAATCATCTTTACCCACGGCGCGACCTCCGCGCTGAACCTCCTGGCCTACGGCCTGGAACACCTTTTCAACCCGGGCGATGAGATTGTCATCAGTGCCCTGGAGCATCACGCCAACCTGTTGCCGTGGCAGCAACTGGCCCACCGTCGCGACTTGAAGCTGGTGATCCTGCCGCTGGATGCCGACGGTTTGATTGATCTTCAGGCTGCCGCTCACCTGATCGGTCCGCGTACTCGTCTTTTGGCCGTCAGTCAGCTGTCCAACGTACTCGGTGCCTGGCAGCCGTTACCTGCGCTGTTGGCGATGGCCAAGGCACACAACGCCCTGACCGTGGTCGACGGTGCTCAAGGCGTCGTGCATGGTCGGCACGACGTACAGGCATTGGGTTGCGACTTCTATGTATTTTCCAGCCACAAGCTCTATGGCCCCGATGGCCTGGGCGTGTTGTTCGGGCGCAACGAAGCGCTGCAGCACCTGCGCCCCTGGCAGTTCGGTGGCGAAATGGTGCTGGATGCCAATTACCACGACGCACGCTTTCGTCCCGCACCGCTGGGGTTCGAAGCCGGTACGCCGCCGATCGCCAGTGTGATCGGTCTGGGCGCGACGCTGGACTATCTCGCCGGGCTGGATCAGGACGCCGTGTCCGCCCACGAGGCGGCGTTGCATGACTATTTGCTCAAAGGCCTCGAAGCGCGCAACGGCATTCGCCTGCTGGGCAAACCGCAACTGGCGCTGGCCAGCTTTGTTGTCGAGGGTGTGCATAACTCGGACCTGGCGCATTTGCTGACCGAACAGGGTATCGCCGTGCGCGCCGGTCATCATTGCGCCATGCCGTTGCTCAAGCGCTTCGAACTGGCTGGCGCGATTCGGGTGTCATTGGCGTTGTATAACAATAGCGAAGACCTTGAGCGCTTTTTCGAAGCGCTGGACCAGGCCCTGGAGTTGTTGCGATGACCCTGCCCGCCGATGCCGTCACGGCGCTGGACACTTTTCAGAAAGCAGCGAGCTGGGAACAGCGGGCACGGCTGTTGATGCAGTGGGGCGACCGTCTGCCTGAGCTGAGCGATGTGGATAAAGTCGACGCCAACCGTGTGCATGGCTGTGAAAGCCAGGTCTGGCTGGTCGGTGCGCTGCAGGATGGGCATTGGCAGTTCAGCGCCAGCAGCGATGCGCGGTTGATTCGCGGGTTGGTGGCGTTGCTGTTGGCGCGGGTCAATGGGTTGTCGGCGGCTGAGTTGCGGCAGGTGGATTTAGCGGACTGGTTCAGTCAGCTTGGACTGAGCCGCCAGCTCTCGTCATCGCGCAGCAATGGCCTCAATACGGTGCTCCAGCGGATGAATGAGTTGGCTGGTTAATCGCCTTCGCGAGCAAGCCCGCTCCCACATTGGATTTATGGTGTATTCGGATTTTGTATCCAACCGATCCAATGTGGGAGCGGGCTTGCTCGCGAAGAGGCCATCAGCCACTCCCGATCAAGCCTCAGGTTTTACCCGATCCGCCGGGCGCCGCACCCCAGCCACAATCTTATCCACAGCCTTGGTCGCCGCGACCATGCCGAATGTCGCCGTCACCATCATCACCGCGCCAAAGCCCCCGGCGCAGTCGAGCTTCACGCCATCACCGACAAAACTCTTCTGCAAGCAAATGCTGCCATCCGGTTTCGGGTAGCGCAGTTGCTCGGTGGAAAACACGCACGGGACGCTGTAGTGACGGGTCACGGTGCGGGAGAAGCCATAGTCGCGGCGCAATGTGGAGCGTACTTTCGATGCCAGTGGATCATTGAACGTGCGGTTCAGGTCGCAGACCTGGATCAGCGTCGGGTCAATCTGCCCGCCCGCACCGCCGGTGGTAATGATCTGGATTTTGCGCCGCTTGCACCAGGCGATCAGCGCCGCCTTGGCGTTGACGCTGTCGATGCAGTCGATCACGCAATCGATGTTCGGCGTGATGTATTCGGCCATGGTTTCGCGGGTAACGAAATCCGCCACCGCATGCACCGTGCAGTCCGGGTTGATCCCGCGCAGGCGCTCGGCCATTACTTCGACCTTGGGTTTGCCAACGGTGCTGTCCAGCGCATGCAGCTGACGGTTGGCGTTGCTGACGCAGACGTCGTCCAGGTCGAACAGCGATATCTCGCCCACGCCACACCGGGCAACCGCTTCCGCCGCCCAGGAACCGACACCACCGACGCCGACGATCGCCACATGGGCCGCGCGCAAGCGCTCCATGCCTTCAATGCCATACAAGCGGGCGATACCAGCAAACCGCGGATCTTCTGTACTCATGACCATAACCCCAAAAACCGGCGCGCATTATAGGGCTGTCGGCGGTCAAGAGCACCTTTGGTGCTATGGACGGCAGTCTTGACTGCTTCAATTGACTACAAATTTATTGGAATTGGGCTACATCGTCCCGGTCAAAGAACTTAAGTCGACCTGGATTGCCCAATGTCGGGCGTTTCCCTGTTCGCTGTACGGTCAGAGAACCTCCAGTGTAGGATGCGCGCCCCTGCCACCTGGCAGCCGGCCGCCAACCGTTCCTTCGTTCCACAGCCTTTGGAACCCGAAAAAGCTATGTCATCGCGTAAATTTGGACTCAACCTGGTCGTGGTGCTCGCCATCGCAGCCTTGTTTACCGGCTTCTGGGCGCTGATCAATCGCCCGGTCTCCGCCCCCAACTGGCCTGAACAGATCTCTGGCTTCTCGTACTCGCCGTTTCAACAAGGCCAGTACCCGCAGAAAGACCAGTATCCGACCGACGATGAAATGCGTCGCGACCTGGAGATCATGAGCAAGCTGACGGACAACATCCGGACCTACTCGGTCGACGGCACGCTGGAGGATATCCCCAAACTGGCGGAAGAATTCGGCCTGCGGGTGACCCTGGGGATCTGGATCAGCCCGGACCAGGAACGCAACGAGCGCGAGATCCTGCGCGCCATCGAACTGGCCAACACCTCCCGCAGCGTGGTTCGTGTCGTGGTCGGTAACGAGGCGATCTTCCGCAAGGAAATCACCGCTGCCGAGCTGAGCGTGATCCTGGATCGCGTGCGCGCGGCCGTTAAGGTGCCAGTCACAACCTCTGAACAGTGGCACGTCTGGGAAGAACACCCGGAACTGGCCAAGCACGTCGACCTGATCGCGGCTCACGTTCTGCCCTACTGGGAGTTCATTCCGGTGGACAAGGCGGGTCAGTTCGTTCTCGACCGCGCCCGTGACCTGAAAAAGATGTTCCCGAAAAAACCGTTGCTGCTCTCCGAAGTCGGCTGGCCGAGCAACGGCCGCATGCGCGGTGGCGCCGATGCGTCGCCGGCGGATCAAGCGATCTACCTGCGCACCTTGGTCAACAAGCTCAACCGCCAAGGCTTCAACTACTTCGTGATCGAAGCGTTTGACCAGCCGTGGAAGGCCACTGACGAAGGCTCGGTAGGCGCGTACTGGGGCGTGTTCAACGCCGCGCGCCAGCAGAAATTCAACTTCGAAGGCCCGGTGGTCGCGATCCCGCAATGGCGTGTGCTGGCGATCGGCTCGGCCGTGTTGGCCCTGCTGTCCCTGACCTTGCTGATGATCGACGGCTCGGCCCTGCGCCAACGTGGCCGTACCTTCCTGACCTTTATCGCGTTCCTGTGCGGTTCGGTGCTGGTGTGGATCGGTTACGACTACAGCCAGCAATACAGCACCTGGTTCAGCCTGACGGTGGGTTTCCTGCTCGCCCTCGGTGCACTCGGGGTATTCATCGTTCTGCTGACGGAAGCCCATGAACTGGCCGAAGCGGTCTGGACCCACAAACGCCGGCGTGAATTCCTGCCGGTCGTGGGCGAATCGGACTACCGGCCGAAGGTGTCAATTCACGTTCCTTGCTACAACGAGCCGCCGGAGATGGTCAAACAGACCCTCAATGCCTTGGCCAATCTCGACTATCCGGACTTCGAAGTCCTGATCATCGACAACAACACCAAGGACCCGGCGGTGTGGGAACCGGTGCGTGATTATTGCGAAACCCTCGGCCCGCGTTTCAAGTTCTTCCACGTCGCGCCATTGGCCGGCTTCAAGGGTGGTGCGCTGAACTATCTGATTCCGCATACCGCCAAAGATGCCGAAGTGATTGCGGTGATCGACTCGGACTACTGCGTCGACCCGAACTGGCTCAAGCACATGGTGCCCCACTTCGCCGACCCGAAAATCGCCGTGGTGCAGTCGCCACAGGATTATCGCGACCAGAACGAAAGCACCTTCAAGAAGCTCTGCTATGCGGAATACAAAGGCTTCTTCCACATCGGCATGGTCACCCGCAACGACCGTGACGCGATCATCCAGCACGGCACCATGACCATGACCCGGCGCTCGGTGCTCGAGGAACTGGGCTGGGCCGACTGGTGTATCTGTGAAGACGCCGAGTTGGGTCTGCGCGTGTTCGAAAAAGGTCTGTCGGCGGCGTACTACCACACCAGCTACGGCAAAGGCCTGATGCCCGATACCTTTATCGACTTCAAGAAACAGCGTTTCCGCTGGGCCTATGGCGCGATTCAGATCATCAAGCGTCACACCGCCAGCCTGCTGCGTGGCAAGGACACCGAGCTGACCCGTGGCCAGCGTTACCACTTCCTCGCGGGCTGGCTGCCATGGGTGGCGGATGGCATGAACATCTTTTTCACCGTCGGCGCACTGTTGTGGTCGGCGGCGATGATCATCGTGCCGCAACGGGTCGATCCACCGCTGCTGATTTTCGCGATCCCGCCATTGGCGCTGTTCGTGTTCAAGGTGGGCAAGATCATCTTCCTGTACCGTCGTGCGGTCGGGGTCAACCTCAAGGACGCCTTCTGCGCCGCACTGGCCGGGCTGGCGTTGTCGCACACCATCGCCAAAGCGGTGCTGTACGGCTTCTTCACCAGCAGCATTCCGTTCTTCCGCACCCCGAAAAACGCCGATAACCACGGCTTCTGGGTAGCCATTTCGGAAGCGCGCGAAGAGGTGTTCATCATGCTGCTGTTGTGGGGCGCGGCGCTGGGGATCTTCCTGGTGCAGGGCCTGCCGAGCAACGACATGCGCTTCTGGGTGACCATGTTGCTGGTGCAGTCGCTGCCGTACCTGGCGGCGCTGATCATGGCGTTCCTGTCGTCGCTGCCCAAACCGGCGGTCGAAACAGAGACGGCGCCGGCAGTCTAAATCTTTGCAGATGCACTAAACGGCGGCCAATGGCCGCCGTTTTGCTTTAAGATAACCGCCATTTTGCAGGCCTTGGCCGGGCACGTTCCGACGGTCGAACGCCATACCTGTGGGAGCGGGCTTGCTCGCGAATGCGGTGTGCCAGTCAACATCAATGCTGAATGACACACCGCATTCGCGAGCAAGCCCGCTCCCACATTTAGCCCCGTGCCCAAATTTCAAGTTTCCGGAGTCTTACATGACGGCCCACGCCGACCTTTCGCCGACCCTTCAACTCGCCATCGACCTGATCCGCCGTCCGTCCGTGACGCCGGTCGACGCCGATTGCCAGAAGCAGATGATGCAGCGCCTGGGCGATGCCGGTTTTACGCTGGAACCGATGCGCATCGAAGATGTGGATAACTTCTGGGCGACCCACGGCAAACACGACGGCCCGGTGCTGTGCTTCGCCGGTCACACCGATGTGGTGCCGACCGGTCCGGTGGCGGCCTGGCAGATCGATCCGTTCAACGCGGTGATCGACGAACACGGCATGCTCTGCGGCCGTGGCGCGGCAGACATGAAAGGCAGCCTCGCGTCCATGACCGTGGCGGCCGAGCGCTTCGTCGCCGACTATCCGGATCACAAGGGCAAGGTTGCGTTCCTGATCACCAGCGACGAAGAAGGTCCGGCGCACCATGGCACCAAGGCAGTGGTCGAACGCCTAGCCGCCCGCAAGGAGCGTCTGGACTGGTGCATCGTCGGCGAACCGTCGAGCACCAGCCTGGTGGGTGACGTGGTCAAGAACGGCCGGCGCGGCTCCCTCGGCGCAAAATTGACCGTGCGCGGTGTGCAGGGCCACGTGGCGTATCCGCACCTGGCGAAGAACCCGATCCACCTCGCCGCCCCGGCGCTGGCCGAACTTGCCGCCGAGCACTGGGACCACGGCAACGATTTCTTCCCGCCGACCAGTTTCCAGATCTCCAACGTCAATTCCGGCACCGGCGCGACCAATGTGATCCCGGGTGATCTGGTGGCGGTGTTCAACTTCCGCTTCTCCACCGAGTCCACCGTCGAAGGCCTGCAAAAGCGCGTCGCCGACATCCTCGACAAGCATGGCCTGGACTGGCACATCGACTGGGCGCTGTCCGGCCTGCCATTCCTCACCGAGCCGGGCGCGCTGCTCGACGCGGTGTCGTCAAGCATCAAGGACATCACCGGTCGTGACACCAAGGCCTCCACCAGCGGCGGCACTTCCGATGGGCGCTTCATCGCGACCATGGGCACCCAAGTGGTTGAACTGGGCCCGGTCAACGCGACGATCCACCAGGTCAACGAACGCGTACTGGCGGCCGACCTCGACGTGCTGACCGAAATCTACTACCAGACCCTGATCAAGTTGCTCGCCTGATGCTGGCCTGCCCGATCTGCAGCGAACCGCTGAACGCGGTGGACAACGGCGTGGCCTGCCCCGCCGGGCATCGTTTCGACCGTGCGCGGCAGGGTTATCTGAACCTGTTGCCGGTGCAGCACAAGAACAGCCGTGACCCTGGGGATAACCTGGCGATGGTCGAAGCCCGTCGCGACTTCTTGAATGCCGGGCACTATGCGCCGGTGGCCAAGCGTCTGGCGGAATTGGCGGCGCACTACGCGCCCCAGCGTTGGCTGGACATCGGTTGTGGCGAGGGTTACTACACCGCGCAAATCGCCGAAGCCTTGCCCAACGCCGATGGCTATGCCCTGGACATTTCCCGGGAAGCGGTCAAACGCGCCTGCAAACGCAACCCCGCGCTGACCTGGTTGATCGCCAGCATGGCACGGGTGCCGTTGGCCTCGGGCAGCTGCCAGTTCCTGGCCAGCGTGTTCAGCCCTTTGGACTGGGAAGAAGCCAAACGCCTGCTCAGCCCCGGTGGCGGCCTGATGAAAGTCGGGCCGACCAGCGGCCATCTGATGGAGTTGCGCGAGCGGCTGTACGACGAAGTGCGTGAGTACACCGACGACAAGCATCTGGCGCTGGTGCCGGAAGGCATGGCGCTGCAACACAGCGAAACCCTGGAATTCAAACTGACGCTGGTCAATGGCCAGGATCGCGCGAACCTGTTAGCGATGACACCTCACGGCTGGCGCGCCAGTGCCGAACGCCGGGCAGCGGTCATCGAACAGGCTGAGCCGTTCGAGGTCACGGTGTCGATGCGCTACGATTATTTCGTTCTTCAATAACCCGACAACTTTGGTCTTGAGCAAAGCTTGAGACCGGCTAAATCCGCGAATGGATTTTTCAGACCCGCAGTGAGGACATCCATGCGCCAACCGGACATCGAGATTTACCTGAAAGACGCCGACGTCGACTACAAGGCCATCGCGGCCTGGCTCGGCGCGGCTTTAGGCCCCTGCACCGACTGGGTCCAGAAAGGTCAGACCTACAAGTGCAAGGCCGGCAACGTGCCGGTGACCTGGCTGCCCAAAGCCGTCGGCAAATGGAACAGCCTGTACCTGGAAAGCGACCAGACCCCGTGGGAAGACGACATCGCCTGCGCCCGCGCCGCATTTGCCGCGCTCAACGTCGAAGTGCGTTGCGCGCCGGGTAGCTGGGTCGAGGAAGAGGGTGAAGAGTCAGCGGATCGCTGGATTCGCATCAGCGTCGATGGTGAAGAAGAGATCACCTGGAAAACCGCTTAAATCCCGTTCAACGCGGATTAAATGTGGGAGCGGGCTTGCTCGCGAATGCGGTGTGTCAGTCGACATTAACATTGACTGACACACCGCATTCGCGAGCGAGCCCGCTCCCACATTGGTTTTGTGTGATCCGAAGATCGGGTTTACAGCCCCACCACATCCTCAGCCTGCAAACCCTTCTCACCAGTCACCACCGCATACTCGACCTGCTGACCTTCAGTCAGCGAGCGATGCCCTTCGCCGCGGATGGCGCGGTAGTGCACGAACACGTCCACCCCGTCCTCGCGCTGAATGAAGCCATAGCCCTTGGCGTCGTTGAACCACTTCACATTGCCGGTTTCGCGCGTTGCCATGTCTCGGTACCCCTTCTTTTTATTTTGAATGGCCGAGTATATGACAGACGCAAAAACTCTCAACTCAAGTTTACTTAGCCGCTTTTTTGCCGATTTTCGATGAATCCGGCACACTATCGGCCGCCCGAGCAAACGCTCGGTTTTATTCACTCACGCAGAAGCCGTATGACCCGTTCCCCGTTTCGCCGTCTTGTGTTTGGCACCCTGCGCCGACTGCTATACCTCTGGGTTCGCTCGGAGACGATCAACCAGTCGTCGTTCACCCTTAACCTCGACCGCAGCCGGCCAGTGTTCTACGTCCTGCAAAACCCTTCGCTGACCGACCTTGCCGTGGTCGATACCGAATGCAGCAAGGCCGGCCTGCCACGCCCGGTGTTGCCGGTATCGGTGGGTGCGCTGTTGGAGCCCGCCGCGTTCTTTTACCTGACGCCCGAGCCCGACTGGCTCGGCCGTCAGGACAAACGCGGTGCGCCGCCGACCCTGACCCGTCTGGTCAGCGCCCTGAGCCAGAACGCCGCCGAAGACGCGCAGATCATTCCGGTCAGCGTGTTCTGGGGTCAGTCGCCGGACAGCGAGTCGAGCCCGTGGAAATTGCTGTTCGCCGACAGCTGGGCGGTCACCGGGCGTTTGCGCCGGTTGCTGAGCATCATTGTGCTGGGGCGCAAGACCCGGGTGCAGTTCTCGGCGCCGATTCATCTGCGTGAACTGATCGATCACAACAAAGGCCACGAACGCACCGTGCGCATGGCCCAGCGGATTCTGCGGGTGCACTTCCGCAATCTGAAAGCTGCGGTAATCGGCCCGGACATTTCCCACCGTCGCAACCTGGTCAAAGGCCTGCTCAATCAGCCGCTGGTCAAACAAGCGATCCTCGACGAAGCCGAGCGCGAGAATATTTCCGCGGAAAAAGCCAAGGCCCAGGCCTTGCGCTATGGCAACGAGATCGCCTCCGACTACACCTACACCGCGATCCGCTTCATGGAAGTGGTGCTGAGCTGGTTCTGGAACAAGATCTACGACGGGATCAAGGTCAACAACATCGAAGGCGTGCAAAAGGTCGCCCCGGGTTACGAAGTGATCTACGTCCCCTGCCACCGTAGCCACATCGACTACCTGCTGCTGTCCTATCTGCTGTTCCGCAACGGCCTGACCCCGCCGCACATCGCCGCCGGGATCAACCTCAACATGCCGGGTATCGGCGGTCTGTTGCGTCGCGGCGGGGCGTTCTTCATGCGCCGCACCTTCAAGGGCAACCCGCTGTACACCTCGGTGTTCAACGAATACCTGCACACCCTGTTCACCAAGGGCTTCCCGGTCGAGTACTTCGTCGAAGGCGGCCGTTCGCGCACCGGGCGCATGCTGCAACCGAAAACCGGGATGTTGGCGATTACCCTGCGCAGCTTCCTGCGGTCGTCGCGGATGCCGATCGTGTTCATTCCGGTGTACATCGGCTATGAGCGCGTTCTGGAAGGCCGGACGTACCTCGGCGAACTGCGTGGCGCGAGCAAGAAGAAAGAATCGATTTTCGACATCTTCAAAGTCATCGGCGCGCTCAAACAGCGCTTCGGCCAGGTCGCGGTCAACTTCGGTGAGCCGATCAAACTGGCGGAGTTCCTCGACAGCGAACAGCCGGACTGGCGCCAACAGGCGCTCGGCCCGCAATTCAAACCGGCCTGGCTCAACGAAACCACCAACCGCCTCGGCGAGAAAGTCGCGCAGCACTTGAACGAAGCGGCGGCGATCAACCCGGTGAACCTGGTGGCCCTGGCGTTGCTGTCCACCGGCCGCCTGGCCCTGGATGATCGCGCCATGGCGCGTGTGCTGGATTTGTATCTGGCGCTGTTGCGCAAGGTCCCTTACTCGCCGCACACCACCCTGCCGGACGGTGACGGGCGAGCCCTGATCGAGCATGTGAAGGACATGAACCTGCTGTCTGAGCAGAACGATGCACTGGGCAAGATTCTGTACCTGGACGAACAAAACGCCGTCCTGATGACCTACTACCGCAACAACGTGCTGCACATTTTCGCGTTGCCGTCATTGCTGGCGAGTTTCTTCCAGAGTGCGTCGCGCATGAGTCGCGAGCAGATCCTGCGCTACACCCGCGCGCTGTATCCGTACCTGCAATCGGAACTGTTCATTCGCTGGTCGCTGGACGAACTCGATGACGTGATCGATCAATGGCTCGAAGCCTTCGTCGAGCAAGGCCTGCTGCGTTTCGAGAAAAACGTGTACCTGCGCCCGGCGCCGAGCTCGCGGCATTTCGTGCTGCTGACGCTGCTGTCCAAAAGCATCGCCCAGACCTTGCAGCGCTTCTACATGACCGTTTCTTTGTTGCTCAACAGCGGCCAGAACAGCATCAGCGCCGAAGAACTGGAAGACCTGTGCACGGTCATGGCCCAGCGCCTATCGATCCTCCACGGCCTGAACGCCCCGGAGTTCTTCGACAAGAGCCTGTTCCGTCACTTCATCCAGACAATGCTGGACCTCGACGTGCTGCGCCGTGACGAAGCGGGCAAGCTGAGTTATCACGAACTGCTCGGCGAACTGGCCGAAGGCGCGGCCAAACGGGTACTGCCGGCGGAGATTCGTTTGTCGATCCGTCAGGTGGCGCTGCATCGTAGTGAAGACGCGGCGGACCAGGTCGCGGGGCCCGCGCAAACCGACTAAATTTCAACATCCGTTAACGCTCTTTTCCGAACCTTTTATTCCGAACAAGGAAGCCGCCATGCTCCGCCCAACCCTTCGCTTCGCCGGCCTGTGCGCAGGCTTGATGATCTGCGCTAATGCCCTGGCACTGTCACTCAGTGACCTGTCGCAACAAGACGCGACCGGCGGTCTCAAGGACGCCCTGACCCAAGGCGCGCAACTGGCCGTTAAACAACTCGGCACACCCGGCGGCTTCAGCAACAACCCGGACGTGAAGATCGAACTGCCAGGCAAGCTGGGCAAGGTCGCCAAGAAAATGAAACAGTTCGGCATGGGTGACCAGGTCGATCAACTGGAAACCAGCATGAACAAGGCAGCTGAAGCGGCGGTAACGCAGGCTCAGCCGATTCTGGTGGATGCGGTGAAGAAGATGACCGTGGAAGATGCCAAGGGGATTCTCAGCGGCGGTCAGGACTCGGCCACTCAGTACCTGAGCAAAACCAGCCGCGAACAGATCCGCACCAAGTTCTTGCCGATCGTCAAGCAAGCCACCGACCAGGTGGGTTTGGCTCAACAATACAACGCGTTCGCCGGGCAAGCCGCGACGCTGGGTGTGCTGGATGCAAAAAATGCCAACATCGAAAGCTACGTGACCGAGCAGGCGTTGAATGGTCTGTTCGAGATGATTGGCAAGCAGGAAGAGACCATTCGCAAGAACCCTGCGGCGGCAGCGACCAGCCTGGCGAAGAAGGTGTTCGGCACGCTCTAGACCCTGTGGGAGCGGGCTTGCTCGCGAAAGCGGTGTATCAGTCGAGATCAACGTTGACTGGCACACCGTTTTCGCGAGCAAGCCCGCTCCCACATGGATTGCGCTGGACTGACGGGCATTACCCGCCTCCCGCCCTCAATTACCCCTAATGGGTGGCCGTCACAATTTGTCTCATCTTCAGTTATGCTCGCCGTTCGTCGTAAACGCCGGAGTCGTTGATCCTATGTCCCCCACTCGCCTGTTAGTCCCCCTCGCCCTTGCTCTGCTGAGCGCTTGCGCCTCGCAACCGAAACAGAACCTGACCGTGGAAAAACAAAGCGAATGCCCGGCGAAACTGCACAACGGGCAAACCCTGATCCTGACCCTGCCAAGCAACCCCACCACAGGTTACCGCTGGGCGATCCAGGATTCGGCCGGGGGCGTGTTGCGCGCGCTCAGCCCCGAGGTCTACAGCAACCCCGAAGACGCCGGAATAGTCGGCAGCGCCGGCATTTCAACCTGGCGTTTCCAGGCCTTCGCCACCGGCACCGGCCGCTTGCGACTGACTTACTCACAACCGTGGGCACCGGAAGTACCCGCCGTGCAAACCTTCGACTGCGCCATCGCGGTTAACTGATCGTGGGCTGGCTGATTCTGGCGCTGATGGGCGCGGTGACCTTTGTGTATGGTTTGAGCGTGCATGCCGCGCTGCTGTGCCTGTTGGTCAAACCGCTGCCGGTGCTGGCGCTGCTCGGCTGGTTACACGATGCACCGCCCAGTGACTATCGGCGCTGGATCAGCCTGGGTTTGATTTTCTCCCTGGTCGGCGACGTGTTGCTGGCATGGCCGCAAGATTTATTCGTGTTTGGCCTTGGGGCGTTTTTGGTCGCGCATTTGGCGTATCTAAAGGCTTATTTGAGCGATTGTCGGCGTCTGGCGCTATTGCCGTTGATCCTTGCGTCGAGCGCCGGCGCGGTGCTGCTGGGGATTTTGATTTCCCACGGACTGGGTCCGTTGTTGATTCCGGTGATTGTTTATGGTTTGGCCATCAGCGCGATGCTTTGGCGTGCATTGGCCCGACTCGGCACTGACGTGTCCAAGCGCTCGGCGCTGCTGGCAGCGGCTGGTGCCCTGGCGTTCGTGTTCTCCGACAGCGTGATCGGCATCAACCGTTTCGTCTCGCCGTTCAATGCTGCGCCTTACATCATCATCCTCAGCTACTGGCTGGGACAGTGGGGTATCGCAGCCTCAGCGTTTACTAGTAAAACAAATAACAACTAAACGAAAAACCATTACAGTAGAATCGCTTATTTATTTCAAAAAGTGATAAAAACCTGTCAAATCTGACAGTAGCCGAGTTCTTCCCACCTACTTAATATTTCAGTGGCTTCACCCCACCACGAATGTTATCCAAGGAAGAACATCATGAGTTTTTTTAAAAGCAAAAATGCTATTGCTGGTTTAGAGCCCATTATTACCGTCAGCGCAAAAACTGTGGCCACGGTTTCCAATCGTGTAGATTTCGAGACCCAAATTGTTGAATTTGAGGCCGATGTGAACAGCAACTTGATCGCTTTGGTCAGTCGGGCTAATACCCAAGACTACTCGCACAGAAACAAAAAAGGGCTAGTGCTTATATTTGATAAAAACATCAAGTCCGGCACATATTCGGTTACCGATCCAGACTTTCCCTTCGAAAGCGCTTACTATTTTGAATTCGGAACAATTCCTGGCTTCACTACATCTTTTCAGTATAAACCCCAAAATGGATCCTTCACCGTGGAGGCAATCGAAAATACCGGAGAAAAGTTGCATTATCAGATCGGGTTTGATTTTAAAGGCGTAAACGAGCGAAATAAAGAACTCAAGATTTCCGGAAAATCTACTTATATCGTGTTGATGGAGTCACGCTAAACCATCAATGGCCAAACCTCGTTTTCGGGGTTTGGCCATTCACTCACCAGTCAGCGCCTCATCTCTGTGCTCTGCTCCTTGATTTGTAAAACAGAACTCCCGCCACACCTCCCTCACGCTTTATCAGACAACCCGCGCATCCCCCCGTCAATTTGGCTAAAATGCCGGCCTTTTCCACCTACGCCGTTGGAACCGCCGTGAGCAAAGAATCCGATCGCCTTTTCGCCCAGCCTTTGGCCCAGGTGCCTGACTTCGCCTTTAACGAGGACGTGGTGCGGGTGTTCCCGGACATGATCAAGCGCTCGGTGCCGGGTTATCCGACCATCGTTGAAAACCTCGGCGTGCTCGCCGCGCAGTTCGCCCAGCCCAACAGTGTGCTCTACGATTTGGGCTCGTCTTTGGGCGCCGTGACCCAGGCCTTGCGCCGCCACGTGCGCACCGACGGTTGCCGGGTCATTGCTGTGGATAACTCCGCGGCCATGGTCGAGCGTTGCCGCGAATACCTCAACGGCCAGGACTCGATGTTCCAGGAGTTGCTGCCGGTGGAAGTGATCGAAGGCGACATCCTTGCCCTGGAATTTCAGCCAGCCTCGGTGGTGGCACTGAACTTCACCCTGCAATTCATCGCCCCGGACCAGCGCACCTCGCTGCTCGCACGCATCCACCAATCGTTGTTGCCCGGTGGCGCGCTGATTCTTTCGGAGAAGCTGCGCTTCAACGATCCCGAAGAACATGCGCTGCTCACCGACCTGCACGTGGCCTTCAAACGCGCCAACGGCTACAGCGAACTGGAAATCGCCCAGAAGCGCAGCGCCATCGAAAACGTCATGAAGCCCGACAGCCTCGAAGAACACCGCGAGCGCCTGTTGGCCGCCGGGTTCTCGAAAGTCGTGCCGTGGTTCCAGTGTCTTAACTTTGCCTCGTTGATTGCCTTGCCATGATTGATCTGTCCCCCCTCGCCCGCCGTCTGGCCGGCACTCCGCTGGCCGAATGGGCCAACACCCTGCAAGTGCAACTCGACAAGAAAATGGAAAAAGGTCACGGCGACCTGGAGCGCTGGCAGAGCGCACTGGATGCGTTGCCGAAGATCCAGCCGAGCGAAGTCGACTTGTTGAACGGCCTTAAGCTGGAAACCGATTGCGACGATGAAACCCGCGCGCAAATGCGCACCGCGCTGATGGGTTTGTCACCTTGGCGTAAAGGGCCGTTTGACCTGTTCGGCGTGCATGTCGACACCGAATGGCGCTCGGACTGGAAGTGGTCCCGGGTGGCTCCACATCTGGACCTGAAGGGCAAACGCATCCTCGATGTCGGCTGCGGCAACGGCTATTACATGTGGCGTATGCTCGGCGCCGGTGCAGACAGCGTAATTGGTGTCGATCCGAACTGGCTGTTCTTCTGCCAGTTCCAGGCCGTACAGCGTTACCTGTCCGAGCCCAATGCCTGGCACTTGCCATTCCCTTTCGAAGACCTGCCGCCGAATCTGGAAGGGTTCGACACCGTGTTTTCCATGGGCGTGTTTTACCACCGCCGCTCGCCGATCGAGCATTTGCTGGCGCTGAAGGATTGCCTGGTCAAGGGCGGTGAACTGGTGCTGGAGACGCTGGTGATCGAGGGCGATCAGCAGCAGGTGTTGGTGCCGGAAGACCGATATGCGCAGATGCGTAACGTGTGGTTCCTGCCGTCGGTGCCAGCGCTGGAACTGTGGCTGCGCCGTGCCGGGTTCAGCGACGTGCGTTGCGTGGATGTCAGTGTGACCACGGTCGAGGAACAACGCGGGACGGAGTGGATGAAGTATCAATCGTTGAGCGACTTCCTGGATCCGGATGATCACAGCAAAACGGTTGAAGGGCTGCCGGCGCCGATGCGTGCCGTAATTGTCGCTCGCAAGTAAACCACCGATAGCCCTACCAATGGAGATCCCCATGTGGGAGCGGGCTTGCTCGCGAATACGGTTTAACATTCAACAGAAATGTTGATTGATCCACCGCATTCGCGAGCAAGCCCGCTCCCACATGGGTTTCGGTGTTCAGTCTGCGGATTTTGCTCTACGGGCCTTGAAAAACTCGCTCAACACCGCGCCGCATTCCTCCGCCAACACCCCCCCCTCATACACCACCCGATGATTGAGAAAGCCCTGGGTAAAAAACTGCCCCTGGCTCTGCACAATCCCGGCCTTGGGCTCCAGCGCGCCATACACCACCCGTGCAATTCGCGAATGCACGATCAGCCCGGCGCACATGCTGCACGGCTCCAGAGTCACGTAGAGCGTACTGCCCGGCAGGCGGTAGTTGCTGGCGGCCTGGGCGGCGGCGCGGATCGCGACCATTTCGGCGTGGGCGCTGGGGTCGTTGCCGCTGATCGGGCAATTGAAACCGCGCCCGATGATTTCACCGTCCTGCACCAGCACCGCGCCCACCGGCACTTCACCCAGCGCCGCGCCTTGGGCGGCAAGGGCCAGGGCTTCGCGCATGAAATCACGATCACGGCTGCGGTCGATAATCGCTGCGGGGCGTATCTGGCGCATCACGCCACCTCGATGGCGGCCATCAGGCCGGTTTCCATATGGTCGATCACATGGCAGTGGAACATCCAGACGCCGGGGTTATCCGCCACCAGCGCCACTTGCGCGCGCTCGTTCTTGCCCAACAGGTAAGTGTCGGTAAAGTACGGGATAACCTTGTGCCGGTTCGAGGCAATGACTTTGAAACTCATGCCATGCAAGTGGATCGGGTGCTGATATTGAGTCATGTTTTTCAATTCGAAAATATAGCTTTTGCCCTTTTCGAGCCTGGCGATCGGTCGATCGGCGCAGGTCTTGTCGGTGATATCCCAAGCCTTGCCGTTGATCTGCCACAGGCTGGGCGGCTTGCCGTTATCTACGTTGACCGACACCGAACCCACCCATTCGAAATTGAAGTTGAGTTTCTCGGCATTGGCCAGGTCCGGCTCGGCCACCGGGTTGGCAGGCAGCGCCGGCGGCCACTCGGTCGGCGCGTCGGTATTGGCCACCGAGCGCAAGGTGCCCAGGCGTACCGGGCCGTTGCGCAGGGACAATTCTTCGCCGGCCGGCGGCGCCTTGATCGCCAGGCAAATGCGCATGCCGGGGCCGAGCCAGTATTCCTTGCCCAATGGGCGCGGTTCAATCGGGTTGCCGTCCAGCGCGTAGATCTGCGCTTCGACACCGGGAATATTAAGGCGATAAGTCAGCGTGTTGTCGAGGTTGAGCAGGCGTACGCGGGTGATCTGCCCGGCGGGCAACTCAATCACCGCCTGCGACACACCATTGATGGTCGACAGCCCCCCCGCCGTACCGCCACGGGCCGCTTCACGAGGAATGCTGAACGGCACGAAAGCACCGACTTCATCGACATGCCAGCTCTTGAGGCTCAAGGTCTTTTCGTACTTGAAACCGGTGGGCTCACGCTCTTCGATGATCAGCGGGCCGACCAGCCCGCGACCGAGCTCCTCGCTGCTGTTCACGTGCGGGTGATACCAATAGCTGCCGGCGTCGGGCACGCGGAATTTGTAGTCGAAGTACTCGCCCGGCAGCACCGGCAATTGCGAGACATACGGCACGCCGTCCATTTCCAGCGGCAGGCGGATACCGTGCCAGTGAATGGTGGTCGCCACCGGCAGATGGTTGATGAAGCGCACCCGCAGCCATTCGCCCTGACGCACACGCAATTCAGTGCCCGGAGCCGATGGGCCGAACGCCCAAGCCTCGGTCTTGTGCCCGGCCACCAGTTCGACGTCCAGCGGGGCGGCGATCAGCTCATAGTCGTGACCGGCCTCAGCGTCGGCCATCTTGCCCAGCCAGTAACGCGACGCGCCACCGGCTCCGACACCAACGACAACAAGACCGGCCAGGCCACCGAGGATTTGGCGACGGGTAAAGGACATGAACTCAACTACCTCACGTATCAACCACAGGCGCGGAGCCTGCAAAAGGCGAATACGATACACCTGCGGATGAGAAACAGTAAGGGCAACCCGTGGGAACGATCACTGAAGACCGGTGAGCAAATGCACCACTCCACCGTCCAGCGTCATGACCCCAGGCACCCCCGCTGCCATCAACGCCTGCCGATCCATCCGCGCCACATCCCGTAACTCCACCCGCATTCGCGTCAGCGCCACCGGCTGATGGGATTTGAGGTTATCCACACCGCCCAACGCGGCCACGACTTTCGGTGCCAGGCCAGAAACGGCTTGAGCCACCACCTTCGGCTCATCCACCACCAGATCCGGGGTCAACGCTTTCCAGAACGCCCGCTGCATTTTCTCGAACATGCTCAGTTCTCCAGAACCAGTGAAGTATCTACCGTGGCCTCGTGGTGCAGGCGCAATGCCTCGCGTACCTGCCCGGCACTTTCCAGCCCCAGCACTTGCTGGGCGATGGCCTGACAGTCCAGCAGGTCCACTTCGCGAACCGCCGCCTTGATCGCCGGAATCAGCGGCACGCTCACCGACAACTCATCCACGCCAAGCCCCAGTAACAGCGGCACCGCCAGGTTTTCCGAAGCCAGAGCGCCGCATACACCGACCCATTTGCCATGGGCATGGGCGGCTTTCACCGTGCTGGCGATCAAGCGCAGCACCGAGGGATGAAAACTGTCGGCCTGACTGGCCAGCCGTGGGTGATCGCGGTCCATGGCCAGGGTGTATTGGGTGAGATCGTTGGTGCCGATGGAGAAGAAATCCACCTCGGGCGCAAACAGATCCGCCATCAGCGCCGCTGCCGGAACTTCGATCATGATCCCCAGTTTCGGCAGTTCCATGAGCCCTGCTGCCAGCGCTTCCTCTTCAAGCAGCTGACGGGCCAGCCGCAACTCCGACAACTGCGTGACCATCGGCAGCATGATGTGCAGGCGAGCCAGCCCGGCGCTGCTCAAAATCGCCTTGAACTGATCGCGCAACAACTGCGGACGCTCCAGGCACAAACGAATGCCGCGCATGCCCAGGAACGGGTTGGTTTCGCGCTCCATCGGCACGTAGGCCAACGGTTTGTCACCGCCGACATCCAGGGTGCGCACCACCAGACTGCGCGCCGGGCCCAGGGCGCGGGCGATGGCGCTGTAGGTGCAGGCCTGCTCGTCATGGCTCGGCGCGTGATTGCGATCCAGATAAAGAAACTCCGAACGCAACAGACCGACGCCCTCGCCACCCAGCGCCATGGCCTGTTCGGCTTCGGCCAGCGAAGCGATATTGGCAGTGATTTCAACGTGATGCCCATCGCGGGTACGGGCGGCCAGCCCTGCGTTTGCCAACTCGTGTTGCTGGCGTTTCTTTTGCCGCTGACGATGAACTTGCAACTGCTCAATGGCGGCCAGTTCCGGATCGAGCTGCAACTCGCCCTTGTCGGCATCGAGCAAAACCCGGGTGCCATTGGCCAATGCCACTACCTGAACCGGCAAACCGCAGATCGCCGGCAAGCCAAAGGCCCGGGCCAGAATCGCCACGTGGCTGGTGGCACCACCGCCGACCGTCGCGAACCCCAGCACCTTGCACGGGTCCAGGCCAGCCGTCTGGGAAGGCGTCAGCTGCTCGGCAATCAGAATCGCCCCTTCCGGCAACTCCATCGCACGATCTTCTACACCGAGAATCGACTTGAGTACCCGTTGACCAACGTCGGCCAAATCCGCCGCTCGTTCGGCCAGCAAGGCATTGCCCAGGCTTTTGAACAAGGCCGCCGTCGACTCGGTGGCCGCCCGCCAGGCGTAAGCGGCGCTTTTGCCAGCGTCGATCAATGCCAGGGCCTGATCCAGCAGGCTGGGGTCTTCGAGCAGCTCCTGATGCGCCTTGAAGATGTCGGCCTGGGCGTCCCCCGTGGCAGTGTCCCGCAACTGCTGCAGGGCCAGAACCGCCGTCGCCAACGCTCGGGACAGGTGCTCACGCTCAACCTGAGGACCAACGCCTGATTCATTCACCTCGAGGGTCTGCTCGGCAATCTGCACCACTTGGCCAAATGCCGACCCCGGCGATGCACAAACGCCGCGCAGCACCGTTAGCGATGAGGCCTCAGCGGCGACTGTCTCAACCTCTGCCATCACCGTCACGACTTCCCCGCAACCACTAGCCAGCAACTCCACCAGCGTCTTGATCGCCATTTCGGCATCCGCGCCCGCCGCGCTGACCTGCAGGACGTCACCATGGGCAGTCTGCAAAGCCATGATCGCCACCAGGGATTTGGCGTTCGCGCTGTCCTGCTGTTTATGCAGACAAATGCTCGCTGAAAAGCCTTTCGCCGCTTGGGCAAACACTGCCGCGGGGCGCGCGTGCAAGCCGTTGGAATTGGGCAGTTTCACCGGTTTGGAGAACAGCGCGTCGCCTTCCTCCAAGCCTGGTTCATCGACCGTCACTTCCGATGGATTCAAACTCAGCAACGGCTGACCGCTTTGCACCACCCCCGTTTCAGGGGCCAGCCAGGTAAACGGCTCGCCGCTGACCACCAGCATCAAGGTCAACAAACTGCGGGCGTTCAAGGCAATGTAATCGGCATCGAACTCGATCAGCGCCTGCCCCACCTCAACCCGCTGACCTTCCTCCACCGACCGGGTGAAACCCTTGCCGGCCAGGTTCACGGTGTCGAGGCCGATATGCATCAATACCTGCACACCATTGTCGTCGGTGATGCTGACGGCGTGCCCGCTGGCCTGCACATTGCTGATCACCCCGGCCAGCGGTGCGCACAAGGTGGACGAGGTCGGGTCGATGCACAGACCGTCGCCGATCACGCGACTGGAAAACACCTGATCGGGCACCTGGTCCAGCGGCATAAGCACACCGGACAAAGGTGCCAGCAGTTGCAATTGTTGGGGTATGGCCATGACGTCACCTGCTGTTTTTGTTCTTTGAAGTGCCGATGGAGCGCGAGGCTCCGACAGCATCGCTTATTTCCACCAATACTCGACCTGCAATCCGACGTTCGAGCCGTGTCGCGCGGTGCCGAAGGCGCCGGTGTCGGATAACGCCGAACCTGCAGCCAGTTCATTGGCCGCCCGTTTGGCTGCCTCGTTCCAGCTGGCATAGGTGTAATACAGACGCACCTCGGGACGCGCCCAGAATTCCGGGCCCTTGGGTGACCAGGTCGGAGCGACGGTGAACTTGCTCAGTTTGCGCGTGCCGCCTGTGGCCTCGACCTGATCGTGGCCCAGCTCGGTCACCAGTTTGATTTGCTCGGTAATCGCATAGGCTGGGCGAATCCCGAGGGAAATCCAGTTCTGGTCTGCGCCGTCGGGGCGAATGTCCTTCTGATAGACCGCCTCGACCTGCCCGCCGAAACGCGGTGTCACTTGCCAGTCGAAGAACTCCACCAACCGGTAGCTTTTGCTGCTGTCGTCCAGCTTCACGTTACCGGTATAGCCCAGCCCGGTGCCGGGGCCTTCGCCGTACTGAAAGGCCAGTTTGTTCTTGCCGCCCAGAAAGCCCTTCTGCACATGCTGGGTGGTGATCGCCCAACCACGATGAGCGTCACGGCTATCGGGTTTGTCGATGTAGCTCAGTCCGAATTCCAGTTCACCGCCCAGGTTGGTATTGAAGCCGGCGACGTTGAAATCGTGACGGTTGATGTAGTCCTTCTGGTACAGGTTGTCCTTGCGCGAGAAGGCGTAGCTGTACTTCAGATCACCGATCAGCACATCTTCGATACCGCCACCGGTGGCGCTCTGGTTCCAGTAGTAGAAGTCGGAAATGTGGATATCGTTGCGTTTGTAGTAACGCCGACCGGCCCACAACGAGCCGCCATTGAGGCTGGGCATGTTCGACCATTGCGCGTACATCTGCGGCATGCGCACCGAGCCGTTGTCACCGTTGAACGTCAGGTCCTTGTCGTACTGGTTATACAGCGATGCCATGCCGTCGACGCTGAGCACCGAACCATCGTCCAGGGTGTACAGATCCTGGCGCAATTCAAGTTCGGCGTACTGCTCACATTCGTTACCCAAGCGGTATTTGGTCTGCGCTCCCGGCAGCTGGAAACACTGCTGTTTACCGTTGTTGACCGAGGTCCCGACGCCGCTGCGCAAGTAACCGGCGAATTCCAGCGCCTGGGCTGACAGTGGTAATGCCAGGCACACGCCCGCCGCTACAAGGCTGCGATTTATTGTTATTTTCAAGAGCCACCCCATTATTTTTATTGTGTGATGCAGCAAAACCGGCGCGCAAAAATCCCCCGCGCAGTGTTCTGCGTGCTGTTTGAAACAGTGTTTTTAAATGTTGCTCAGGTGCAGGACGAACGACTCATAGGGCCGTAGAAACACCTGTCGATTTCGTGGCGGACAGTCCGGGTAATTGCTGATCACCACACGTTGCGCCATCGCTTTGCTGATCACCTCTGGTGGCAGTTCGACTTCGCATGGCGTGCCATAGAAATTGTTCAGCACCAGCAAACGCTCGCCATCGCCTTCACGCACATACGCCCAGATTTGCGGGTGTTCAGGCAACAATTGCCGGTACACGCCGTCGGACATCAACGTTTCCCTGCGGCGCAGGGCAATCAGTTGACGATAGTGATGCAGTACCGAATCCGGATCGTCGAGTTGGTTGGCGACATTGATTTGCGCCGCGTTGGCGGGCACGCCGATCCAGGGTTCGCCAACGCTGAAACCGGCGTTCGGCTCGGCGTTCCAGTGCATGGGCGTGCGACCGTTGTCCCGGGACTTCTGCATGATCGCCGCCATGTTGTCGGCGTCGCTTGCACCAGCCTCACGCTTGAGCCGGAAGATGTTCAGGGTTTCGACATCACGGTACTGATCGATGTGATCGAACCCCGGATTGGTCATGCCCAGTTCTTCGCCCTGATATACGAACGGCGTGCCCTGCAAGAAATGCAGTGCAGTGCCGAGCATCTTCGCCGACACCACCCGATGCTCGCCCTCATGACCAAAGCGCGAGACCACCCGTGGCTGGTCGTGGTTACACCAGAACAGCGCGTTCCAGCCACCGCCGGCCTGCATGCCGGTCTGCCAGTCGGAGAGGATGCGCTTGAGCTCGAGGAAATCGAAATCAGCGCGGATCCACTTCTGCAGGTTCGGGTAATCAACCTTCAAGTGATGAAAGTTGAAGGTCATCGACAGCTCTTTCGACTCCGGCCGCGAGTAACGAATGCAGTGTTCCAGACTGGTGGACGACATCTCGCCGACGTTGATCAGGTCATGACCTTCGAACACTTCGCGGTGCATCTGCTGCAAGTACTCGTGGACGTTCGGGCCATCGGTGTAAAAGCGTCGACCGTCAGTGTTGTCCTCAGGGAAATCCGCCGGTTTGGAAATCAGGTTGATCACATCCAGACGGAAACCGCCCACGCCTTTGTCGCGCCAGAACCGCATCATCTTGAAGACTTCAGCGCGCACCTTGGGGTTGTCCCAGTTCAGGTCGGCCTGCGTGTGGTCGAACAAGTGCAGGTAGTACTGACCGGTCTGGGCTTCGTACTCCCAGGCTGAACCGCCGAACTTGGACTCCCAATTGTTCGGCTGGTCGCGCCAGATGTAGAAATCGCGATAAGGGTTATCGAGGCTGCTGCGGGCCTGCTGGAACCAGGTGTGTTCGATCGAGGTGTGGTTGACCACGATATCGAGCATCAACTTGATCCCGCGTTTGCCGGCCTCGGCGATCAACAACTCGCAGTCGGCCATGGTTCCGTAGCTCGGGTCGATGGCGTAGTAATCGCTGATGTCGTAGCCGTTGTCGCGTTGGGGCGAACGCAGGAATGGTGTGATCCACAGGCAATCGACACCCAGCCAGTGCAGGTAATCGAGCTTGGCCACGACGCCGAGCAAATCCCCCGTGGGGTTGCCGGCGTGGCTGTGAAAACTCTTCGGGTAGATCTGGTAGATCACCGAACGTTGCCAGTCTTGCATGGCGGGGTTCCTTCAGTAAGTTTTGTACTGGCCATTTTTTGTGGCGAGGGGGCTTGTCGGAACGCCGCATCGCCCCGTTCGGTCGCGCGGCGGCCCTGAAAATCTGCAACGTCATTGCATCAGGGCACACCGCATTTGCAGGTTCTACGACTGCTGCGCAGCCGAACGGGGGCAAGCCCCCTCGCCACAGCGATCTATCAGGCGACCCGATACCCGGGCCGGACAATC
The DNA here is from genome assembly GCF_030687145.1 of Pseudomonas sp. FP1742. NCBI lineage: Bacteria > Pseudomonadati > Pseudomonadota > Gammaproteobacteria > Pseudomonadales > Pseudomonadaceae > Pseudomonas > Pseudomonas sp. FP1742. Next base: position 1,238,517 of record NZ_CP117460.1, on the reverse strand, counting down.
TTCATGCTCAACCCGCAGGTCAAAACAAACGGCACGACCATGGCAATCACCATCCCGACCACGAACATCGGGATGAACTGCGGGATGATCGAGATGAAACCGGGCAAGCCACCGACGCCGATTGCCGAAGCCTGGACCTTGTTCAGCGACAGGAAGATGCAGCCCAGGGCCGAACCGATCAGGGCGGCATAGAACGGAAACTTGTAGCGCAGGTTGACCCCGAACATCGCCGGTTCGGTGATGCCGAAGTAGGCAGAAATTGCCGAGGTCGAGGCCATGCTTTTGTCCCGCACACTGCGGGTCATGTAGAACACCGCCAGTGCCGCGCTGCCTTGGGCGAGGTTGGACATGACGATCATCGGCCAGATGAAGGTACCGCCCTGGGTGGAGATCAGTTGCAAGTCGACCGCGAGAAACATGTGGTGCATGCCGGTGATCACCAGTGGTGCGTAGAGCAGACCGAAAATCGCGCCACCGACCATGGGCGCCAGGTCGAACAGAGTGACGACGCCTTCGGTGATGAGAATCCCCAGATGCCGGGTCACCGGGCCGATCACGGCCAGTGCCAGCACGCCGGTGACCACGATGGTGGTGATCGGCACCACCAGCAATTGCACCGCGTTCGGCACCCGCGCCCGCAACCATTTTTCGATGACGCTCATCACGTAGGCCGCCAGCAGGATCGGCAGGATCTGCCCCTGATAGCCGACCTTTTCGATCTGGAACAAACCTAGGATGTCGAAGTACGGCAGGCTCTGGCCGTCGAGACCTGCGACTGCCTTGCCGTAGTTCCAGGCGTTGAGCAGGTCCGGATGCACCAGCATCAGGCCGAGCACGATGCCAAGGATTTCGCTGCCACCAAACCGCTTGGCCGCCGACCAGCCCACCAGCGCCGGCAGGAATACAAACGAGGTGTTGGCCATCAGGTTGATCAGGCTCCAGAGCCCGTCAAGTTTCGGGTAGGCGTCCAGCAGGGTCCGGCCTTCGATGAACATGCCCTTGGCGCCAATCAGGTTGTTGATGCCCATCAACAGCCCCGCAATGATCAACGCCGGCAGGATCGGCATGAACACGTCGGAGAACACCCGCACCAGACGCTGCATGGCGTTTATCTTGTCGGCGCTTTTTTGTTTAACGTCGGCGATGGTTGCAGCCGCCAGACCGGTTTGACGGCGCAGTTCGGCGTACACCTTTTCAACTTCGCCGGGGCCGATGACCACCTGGAACAGCCCACCGGTGAAGAACGAACCTTTCACAAGATCAATCTGATTCAGCGTTGCGCTGTCGACCAGGCTCGGGTCCTTGAGGGCCAGGCGCAGGCGTGTGACGCAGTGCGCGGCCTGCTCGAGGTTGTCGCTGCCACCGAGGCTTTGCAGCAGCTCGCTGGCGATGTTCGGATAATCGTGGCTCATGCTTTTCTTCCGCTGTAGTTTTTTGTTTTTGGCAGCACGCCGAAGCGAAAAGTACTCGTCTGTACGAGTTAAAGCAACAACTCGTACAGACGAGTTTGATTTTGTTTATCCTGAACCCGACAAACGGCGATTTTTCCTACCTCCGAAGTCAAAGAAACCTAAACCCGCATGGACAAACCCCTACCCTGCCCTTAAGGTTCAAAACCTTGAGCACAGCGCGGCACAGAGCCATCCCCATGAGTAAATACAACCAGATCTACAGCGATCTGCTTGCCAGCATCACCACCGAACGTCTGGAACGCGGCGCCCGGTTGCCTTCCGAAACCGAATTGATGGACAGCTACCAGGCCAGTCGCGGCACCGTGCGCAAGGCCATCGAGCAATTGCAGGAGCGCGGTTTCGCCCAGAAAGTCCACGGCAAAGGCACCTTCGTGCTGTCGACCAACCCGATCGAATTCCAGCTGGGCGGCATCGTCAGCTTCCAGGAGACTTACCCGCGTCTGGGCAACGACGTCAGCACCGAGGTAGTCGAGTTCACACAAATCCCCCTCGAAGGCCCGCTGCTCGACCACATCAAGGCAGAAGAAGGCAGCCTGATCACGCGGATCAAGCGTGTACGGCGGATTGACGGCAAACGGGTGATCCTCGACATCAACCATTTCGTCAGCGACGTGATTCCCGGCCTGACCCGCGACATTGCCGAGCAATCGATCTACGCCTTCATCGAACAGACCCTGCAACTGCAAATCGCTTACGCCCAACGCACCATCGAAGCGGTGCCCCGGAGCAAGGATGACCAACAACACCTGGACCTCGACGGCCAGAGCCATGTGATCGTGGTCAGTAACCAGACCTTCCTGCAGGACGGCCGCCAGTTCGAGTACACCGAATCGCGGCATACCCTCGACAAGTTCTACTTTTCGGATGTGGCACGGCGCTGACCCTACACGTTGCGGAATCGTGTTTGTACATAACTATGTAGTGCACTTCCCTTGAGCAAATGGGCAATCCTCTCAGCCCATTTCTCAAGGAGCGAGAACATGCCTACCGATCAAACAACTGAAACGCTGCCCGATACCGCAGACAAACAACACCTTCTGACCATCGCGCCCGTCATCGTGACTGCCTGTCCCGATTTGCACGAAGAAGCCCATGTGATGGCCACCGAAATCCTGAAAAAACACGGCATTACCGGCCTGGACCCGGATCAGGTCTGGTGGCATCGCTTTGGCAATGTCACGGCCAGCAGCACCCAGACCTTCCTGGGCTGGGAGCATTACCCTAAACCCAGTCAGTCAATGACTCTGACGCAGCTGGTGATTCATCGGTACTACGTCACGGATCAGGACTATTTCGATCAGCTGGACTGTTACGGCGGGTTTTACACCGCCGACGCAACCGCCAGCATCTACAACGAAACCAACGAAGTCCGGATGTACCCCAGCGCGGTGCTCAAGGATTTCTGGCACGAGACCTTCAGCGACCGTTATCGGGACAAGCTGAACGCCTACTGGAGCGCGCATTTCGATGACTACCGGACCCTGGCGAAATGCAATTATCTGAGTAAAGCCGTCGAGGCACGGGAAAACGGTACGCTGCAGGAGGAAGAATTTCAGACCGTCATCCGGGCCGTCGCCGCTGACAAATGCTGGCCGATCTCCCTGGAGACCTTGCGTGCGCAAACCTCTGCACCAACCGATCTGCGGGTGTGCGCCCTGGACGTCGCCGGGCATGTCGCCACGGATATTCTGCGTATCGATGACGGTAGCGGACGGCAAATCACCTATGTCCCGGGGGCCACAGAAGCGTTCCACGTGCACCCGACGTTGACGGACATGCATTGGTGGATCCTGCTGCAAATGAATGATGACGCGCGTTATACCGAATTCATGACCCACTTCCCGCTGTCGGTGCGTCAGGAGATCCACGACAACATTACGCCCCTGATGAACCAGTTGGTGGGCACGTGGGGCAAATACGATCACCATCTGATCAATCAAAAAAACATCACCATCAGCGGTGACGCGTTTTCCTGGTTGAGCCGTAATGTGCAGAGCGCAATGTCGCAAGAGGCCGATCTGTCTCTGGTGACCAACGGACAACTGCGTAAAGGCATGTGGCTGAGTTACCTGAGCGCCGGCCTGCACGTCTTCGGGCCGCTGGCGCTGCTCGGCTGGCCGATTGCACTGCCGGTGATTGGCGCCAGCATCGCTTCAATGGGCTTGAACATCGACAAGGCCGTGAACGGCAAAACGGTGGCGGAGCGCAAGGCCGGCGTAAAAGGCGCCGTACTGGCTGGCATTAACCTTCTGTTCAACCTTCCGCTGCTCAAGGAGGTCGATGTTCTGGAGGAAGTCGGCGCTTCGGCCGAGGCCGCCGAAGCCGCCGAAATGGCCAGGCTGCGGGAGACCAACAATCCTGCCGAACCGATCGGTACGCAAGAACAGGAGTTGTCCGACGGTTCAGAGCGCGCAACCACTCAACTTCCAGAGTTCATCCCCCTGAAACCGGCACCGGCACAGAACCTTGAAGTACCGGAGCACTGGCAAAGCAACGAGATTCTGGAAAGCGAGGCACCACTTGCCACCAGCGGCAAGTTCCAGGGCATCTACTCGCTCAACTCCACCCCCTCGACTGCCATCATGATGAACGACGCAGCCTATTACGTGCGTTACGAAACCGACATCAATGGCGGTGGCACCTGGGCCATCATCGACCCGGCAAACCCTCACGCGTCCTCAGGATCGATACCCGTGCGTTTGAACGCCGATGGCGAGTGGGAGTTGACGCCCAAATCCGGTTTGAAGGGTGGTGGCAAAGACGACCTCGCCGCTGTTCCGGGTCCTTCTCGCTTTCCCGACCATGTCCGACCACCGGAAGCACTTCGCGTGCCCTCGACGAAGTACGACACCTCCAATGGGCGGTCGCTCAACTTCCTGGGGCTAGGTAAGAAAGAAACGCACATAAAAATAATCAACCTTCCCAACGGACGCATACAAGGGGTGACACCCTATGAAGAGTTCGTCGCGGGACATCGCACAGCTCTATTGAGAGATGCTCGTGCTTTCTTCTCCAAAGAAAACTTTTTTGCCTCATTACCGGCACGTCCGGTACAGCCCGTCATCACGCCGTCGATGACTGTCCCGGAACTCATTCAGGAAATATTCGATGCTTCGCCGGGGTTGGTGATTGGAGAAAGCCAAGATCGTATTGCCAGCATGCGGTTCCTTATCGAGAACATGCAGACGTTGGCCAGGCAAGGCGTCAAGACGATCTATATGCATCGCTTGCTCAATGACTTCAATCAAATGGACCTGAATATTTTCGGCAGAAGCGCAACGATGGACGGCATGCTCGAAAAGTATTTGAAACAGTTACAAAGCGATCCCGCCGGGCAGTTCACCCCTCTTGAAGTCGTCAAGGCGGCCCGCGAGAACGGTATCCGGATCCAGGCGACCGACTGTCTGGCAAGTTACCGATATCCAGAATCGTCCTTGATTGATGTTCAGGAACAATCCATTAAAAACTACCTCACCACCACGATCATGCGTGCCAATGAAGCGCTTGGCAGATCAGGTAAATGGGTCGTGCTGACGGGACAGGAAAACACCAATACCTTTAGAAGCATTGCCGGCCTCAGTGAAATGAATGGCGGTATCGGTTTGCGTATTGAGGAAGTGCTTCCCGAGCGTAGCCTGCATATAGAGATAGACCACGGCATAGAGGTGGGCCGCAATGCCAGCCCGCCCCCCGTTAACTATCATGGAGACTTCGACACCTTGTATGCCGATATCAGCCTGCAAGTACCGATGCCCATGCTGCAACGAACCCCGGACGAAATCGCTCAACTGCTGTTCCGCCAGGGAATGTTCACTTTCAAGGAATCTGACGGAACCTGGACATTGATCCATCGCAGCAGAACCGGCCTGATCACAGAGACTCTGGTTGAACGAACGGCCGATGGGCAATACCTGGTCAATCGCCCCGCCTGGACTGACATCCATCAAAAACCTTACCCCAACCTGATCAGCCTTTCCCACGCGCTCACCGGCATGGGCATGAAACTCGAAGGACGCTTGCCAGTGTAGAAAAACACCGCACCGTGAAACGCGAAAGGCCCCGTGAACTCACATTCACGGGGCCTTTCGGTTGTTACCGACGATCAGTCAGACCGGGATCACTCCCACTCGATCGTCGCTGGCGGCTTGCTCGACACGTCATAGGTGACGCGGGAGATGCCTTCGATTTCGTTGATGATCCGGCCGCTGACAGTTTCCAGCAGTTCATAAGGCAGGTGTGCCCAACGCGCGGTCATGAAGTCGATGGTTTCCACGGCACGCAGGGCAACGACCCAGGCGTAACGACGGCCATCGCCGACCACGCCAACCGATTTCACCGGCTGGAACACCACGAAGGCCTGGCTGACTTTGTGGTACCAGTCGGCCTTGCGCAGTTCTTCGATGAAGATGTGGTCGGCGCGACGCAGCAGGTCGGCGTATTCCTTCTTCACTTCACCGAGGATCCGCACGCCCAGGCCCGGGCCCGGGAACGGGTGACGGTAGACCATGTCGTACGGCAGGCCGAGTTCCAGGCCCAGACGACGCACTTCGTCCTTGAACAGCTCGCGCAGCGGTTCAACCAGCTTGAGGTTCATTTCTTCCGGCAGGCCGCCCACGTTGTGGTGCGACTTGATCACGTGCGCCTTGCCGCTTTTCGCGCCAGCCGACTCGATCACGTCCGGGTAGATGGTGCCTTGGGCCAGGTACTTGATGTTGTCCAGTTTGCAGGATTCGGCATCGAACACGTCGATGAAGGTACGACCGATGATCTTGCGCTTCTTCTCCGGATCCGACTCACCCGCCAGGTTACCGAGGAACTGATCTTCGGCGTTGGCGCGGATCACTTTGACACCCATGTTCTCGGCGAACATGGCCATCACTTGCTCGCCTTCGTGCAGACGCAGCAGGCCGTTGTCGACGAACACGCAGGTCAGCTGATCGCCAATGGCCTTGTGCAGCAGCGCGGCAACTACCGAGGAGTCCACGCCGCCGGACAGGCCAAGCAGTACGTTGTCGGTGCCGACCTGGGCACGGACCTGGGCGATGGCGTCTTCGGCAATCTTCGATGGCGTCCACAGGGCTTCACAGCCGCAGATGTCGAGGATGAAGCGCGACAGGATGCGACCGCCCTGCTTGGTGTGGGTCACTTCCGGGTGGAACTGCACGCCGTAGTAGGCACGGTCATCGTTGAACATGCCGGCGATCGGGCAGCTCGGGGTGCTGGCCAGGATGTGGAAGTCTTCCGGCATCTTGGTGACCTTGTCACCGTGGCTCATCCATACGTCGAGGCCGAACAGGCCATCGGCGTCGATATGGTCTTCGATGCCGTCGAGCAGGCGGCTCTTGCCGACCACATCGACACGGGCGTAACCGAACTCACGCAGGTCGGAACCTTCAACCTTGCCGCCCAGTTGCTCGGCCATGGTCTGCATGCCGTAGCAGATACCGAAGACTGGCACGCCCAGGTCAAACACCGCTTGTGGGCAGCGAGGGCTGTCGGCTTCGTGCACGGACTCGGGGCCGCCGGCGAGGATCACGCCTTTTGGAGCGAATTCGCGAATGGCGTCCTCGTCCATGTCGAACGGATGCAGTTCGCAGTAAACGCCGATTTCACGCACGCGGCGGGCGATCAGTTGGGTGTACTGGGAACCGAAATCGAGGATCAGGATGCGGTGAGCGTGAATGTCGAGGGCCATGATTCAGTCTCGTCTAAGTAATTCAGAAACAGTCGTGATTCAGAAACAACTCGGGGCTGAATAGAACAGCCCCGGTTGCTTAACGATTTACTTGAAGCCTCAACCTACGCGGTAGTTTGGCGCTTCTTTGGTGATCTGTACGTCGTGGACGTGGGACTCGGCCATACCGGCGCCGGTGATCCGCACGAACTCAGGCTTGGTGCGCATTTCTTCGATGTTGGCGCTGCCGGTGTAGCCCATCGAGGAACGCAGGCCGCCCATCAGTTGATGGATGATGGCGCTCAGGGTGCCCTTGTACGGAACACGCCCTTCGATGCCTTCCGGAACCAGCTTCTCGGCACCCGCGGAGGAGTCCTGGAAGTAACGGTCGGAGGAACCTTGAGCCTGGGACATGGCGCCCAGCGAACCCATGCCGCGATAAGCCTTGTACGAACGGCCCTGGAACAGTTCGATCTCGCCCGGCGCTTCTTCAGTACCGGCGAACATCGAGCCCATCATCACGCAGGAGGCACCGGCCACGATGGCCTTGGACAGGTCACCGGAGAAACGGATGCCGCCGTCGGCGATCAACGGAACGCCGGTGCCTTCAAGGGCGGCGGCAACGTTGGCGATGGCACTGATTTGCGGGACGCCGACACCGGCGACGATACGGGTGGTGCAGATCGAGCCAGGGCCGATACCGACCTTGACTGCGTCAGCGCCAGCTTCGGCCAGGGCCTTGGCGGCAGCGCCGGTGGCGATGTTGCCGCCGATGACCTGCACTTCAGGGAAGTTCTGTTTGACCCAGCGAACGCGGTCGATCACGCCTTTGGAGTGGCCGTGGGCAGTGTCGACCACCACCACGTCAACGCCGGCATGGACCAGGGCAGCTACGCGGTCACCAGTGTCTTTACCGGTGCCGACCGCGGCGCCAACGCGCAGACGACCTTGATCGTCCTTGCTGGCCAGCGGGTAAGCCTTGGCTTTTTCGATATCGTTGACGGTCATCATGCCTTTGAGGGCGAACTTGTCGTCGACGATCAGCACGCGTTCGATGCGGTGTTTGTGCAGCAATTCACGCACATCGTTCTTGTCGGCGCCTTCCTTGACCGTGACCAGACGCTCTTTAGGCGTCATCACTTCACGGACGGAGACGTCCATGCGGTTTTCGAAGCGCACGTCACGGGAAGTGACGATGCCGACCAGGTCGCCATCGTGCAGTACCGGAACACCGGAAATATTGTGCAGACGAGTCAGTTCGAACAGTTCACGCACCGTGGCGTCGGCCTCGATGGTGATCGGGTCCTTGACCACGCCGGCTTCATAACGCTTGACCTTGCGCACTTCGGCAGCTTGCTGCTCGATGGTCATGTTCTTGTGGATGATGCCGATGCCACCTTCCTGAGCCATGGCGATTGCCAGACGGGCTTCAGTAACGGTGTCCATAGCGGCGGAAACCAGTGGAATATTCAGCTCGATGCCACGGGTAAGGCGGGTCTTGAGACTGACTTCGTTAGGAAGCACCTCGGAATAACCGGGCACTAGGAGAATGTCGTCGAATGTCAGAGCTTCTTGGCTGATACGCAGCATCGCGGGGGCTCCCGAGCGGGAAAATGGAAGCGCGCCATTATAGTCAGACACCCCCTCGGGTTCAACGTAAAACTCTGTCTATTATTGGCATTACTGACATACGGAGAAACAACGTCCCCTGAAGGGGACCGACGCAGGCATTTACAGTTCGACCTTGACCCAACTCACGGGCTGATCGAGCCAATCGGCAAACTCATCGATAAAGCTCTGCTTGAACCCGGCTTCGAGCCAGTTATTGAAGATGAACCCCAGGTTGGAAAAGCCGCATTCCTGCAAAAACAGAAAGCCGTTGATGTCGTCTTCATGCCCGCATTCAGGGCAGGTGAAGTTATCGGTGCGTCCCGGCATCCAGTCTTCCAGGCTTTCGAACAGCGCTTCGCCGATTTCCTTGCGGCACTCGGCGCAGCCGGCTTCCTCGAGGAAACCCTTGGCCGGTGTATAGATGCAGCGCTTGGTGATGATTTCCAGGCCATTGATCGGCTCGCCAAACGGCAGCGCTTCAGGGTGCAGGACCACGGCGCGGGCGCCGTCGGCGATGGCGTGGGCCATGCGATTGCCGGTGCGACCACAGGTGGTCAGTTCTTCTTTAATGATGTTCTTGCGCACCAGCCAACGCACGACCGCCCGGGCCCGGGGTTCGTGTACCGGCAGCGTGGAGATTTTCGGGACGATGATGCTTTGCGAGTTCATGGTGCAAGCCTATTGCGTCAAATGGATGCTCTGAGGTGTTCGTCCTGACGCTATCGCGGGCAAGCCCGCTCCCACAAGATCTCGATCGTAAACACATTTGTGCTCACCTGAGGTCTCTGTGGGAGCGGGCTTGCCCGCGATAGCGTCAGAGCGGCCGGCAGCTTAATCCCTGACGAAATCCGGTCAAGTACTCAAATAACGCCCGATCAAGGCAATCCCGCTGGCCAGCACCAGCCAGGTCACCAGCCGCACGAAGGCCTCGCGAGACAATTTCATGGTCAAGTGTCGACCGATCCACAACCCCAGCGCCATCGCCGGCAACAGACACAGCGCCAATACCATCAAGGGTAGCTCGGCATACACACCGGCGATGGCAAACAGGCTCAAACGCACCACGGTGCTGCAACTGATCAGCGCACTCTGGGTGGCCCGGGCCTCGTCCTTCGGCAACCGACTGTTCAAATAGATTGCATATAAAAAGCCGCCACTGCCAAACAGCGCCCCGAACATTCCACCCACCGTGCCCATCGGCACCGCCCACCCGGCGGACAATTGCGCCGGACGGGTTTTAATCCACAGGCTGTAAATCGCATAGGTACTGATAAACAACCCCATCAACAGCAGCAATACATCGGATTTCAGGTTCAGCAGAAAAATCACTCCCAACGTGCAGCCTACCGCCATGCACGGCAGCAGTCGCAGCAGCTCGGACCGCTCAACATTGCGCCGTGAAGGCAGCAAATTGCCGAACGCGGCGACGAAATCCAGCAACACCAGCAACGGCACGATTTTCGACAGCGGCATGAACAGAATCAGAACCGGCCCCGCCACCAGTGCGGTGCCGAAACCGGCGATGCCGAACACGATGTAGGCCAGGGCAACGCCCACCCCGATCACCAGCCAGTCCACTGCCCCCCACGGCCATTGACTCAACAACTCCAGCACATTCATCGACACGGCTTCCTTTTATTCCTGTGATGACTTTAGCCAGCGCCGGGTGTTGCGACTAATATCTTCAAAGTCGCCAACCCATCTCAAAAAGGCATAGCTTGTGCTTTCAATTCGCCAATTGCGTTACTTCGTGGAAATCGCCGAGAGCGGTAGCTTCAGCGCGGCGGCCGAGCGACTGTTCATTGCTCAATCCGCCTTGAGCCGGCAGATCAAGGACATGGAAACCCGCCTGCAAACGCCCTTGTTCGAACGCACGGCACGTCAGCCGCGACTGACAACGGCCGGGGAAGCCTTCCTGCCGCGAGCCAGAAACTTGCTGACCGAACTGACCAAGGCCAGCGAGATGGCCACCCAAGTCGGCCATGGAGAACTGGGTACCTTGCGCCTCAGCCATTCCAGCACCGTACCCATGAGTGGTCGCCTGCTGCGCGGCATCAGCGACTACCTGGATCAGCATGCCGGCGTGTCCATGGACATCGTCAAGCTATCTTCCGAAGCGCAACTTGAAGCACTGGCCGACAATCGACTGGATGTCGGATTGCTGCGCCTGCCGGTGTTGCGCCAACGTGAAGGCGTGCAGATTGCTCCTTTGTACCGCGAACGATTGTTGCTGGCCGTTCCCCCCAACCATCGGCTGGCTGTGGATAAGTCCGCTGCAGGCATCGACTTGGCGCAACTGAAGGATGAGGCGTTTATCTCCATTCCTCATCCGCAGCGTGGCGGGTTGAGTTATCTGTCCGCCGAGCTGTGCATGCGTCAGGGATTCTTCCCGAAAGCGGCACGGGTGGTGTCGCGCAAAACCACACAACTGCAATTGATCCAGGCCGGGTTCGGCATCGCCCTGCTGCCGGAGTCGATGCAGGACATTGCGCCACCCGACATCCACTTCCTGCCCTTGGCCGACCCCGATTGCCACAGCACAGTCGCCCTCGCCTTCCGGCAAGATCCCACCGCGCTGGTCCAGCAATTCGTCGAACACTTCACCCGATTGCCGTAGCAACACCTGTGGGAGCGGGCTTGCTCGCGAAGAGGGCATAACATTCAACATCTTCATTGACTGTTACGCCGCTTTCGCGAGCTAGTCGAATCGCCCACAAGGGATTTACGCTGACTCATGGAGATTGATCGCCGAATGCCTTTAAACTGCGCCCCATGATTAAAGATCCCTTTGCAAGACTCGGCCTGGACCGGGAAGTCCTGACTGTCAGCCAACTCAACGGCCGCGCGCGGGTGTTGCTCGAAGACGTGTTCAGTAATATCTGGGTCGAGGGCGAGATCTCCAACCTCGCCCGCCCGGCGTCCGGCCATGTGTATTTCACCCTCAAGGACAGCGGCGCCCAGGTGCGTTGCGCACTGTTCCGGCAGAACGCCGCGCGGGTTCGCCAGGCGCTGAAGGACGGCCTGGCGGTCAAGGTTCGCGGCAAGGTTTCACTGTTCGAGGGCCGTGGTGACTACCAACTGATTCTCGACACCGTGGAGCCGGCCGGTGACGGCGCGCTGCGTCTGGCCTTCGATGCATTGAAGGAAAAACTCAGCGCCGAAGGCCTGTTCAGTGCCGAGCGAAAAGTGCCGCTGCCAGCGCATCCACAACGCATCGGCATTATCAGCTCGCCCACCGGCGCGGTGATCCGCGACATCATCAGCGTGTTCCGCCGCCGTGCACCGCAGATCCAACTGACGCTGATCCCCACTGCCGTACAAGGCCGCGAAGCCACCGCGCAGATCGTCCGTGCGCTGAAACTGGCGGACGCCCGTGGTTTCGATGCGTTGATCCTGGCCCGTGGCGGCGGCTCGCTGGAAGACCTCTGGTGTTTCAACGAAGAAGCCGTGGCCCGCGCCGTGGACGCCTGCGTGACCCCGATCGTCAGCGCCGTCGGACATGAAACCGACGTGTCGATCAGTGACTTCGTGGCCGACGTTCGCGCGCCCACGCCGTCCGCCGCCGCCGAGCTGCTGGCGCCGGACTCCAGCGATCTGGTGCGTCGGGTCGAAAGCCTGCACCGACGACTGGTGATGCGCATGCGTGACCGCTTGATGCGCGATCGGCTGCGTCTGGAAGGTATCTCTCGCCGCTTGCGCCATCCCGGCGAACGCCTGCGTCAGCAAGCGCAACGCCTGGATGATCTGGACATGCGCCTGCGCCGCGCCTTCGAACGTGGCCTCAATACCCGTCGCGAGCGCTTGATCCGTCTGGAAACCCGCCTCGCCGGGCAACATCCCGGGCGGCAATTGGCGATGCTTCGCCAGCGCCTCGACAGCCTCGCCGAGCGCCTGCCCCGGGCCATGCGCGAAGGGCTTAAATCCCGTCGCCTGCAACTGCAAAGTCAGATGCAGACGCTGCATGTGGTCAGCCCGTTGGCGACCCTCGCCCGGGGCTACAGCATTCTGCTGGACGAGCGCGGCAACGCGATCCGCAGTGCCGCGCAAACCCACACCGGCCAGCGCCTGAAAGCCAAACTCGGCGACGGCGAACTGCAAGTGCGGGTCGAAGACAATCACCTGACGCCCGTCACCCTTTCTTTACTGGATTGATCCATGCCGCGTTTTCTAGCTCCACTGCTGTTGCTGTGCCTGACCTTCAACGCCCACGCCGACAGCTACATCACCCGCCTGTTGAACAAACCAGTGCCGGGCGGCGTGGCAGTGGTGGATCTGGGCAACTCCGCCCAGGCGCCGAAAGCCAGTTATCAAGGCAAGCCCGTATTGGTGGTCAAGGAACAGAACAACTGGCTGGCCATTGTCGGCGTGCCGCTGACCGTCAAACCGGGCAGTCAGTCGATTAGCAGCGGCGGTCGTAACCTGAACTTCACCGTCGGCAACAAGAAATACCCGGAACAGCACATCACCCTGAAGAATACGCAGCAGGTCAATCCGAACCCGGAAAATCTCAAGCGCATCGAAGGTGAGTTAGCCGAGCAGATCCAGGCCTACCGCAGCTTCAGCCCGAATACCCCGAGCAACCTGCTGCTGGACAAACCGGTCAATGGGCCGCTGTCGAGCAAGTTCGGCGTGCGCCGTTTCTTCAATGGCGAAGAACGCAACCCCCACGCCGGCCTCGACTTCGCCGTGCCCGCCGGCACCCCAATCAAGACCCCGGCCGCCGGCAAGGTGATCCTGATCGGGAATTACTTCTTCAACGGCAATACGGTGTTCGTCGACCACGGCCAGGGCTTTATCAGTATGTTCTGCCACATGTCGAAGATCGACGTGAAAGTCGGCCAGCAACTGGCGCGTGGTGAGGTGGTCGGGAAAGTCGGCTCAACTGGCCGTGCGACCGGGCCACATATGCATTGGAACGTCAGCCTGAACGATGCGCGGGTGGATCCGGCGATTTTTATTGGGGCGTTTCAGCCATAAATAGTTGTCGAGGCTGATGGCCTCTTCGCGGGCAAGCCCGCTCCCACGGTTTGCGGGCTGAACTCCAGGTTTTGCTACGACAAAAAACCCTGTGGGAGCGGGCTTGCCCGCGAAGGCGGCCTGAGCATCACCGAAACCCGCAGACAACCTTCCTCCCCTCTCCTATCGATTGCGCACGGCCGAGACACTGCGCAAACAACAAAACGATCCAGCTCAATACGAGCAATAAAATCTCGCAAATGCCTGCTTTTCGAGTATTCCTCTCAAAGTTTTTCGACCGCTTGCCATCCTTTCCCCCCGCGGTTAGGGTTGAAGGCATGAAAACCTCTCACACCCTCATTCAGCTCCGCCAGCACCGCAGCCTGTGCCTTGTCAGCGCACGACTGCCAGGCTGAATCGCGGTGCCTCGTCCTACGCTTTACCCCCAGAACATTTGATCCACGGCAGGCCGCCTTTTTTCGGCCCACACAATAAGGATTTCCCGATGAGCATGCTCAAAGACCCGTCTTCGAAATACCGTGCGTTCCCGACCATCAACCTGCCGGACCGCACCTGGCCATCGAAGACCATCACCGCAGCGCCGATCTGGTGCAGCTCGGACCTTCGTGACGGCAACCAGTCGCTGATCGAGCCCATGGACGCGGTCAAGAAGCTGCGTTTCTGGAAAACCCTGGTGCAGGTCGGCGTGAAAGAAATCGAAGCCTCGTTCCCGGCGGCTTCGCAAACCGACTTCGACTTCGTGCGTACCCTGATCGAAGGCGGCCACATCCCGGACGACACCACCATTCAGGTGCTGACCCAGGGCCGTGAAGACTTGATCGCGCGCACGTTCGAATCCCTGCGCGGTGCCAAGAAGGCCATCGTTCACCTGTACAACGCGACCTCCCCTTCCTTCCGCCGCATTGTCTTCAACCAGGACAAGGACGGGATCAAGGCCATTGCCGTGAACGCCGCCAAGCTGTTCGTCAAATATGCCGCCCAGCAGCCGGAAACCGAGTGGACCTTCGAATACTCGCCAGAAACCTTCAGCGCCACCGAACTGGAATTCGCCAAGGAAGTCTGCGACGCGGTGATCGAGGTGTGGAACCCGACGCCTGCGCACAAGGTGATCCTCAACCTGCCTGCCACCGTCGAATGCGCCACCCCGAACATCTATGCCGACCAGATCGAATGGTTCGGCCGTCACATCAACCGTCGTGACAGCGTGATCATCAGCCTGCACACCCACAACGACCGCGGTACCGGCGTGGCCGCTACCGAGCTGGGCCTGATGGCCGGCGCCGACCGTGTCGAAGGCTGCCTGTTCGGCAACGGCGAGCGTACCGGTAACGTCGATCTCGTCACCGTGGCATTGAACCTCTACACCCAGGGCGTAGACCCTGAGCTGGACTTCTCCGACATCGACGGCGTGCGCAAAGTCGTCGAAGAGTGCAACCAGATTCCGGTGCACCCACGTCATCCGTACGTCGGCGACCTGGTTCACACCGCATTCTCCGGCTCGCACCAGGACGCCATCCGCAAGGGCTTCGCCCAGCAGAAACCGGACGCCCTGTGGGAAGTGCCATACCTGCCGATCGACCCGGCCGATATCGGTCGCAGCTACGAGGCGGTCATTCGCGTCAACAGCCAGTCGGGCAAGGGCGGTATCGCTTACCTGCTGGAACAGGAATACGGCATCAGCTTGCCACGCCGCATGCAGATCGAGTTCAGCCAGGTCGTGCAGCGTGAAACCGATCGCCTGGGCCTGGAGATGTCCGCCCAGCAGATCCACGCGCTGCTGCACAGCGAGTACTTGCAGGCCAACACCCCGTACGCGCTGGTCAGCCATCGCCTGCAGGAAGAAAACGGTCACAGCGCCGTGGAAGTCGAAGTCTCCAGCAAAGGCCAGGGCGAAACCAACCTGCACTGGCGCGGCAAGGGCAACGGTGCCCTGGAAGCCCTGGTGGCCGGTCTGCCGATCCCGGTTGAGATCATGGACTACAACGAACACGCCATTGGCGCGGGCACCAATGCCAAGGCTGCGGCCTACATTGAACTGCGGGTGAACGGTGAGCGTGCGGTGCACGGCGTCGGCATCGATGAAAACATCACCACCGCCAGCTTCAAGGCCCTGTTCAGCGCGCTGAACCGCTCCCTGAGCCAGCCGGAAGCGAAAGCGGCGTAAGCTTCACTGCAACGCAAAAGGCCCCGGGGTGAGCACCTCGGGGCCTTTTTTTGCCTGCTTTTTTGTATTGCCTGTACCGGCCCCTTCGCGAGCAAGCCCGCTCCCACAGTAAATTTTGGTGAACACAAAATCTGTGTTCACACCGATCAAGTGTGGGAGATTCTATGTTGCAGGACAACCCTGCAACGGTCGATTCGGTTGGTATTCGCTCTGGTTTTTCATCAGAGCGAACGCCACCCGGGCGAGTTTTCGGGCAAGGATTACCAGGGCCTGAGTCCTCTTGAAACCTCTGGCCAGGTACCCTTCATAAAATGGTTTCCAGGTCGCTGAACGACAGGCGGCCATGGCCGAGTTGTGGGCCAGACGTCGTATTTCCGGATCCCCTTTCTTGGTCAGACTGCGACTCCCCGTCTTTTTTCCCGAGTCATCGACCCTCAAGTCCATGCCCAAAAAAGCGATGAAGGCATTGCTGTCCTTAAACTCGCCACGCAAAAAAGCCGTCGCAAATCCAGTTGCCGTCAGTACACCAACGCCTTCAATGGCCTTGCAACGCTCAATATTTTCGGCGGCTCCGGCCTCTTTGCTCAGGTCACGCAGCTGTTTTTGAATGGCCAAATCCGAGCGCTTAAACGTCTCCATCAGACATTTCAGCTCTTCTTCCAGGCGCGGCTCATTGGCCCAGCTCTGAGCCAGGCTGACACGCGCCTTGATCAGTGCTGCCCGTCGATGAAGCAGGCTTTGCAGGGCCTTGTAAGCCTTGGGCGGCGGGCTCCAAGCGCGTAACCCACCCTGTTCATGCGCCAGATACCGAGCCAGAAGACGAGCATCACACGGATCATTTTTAGCTCGTTGGCCGACACTGCGGCGGTAATGACTCAAGCGATAACCGTCCACGACGTAGACCTGATGACCCAACTCATAGGCCAACTCAACCGTGTCCAAGTGGTAAATGTTGGTGGCCTCAACGGCAATGCCACTTTTGGCGGGCAGCGTCTTGAGCCAACGTTTGAGTGCTGCTCGATTATTGGAGATGGCTTGTGTGGTTTGCAGATCGGCGCGATAGACGAGCACCTCAGCCTTGGCCACATCAACACCCACGACCGCTTGCGAAGTAAGGATTGTCATGACGAATCCTCGGAGCTAGGGTTTAAGAGCTTGTTGGGGTCTACCGTTGCGCTGGCTTGTCTCTATCGTCGGCCTAGCCGATGAATTCCTTATTGGCGCTTTTAGGTAGAAGGGGTGGGACGAAGTCTCCCACGGTCTGTACTGGCTAGAGTCAGAATCGGGCTTTTAGTCCCACCCACCCCTTCAAGTCTAAACATACAAGCGGGCTTGCTCGCGAAGACGGACGGTCAGACAACGAGACTATCAAGTGAACTCGAAGGTATCCGCATCCAGATTCGCCGGGAACCGTGTGCGATACGCCGCCAGTTCCGCCGCGTCCAGCACGACCTTGAACACGCCATCGGCATCGCCTGCGCTGAGCAATGTCTCGCCCTGAAAATCCAGGACCTGACTGTCACCGGTATACGCAAAACCTTTGCCATCGGTACCGATGCGGTTCACCGCCGCCACATAGCAGAGATTTTCGATCGCCCGTGCCGGCAGCAAACGGTTCCAGTGCTGACGCCGTGCTCCCGGCCAGTTGGCGGTGTACAGCAATAAGTCAGTGTCTTGCGGGTCGCGACTCCAGACCGGGAAGCGCAGGTCGTAGCAAATCAGCGGCCGCACTCGCCAGCCCTTCAATTCGAACTGCACCTGACGCTCGCCCGGGGTGTAGTGGTTGTTCTCCCCTGCCATGCGGAACAAGTGACGCTTGTCGTAGTGCCACACCTCCCCGTCCGGCCGTGCCCACAACAGACGGTTGCGATGGCTGCCGTCAGCCGCCTGGACGATGATGCTGCCGGTCACCACCGCGCCCAGCTTCGCTGCCTGAGCCCGCATCCATTTACTGGTGGGGCCATTTTCCGGCTCGGCGAGGGCTTCCGATTCCATGGAGAAACCGGTGGTGAACATCTCCGGCAGGATGATCAGGTCCGCGCCACGAGCCTGTTCCAGCAGCGGCTCGAAATGCTCCAGATTGGCCTGACGATCGTGCCAGGCCAGGGTGGTCTGGATCAGCGCAAGATTCAGATTGGGCAGAGTATTCAGATCACGCATAGTTTTGCCGCTGCTTCACGCAGGGTCTCCTCACGCTTGGCAAAGCACAGACGCACCAGGCGCTGGCCTTCAGGTGGAGTCTGGTAGAACACCGAGATCGGAATGCTCGCGACGCCATGCTCGCGGGTCATCCACAGCGCCATCTCGACGTCATTGAGGTCCGGGCGAATCTGCGAGTAATCGACCAACTGGAAATAAGTACCGGCCACGCGGGTAAAACTGAAGCGCGACGGCGTCAGCAGATCGCAGAACAGATCGCGCTTGGCCTGATAGAAGCCCGGCAGCTCTTCGACGTGTTCCGGGTGTTCGGCCATGTAATCGGCCAAGGCGTATTGCAGCGGCGTCACGCCGCAGAAACTGACGTACTGGTGCACCTTGCGCAGTTCCGCGCTAAGGGCCGGCGGCGCCACGACATAACCGGTTTTCCAACCGGTAACGTGGTACGTCTTGCCGAACGAACTGACCACGAAAGCGCGCTGATACAGCTCCTCATGGGCCAGTACGCTGGCGTGAGGCACGCCGTCGAACACCAGGTGTTCGTAGACTTCATCGCTGATCACATAGATGTCGCGGTCGCGGATCAACGCCGCCAACTGATCCAGTTCGGCACGGCTGATCAGCGCACCGCTTGGGTTGTGCGGGGTATTGAGGATGATCATCCGCGTGCGCGGCGTAATGGCTTGGGCAAGCTTCTGGAAATCGATGGAAAAGTCTTTCAGACCCAGTTGCACATGCACGCAACGACCACCGGCCAGCTCCACCGAAGGTTCATAACTGTCGTAGGCCGGATCAAACACGATGACTTCGTCACCGCTGTGGATCACCGCCTGAATCGCGCAGAAAATCGCCTGAGTCGCGCCGGGAGTGACCGTCACTTCATTGTCAGCATCCACGTGGGCGCCATAGCTGCGAGCGATCTTCGCCGCGATCTGCTGACGCAACGCCAGCAAGCCGGTCATCGGCGAATACTGGTTGTGGCCACTGGCGATATGCCGACCGACCGCATCACGCAGGGCCTGCGGGCCGTCGAAATCGGGAAAACCCTGGGACAGATTGATCGCCCCGGTTTGCGCCGCGAGCTGAGACATCTGCGTGAAGATAGTGATGCCGACATTCGGCAGCTTACTGGTGATCATCGGTGATTCCCTGCGCTACACCCGGCTCTAACGGCGGCACGGGAGAGCCCGAGGATAGCCCAAACGGCGCCCATAAAAAAAGGCGCATAAAGCGCCCTTTCTGTAACCCGATCCTGTGGGAGCGTGGCTTGCCCGCGATGGTCACACCGTGGTGTGTCAGGTAGAACGCATTATCGTTCTTCGCGGGCAAGCCCGCTCCCACAGGAGCCGGGCAGTCGTGAATCAGCGCTTGTCGCGGCGCTTCTTGTCGGCTTTCTTGTGGTGACTCATCAAACGACGCTTCTTGTTGACCTGACGGTCGGTGAGCGAGTTCTTGTTGCCTTCGTACGGGTTCTCGCCGCCCTTGAACTCGATACGGATCGGCGTACCGACCAGCTTGAGTACACGACGGTAGGTGTTTTCCAGATAGCGCACGTACGACTTCGGCACTTTCTCGATCTGGTTACCGTGGATCACGATGATCGGCGGGTTCGCACCACCCAAGTGGGCATAACGCAGCTTGATCCGGCGGTTGTTGACCATCGGTGGCGCGTGCTCGCCGACCGCATCTTCCAGAATCTGGGTCAGGCGGTTGGTCGGCCAGCGGGTGACCGCGGACTTGAACGAGTTCTGTACCGACGCATAGAGATTACCTACGCCAGTGCCGTGCAGGGCCGAGATGAAGTGGATGTCGGCGAAGTCGACAAAGAACAGTCGACGTTGCAGCTCGACCTTCACGAAATCGCGCTCGCTCGGCGTCATGCCGTCCCACTTGTTGATCGCGATCACCAGCGCACGACCGGCTTCAAGGGCAAAGCCCAGCAGGTTGAGGTCGTGGTCCACCACGCCTTCGCGGGCGTCCATCACGAAGATCACCACGTTGGCGTCTTTGATCGCCTGCAGGGTTTTGACCACGGAGAACTTTTCGACTTCTTCGTGAATCTTGCCGCGCTTTCGCACACCAGCGGTGTCGATCAGCGTGTACTTCTCGTCGTTACGCTCGAACGGGATGTAGATACTGTCGCGGGTGGTACCAGGCTGGTCATACACGATCACCCGGTCTTCACCGAGCATGCGGTTGACCAGGGTCGACTTGCCGACGTTCGGACGGCCAATGATGGCGATCTTGATACCGTCTTTTTCGCTTGGGCCAGGAATGCGCTTGGCTTCCTCACCTTCGGCAACGATCTCTTCCTCTTCGCCTTCTTGCGGTTCTTCTTCGTCTTTCGGGAAGTCGCTCAGGGCGATTTCCAGCATCTGGGTGATGCCACGACCGTGGGCACCAGCGATCGGGATCGCGTGGCCCATGCCCAACGGGGCGAATTCGGCGCGGGCCATTTCAGGGTCGATGTTGTCGACCTTGTTGGCGACCACGTAGGAACGCTTGTTACGCTTGCGCAAGTGCTCGGCGATCATCTGGTCGGCGGCGGTAAAACCGGCCTTGGCATCTACCAGGAACAGAACGACATCCGCTTCTTCAATGGCCAGCAGCGACTGCTCGGCCATTTTTTCGTCCATACCGTGCTCGTCACCGGAGATACCGCCAGTGTCGACCAGAATGTAGGAACGCCCTTGCCACTTGGCCTCACCGTATTGGCGATCACGGGTCAGACCGGACAAGTCGCCGACGATGGCGTCGCGAGTCCTGGTCAGGCGGTTGAACAAGGTGGACTTGCCGACGTTCGGTCGGCCCACCAGGGCGATTACGGGAACCATGCGGCTCTCCACTTCGTTATTTCAGAAAATACAAAAGCCGCTGCGAGGCAGCGGCTGGTGCTCGGGGCAGCACTGTGAGAGCGGGCTTGCTCGCGAAAAAACGTAATAGCACCGCATTTACTCAGGTTGTACGTGTCATCGTTGACGCCCTTCGCGAGCAAGCCCGCTCCCACAGGTGAAGCCGCTTGGGGATCAACCCCAAGCATAGTTGTTACTTGATGGTCAGGGCTTCCAGTTTGCCGCTGTTGCCATACACATAAATCGTGTCACCCACCACCAGCGGACGGGCACGCAGGCCGTCGCTGTCGATGCGCTCGCGGCCGACGAAACGACCGTCCACCTGACTCAGCAGGTGCAGGTAACCTTCCAGGTCACCGACTGCAACGTAGCTGGAGAACACTTCCGGAGCCGACAGTTGACGGCGGGCCAGCGAATCGTTGCTCCACAATGCAGTGGTGGAACGCTCGTCGACGCCTTCAACAGTGCCCGAAGACAGGCTCACGTAGACGCTGCCAAAACCCTGGGCGACACCGGCATAACTGGAAGCATCACGCTGCCAGAGCTGACGACCGCTTTCCAGGTCCAGTGCCGCGACGCGACCCTGGTAGCTGGCGACATACAGTGTACCGCCGGACAGCAGCAAGCCACCGTCGATATCGACCACACGCTCCAGCTCCGAACGACCTTGTGGAATCGCTACACGCTGTTCCCACACCGGCACGCCGTTGGAAATATCCAGAGCGACCACTTTACCGGTCGACAGGCCAGCCACCGCAAGGCGGTTGGTGACGATCGGTGCGCTGGTGCCGCGCAGGGTCAGGACTGCCGGCGTGCTGTCATACAACCAGCGCTGGTTGCCGGTGGCGGCGTCCAGACCGATCAGACGGTCATCCTGGGTCTGCACCACAACAACGTCACCGTTGGTGGCCGGCGGCGCGAGAACTTCGCTGGTCACGCGAGCGCGCCATTTCTCTTCACCGCTGCTGGCATCCAGGGCAACGATTTCACCCTTGAGCGTGCCGATCATGACCAGACCGTAACCCACGCCAACGGCGCCGGAGACAGGCAGTTCGAGATCTTTCTTCCATTTGATGTCGCCATTGCTGCGATCCATCGCCATCACCACACCGGTGACGTCGGCGGCATAGATGGTATCGCCATCGATCGCCGGAACCAGCATGTTGTAGGTTTCGCCCTGACCGTTACCGATCGAACGACTCCACTGCTTGTGCAGAACCACTTCTTCTTTGAAGTCGGTCAGCTCGGCCGGTGGCAATTCTTTTTTGCTGTTGCTGCTGCAACCCGCGGCCAGAATGGCCAGAGCCAGCAATGCTGCATGTTTCCAACGGATCACGTCACGCATCCCCTTTGGCCAGGTCGTCCAGCTTGATTTGTAGGCCACCGACCGCCGCTTCATCCGACAGTGCCGCCTTGGCTTTTTGATACGCCGCGTTCGCTTCGTCGGTACGGCCCAGCTGCACCAGCAGGTCGCCCTTGAGTTCTTCACGAGTGGCCAGGAAGGCCTTGTCGGCATCGCCTTCGAGCAGTTTCAGGGCTTCATCGACCTTGTTCTGCGCGGCCAGTACCTGCGCCAGGCGCTGACGGGCGACTTCACCCAGTGCCGGGTTGGCCGGTTTGTCGACAATGGCTTTCAGCTCGCTGGCTGCGTCGTCGAGCTTGCCGCTGTCGACCGCGACTTTCGCCACGAACAGGCTGCCGTATTGCGCGTAAGCGGTGCCGCCGAACTCGCTGTTGAGCTTGCCGGCCAGATCCGAAACACGTGCAGCATCAGGCTTGCCGTCAGGCGTCAGCGTGGTTTCCAGCAATTGCTGGTAGAGAATCGAGGCGCCTTGCGACTGATTGCTCTGATACTTCTGAAAGGCCTGCCAGCCGAATACGATGACCAGCGCCAACAGGCCGCCAGTGACCAGGGGCTTGCCGTTGCGTGTCCACCAGTCCTTCAACTCCGCCAGATGTTCGTCTTCGGTACTCGACACCCCAATACTCCTTAATCGCTAAATCGGCTGTTTGACAGCTTCAACCCTGCACGACGCAGGTGGCCAGGTGTGCAGCAAGCGCATCCCAGGCAATGCTTTGTTGTTCGCCCTGGCCACGCAGGGGTTTGAAACCTACCACTTGCTGGGCCATTTCGTCGTCACCGAGGATCAATGCGTACAACGCACCGCTCTTGTCGGCTTTCTTGAACTGGCTTTTGAAGCTGCCGGCACCGGCATTGACTTGCAGGCGCAGGTTGGGCAATTGATCACGCACCTTTTCGCTCAACGTCAGGGCAGCCAGTTCGGCGGCCTCGCCGAAGGCACACAGGTAGACATCGACCTGACGGGAGATTTCTTCCGGGATCTGTTCAAGGGTTTCAAGCAGCAGTACCAGGCGTTCGATACCCATGGCGAAACCTACGCCCGGGGTCGGCTTGCCGCCCATCTGCTCCACCAGGCCGTCGTAACGACCACCGGCACACACGGTGCCCTGGGCGCCCAACTGGTCGGTGACCCATTCGAAAACGGTCTTGCTGTAGTAATCCAGCCCGCGAACCAGCTTCGGGTTGATCACATAAGGAATGCCGGCGGCGTCCAGGCGAGCCTTGAGGCCCTCGAAGTGCACGCGGGATTCTTCGTCGAGGTAGTCGGCCATTTTCGGCGCGTCGGCCAGCACCGCTTGAGTGTCGGTGTTCTTGGTATCCAGGACCCGCAGCGGGTTGGTCTTCAGACGGCGCTGGCTGTCTTCGTCCAGTTGATCCAGGCGAGCGGTCAGGTACTCGACCAGTGCTTCGCGATAACGAGCGCGGGATTCGGCAGTGCCCAGGCTATTGAGCTCGAGCTTGACCGCATCGCGGATACCCAGTTCGCCCCACAGGCGCCAGGTCAGCACGATCAACTCGGCGTCGATGTCCGGACCGTCGAGGTTGAAGACTTCGCAACCGATCTGGTGGAACTGGCGATAACGACCTTTCTGTGGACGTTCGTGACGGAACATCGGGCCGATGTACCAGAGTTTCTGCACCTGGCCACCGCCGGTGATGCCGTGCTCGAGCACCGCACGCACGCAGGCCGCTGTGCCTTCAGGGCGCAGGGTCAGGGAATCGCCGTTGCGGTCTTCGAAGGTGTACATCTCTTTTTCGACGATGTCGGTCACTTCACCGATCGAGCGCTTGAACAGCTCGGTGAACTCGACGATCGGCATGCGGATCTGCTTGTAACCGTAGTTATCCAGCAGACGCGAAACAGTGCCCTCGAAATGACGCCACAGGGGAGTCTGTTCGGGCAGGATGTCGTTCATGCCACGAATGGCTTGCAGAGACTTGCTCACTTTAAATCCTTAAATTCGTTCGGCTCTTTAGTCAGAGTCAGCCGCGAGCGATTACAGCTGCGTCAGCTTCGACCTTTTCGGCCGCTTTCTGCCGGATCAAGCGTTCAAGCTCATCCACCAGATTGTCATTCGTCAGTTTCTGCGACGGCTTGCCGTCGATGTAAATCAGGTTTGGCGTGCCGCCGGTCAAGCCGATATGGGCTTCCTTGGCTTCGCCCGGCCCGTTGACCACGCAACCGATTACCGCGACATCCAGCGGCACCAGCAGGTCTTCGAGGCGCCCTTCCAGCTCGTTCATGGTTTTGACCACATCGAAGTTCTGCCGCGAGCAGCTCGGGCAGGCGATGAAGTTGATGCCACGGGAACGCAAGTGCAGGGATTTGAGAATGTCGTAGCCGACTTTCACTTCCTCGACCGGGTCGGCCGCCAACGAGATGCGAATAGTATCGCCAATCCCTTCGGCGAGCAGCATACCGAGGCCCACCGCGGATTTCACTGTGCCTGAACGCAAACCACCGGCTTCGGTAATCCCCAAGTGCAACGGCTGGACGATTTCCTTGGCCAGCAAGCGGTAGGCTTCAACGGCCATGAACACGTCGGAGGCTTTTACGCTGACCTTGAAGTCCTGGAAATTCAGGCGTTCGAGGTGTTCGACGTGACGCAGGGCGGACTCGACCAGCGCAGCGGGAGTCGGCTCGCCGTATTTCTTTTGCAGGTCTTTTTCCAGGGAACCGGCGTTGACGCCGATGCGGATCGGAATCCCGCGATCACGGGCGGCATCGACCACCGCACGCACGCGGTCTTCACGACCGATGTTGCCCGGGTTGATACGCAGGCAATCGACGCCCAGTTCGGCTACGCGCAGAGCAATCCGGTAGTCGAAATGGATGTCGGCCACCAACGGCACTTTGACCAGCTGCTTGATCTTGCCGAAGGCTTCGGCGGCGTCCATGTCCGGCACCGAGACCCGTACGATATCGACGCCAGCGGCTTCCAGACGATTGATCTGGGCCACGGTGGCGGCCACGTCATTGGTATCGCTGTTGGTCATGCTCTGCACGGCGATGGGCGCATCGCCGCCAACAGGTACGTTACCGACCCAGATCTTGCGGGATTCGCGACGCTTGATTGGAGATTCGCCGTGCATGACTTATTGACCCAACTTCAGGCGAGCAGTCTCGCCACTGGTGAACGGAGCGACATCAACCACTTGCCCGTTGTAGCTGACCTGCGCGCCACGGGCGAAGCCCAGACGCACGGCAAAGGGCGGTTTGCCGCTGACGGAAACACTTTCGCCTTTACGCTTGAGACCACTCAACAGCACCTTGCCGGTGCCGTCGGTCACTTGCGTCCAGCAATCGGCGGTGAATTGCAGTTGAACCTGGCCTTGCCCGGCTACCGGAGCAGCTGCGGGTGCGGTCGGAGCAACCGGAGCCGCGACAACCGGTGCCGGCACAGCGGGAACCGCCGGGGCCGGCGCTGCCGCGACAACCGGGGCAGTGCTGTGGGCCGGAGCCGCAGGCGTGGCCACCGGGGTTGCTGGAGCTGGAGTCGGTGCGCTCGCTTCGGCGCTGGCTGGTTCCTCGGCCGATGTCTCGGCCTGAG
The DNA here is from genome assembly GCF_030687145.1 of Pseudomonas sp. FP1742. Lineage (NCBI taxonomy): Bacteria > Pseudomonadati > Pseudomonadota > Gammaproteobacteria > Pseudomonadales > Pseudomonadaceae > Pseudomonas > Pseudomonas sp. FP1742. The sequence continues at coordinate 1,212,696 of NZ_CP117460.1, read as the reverse complement.
GCAACGCGAGAGGTGTTTCACCTTCAGCCTGACCTTGTGCGACGGCCTGGTCTTCCGGCTCGTCCAGCGGATGAATCTGGGTGGTGCCGTCGGCGCCTTCGACTTCAA